>NZ_CP114289.2:0-643378 GCF_027111315.2 Flavobacterium limnophilum | reverse complement strand
GCTGGCAGCCGTGTATTGCGGAATCATCAAACCTGAATTCAAGCCGGGATTGTCCACCAAAAAAGCAGGAAGATTTCGCAATCCCGATACCAATTGAAAAGTTCTCCTTTCGGAAATACTACCCAATTCCGCCAAGGCAATGGCCACAAAATCCAGGGCCAAAGCCAAAGGTTGTCCGTGAAAATTCCCCCCGGAAATAATCTGGTCGCTTTCGATAAAGATATTAGGATTGTCCGTAACCGAATTGATTTCGGTCTTGAAAACTTTCTTCACATAATCAATGGCATCTTTCGATGCGCCGTGAACCTGCGGAATACATCTAAAAGAATACGGATCCTGAACGTGCTTTTTCACTTGGCTGATAATCTCGCTGCCTTCCAGAAATCCTTTTACCCGATTGGCCGTCACGATTTGCCCTTTGTGCGGACGAATAAAATGAATCAACTCGTGAAATGGCTCTATCCTACCGTCGAATGCTTCCAAGGATATCGTTCCAATCAAATCCGCAAAATAAGAAAACTTGTTGGCCTTCATTAAAATATGCACGCCATAAGCACTCATAAACTGTGTTCCGTTTAGCAAAGCCAATCCTTCCTTGGATTGCAAAACAATGGGTTCCCAATTAAACCGCTTCAAGACCTCGCTGGAATGTACTTTTTTGCCTTCAAAATTCACTTCTCCCTCGCCCAATAAAGGCAAGGCCAAATGGGCCAAAGGTGCCAAATCACCGGAAGCACCCAGCGAACCTTGTGTATAAACTATAGGCAAAACATCATTGTTGTAAAAATCTACCAAACGTTCCACGGTTTGCAACTGAATCCCGGAATGCCCGTAACTCAAGGATTGAATCTTGAGCAACAGCATCAATTTGACAATCTCGGCCGGCACTTCGTCTCCCGTTCCGCACGCATGCGACTTGACCAAATTTTCTTGAAGCTTCGAAAGATTTTCTTTGGATATTTTCACGTTGCAAAGAGCCCCAAAACCGGTATTGATGCCATAAATGGGTTTTGTTTTAGAAGCCATTTTCTTGTCGAGATAATCCCTGCATTTCTGGATATTAACCCTAGCTTCATCTGATAACGCCAGTGATTTATGAAACGAAATAATTTCTTGGAGGGTTGCCAAGGAAAGAACTTCGGTGCTTATATAATGAGTGTTGTCCATTTAGTTTTACGCTTTTAAGAGACCAAAATTCAATAAATCAATATTAAAAAGCAAAATTTCAAGGTTAAAATAATCCATATTCTTTTTTTAGCCTAGTGTTTTTTAAAATATTCGTAAAAACAGGACAAAAGGTTTTGTAGTTTTATAAAAAACTGTACTTTTGAAAAATCAAATGGCAAACAACAGCAACACATATCACTCTTCGATAACTACCCAAATCTGGGCAGTTTGTGCTATTGCCACCACCACTACAACTACTACTACCCTTTAGGGGTATACATTTTTACATATAATCCAGTTTCCATACTTTTTTCCAAATGAAGAGAGTTCATAGGTGTATAAAAAACATTTGCATTTTTAAATAAAAACAACAAAATGAAAGTATTAAAATTTGGCGGAACTTCAGTAGCCAATGCACAAAATATTAAACTCGTTTTAGATATAGTTCTCAACAAAGCAAAACAAGACAAACTGGTTGTGGTTGTTTCCGCTTTTACAAAAGTAACCGATTTACTGGTTCTCGCTTCCCAAAAAGCCGCTTCAAACGACGAAAGTTTCAAGGAAGTCGTGGCCGAAATCGAGAAAAAACATTTGGATGCCATCAAGGAATTGATTCCCGTAAGCGAACAAAGCAGTTCTTTGAGTCACATCAAGAGAATCATAAACCACCTCGAAACCTTGTTGGACGGTTGTTTCCTCCTTGGCGAATTATCCCCGAGAACTTCCGATACCATTTTAAGTTTTGGCGAATTGTTGTCGTCCTACATCATCGCCGAAGCCCTAAAACAACACCATAAAAACAGCGGCTACAAAGACAGTCGCGAATTGATAAAAACCAACGACAATTATGGCAAGGCGGCCGTAAATTTTGAGGTTACCAATGAATTGATTGCCGATTATTTTGCTTCGAATGAAGCGCAAATAGTGGTGATTCCAGGATTCATAGCTTCGACAAACGAAGGCATTGGCACCACTTTGGGTCGTGGAGGTTCGGATTACACCGCCGCCATCATCGCTGCTGCTTTAGATGCAACCGAATTAGAAATCTGGACAGACGTAAACGGAATGTTTACCGCCAATCCAAAAATCGTGAAACAAGCCCAACCCATTGCCAACATTTCCTATCAGGAAGCCATGGAGTTGTCGCATTTTGGTGCCAAAGTATTGTATCCACCAACGATTCAACCGGTTTTGAGAAAAAATATTCCAATTCTCATCAAAAATACTTTCGAACCAGAAGCCGAAGGAACTCTTATTTCGGATAAAGAGGTATCCAACTCCAATCCGGTAAAAGGGATTAGCCATATCGAAAACATTACCTTGATTACGCTCGAAGGTTCGGGAATGATTGGTGTTGCCGGTTCTTCCAAAAGACTTTTCGAAGTGTTGTCACACGAAAATATCAACGTGATTTTTATCACCCAAGCGTCTTCGGAACACTCGATTTGCATTGGTATATTAAATTCCGATGCCGAAAAAGCCGAAAAAGCCATCAACAAGGCTTTCGCCAATGAAATAGCGCAAAACAAAATCGACCCTTGCATCGTGGAATCAAACCTTTGCATCATTGCTTTGGTGGGCGAAAACATGAAAAACCACCAAGGTTTGAGCGGAAGAATGTTCAGCACTTTGGGTAAAAACAACGTCAACATCCGTGCGATTGCACAAGGAGCTTCCGAGAGAAATATTTCGGCGGTCATCAACGAAAGAGACGTCAAAAAAGCATTGAACACGCTGCACGAAAACTTCTTCGAGGAAAACACCAAACAATTGAACTTGTTTGTAATGGGCGTTGGAAACGTGGGCGAAAAATTTATCGAGCAAATCAGCCAACAAAAGAAATTCCTGAAAGAAAACCTGAAAATAAACCTGAGAGTCGTTGCGGTTTCCAATTCCAGAAAAATGTATTTCGACGAAGACGGAATTCCGTTGAAAGACTGGCAATCGCTATTGGAAAAAGGAGAAACTGCCGACAAGCAAGCTTTCATTGCAAAAGTAAAAGCATTGAATTTACGCAACAGTATTTTCGTGGACATCACGGCCAATCAAGAAGTTTCTGAAACATACGAGCAGTACTTGAAACAAAACGTTGCCGTGGTGACTTGCAACAAAATTGCCTGTTCATCGGCTTACGACAACTACAAGAAACTGAAAAATCTTTCCCGTCAATTCAATGCGCCTTTCTTGTTCGAAACCAATGTGGGTGCAGGTCTGCCAATTATCGACACCTTGAAACACTTGATTGCTTCAGGTGATAAAGTAAACAAAATCCAGGCAGTTTTGTCGGGTAGTTTGAACTTCATTTTCAACAATTTCGACGAAAACAATTCGTTCCATGACGTTGTAAAAGAAGCGGGAGTACAAGGATTTACCGAACCAGACCCTAAAATTGACTTGAGCGGAGTGGATGTGGCCAGAAAGATTTTGATCCTGATTCGCGAAAGCGGTTACCAATTCGATATTGAAGACATTGCCAACAGATCGTTTTTGCCGGCAGAATGTTTGGCAACAACCAACAACGAAGATTTTTTCAAATCATTGATAAAAAATGCGGCTCATTTCGAGAATTTATTGGCCGAAGCCAAAGCCAAAGATTGTCGTTTGAAATACGTGGCCACTTTCGAAAACGGAAAAGCCAGCGTGGGCTTGGAATTCATCCCGAAAGAAAGTCCGTTCTACAATTTGGAAGGAAAAGACAATATCGTGCAATTTTACACAGACAGATACATCGACCAACCTTTATTGATAAAAGGTGCCGGTGCCGGTGCAGCCGTAACGGCTTCGGGAATTTTTGCCGACGTAATCCGAATTGGAAATATATAATAGACGTTGCGGTAGAGACGTTGCAATGCAACGTCTCTACAATACAAAACAATAAATTATGAATGAAATAAAAATATTTTGCCCTGCAACCATAGCCAATCTTTCCTGTGGATTTGACGTACTTGGATTGTGTCTAGCCACTGCGGGTGACGAAATGATTATTCGAAAATCCGACATCAAAGGCATTCGCATCACTAAAATCGTGGGAGCGGATTTGCCAATGGAAACCGAAAACAATGTGTCTGGCGTGGCTGCTTTGGCCATGTTGGAAGAAGTGGAAACCGAATTTGGTTTCGAAATCGAAATCTACAAACACATCAAGGCAGGAAGCGGAATCGGAAGCAGTGCTGCCAGTTCGGCCGGAGCGGTTTTCGGAATCAACGAATTGTTGGGACGACCTTTTACCCGAAAAGAGTTGGTGAAATTTGCAATGCAAGGCGAAAAATTGGCCAGTGGAAATGCCCACGCCGACAACGTTGCCCCTTGCCTATTGGGCGGCTTTACCTTGGTAAGAAGTTCCAATCCTTTGGACATCATCAAAATTGACAGCCCATCGGAATTGTATGCCACCGTGGTGCATCCCCAAATTGAGTTGAAAACCTCGGATGCCCGTTCGGTATTGAAACAAACCGTTTCCCTGAAAAGTGCCATCACCCAATGGGGAAATGTGGGCGGATTGGTTGCCGGATTATATACCCAAGATTACGAATTGATTGGACGTTCGTTGCACGACGAAATCATCGAGCCGGTTCGCAGTATGTTGATTCCCGGTTTCGATTTAATCAAGAAAGCCGCCTACGAAAACGGAGCCTTGGGTTCAGGAATATCCGGTTCGGGGCCATCCATTTTTGCCTTGAGCAAAGGAAAAGAAACCGCCGATAAAATCGCCAAGGCAATGAGTGCCGTTTATGACGAAATCAATTTGCCTTATGAAATTCACGTTTCAAAAGTAAACCCGGAAGGAGTTACAATTATATAAGAAGTTAGATATACGAAATACGATGTTGGAATTACAATATCGTATTTCGTAAATCGTAAATCGTAAATTAAAAAATGAAATACTACAGTTTAAACCACAATGCCCCAAAAGTTTCTTTCCAGGAAGCCGTAATACAAGGATTGGCAACCGACAAAGGATTGTATTTTCCGGAATCTATCACGCCTTTAAAAGCTGATTTTTTCGAAAACATCGAAAAGTTGAGCAACGAAGAAATTGCTTTCGAAGCCATCCAACAATTTGTGGGGGACGAAATTCCTGCCGAAACCCTAAAACAAATCATAGCCGAAACCTTGTGTTTTGATTTCCCGACCGTACCGGTTGAAAAAGACATTTATGCCCTGGAATTGTACCACGGCCCAACAATGGCTTTCAAGGATGTTGGAGCGCGTTTTATGTCGCGTTGTTTGGGTTATTTCAACAAAGACAAAAAAGACAATAAAAATACGGTTCTCGTGGCTACTTCCGGCGATACCGGTGGCGCAGTTGCGAGTGGCTTCTTGGGCGTTCAAGGCGTGGAAGTAGTGATTCTTTACCCTTCCGGAAAAGTGAGCGACATTCAAGAAAGACAATTGACCACTTTGGGACAAAACATCAAGGCATTGGAAGTGGACGGCGTTTTCGACGATTGTCAAGACATGGTCAAAAAAGCGTTTTTGGACGAAAGTTTGGCACACCACAACCTGACTTCAGCCAACTCGATTAATATTGCCCGTTGGTTGCCGCAAATGTTTTACTTTTTCTTTGCCTACAAACAATTGAAATCGCAAAACAGGCCTTTGGTATTTTCTTGTCCTAGCGGGAATTTCGGAAATATTTGTGCCGGAATCATCGCCAAAAAATTGGGATTGCCTATCGAACATTTCGTGGCTTCGACCAACGTGAATGATACCGTGCCAAGATTCTTGGAAAAAGGAAATTACGATCCAAAACCTTCCAAAGCCACCATTTCGAACGCAATGGACGTGGGGAATCCTAGTAATTTCATCCGCATCCAGGAAATGTACAACAACGATTTGGAGCAATTCAAAAAAGACTTCTCTTCGTTTTCTTATACCGATGCCGAAACTTTGGAAGCCATGCAAACCATCTACAAAACCGACGGTTACATCGCGGAACCTCACGGTGCAGTGGGTTATCTAGGTTTGAAAAAGGAATTGAAAAACCATCCCAATGCGATTGGAATTTTCTTGGAAACCGCCCATCCCATCAAATTCTTGGATGTTGTGGAACCGGCTTTGAACATTCAATTGCCTATTCCAACACAAATAGAAAGCGTGTTGAACAAAGAAAAAGTAAGTACAAAAATCAAGACTTACGAGGAATTGAAAGCGTTTTTGGGATAATATTCAATACCTGTTTTAAAATAAAAAAAACGGCTGGAAATAATTTTTCAGCCGTTTTTTATGTCAAATCTCCCCTAGTCGAGATTATTGCTCAAAGACTTACATTTTTTTAAACTTGAACTTCTGTCCACCAATCGAAGCCTCGTACATGAGTCCTCCTTTTTCCATGGTAAACACCATAACGCCATTGGCATATTTGGCATCTGCCGAGGCTCCTGCATTAGCGGCTACTGCTGAAGCCTGGGCAGAAAACTCGAATCGGCTGTCTTTAAAACGATCCATTTCTTTTTTGGACTCAAAAAAGATCACTTCTCGATAAGCTTGACCACCTGCTTGAAACCCTATGCTCACTTGCGACAAACTAGCCATGCCAATCATCACGCCATGCTCATAAACCACGCCATTTCCGGATGCACCACCTACTCCTACACCACCTTTTCCAACATTGGGGAAGATGACATAACCATAAGCGTTTTCAAAAAGTCCCTTCATTAGAGCGTCCTTCTTGATAAACTCCGCCTTTGCCGTATGGCTGTCGGCAATAATTTTATTCTTTTTGGACTCCGATTGTCCAAACATCGACGTCATGTTTAGGACACAAGCCATTACCAATACCCAAATAATGTGAATTTTTTTCATGATTATATAAATTAAATTAATGTGAAATTTCTTTACTCAAAGGTAAAAAATTTTCATCAAAGCAACCATAAAAAACTTGATTATCAACACAATACACGAATAAAATTTAAAAAACATTTTAGTCAGAAACCTAAAAAAAATCTGCGAATTCGCAGATTTTAAAATATCACCTAAATGATTTATGGGATTTTCTTTTTATAAGCTACAAAACCAATTCATTGAACAAGCGCTGAACGGTTGCTTCCAAATCGGTACACAAACCCGTATGCGGTCGCGAAGTTTGTATCGCCGAACTTCGGATAGCGGTCAACCACCGAAAACGGGATGCAATGTCAAACTCGCCAATAGGCCCGCCTGCTTTGCCTCCGTGAGCAATTTTTTGAAAAGAGGATAAATTCAATTCCAGTTGTTCCAAATCAAAATCTTCCGAAAACAATACTAATTTTGCTTCATTGACAGTGTAAAGCATTTTTATGAATTTGGCTCTTTTGCAAAACAGAATGATGCCTACATTCAGGAATTCTTCTCGTTCTACTTTTGGCACAACGCGAATAACGGCATATTCATATAAGTTTTTCTCTTGCATTTTGGGCTTCATTTATAAAAATTTGGGAATGGTTCAATCTCGTCCACAAAAAGTTGAAGTAAACGGCTCTTATTTCTTCCGGAGTTTCATCGGTATCTTCCCAATGCAACCAATCCTCTGGAATATAATTGACAATGTCCTGCAGTATTTCTTTGGTGAGCAACTTTTTAAAAAGAAGATCCGTTGCTGCCAATTCGCTCGCTTGCGGCAATAAAACATGGTCTTTTATCAATGCAAAAGGACTTTGGGCGTGCTTTTCCCAATTGGACCAGGAATGATGAAAATAAAGGCAGGCTCCGTGATCTATCAACCACAATTCTTTGTGCCAAATCAGCATATTGGTATTGCGAAACGTACGATCTACATTGGTAATAAAAGCATCCAGCCAAACTATTTTCGAAGCCAATTCAGGAGACAATTGCGTGACTACGGGATCAAAAGTAATGGCGCCCGACAAAAAATGCAGTGCCAGATTTAGGCCTTGGCTACCTTGTAATAAATCCTGGATTTCTTCGTCCCCTTCGTTACGTCCAAAAACCTCATCGAGATGGGCAAACACCAATTCGGGCATTTTCAGATTCAAAACCCTGGCAATTTCTCCACCTATCAACTCGGCAATCAGTGCTTTTACACCGTGTCCAGCACCCCTGAATTTCAAAACATATTTAAAATCGTCATCTGCCTCAGCCAAAGCGGGCAACGAACCGCCTTCCCGCAACGGCGAAATGTAGCGCGTTACATTTACGGTTCTTAATTCAAGTGCTTTTTTCATGGTACAACTTTATGAACTACAAACTTACAAATAACAATTCTTAAACTTTGTACTTCTAAATGATTAAAGCTTGTTACATTTTGAATCTCTTCCGTCATTACCGTGAATATAGCCCACGGATGAAACAGATGAAACGGAAAAACACGGATTTTACATATTTATCCCAACTTAAATGACCTTATGTGATATACATTTATTGATTTGAAAAAATGTAAAACACAACACTTTTTCAAACGAAAAAATGTGTTTAATCACACTTTTCCAAAGGAAAGTGATCATTTTTCCTCCAAACTCAAATAAGCCTTCCCGATATGCTCGATACTGTCCGAAGCGAGGAACGCCTGATAACCCGTTTCCGGCAGGGCAATATCGGCAGTGAGTCCATGGAGGTAAACGCCTATAATGGCCGCATCGATGGGTTCGTAGGATTGTGCCAGCAAACTCGTGATCATTCCCGTGAGGACATCTCCGGTTCCGGCAGTGGCCAAGGCAGCGTTTCCGGTCGTGTTTTCATAGATGGTGTCGCCGTCAAAAATCTTGGTGGGAGCGCCTTTCATCACGATGACAAGATTGTTCTGTTTGCTGAAAGCGATGGTTTTTTCGATTTTATCGGCATCCGAATCCCATTGGCCGATGAGGCGTTCCAATTCTTTTTGGTGTGGGGTCAGAATGGTTTTCTCCGGTAAAAACGACATCCATTGTTTGTTTTGCGACAATATATTCAGGCCGTCGGCATCGATAACCAAAGGAATCTCGTTGGTTTTCACGAAGCGGTGCAAGGCATTGTGGGTTTCTATTTCCTGGCCAATTCCGGGCCCAATCCCGATGGCTTGCGGAATAAAATCAAAGCCTATTCTGGAAATGTATTTCACTGCGGCATCCGTCAAGACCATCACTTCCGGATTGGCGGTTTGCACGATTTTGTAACCACATCTTGGAATGAACACCGTGACCAAGCCGCAACCGGTTTTCAAGCAGGCTTTGGAGGAAAGAGTCACCGCTCCTATTTTGCCGTAACTGCCTCCAATGATCAAGGCGTGACCTTGAATCCCTTTGTGGGTTTTGGGGTTAATGGGTTTGTATCTTTTGAGAATTTCAGACTTATTGATGAGTATTGCTGGCTTCATTGCATAAAATTTGTTCGTTTAAAAATACAAAAATTAAATGATTCTCCGTTTAAAGACCCTATTTTATTTTCTTCGCAAATTTCACTCGATTTCGTTGCAGATTTTAACGAAATTGACAACAAAAGCAGCCTATGTAGCAAGGAGAGATTACTTCAAAGGAATAAATAATAGTCACTATAAATGTAAATAACAGATTTTTAGCAATTTATTTATTGGATTGCTAGGTTTCTGTAAGGAAAATCAATAGGTTTGAATAGTTTTTTGAAATTATTCATAAACAACAACAATCTTCCTAATAATAGGGAGTACAAAATCAAAACTAATCGAAAGTCATAAAATAAATAAATGATTATATCTTTAATAATTCGACACTACAAAATATATAAAGGATTAAACTATATCCCATTGTCAGACGGAACCAAATTTTCAAGTATTTTAGGGGAAAATGGCGCAGGGAAAAGTTCAATTTTGGAATCTTTAGATTGTTTCTTTAATAAAAAACCTTTCACAGACTGGTCAATAAATTTTGAAGCAAAAGCTGAAGGAAGCTCAGGTGAAAATAGTCCTCACATTATCCCAATTTTTTTAATCCATAAAAGCAAATTAAGAAACATTCTTAAAGCTGATCAAGAGTCATATAAAAAAGCTGTTTTTTTATCAGATTATCTCTGGAATACTTCTGATAACAAAAATATTGAGACTATAAAGGAATTTTATAACCATCGAGATCTATTAAAAACTCAAGTAAATCCTTATGATTATTTTTTATTATTGGTAGGCAGAAAATATAAATCAAGTGAGTGTTTTTTTGGATCATATCAAAATACCCTTTCTTTTATAAATGATGAACCATATAAAAAATATGAAGAAAAAGAACTAGAAGAATACTTCGCAGGTTTTTATGAATATATTATTTCACATTATTCTTACCTATATATCCCTGTGGAAACAGACGTTCAAACTTATACCAAGTTAGAGACTCAGGATATGCAAAGATTAATGGACAAAAACATACAAATTGAAATAGAAAATGCTATAACTAAAAAAACTATAAAAACCATTAATGATCACTTAGATAAATTTGTAGAAAATATTGAAGATGTACTAGGAACATATAAATATAAGGGAAAGTCCAAAGACAGTTTAACAATGCCCGATTTGGTTTCTAGAATTATAGAGTCTTATTTTTCTATAAAAGTATTAAACAAAAAAATTCCAAATTCATCAAAAACAATTGCCGTTAATGAATTAAGTTCAGGAGAAAAAAGAAAAGCTTTAATTGACTTAGCCTATTCATTTCTAAAGCAAAACTCAGATAGAACTACAAATTTAATAATAGCAATTGATGAACCTGAATCATCTTTACATATTAGTAATTGCTACGAACAATTTGAAAAATTAATAGAAATAGCCAAAGAAAATCATCAAATACTAATTACAACTCATTGGTATGGTTTTCTTCCAATTGTAACCCAAGGAACAGCAACCTCAATTAACAAAGGTTTAGATAATAAAATAACTATAGATTTTTTTAGTTTATCAAATTTTAGAGAATTCATAAAACAGGAAAAGGAAAGACATAAAAAAGCAAAAGTTAAAGGTCCTTTATCTATTGATTATCGAATCAAATCTTATAATGATTTAATCCAATCAATTATAATATCAATTATTCAAGACCCTCCATATAATTGGATAATATGTGAAGGTTCATCAGAAAAAATATATTTTGAAAATTTCTTTCAAGAAGAGATTACAAACAAAAAACTTCGGGTTTTACCGGTGGGTGGTTATGAAGAGGTTATGAAAATTTACAATTATTTACTTGGCCCTTTTAAAGATTCAGATTACGATAAAAAAGGTAAAATTATTTGTTTAATAGATACTGATGAGAATCGTATCAATGTGGATTCGGCTATATCAAATAAAAATCTTCATTTTAAAAGATTGGTTTTTAATAAAAAAGACAATTCCATTCTATGTGATGTAAATTCAGATTTGACAACTGTAACAACAATCGAAGATTCATTGAACTCAGAAATTTTTATAGAGACACTTAAGTTTTTTAGTTCTGAAAACGAAGAACTAATTCCTCTTTTAGAGGAAAAAAATATAAATAAAGAATCTGTTTATTCGAAAAATGCATTAGACTTGAGGGATTCAGAAAAAGACATTTTAAAAACATTCTTCAATAAAAATTATGGAAGCAATAAATTAAATTTTGCAAAAAAATATTTAGAAATATCTGATTCCGATTATTTAATGGGTTATGAAATTGAATGGGTATCAGAAATAAAAAAAATAATAAATAATTAAGTCCCACGCGAGCGTTCCTCTCTTGAACACAAACAAAAACCCGACCGCGCTGATATGCCCCAACACAGTTAGCATAATTGCATTCTGTACCCATTTCGTGAGCAACAAATGCGATTGCGTCATTCCTCGCAATGTCTAAACACGGCAAACCAACCGATGTAACAATAACAGATTATCAATAATTTATTTCTTGAATTATTAGGTTTCTGTAAGTAAAATCATTAGTTTTGAATAAAATAAAAAAGAATATAAAAACTAAAATAAATATATATGTTTGGATTTAAACACATAAAATTTGATGCAATGACTTATGTTTTGCATTTTAAAAATGGAAACATAAAAAGAGAAGGTCGTGGACTTTCGTTTTTCTATTTTTCGCCAAATAGTTCCATTGTAGCCATTCCAATGGGAAGTAATGATTTGCCATTTATATTCAGTGAATCAACTAACGATTATCAAACGGTTACAATTCAAGGACAAATAAGCTATAAAATTACAAATCCTAAAACATTGTCGGATGTGCTGGATTTTACTGTTCAAGATAATGGACAATACAAAAAGAACGATATTGAAAAACTCAACCAAAGACTAATCAATGAGGCCCAAACGGCAACTTCTTCTTTTATTCATGGGATAAAACTAAAAGACGCCATCCGTTCGGCAAAAACGATTGAAGAAAGTATTATTGAAGGATTGAAAAATTCTACCGCCATAAATATGCTGGGAATAGAAATTTTGGGAGCCAATATTTTGGCAATATCGGCAACTCCAGAAATGTCGAGAGCATTGGAAACCGAAACCAGGGAAAAATTGCAACAGGAAGCGGATCAAGCCATTTATGAAAGAAGAAATTTTGCCGTAGAGCAAGAAAGAAAAATTAAGGAAACCGAACTAAATACTGAAATTGCTATTGAAGAAAAGCAAAAGCAAATCACGGAAAAGAAAATGGAATCGGAAGTTATAAAGGCCGAAAACGACAGAAAGTTGCGGGAAATGAAATTGGAAGCTGATATTTCTGTGGAAAATCAAAGAAAACTATTAATCGAAGAGAAAACAGAAAATGACAAAATAGAAGCGGAAACCCAAGGTTATGTGATTGAGGCAACTTTGAAACCATACAAAGATATCGATTGGAAAATATTGACGGCTTTGAACAATAATCCTGACCCGAAATTCAATATTTCACTTGCTTTTAGACAGTTGGCAGAAAATGCCGATAAAATTGGAAACTTAAACATAAGTCCCGATTTATTGGATTCTTTGTTGAACGAGAAATAAAAAAAGATGAATATTGAATATGCGATAATTGTAAAAAACAAAACACGATTGGAAGTATTAATCGAAAGATTTAATACCAAAGCGCAAGCAAAATTTTATATTGAAAGACTTGGAGGAAACTTCAACGATTACGAAATTGAAAATGAAATTTTTCAAAACTCATTGCAATCGTTGCAACTACAGCTGTCAAAAGTCATCAAAAACAAAATCGTGGAAAGAAATTTTGTTTCATCCTTTATTTTTTCAGAAAACCAATTAATCATTGTTATTGGACAAGATGGGCTTGTGGCAAACACCGCCAAATACTCTAAAAACCTCCCGATTATTGCCGTAAATCCAGACAAAGAAAGATACGATGGTGTCTTGCTTCCATTCGACACGAATACTTTTATAGGTGGCGTTGAAAATGTAATCACGAATCAATACCATTCAAAAACAATGCGTTTTGCGGAAGCAAAGCTCAATGACGGCCAACGCCTTTTGGCTTTCAATGATTTGTTTATTGGGGCATCAACCCATATTTCTGCCAAATATAAAATAGCTTTCAACAATAATATTGAGGAACAATCATCGAGTGGTTTAATAGTTTCTACTTCAGCTGGCGCAACGGGTTGGTTAAGTTCCATCTTTAACATGTCGTATGGAATCACGGGATTATTTGAAAAAAATTTGAAACCAAAAAGACCAAAACTCAATGAAAATGAATTACTTTTTGCCGTTAGAGAGCCTTTTCAAAGTATAAGAACACAAATTGGAATAACAGCAGGAATCATAAAAACAGAAAACAAGTTGACCATTGAATCGTTAATGCCAACAAGTGGCGTAATTTTCAGCGATGGAATTGAATCCGACTTTTTGAGATTTAATAGTGGGTCAATAGCAACCATTGGAATAGCTAAAGAAACGGCTAAATTAGTGATATAAAAAAGAAACCAAAATCTGCTTTATCTTAATCCGAACACAAATCACGTACATTTTAACAACAAAATATGAAAAAACTTTTTTTAATGCTTTGCCTTTTAGCTATTTCAAATAGTGCAATTTCTCAAACCAAAGCTCTTACTGATAATGGACGAGAAGTAGTTCTGTTTGACAATGGTACTTGGAAATATTCCGATGACAACAATAACACCAATTCGACCTCAACTGACTCATTGACAACAAATAAAAATAAATTCATCAAAACAAGTCAAGCAACATTTTTAGTAAAAAGTACAAATTTCAATGTTGGTGTCTTTATGAATCCTTCCAAATGGACTTTCTCTCCTCATAAAGACAATGAAAAAACGCCCGAATATAGGTTTAATCTAAAATCCGGAGAAGGTTATGCAATGATGGTTACAGAAAAAACCCAAATCAGCCTTGAAAACATGAGACAAATTGCCTTACTGAATGCTCAAAAAGCATCAGTGGATGTTAAAGAAACAAATGCAGAATATAGAATTGTAAACAATAAAAAAATACTTTGCTTAACATTTCAAGGAACTATTAAGGGAATTAAATTTGTTTACTTTGGATATTATTATTCAAGTCCAAATGGCACAGTTCAATTATTAAGTTATACCAGTCAACAATATTTTGACAGTATCCAAAATGAGTTGGAAAATTTTCTAAATGGATTTGTTGAAATTGAAAAATAAAAAAAAATAAACACCTCACAAACAAAGACTTACTTTAAAAAAGACACTATCTTAAAAAACCAGCTTTGCTTACTCTGGAGATGGCGCAAGTGTATGAATACTATATGGATACTGTATGGCTGTGGTACCCTAAAAAATGCCAAAAGTTTTAAATTTTTCTAAACGCTCTTTTCAGGATATCCGTTGCAACTTTGTCCGATTACGATGTCTTGAGCAAAAAACAAACCATCCTAAAAACCAGCTTTTCCTTGCGAGCGTCTCCGACCTAGCAGCACAAACGAGAGCGGCCAAAACTAATCCCTACTGTATGGGCACGTCACAAAACAGCATCCCAAAATGCCCCTCAAAAACCCTTTGCCACACCGAATAAAATCAATAAATTAGCCACTTCAAATTTTATTACAAACCAAGATGAAAAATACTGCGCTGACGCACATACACGAGAGTTTGGGAGCCAAAATGCTTCCGTTTGCCGGATACAACATGCCTATTTTATACGAAGGCGTCAATGCCGAACACGAGGTGGTTCGCAATGCCGTGGGCGTTTTTGACGTGTCCCACATGGGCGAATTCTTGTTGACGGGTCCCAATGCCTTGGCCTTGATCCAGAAAGTGACTTCGAACGATGCCTCGACCTTGACCATCGGAAGAGCGCAATATTCCTGTTTGCCGAACAACGACGGCGGAATCGTGGACGATTTATTGGTGTACAAAATGAAGGACGAACAATACTTGTTGGTCGTAAACGCTTCGAACATAGACAAAGACTGGAATTGGATTTCATCACACAACGATTTGGGCGTGGAAATGAAAAACCTTTCGGACGATTATTCTTTATTGGCCATTCAAGGACCAAAAGCCGTGGAAGCGATGCAAGCCTTGACTTCGGTAGATTTGTCGGCGATTGCCTATTACCATTTTGAAGTGGGCGATTTTGCGGGAATCGAGAACGTGATTATCTCGGCAACGGGTTACACCGGATCGGGAGGTTTCGAGATTTACTGCAAAAACGACGAAGTGGAACAAATCTGGAACAAGGTTTTTGAAGCCGGTGCCGCATTCGGAATCAAGCCGATTGGTTTGGCCGCCCGCGACACCTTGCGTCTGGAAATGGGATTCTGTTTGTACGGAAACGACATCAACGACACGACTTCGCCATTGGAAGCCGGATTGGGCTGGATTACCAAATTCACGAAAGAATTTACCAATTCCGAGAACTTGAAAAAGCAGAAAGAAGCGGGAGTTTCCAAGAAATTGGTCGCTTTCGAAATGCAGGAACGCGCCGTGCCAAGACACGATTACGAAATTGTGGATGCTTCGGGCAACGTCATAGGTATCGTGACTTCGGGAACCATGTCGCCATCGATGAATGTCGGAATTGGAATGGGTTATGTAACCACCGAAAACAGCGCCATAGACAACACCATTTTCATCCGAATCCGAAAAAATGACGTACCTGCCAAGGTGGTAAAATTGCCTTTTTACAAGAAATAAAAATTTTGACACAGATTTCACAAATTGACCAGGGCATTTGCTTTTAAAAAAAGTTTTACCCAAATTCATAAAACTGGTAAAAATAAGTGACAATCCAATGCTAACAAACAATAAAATCTGTGTTAATTTGTGCAATTCGTGTCTGATAATTTTAAATGCGAATCCCCTGCAAATTGACACAGATTATTTTTTATACTATTTTTTGAATTGGTGAAAATTTATGGAATCTGTGTTGTATTTTTCTTTAGCTTCGTATGTAGCTAAATTGCTATAAATAAAACCAGCAAATGAAGAAATTTTCACTGATATTGTTCTTGACGACATTTTCACTATTGGGTCAAAATAGCGCCAAGACTTGTGAAATACTTTCAAAAATAAATGCTTTGGTACAACAAGAGCATTTTCAACCCAAACCTGTAAACGACAGCCTTTCGGTTTACGTTTTTGACACTTTTATGGACGGTTTGGACGCCAATCGCAATTTATTTACCAAAACAGAATACGAAAAACTCTGCAAACACAGGCTGTTGCTGGATAATTATATTTTAAAAAACGATTGCTCCTTCATGGACGATTTTGTTTCGATGTACCAATTGGCATTGGAAAGAAAGAAAAAAGTGCTCGAAAAAATTCAAAATGAAGTCTTGGATTACAATGCCAAGGACACGGTTAAATTCTCCAAGAAAAACTTCCCTTTTGATTTGGTCGCAACCGATTTTGAACGCGTCTGGAAAAAGAGGGTTCGCTTTGACATTCTGGAAGACATTTCGAAACTGGGTTCCAACCTGGATTCACTCGCACCCCATTTTGCAAAACTCGAAAAAACGGCAAAAGCCAAAATATTCGAAACCTATTTGTGCAAATTAAACAGTATTCTGGGCAGCCAAAAAGGATTGGGTTACGATCTTCAAAATGATTTCCTGAATATTTTTTGCGCCTATTTCGACCCACACACCAACTACTTTTCATTGGATGCCAAAACCAGTTTCATGTCGAGTTTGTCCACCAGCGGTTTGTCGTTGGGACTCAACGTGACGCTGAATGAAAAAGAAGAAATTGTAGTTTCGGAAATTGTTCCCGGTGGCCCGGCTGACAAGTCCAAAAAACTGGAAAAAGACGACGTGATTCTAAAGGTTTCCAACAAAAAAGGCGAAGAATATTTGGTTTCTTGCGCTCCTTTGGAGAAAATTGGCGAACTCATTTTTTCGGATGCCAATGAACAAATCGAGTTGACCATCCAGAAGAAAAACGGAAACATCCTGCCGATTCTGCTCAAAAAACAAGTGATGAAGGCCACTGCAAATACCGTTTACAGCTTCATTGCCGAGAAAGAAACCAAAATAGGCTACATCAACATCCCCAATTTCTATTCGGATTTTGACGGATTCAGTGCCCAAGGCTGTGCCGATGACGTGGCCAAGGAAATTACAAAATTCCAAAACGACAACATTCAAGGATTGATCATCGACCTGCAAAATAACGGTGGCGGTTCGATGGAAGAAGCCATAAAATTGGCCGGTATGTTCATCGATTTTGGCCCCGTTTCGGTTTTGGTCAACAACAAAGGCAAGCACACCATCCTGAAAGATTACAGTCGGGGCGTGTCTTATTTTGGACCAATTGTTATTCTAATCAATGGCAACTCGGCATCGGCAAGCGAGTTTTTTGCCGCCGCCATGCAGGACTACAATCGAGCCATTGTTGTTGGAAGCACTTCCTTGGGCAAGGCTTCGATGCAATCCATCGTTCCCCTGGACGGAAACCAGCAGGATTTTGTAAAACTCACGCTGGAAAAATTCTACCGCATCACCGGCGACAGCAACCAAATAAAAGGAGTTGTTCCGGATATCGCGCTTCCCATATTGTATGACAGCATCGTTCAACGGGAAAACAGTTACAAAACCGCCTTGAAATATGACAAAATCAATACCAAGGCCAAGTTTAATGCCTTTAAAAAAGATTATTATCCAACATTGATAGCACAAAGCAATGCCCGATCGAAAAACAATGCCCGATTCAACGAAATCATTTTCGCCAACCAGGAAATCAATGCGTTGTACAACAATCAAAAAAAACCACTTCGACTAGCCTTCAAGGACGTCTTTAAAGATGTTCACGAAATTGACGCGCTTTGGAAAAAAGTCAAAAAAATCACGGCAACGGAAACCAGCTGCATCATAACGAACAATTCTTACGACTTGGACAAATTGCAGTTCGACCCTTTTCAGCAGGAAAGCAACACTTCCAAAATCAAGGACCTGAAAACCAATCCTTATCTAGAAGAAGCCGTGGCCATACTTAACGACTTCAATAATTTAAAAAAATAACCTTTATGAAAACTGCCCTAAGTTCGTTTCTATTGCTCTTTTTTGCGATCATTTCCAATGCCCAAGATTTTAAAACACCCGTTGATTACCTGAATTACATCGGCAAAGAAACCGGAACAATCTCCCGCTCCACCTGGAAATACACCACAACGGTTGCCCACACCAAAAACGCCCGACGAATCGATGCCACCAGAAAATCCTTGGTGAAAAGCATACAAAATGCCACCAAAAAAATAGAAGCCTTGAAAGACGGCTACAAAGGCGATGTGGAATACAAGAACCAATTGCTGGCCTATTTTTCTATTTCCGAGAAACAAATCAATGAGGAATACGAGAAAATTATCGACATGCAGGAAGTGGCCGACCAATCTTATGATTATATGGAAGCCTTCATTATGACAAGAGATTTGGTCAATGAAAAAATCAATGCCGAAATCGATAAATTGAATGCCAACCAAAAAATATTCGCCAATAAATACAACATCCAAATTGGGGAAGATACCAGCGAATTGGGCAAAAAAATGAAAATTTCCAATGAAGTTTTCGAAAATCATACCCAATTGTATTTGATATTTTTTAAGGTCAATTTCACCGAATCGGTTTTGTTGAAAGCCATCGAAAACAATGATATGAGCGGGATTCAACAAAACAGCAATGCCTTGGAACAATATGCGAACGAAGGTCTGGAAAAACTAAAAACTTTCAAGCCTTATAAAAACGATATGGCTCTGGTAAATTCCACCAAAAAAGTACTGGAATTCAGCAAGAAAGAAGCGCTTGAATTAAGTCCAAATGCCGTTTCCTTCTTGATGTTGAACCAGAAGTTTCAGGAAAGCAAAAAAACGATGGACAACAAAGCGGCCAACAGCAGATCGAAGGAAGAAATCGACAATTTTAATAAATTGGTTACCCAAATGAATGCAGAAGTGGGAAACCACAATAAGACAATCAACAAGTTCAATGTGGAACGATCCAACAGTATCAACAATTGGAATGTAACCGGCGATAATTTTATTGCCAAATACGTGCCGATTGATTAAAAAAATAGTTGTAAAAATAACTAATAACTGTATTTTTGCAGTTCAAAATAATAATTAGAAATGGGAAGAGCGTTTGAGTTCAGAAAAGGTAGAAAAATGAAACGTTGGTCGGCAATGGCCAAAGCATTTACCAGAATTGGAAAAGACATAGTAATGGCCGTGAAAGAAGGCGGACCAAATCCTGAAGCCAACTCCAGATTAAGAGCCGTTATCCAAAACTCCAAGGCAGTAAACATGCCTAAAGAAAACGTGGAACGCGCCATCAAGAAAGCAACCGACAAAGACACCGCCAACTATAAAGAGGTTTTGTTTGAAGGCTATGCACCACACGGAATCGCAATTTTGGTGGAAACCGCCACGGACAACAACAACAGGACGGTAGCCAATATCCGAAGCTATTTCAACAAATGCAACGGAACATTTGGAACCCAAGGTTCGGTAGAATTCATGTTTGACCATACCTGTAACTTCCGTATTCCCGCCGGTGGAATAGACCCAGAAGAATTGGAATTGGAATTAATCGATTTTGGTGCCGAAGAAGTTTTTGAAGACGAAGATGGCATCCTGATTTATGCTCCTTTTGGCAGCTTTGGAACCATCCAAAAAGAATTGGAAAGCAGAAAAATTGAAATCCTTTCTTCAGGCTTCGAAAGAATCCCGCAAATCACAAAAAAACTGACAGAAGCCGAAATGGCCGACGTGGAAAAACTAATAGAGAAAATCGAGGAAGATGATGACGTGATGAACGTGTATCACACCATGGAAGAGTAATCACAATTAAGATTGAATTATTAAAAAGTCCCTTTTAATCTAAAAGGGGCTTTTTTTATATCTGATAACGTCAAATTATTTTATGAAATCGAATTCATAAATCTCTTCCTAATAAAGTACGATAAAAGAAAAACGGCAAAACTTTAGCTAACAAGTCTAGCAGATATTTTTTTAAAATAACATATTAATCCTTTTGTTATGAACGCAAGTTCATTATCTTTGCTCGAAAATTGATAGATGTCCCGCCCAAAAAAGAAACGAAAAATTGACAATCCACCCAAAATGCAAGGTTTTAAACCATTTGGAATTGCATTTTGTGACACCACACCTATCATTATGCAATATGAAGAATATGAAACCGTTAAATTAGTTATTTATGAAGATCTCCCACAAGACATAGCTGCTGATCGGATGGAAGTTTCGAGACCCACACTAACAAGGATTTACAATAGTGCTTTAAAAAAAATTGGACAGGCCTTTGTAGAAGGTAAATCTATAACTATAGATGGTGGTAATTTCGAATTTGACAAAGATTGGTACAAATGCAAAAGATGTTTCAAACTAATTGCTGGTATCGGAAATCACTCAAAATGTGCTGATTGTTCCTCTTTTGGCAAAGAAGAACTAATTAATTTAAACCAATAAATTATTAAAACACCTATGACAAATAACATACTTATTGAAAATCAATATAAAAGAACGAGTTTGTTTGAAAAAGAAAATGTGAATTATTTAGTTCGCGTTTTAAAAAGATTCAATACAGTACCAAAAATAAACAATATAAATATCATCACTTCTACAAGTGAACCTTATATTTTTAAAATTGTACCCAACAAATCTATTATAATTGGCACTTCTTTTTTGAACAAACCCGCATTGGCATTAGTTTATTTAAGATATGGTATTGAATGGCAACTTTGGTATAAAGCCTTGAATAGCGAAAAATACGATACTGCTTTATGTGATTTGGCAGCACTTGAAGTAACAAAGATATTCTATAAATTATTACCAAAAGATGACAAAGAGAAATTAGAAAACCTCGATTTTTTTTTACTGAATTTAATTAAAAACGATACAGATTTTAGTGTTGAAACTTTATTAAACCATACAGAACTAACAGCTTTACACGGAGTAAACAACACCAATAAAATATTTAAAAAAACTTGGAAAACCATTGTTAAAAATCTGGCTAAACCAACCGAATATTTATTAATGGACGGTGGTGATCTTAGATTAAATATTGACGAAATTGATTTGCTTAACAAATACGGTTGCCGACCATTTCCAAGACCCGATGCGTTTACATTTTCCTCATCGACTGCAACCAGCGTTTCCAATTTTGCTTTCGACAAAACCGATAAAATTAGAAGCATATTAATAAGAAACAGCTTGAAAAATGGATTCAAAAACGCCACTATTGATTTCTCTGAATTATTAAAAAATAACCTTAAAAAAATATTTAGACTCAATGAAGAATCGGAAATAATTTTTTCGCCATCAGGCACCGATTCTTCTCTGCAAATAGCAGCGATTACCCAGATTTTCTCCAATAAAGAAATTACACATGTTTTGGTGGCATCGGATGAAACAGGCAGTGGCGTACCTTCGGCATTAAAAGGATGCCATTTTGAAAACACGACAGCTCTAAATTTCCCTGTTAAAAAAGGAGACAAAATTGAAGGATTCAGGGATGTCGACCTGATCAAAATCCCTTTCAGAGATGAAAACGGCGCGTTAAAATCCTCAAAACAATTAGACGAAGAAGTTTATGATGCCATTCACAAAACCAATGAACAAGGCAGGCATATTGTTTTGCACACTATGGATCAATCCAAATTAGGATACCAATCACCCAGTGACGAATTAATTAAAAGACTGAATACGCTCGCTAACTTATCAATACAAATAGTTGTGGATGCATCCCAACTCAGATTAGATCCAAAAGACATTCAAAATTATTTAAACAAAGGCTATATTGTTACCATAACAGGCAGCAAATACTTTACAGGTCCTCCGTATTCAGGAGCATTATTACTTCCTAAAAGAGTCAGTAAAGTAATTCATTCTGTAAAAAACTCTTTGCCAGCAGGCTTAACCCAATACTACAATCATTCCGATTGGCCCATTTCCTGGTTTTGTTCAAATGATTTATCCGATGGATATAATTACGGTTCTTATATGCGTTGGAATGCTGCGATAGTTGAAATGGATCGCTACTATAAAACCCCCATTCTATACCGAAATATGGGCATAGAAATGTTTTGCAATTTTGTTGAAGACTCTATAAAAGAAGCCTCTTTTTTAGAACCAATTTATGGTGATGAAACCAAAACCAATAGTTATACTAGTAAAGAATTTGGAATAAGAAACATCCGTACCATTTTCCCTTTCTTTATTCTTAAAAACAATGAAGTTTTATCGGTTGATAAAGTTAAAAAAATCTACACCTTATTAAATTCTGATTTATCCGATCAATTTGAAGATTCTCCTTTAGAAATTATTAGGTTGGCTGCCCAAAAATGTCATATAGGACAAGCTGTTGATGTAAAATACGGCAATGACATTGAAAGTGCAGTTTTAAGAATTAGCCTTGGTGCCAGGGTGATATCTGACAGTTGGGTAAATAGAGATATTAGCCTCTTTTTCAGAAACATCGAAGCGCAAATGAGTCAAATTACAATCATTATCAAAAAAATAGAATTAATTCTCACTAATCCCGAATTGTTGAATTAAATAAAAAACTTTAAACAAAAAAAATCCCTTTTGACTATCAAAAGGGATTTTTTTATACTTATTATTGATACTTAAATTCTCAATTTATTTTATAAACTCGATTTTTTGTGCTTCTTCTTCGTTGATGCTGTCAAAGAAACCTTGATCGTTCATCCAGTCATCACTAAACACTTTGCTCATGTAACGGGAACCGTGATCAGGAAAAATGGCAATTACATTACTGTTTTTGTCAAATTCGCCTTCTTCGGAATATTGTCTGATCGCTTGAAGCACCGCTCCTGAAGTATATCCAACAAAAAGACCTTCTCTTTTGGCTAATTCTCTGGTGGCGTGGGCACTTTCTTCGTCGGTAACCTTCATGAATTGATCGATAACGTCAAAATCAGTGGCCGATGGAATCAAGTTTTTCCCTAAACCTTCAATTCGGTATGGGTAAATTTCTTTATTGTCAAATTCTTTAGTTTCGTGGTATTTTTTCAATACGGAACCAAAAGCATCCACTCCCAAGATTCGGATGTTTGGATTTTGCTCTTTCAAGTATTTTGCAGTTCCTGAAATGGTTCCACCTGTTCCGCTACAAGCGATAAGGTGTGTTATTTTACCGTTTGTTTGTTCCCAAATTTCCGGTCCGGTAGATTTGTAATGGGCATCAACATTGAGTTGATTAAAGTACTGGTTGATATAAACAGAACCTTTGGTTTCTTCGTGCAAACGCTTGGCAACACTGTAATAAGACCTTTCATCATCAGCGGAAACGTGTGCCGGACAAACATATACTTTGGCACCTAAACTGCGAAGCATGTCAATTTTATCCTTGGAAGATTTTGAAGTAACTGCCAAAATACAATTGTAGCCCTTGATAATACTTACCATTGCCAAACTAAACCCAGTATTTCCGGATGTAGTTTCTATAATGGTATCACCCGGAGAAAGAATTCCTCTCTTCTCGGCTTCTTCAAGTATAAATAAAGCAATCCTGTCTTTGGTGGAATGTCCGGGATTAAAAGCCTCTACTTTAGCATAGAAATTTCCTTCTAATTCTTCGGTAACTTTATTTAGTTTAATAAGGGGAGTATTCCCTATTAATTCTAAAATATTATTATAAGCGTTAATTTCTTCTTTCATAAAAAAAATAGTTAATCAAGGACACTTTTAAATTTAACCAAAATCCTTGCAAATTTAACAAAAAAAATTCTAATTACTTTTCAATTCTTTCTAAATCTAATAAAAAACTATACTCTTTGGCCAATTCCTTGATGGCTTCAAATCTTCCCGAAGCACCTCCGTGACCTGCATCCATGTTTGTATCGAGAAACAAAATAGAGTTATCCGTTTTTAAACCCCTTAATTTAGCCACCCACTTGGCTGGTTCCCAGTATTGTACCTGCGAATCATGCAAGCCTGTCGAAACATACATGTTGGGATAGTTTTGCTTTATTACATTATCATAAGGCGAATAGGATCGCATATAATGGTAATATTTTTTAACATTTGGATTTCCCCATTCGTCATATTCTCCTGTTGTAAGCGGAATACTTTCGTCCAACATTGTCGAAATCACGTCCACAAAAGGCACTTGGGCAATGACTCCATGGTATAATTCCGGTGCCAAATTCACTATGGCTCCCATCAATAATCCTCCAGCCGAACCGCCTTCGGCATATAAATGTTCGGGAGAAGTATATTTTTGCTCGATTACAAATTTGGAACAATCAATAAAATCGGTAAACGTGTTTTTCTTTTTCAATAATTTACCGTCTTCATACCATTGTCTTCCCAAATCTTCACCGCCTCGAATGTGCGCTATGGCAAAAACAAATCCCCGGTCGAGCAATGTCAATCGAGTCGAAGAAAATGTGGCATCCATCGAATGACCGTAGGAACCGTAAGCATACAACAACAACGGATTCTTGCCGTTTTTCTCCAATCCTTTTCTATAAACCATCGAAATGGGCACTTGGGTTCCGTCTTTGGCAGTGGCCCAAATTCGTTCTTCGGTGTAATTATTTTTGTCGAATTTCCCGCCCAGAACTTGTTGCTCTTTCTTGATTTCCTTGGTTTTGGTTTTCATGTTGAAATCAATCACCGAGGAAGGCGTAGTCATCGATTGGTAGGAATAACGCAAAACATCCGTATCGAAATCCACGTTCGTGGAAGTGTAAGCCGTATAAGTTTCGCTCTCGAAAGGCAAGTAATATTCTCCTTCCCCACTCCACGGCATAATCCTTATTTTGTTCAAACCATTGGTGCGCTCTTCAACAACCAAAAATTCCTTGAAAATTTCGATGTCTTCCAACAAAACATCCTCGCGATGCGGAACAACTTCCGTCCAGTTTTCTTTGGAAGTGGCCGTTTCCGGAGTTTTCATCAACTTGAAATTCGTGGCTTTGTCCGCATTGGTCATAATGTAGAAACTGTCTCCATAATGATTGATGCTATATTCCAAACCACGCGTTCTTTTCTGGAAAATCCTGAATTTCCCGTCGGGATTGTCGGCTTCCAATATTCGGTATTCGGTGGTCAAGGTGCTGCCTGATTCTATCGCCAGATACTTTCTGGACTTGGATTTGGCCACCTCGACATTATAGGTTTCGTCTTTTTCGAAATAAACCAAAACATCGTCGGCTTGTTTTGTGCCCAATTTATGTTTGAAAATCTTGTCGGAACGCAAGGTCACTTCGTCTTGGCTCGAATAAAAAATAGTCTGGTTGTCATTGGCCCAAACGGCATTTCCCGATACTTTTTCGATTTTGTCGGCAAGAATTTCGCCTGTTTCCAAGTTTTTGACCTGAATGTCGTAGATTCTTCTGCCAACAATGTCAATACTGAAAACGGCCAACTTGTTGTCTGGACTGACGCTCAAACCGCCCAATTGGAAATAAGAATGTCCTTTGGCCATTTTGTTGCAATCGAACATAATCTCTTCTTTGGCCGAAAGGCTTTCCTTTTTTCTGGAATAAATGGGATAATTTTTCCCGGTTTCGAATCGGGTGATATAGTAATAGCCATTGTACAAATACGGAACCGACTCGTCGTCTTCCTTGATCCTGCCCTTCATCTCCTCAAACAATTCCTTTTGGAATGCCTTGGTATGGGCAGTCATTTTTTTGTAATAGTCATTCTCTTTATTCAGGTAATCAATAACTTCCGGATTTTCGCGGTCGTTCAACCAAAAGTAATTGTCAATTCGCTCATCGCCGAATTTCTCCATTTTTTTTGGAATTATCTTGGCAACTGGTGGTTGTATTATTTTGGGCATATTGCGAACTTTCAAATTTCTATTATAGTTTACAAAAATAGCACAAACTGACCTTAGAATGAATCTATTTTTAGTTAAAAAATTAAATTGAATATCACCACGCAAAAGAGTAATTTTGCAAGACAACAATTTAAAAATTACAACAATGGATTTAATGGGAATGATGGGTAAATTGAAGGAAACCCAACGAAAAATGGAAGAAACCAAACTAAGAATGGATTCGGTTTTAATCGACGAACAAAGCACTGACGGCGCATTGAAGGTAACTTTCACGGCTAACGGAAAATTAAAATCCATCTCGATTAACGATTCTTTATTGGAAGACAAAGAACAATTGGAAGACTATCTAATCGTGACCCTAAACAAGGCCATCGAAAAAGCCGCAAAAGTAAACCAAGCCGAATTGGACGCTGTCGCCAAAGTAGACATGCCCATGATTCCAGGAATGGATGAAATGTTCAAATAAAAAAGTTTCAAGTTTCAGGTTTCAAGTTCACAGAATGATCAAAACTTGAAGCTTGGAACTAAACCATCTTCACCAAAGTCTCCAACACATAAGTGTGCATCACTTCGCGATAATCCAGATGCGTGACAATGCGCAATTTCCCGTGTCCCATCGAACTGATGGCAATTCCTTTTTCATTTAATTTTTCGATAACAGCCGTTTCGCTAACTTGCGGATGAAGCGAGAAAATCAAGATATTGGTTTCTATGGGTTCTACTTTGCCCACCCAGTTCAATTTTTCCAAAACGGCTCCTATTTCCTTGGCACGTCTGTGGTCTTCTGCTAATTTTCCGATGTTGTTGCTTATGGCATACATCCCGGCTGCCGCCAAATAACCTACTTGCCGCATTCCGCCGCCCAATATTTTTCGAATTCGCAAGGCTTTGTGAATGGTCTCCTTGTCGGACAACAAAAGTGAACCTATTGGCGCCCCCAAACCTTTGGACAAGCAAACCGAAATGGTGTCAAATACTTTTCCGTATTCCTTGGGATTGTCGTTCTTGACTATCAAGGCGTTCCAGATTCGGGCACCATCCAAGTGAAATTTCAAATTATTGGCATCACAAACCTGCCTGATTTTCCTGAATTCTTCAAAATCATAACAAGCACCACCGCCTTTGTTTGTCGTGTTTTCCACGCAAACCAAACTCGTGAGTGGACTGTGGTAAAACTCGGGATCGTTGATGGAAGCAGCCACTTGTTCGGCAGTGATCATTCCGCGATTTCCATCCAACAAACAGCACGAAACCCCGCTATTGAAGGAAACTCCACCGCCCTCATAGTTATAGACGTGTGACCATTTGTCGGCAATCAATTGTTCGCCAGGCTGGGTATGGACTTTTATGGCTGTTTGATTGGCCATCGTTCCCGAAGGAAAGAAAAGTCCCGCTTCCATTCCAAACATCTGGGCAACTTTAGTTTCCAATTCAATAACCGTTGGGTCTTGTTTGTACACGTCATCACCCACTTCGGCTTGAAACATGAAACGCAACATCTCCTGTGAAGGTTTGGTAACGGTGTCGCTGACTAAATTTATTCGCATTGTGTTTTTATATTTTGGGTATCCACAAGCCAAGACTTGTCCCCTCGTAAAATTTTTCTATTTTTGTGCCACAAAAATAATTATAATTTATGACAACTACCGAACAAATAAAAGGTATTGTGGAGCGCCTTGGTGCGTTGAGGAGGTATCTTTGACGTTGATGCCAAATTAATCGAAATTACCAACGAAGAAGAGAAAACCTTGGCTCCTGATTTTTGGAACAATCCAAAAGAAGCCGAAATATACGTGAAAAACCTTCGTTCCAAGAAAAAATGGATTGAAGACTACAACAAGGCGGTCGAAATGACCGACGAGTTGCAATTGGCCTACGAATTCTACAAGGAAGGGGAACTTTCTGCAGAAGAATTGGACGAGCAATACAAAACTACTCAACATCACATTGAAGCCATCGAATTCAAGAACATGCTTTCGGATGAAGGCGACAGTTTGAGTGCGGTGTTACAAATTACTGCTGGTGCCGGCGGAACGGAAAGTTGCGACTGGGCTTCGATGCTGATGCGAATGTACATGATGTGGGCCGAGAAATCGGGATACAAAATACGTGAACTAAATTATCAAGAAGGAGATGCAGCAGGTATAAAAACGGTAACTTTAGAAATTGAGGGTGATTATGCTTTTGGTTATCTAAAAGGTGAAAATGGCGTGCATCGATTGGTGCGTATTTCTCCTTTTGACAGTAATGCCAAGCGACATACTTCATTTGTTTCTGTTTACGTGTACCCTTTAGTGGATGACACTATCGAAATTGAAATCAACCCTGCCGACATTGAGATTATCACCTCTCGTTCGAGTGGTGCCGGTGGTCAGAACGTGAATAAAGTAGAAACAAAAGTTCAGTTGACCCACAAACCTTCGGGAATCCAGATTCAATGTTCGGAAACCCGTTCGCAACACGACAATAGAAACCGGGCAATGCAAATGTTGAAATCGCAATTGTATGAAATTGAATTAAAAAAGCAGCAAGAACAACGCTCTGACATTGAAGCCGGAAAGATGAAAATTGAATGGGGTTCGCAAATCCGAAACTACGTGATGCAACCTTATAAATTGGTCAAGGACGTTCGCACCGGTTACGAAACCAGCAATGTCGACGGCGTGATGAATGGCGACATCGACGAGTTCCTGAAAGCATTCCTGATGATGATGGGACAACGCGAAGAGGAATAGTAATCAGTGTTCAGTTTTTAGTGTTCAGTAGCAATATTCAAAATAATTAAACCCGACAAGTTTCAAAAACTTGTCGGGTTTTGCTTTTATAAATGACACTATCTTCTTTATTTACTAATTGTATTTTTCAAGAATTCCGTTCAACAAACTATTAAAATTATGCATGGGAAAATCATCATTTATGACTTCTCCTTTTTTGTCAATAACTACATAATGTGGTATGCCATTAAATTTAAAAAGTTGGCGTAAATAATTATAATCATCTGAAGCTAATCGGTAAATATTTTCCAATTCCTGCTCCCCAACAAATTTGTTGTAAGGTTCAAGTGGAGACAAGCTTTCGTCAGTAATGAATACAAACTCAAAATCTTTATTGTCTTTATATTCCTTTCTCTTTTCTTTCATTCGTTTTATACCAGCCACACAAGGGCCACAAGTGGTTGCCCAAAAATCAATAAATAATATTTTTCCTTTATGTTTTTTTATGATATTTTTAAAAATTTCGGTTGCTTTACCTTCCGGCAATTTGTTCTGTTGTGCCGTGGCATTAATATTTACCTTACGATTTAAGTTGTCAGTCAAAGGATTGTTTTGAAAAGAGTTAATTGGATACTGTTTGCTTACAATTCTTTCGCCTTCTTTTTTTAAGAATGGATGTGTAATGTCTTTTTGTAATTCGTTCCAATAAGCATGTGCATTTTCGGAATCACTTCTTTTTATATCATAATCGAGTGATCTGATTTTTATTACTTCGTAAACAAGGTTTTTTTCCAAGTGAAATACATTTTTAACAATGGAATCTCTTAATTGCCACTTTTCCATAGTCACTTTTTCAGGTTTTGGCACACTAATAAAGGGATCAACATATTTTTTGGAATAGGCTTTTGATGCATTTTTGTAGGTCTCGCTAAATTGTTTTTGAAACTCTTCATAAGCTGCCATTGATTCAAATTTCTTGGTTTTTGCGCTTTCTAGTAATACTTTATCATTATCAGTAATTTCAATTTTTTCGACTTCTAAATACTGCTCAAAAGTTTTTTCGGGTGTAAATGTATTTGTTACATTAGGTTTTGGATAAACCAAAATAGGCTTTGAAAACTCCAATCGATTGACAAAAATCTTAAAATCATCTAAAGCTAAAAAACTTTGGTCATTTAAATCCATTTTTTGCAAAAAATCAAAATACTCGTTTTCTACGGGTATTTTTAAAATTGAATTTGCAAGATCTTCTTTGGCGTAATAATCCCTGTTGCTGACAAAATCGAACAAATGATTGGCATGTTCTAAATCAATCTTGTTTTTTATTAAAATCTTTGCCTTATCGGATATTGATTTTTTGTTTAGATAGGTTTCTAAATTTTCCAAGTTTTTTTTATGATCGATGGCTTCCTCTTCTTTAAAAGCTTGAGGAGATATGGTTTTCATTTTTTTACTAAATGATTTGTAATCAAATGCTTTTGGATTAAAGCCAATCAAGTCTTCATTTATTTTTGCCAAAGACCCTTCAAAGGTTATGTTCTTGAAATTATGTTGTGAATTTCGCATTCTATCGGCATACAAAAATTCATCCCAATCTAAAATCATGACTAAGGTTTGTTTGGGTTCTAAATAAAATTTCACTTGTTGCCTTTTAATAACCATATAAGAATAAGAAGGGCTTATTAACGGAATATCAGCTTCGAAACGGCCGTCAGGATGTATTTCAATAACTACGGGATAATCTTCATTTGTAATGTCATTGCGGGTGTACATAATTCCTGTTTTGAAACCCAATCGAATATCATAACCTTTTATATATCCAATCAATCTACCAGTTGATTCATTAAAGAATTGGTCAGAACTGAAATTTGCCAATGGTTTGGCAGTTGCCTTTTTGAGTTCATCATCAATCCATTTTGAAACATGGTCGGGGATTTCGGGAGATTTATCAGCCTTTTTAGTTCCTTCTACCAATGCTATTCCAAAGACTTCGTTATTGTAGTCAATCTTTTTTACATTATCATTTATGGGAGGGAATACCAGTACGATTGTTTTTTCTCCAGATTCCGGCATCGTTATCTTTTCATCAAACTTCGCTCCTTCTATATCCAGAACATTCAATTTTACATTGTTATCCAATTGAATAAAAATATCTTTTTCAAATGTAACCCACCATTTTGGTATAAATTTATTATGGATGTGTATTCTTGTTGCGTCTTTGTTTAGTTCAATTTTTGAGATATGCGTTATTCCGCTGTTGGAAACTTCAAATTCTGGATTTTCTATGACCCGCTGGGCAAATCCCATTGAATTCAGTAATACTAAAATGATGATAATTGCAGTTCTTTTCATGGTGGTTGGTTTCAAGATATACTTCCAAATGTATAAATAAAAAGCTACAATTCATTAAAAAACATTTAATTTGTTTAATGTTTTTAATTTTTGTGTAAACTCCAGTATTAGTATACTCCTTGATCTCCTTTGTTTTAACGACATTCGATGAAAAATACCTTTTTTAGAAATCATACTCCAATGCCTAAAAAAACTCTTCGAAGTCATTTTGAAACCACGATTGTTGTCGAACATGCTTTGCGATTGTATCAAAAACCTGTCGGGTTTAATTATTTTACACCTACAACCATTCAATCAAGGAAATCCCAATACCAAAGGTGGTTTGAAGGTGATTGTAATCAATAAGCGATTCGCCATAACCGTGGGAAACCTGCAAAAATCCTTTTAAGTTGTTTTTAATGGGATACGACCAGGAGAATTCCGACGAACCTCTTGGATTGGAATTAAGATTCAAATTATATCCTCCAATAAAAGAAAAAACATTCCCGTTTTTGGCATAAATGACATTCAAATCGGCACGTCCCATATAGTCAGAAATATCGGGATTATCAGAACCATAATCAGACATTCCATACCAGCTTCTAACATAGACGGTCCAGTTTTTACGTTCTAATCCAGCATGAAGAATAATCCGGTTCAAACTTCTGGAAAAGGGTTCGCTCTTTCCGTTGGACAAATGATTGAAGGCTATCCCGACCATTCGAGTTTTGAAACCAAAAAATTTAAATTTTACCGGAAAATTCAGGATAACTTCCGGTTCGTAATTAATTTCCCTAAACGGACGTGAAAGATGCGTATTGTAAATTTGCCAAAATGATTTTTGGGTATAGGCAACCCATAAATCGGCCTGTCCCCACAGGAAACCTTGCAATACTTTGGTCTTGAAACTCAATTGAAATTTAAGTTCCACATTATCATAATTAATCCCTTCAGGAATTATGTATTCGGGACTTTCATTCTCCGAACGGGGTTGCTCGTTAGGGTTACTCGAATATTTGCCAAGCAAGATGTAAATAGGTTTATAGGGTGTGATCAAAAAGGTGCCTCTTGTGGCAGTGGTATCCAGTTCCCAACGTTCGGTCAAATTCCTGAGCTGGGTTTTATTGTTGAACAAAGCCTGAATCTGGGCATTGCCAAAAAAAGAAAAAAACAACAAGGAGAAAGTAAATTTTACAACTAATTTCATAATATAATGATCTGATATCCAGAGGCAAATATATCCATCAGAAAATACGTTGAATTATACTTTTATGTTTATTATTTGCATAATTCACGGATATATTCTTACCTCTAAATTAATACATTAGGAATTCCAACTCAAATTTACTTTATTTGGAAATTATATCCCGAATCCCATTTAATTATCATCTAATGAAATCCTATTCCATTCAAGAAATAAACGAAGTTTTAAAAGGCACTATTGTTGGCGCCACTTCCATAAAAATGACCGCTCCAGAACAATTGGAATTGGCCAGTGCTTCCGAGATTTCTTTCATTGGAAACAAAAAATACGAGAAGTTTTGGAAAACATCCAAAGCTTGTGCTGCCGTTGTCAACGAAGACATTTCGATTGAACCGGGAGAAAACAGGGTTTTCATCAAAGTAAAAAATGCCGATTTGGCCATGTCGCAAGTATTGGAACTTTTCGCACCGCCCACTCCTTTATTTAATATTGATGTTCATCCAAAAGCCATTATCGACAAAACGGCCATCATTGGTGCCGGAAGCCGAATTGGTGCCGGAAGCTACATTGGCCCAAAAGTAAAACTAGGCGAAAACGTGACGATTTATCCCAATGTTACCATTCTTGACGAATGCACCATCGGGAAAAACTCCATAATCTGGCCAGGCGCAGTGATTCGTGAACGTTGCCACTTGGGCAGTGATTGTATTATTCATCCCAATGCCACCATTGGAGCCGACGGTTTTGGATTTCGTCCTTGTCCTGAAAGAGGATTGGTCAAAATTCCGCAAATTGGAAACGTAATTTTGGGAAATGGAGTTGAAATTGGCGCCAATTCTTGTGTGGACAGAGGCAAATTCAGTTCGACAGTTTTGGGAGACGGTTGCAAAATTGACAATCTAGTTCAAATTGGACACAACAGCATATTGGGTAAATTTTGCATAATGGCCGGAAATTCTGGTTTGGCGGGTTCGGTAACTTTAGGAAACGGCGTAATCATTGGCGGAAGCGCCTCGATAAAAGACCATGCAACCATTGGAGACGGCGCAATTGTTGGTGCTGGTTCCGGCGTTACTTGCGATGTTCCAGCCGGAAAAACAATGTTGGGCTATCCTGCCACCGACGCTCGTGATACTTTAAGACAATGGGCAATTTTAAAACGATTGGTCAACGAATCGAAGAAATAAATCAGTTTAGAAAACAAAAAACACACAAAATTGACTTAACACAGATTTCACAAATTTTCACAGATTAATTGGTGAAAATCTGTGAAATCTGTGTTTCCATTTTAAATAATCCTTAAAAAAAGACTTCAATCTGTTTCTATTGATTATTCTAAAATTTGTTCTACGAATTTTCGTAATTTAGCAGCCGCAATTTTTTAGACCAACACAATTTCATTATGGACTTGAACTTCAATAAAAACGAAGACCACAACAAACTCCTTCTTTCCGACCTGCGTCATCGATTTGCCAAAGTAAAACTGGGCGGAGGTGAAAAACGCATTCAAAAACTACATTCCGAAGGCAAAATGACGGCGCGGGAACGCATCGATTATTTGCTGGACAAAGGAAAAAGCATTGAAATTGGAGCTTTCGTTGGCGAAGGAATGTACAAGGAACACGGTGGATGTCCATCGGGTGGTGTTGTCGTAAAAATAGGTTACATCAAGGGAAAACAATGCATTGTCGTGGCCAATGACGCCACAGTGAAAGCAGGAGCCTGGTTTCCGATTACGGCAAAGAAAAACCTGAGAGCGCAAGAAATTGCGATGGAAAACAGATTACCCATCATTTATTTGGTAGATTCGGCCGGGGTTTATTTGCCTTTGCAAGACGAAATTTTTCCGGACAAGGAACACTTTGGACGCATCTTCAGGAATAACGCTATAATGAGCAGCATGGGAATTACCCAAATTTCGGCCGTTATGGGAAGCTGTGTGGCCGGAGGAGCTTATCTCCCAATTATGAGTGACGAAGCCTTGATTGTAGACAAAACAGGAAGCATATTTTTGGCAGGAAGTTATTTGGTCAAAGCGGCCATTGGCGAAAACATTGACAACGAAACCCTTGGCGGAGCAACAACACATTGCGAAATTTCGGGAGTTACGGATTATAAAGCCAAGGACGATAAAGACGCTTTGGACAAAATAAAAAATATCGTCGACAAAATTGGCGACTATGACAAGGCCGGTTACAGCCGAATCAAGGCAGAAAAACCAGCATTGGACGAAAATGAAATCTACGGCATTTTGCCAAAAGCCCGCAACGAGCAATACGACATGATGGAAATCATCAGTCGCTTGGTGGATAATTCCGAATTTGAAGCCTACAAAGACGGTTACGGACAAACCATTATCACGGGCTACGCCAGAATTGACGGTTGGGCAGTGGGAATTGTTGCCAATCAACGAAAAGTAGTTAAAACCAAGGTAGGCGAAATGCAATTTGGCGGTGTCATTTATTCCGATTCTGCCGACAAAGCCACCCGTTTTATTGCCAATTGCAACCAGAAAAAAATCCCCTTGGTTTTCCTGCAGGACGTTACCGGGTTTATGGTGGGTTCCAAATCGGAACAAGGCGGAATCATCAAAGATGGAGCCAAAATGGTGAATGCCGTTTCCAATTCGGTGGTGCCAAAATTCACCATAATCGTTGGGAATTCGTATGGAGCAGGAAATTATGCCATGTGTGGAAAGGCATATGACCCAAGATTAATCGTGGCATGGCCAAGTGCAGAACTCGCCGTTATGGGAGGAACGCAAGCCGCCAAAGTATTGGCACAAATAGAAGCTTCTTCGCTTAAAGCCAAAGGAGAAATCGTGGACGAAGAAAAGGAAAAAGAGTTATTCGACAAAATAAAGGCAAGATACGACGAGCAAACCTCACCTTATTATTCGGCTTCCCGACTTTGGACAGACGCCATTATCGATCCATTGGAAACCAGAAATTGGATTTCTATGGGAATAGAAGCGGCAAACCATTCGCCAATTGAAAAGAAATTCAATTTGGGAGTAATACAGGTCTAGCATCCAACTTTTACAAATTTCGCCTCTTTTTAGTATTTATTACGCTAAATATTAGTAACTTAGTATTCAACATTTAAAACTAATCTATTATGGGCAACGTAAAAAATTTGAATAAATGGGCCAATGCGCACACTTATTTTCCGGTTGATTTGCTTCGAATGGCACTTGGAGTTTTCTTGTTTTCAAAAGGAGTCACTTTTATTACAAATCTCCAATATTTACAAGATTTATTGTCCCCGATTGACAAACTTGGAGGAGGAATGATTCTACTGCATTATGTGGCTTCAGCACACATTTTGGGTGGCATCTTGATTTTTTTTGGCTTGCTCACCAGATGGGCCATTATTGTACAATTACCCATATTGATTGGAGCCATCGTCATCAATTTTATGGGAGAAATGCACTCCCAAAACCTGTTATTATCATTGCTTACACTTGCCATCTGTATTTCTTTCATCATTTATGGAAGCGGAAAACATTCAGCGGATTACTATTTCAAAATGCAGGAATAAATAAATCCCTGACCAAAAAATAAATGCCAAAAACCCTTTCAGAGCAAATTCTGAAAGGGTTTTTATGTTTGTTCTCCTTTTTTTTTAGGACTAAGGCAGTATTTATTTTATACTGAAATTGAATTATTATTCATCATCTTTTTGGTAGCCTTCATAATAATAGGATTGTTCAATTCCTTTGAAAATAATTTCCCTATTATTAATATCGCTTGTTAAATTCTCTTTCAATAAAGTTCTTAGCTCCAAGTCGTTAATTGGGCTTCTTTCCATTGATTGTAAATAAAGTGTTTTGTCCACGAATTGCCAATTAACAACTTTACAAAGTCTATTTTTTAGAATCATGTCCAACCAAATTCGCATAGACCTTCCATTACCCTCAAGAAAAGGATGAGCAATATTCATTTCTACATATTTTGCAATAATTTCTTCAAAATTATTCTCGGTCATTTGTTCTATTTTAACCAAAATTTCATCTAAATACAATGCGTTTGCAAATCTAAAACCTCCCTTTGAAATATTCATTTTGCGTATCTCTCCCGCAAAATCATATAATCCACCAAATAAGTAATTGTGAATTTGCTGTAAACCTTTGGTTGTACCAACTTCTATTTTATTAATATCATCCGATTCAAACAAGCGATAAGCATTTTCTAAACTGTTTTTATCAATGTTTTTCATATAGATTGCAATCTTTATATTTTACTTATGCAAAAATACTTTAAATGGTTGGCATATCATAATAGGAACAAGGCATTCGCCTTTAAAAGTTTCCGCCACGAATAAACACGAATTAGACAAGTTTTCAATTACACGAATTCTAAAAATCAGATAGAATTCGTGCAATTCATTTTCAAATTTGATAAAAATTAGTGACAATTGGTGTAATTGCTTCGCCTATTCGTCCCGACAATTATTGGGACTCGGGTCGTGGCTAACTTCTTTTCTTTTTTAAAAGCGAATGCCCTGTAATAGGAAAACGTTCGTTTTTTTTTTATGTGGTTAATGGATTTATGTGAATTTGTCCGCCAACAGCTTTCAATACTTTCATTATTGTTGAAAATTGCGGTTTGGCTCCTTCCGACAATGCTTTGTACAAACTTGGCCTGCTCATTCCCGTTTCTTCTGCTATTTTGGTCATTCCAATTGCTTTTGCAATATGTCCTATTGCGACAACAATTTCAGCATCATTGCCTTCTTCCAAAACCGCATTTAGGTATTCGGCAATCATTTCGTTGCTATCCAAATAATCTGCAATATCAAATTTTGATGTTTCCATTTTTCTATTTTTTTATTTTTTTCCAAATATCTTTTGCTTTTTCAATGTCTTTTTTTTGGGTTGACTTATCTCCTCCAACAAGTAGAATGATAATTTTTCCATCAATTTCTTTGAAATAGATCCTGTAACCTTTAGCGTAGTTTATTTTCAGTTCTCTAATTCCATCTCCAACAGGTTCACAATCTCCAAAAGAGTTCTTTTCTGCTCAGCCGAGCCTCATCCACCCCCAAAAGAGTTCTTTTCTACTCAGAAACTCAGTTTCCAGCCCCAAAAGAGTTCAGTTCTGCCCAGAAACTCAGTTTCCAACCCCAAAAGCATTCAGTTCTGCCCAGAAGCAGTGCTTCCAGCCCCAAAAGAGTGCTTTTCTGCTCAGCCGAGCCTCATCCAGCCCCAAAAGTGTTCTTTTCTGCTCAGAAACTCAGTTTCCAGCCCCAAAAGCATTCAGTTCTACCCAGAAGCAGCGCTTCCAGCCCCAAAAGAGTTCTTTTCTGCTCAGCCGAGCCTCATCCAGCCCCAGCAGCGTGCTTTTCTACACTAAACCCTCTTACTATTCTCTCTAATTTTTTTACGATAAGTGCATAGTGTTGACGGCAGGTACTCCGGTTCTCCCGATGCATCGGGACAAGCTGTTCAACAGGGATTTCATTGTTCGTGCTGCGCACGCAACGAAATCATAGCTGTTGGACATAGTATTTTCGGCATTATGTTTATTCTAACTCCGTTTTCTTTATTATATGAATTCCGCCAATACTATATGCAACATCAATAGGAATTGGTTTGTCTTTTAGGTAAAAATTTCCATTTTTAAAAGGAGTAATTCTTTCGTCGATTAGAAAAAAGTAGTCTTCTCTGTTTGTCAATATGTCTAGATTGTCATTTGTGAGTTCTACGGGTTCAACATATATAACCATTCCAAGTTTGTTTAATTCAGGAATCGTTATTTTTTGTTCATTTATTTCGCATACGCATTTCTCTCCAAGTCCTGGCATTCCAAACCAAGGCATTGCTTGTGCAGTTTGTAATGAAATGTTTGAAGTATCGCCAACAAAAAGAAAGTTTTTAATTTTTAAAGTTTCAAATACTGGGGGCAATGATTTTTTAGGAAACGGTTCTTCTGCTTTCCAAAAGAACATAACTTTATTCAGCCATTCTTGGTCATTTCGGTCAGTACATACTAAATTATCTGTCCAATAGTGCATATAAAGTTGATTTGCTCGAAGTAAAATTGTTGATTTGTCAACACTTTCTCTTTGTTCTTCGGTTAATTGTCTAATGACTTTATATCCATAATTATCTCCTGTCGAAATAAATGTGTCGCCTTTTTCTAATTGAACAGTTTCAGTTTCTGCTAAATTTTGCGAATTGTCTTCTGTTTGTTTCTTTCCAAAAAGTTTGTCTAAAAATCCCATATTCTATTTTGTTGTAAAATGTCTTATTTTCTGCGTAGTTCTGTAATATTATGCCCAACCCGTTTATAGGCCTGACGATGTCCGACTTATCACCACTAAATTGGGTGGCTTTGTCTGACAAACGTCAGTGTTTATTTGCTTTCAAATATATAAACAAATATTTACAAAAGCCATCAAAACCCAATCCCCCAAAACAAAAAAAGGGAGAGTTTTTGCAAACTCTCCCTTTTTGTATCTAAACGCAACTCATTCTATTTATTAATGTCCGATGGATTGCATGCTTTCGGTTCTCAAAATTTTGCCCGTGGCCGTTTCGTTGAACTTTGGTATAAACACCACTTCTTTGGGTTTTTCGAATTTGTCCAAAACGGCAAAAACAGCATCTTCAATGACCATAGGTTCTCCTTCCACGTAAAGTACGGCTTTTTGCCCAAGGGTTTCATCAGGCTGTCCAAAGACAAAATAACGTCTTGGAATTAATGTGGACAATTTGTCTTCGATTCGTTCCGGCATCAATTTAACCCCACCGCTATTGATTATGTTGTCAATTCTTCCTTCCCAACTGAATTGGGTGTCAGAAATCAAATTGACGATGTCGTTGGTCACGATTTTGTCTTTGCTGATGTTTTTGGCATCGATAACCAAACATTGTCTATCGTCGGTAGAAACTTTTACGTTTGGCAAAACCGTAAAAACCTTCTCCCCTATTTTTTTGGCAGCAATATGCGTGATGGTTTCGGTCATACCGTAGGTTTCGTAAATTTCCATTGGCAGTTTTTCCAATTCTTGCTCCAAGGCTTTATGTACTTTTACACCACCAATAATTAATTTTTTTATCTTTTTGGCTTTCAATTTTTCCAATGAATTCTTGGCTTGCAAAGGTACCATGGCACAAAAGTCGAATGTCTCGTCGATGTTTTTCAATGGATCGGAATTCGGTTCCACGAATTTCATGTCCAATCCCAAAATAAAGGAGCGGACGAACATCATTTTTCCAGCCACATAATTGGTTGGCAAACAGTGCAACATGGTATCTCCTGGTTTCAATCCGAAGAAATCCCCGGTAGCCAAAGCCGAATCCAACATGGCTTGTTTTTCTATTCTAACCACTTTGGGAGCTCCCGTGGTTCCCGAAGTTTGCAATTCGATATAGGATTTCTCGTCAAACCAATCCAACAGGAAGTTCCCCACATGTTGCTCGAAAGGCTCCCCTTCCTTGATGAAGGAATAGGCAACATAATACATTTGTTCCAGATTGATATGGTAGCCGTTTAGCTTGAAACGGTTGTGTATGTTCTTGTATGTAATTTTGTTTGTAATCATTATGAAGTTATTATTTAAAAATTATTGATGTGCTTGAGGTTGTATTTTGCCGGTAAGTTTTGCTGGCCAATTTTTCCAATTATACTTTTTGGCAAATATAAATAAGATAATCGGATAGACAATTGCAATCGAAACAATCATTTCATTTAACATGTCAACAGGTTTTTCAACTCCCGAATATTTGAAAACCGCATCGGTGTGTATTGCCGAGAAATCGGAAGTAATCAACAAGGCTGCCATCAGGTTGTTTCCCAGATGAAAACCCAATGCCAGTTCCAGACTTTCGTCCATCAAGGTCATTATTCCAAGAAAAAAACCGGTTCCGATATAAAACACCATAACTCCAAAACCCATTTGGGCCACTTCGGGATTGGCGCTGTGAAATAATCCAAACATCACGGAAGTTACCAGCAATGGAAACCACCTGTTCTTGGCTATAATTCCAATTTGCTGCATCAAATAACCCCGGAATAAATACTCCTCGAAACCAATTTGAAAAGGAAACAACAAAAGGCTAATAATCAACAAAACAGTAAATTTCAACGGATTGAAATTCCATAAAATTGTGGAACTGTCCATAGAATAGGAAACGGCAAAAGCGCCAATGGTCATCAAAATGATTAACCCAAAAGAGAACAGGATTTTTTTATAATCTACATCTTTTCTAGAGGTTGTCAGCGAGAGAATGCTTCTTTTATGCAAAACACGAACCAAGAAAAACAACATGGCCAACAGAAAAACAAATGGCAACAAATTCGACAAGAGTGACAAATTATTAGGAATTTCGCTCATCGTTTGATATACTTTGTCCAATTCTTCTTTGGACATAACGAAATACATAATGACATTGGCGATAAATACTCCTGCGGTCAACAAGGTGGTAATCAAGACACGCCACCACGTATTGTCGCCTTTGTATGCTTGATTTATAAACATTTTATTAAATTAATTGATTATTGAACAGGAGTATGTTTTGCTTATATTTGCGTGCCCGAATTTAGCATAATTTTCTGTTTTTATCCCTTAGTTTACAAAAAAATAAAACTCTTTTTTCATGATTCAAATTTATCACAATTCACGCTGCACAAAATCCAGGGAATGCCTTGCTTTCCTAGAAAATTCAGGACAAAAATACGAAATCATCAAATATTTGGAAGACGTTCCCACTTATGACGAATTGAAAGACATCATCCAAAAATTAGGCATAAAACCCATTGAATTAGTGCGCCGAAAAGAGAAAATCTGGATAGAAAATTTCAGGGACAAACCCTTGACTGACGACGAGATTATCCAAGCCATGATTTCAAATCCAATTCTCGTCGAAAGACCCATCGTTGTCAATGGAGACAAGGCGGTAATTGCCAGACCTTTGGAGAAAGCAGCGGTCATTCTTTAAGGAATTTCTATTGGCACTTTAACAAATCTTTATGATTTGCAGCTTAAACCAAAGGCTGCTTTTACAATCTTACCGAATCAAACAACTATTTTTAAATCAATGAGAAAATTAAAATTCATCCTGGTTTCCTTTCTGCTTATTACTTCTTTTTTAAGTTTTTCACAAGGAAGACCTCAAGCTGCCAAAATAAAAATTACAGGAAAGGTTATCGAAAAAGTAAGCAAACAACCGCTCGAATATGCCACCATCACTTTTATAAATACAAAATCTGCTAAATCAGCCGCCGGAGGAATCACGAATCCAAAAGGAGAATTTGACATTGACGTAACTCCCGGTATTTATGATATTAAAATAGAATTCATCTCTTTTAAAACAATCACATTAAAAGAAAAAGACCTTCAAAAAACCAGCAATTTAGGACAAATTGCCTTGGAAGAAGACGCTTCACAATTGAACGAAGTAGTGGTTCGTGCCGAAAAATCTTCGGTAGAAATCAAACTGGACAAAAAAGTTTACAATGTGGGCCAGGACATGATGGTAAAAGGAGGAACTGTAAGTGATGTGCTGGACAATGTTCCTTCAGTTTCTGTTGATACCGAAGGAAATGTAAGCTTGAGAGGAAGTGACAACATCCGAATTTTAATTGATGGAAGACCATCCTATGCCGTAAATATTGCCGAAGCGCTAAAACAACTTCCTGCGGACGCCATTGACAAAGTGGAAGTTATCACAAATCCATCCGCACGATATGATGCCGAAGGCGGTTCAGGATTAATCAACATTGTTCTTAAAAAAGGCAAGAATCAAGGTTTCAACGGAACTTTCATAGCATCAGCAGGGATTCCCGAAACTTATGGTTTCAGTGCCAACGTGAATTATAAAACAGAAAAACTTAACTACTTTACAACTTTGGGTTACAACCACAGAACAAATGAAGGTGGCGGTAAAACCAATTCAAAATATTTCAATGATGATGGTTCCATCAAAAACTTTTTAGACGAAGATCGTCAGACAGAGCGAACTCGAGATGGTTTTAACGGAAGAGCGGGTATTGAATGGACGGTTGCACCAAATACTTTTTGGACAAATGCCATCAATTACCAAAAAGATAGTGGTGAAAATACTGATTTAATCAATTATAATAATTTTGATGCCGCCCATAATTTCACAAGTTCAAGTTACCGTTTGGGTACAGGAGAAACTGGTGGAGAAAATGTTGAATATACGTCAAACTTGATCAAAAACTTCAACGACGATGGACACAAACTTACAGTTGACGGTTCCATTTCAAGAAATACGGATGATAGCCAAAGTATCATTATTGGTTCTGACAATTATAACAACACCTTAAATAATCAAGTTCAAAAACAAGCACAATTGCAAGCTGATTATGTACTCCCACTAGGCGAAGGAAGTCAGTTTGAAGCAGGATATAAAGGAAATTTTGGTAACTTAAACAATCAATATTACGTTCTTGACGAACAAGGCGTAAAAATTAAGGATTTATCCAATACGTTAGAATATATAGAAAACATCAACGCACTTTATACGCAATATGGTTTCAAAAAAAATAAATTCTCTTATTTATTTGGGCTACGTTGGGAAGACACCAATATCGAAGTGAATTTATTAGAAGATCCTAAAGTTTTTAATTCTAAAAAGTACAACAACTTTTTTCCAAGTGCCTTTGTTAGTTATGAAATCTCGGATCAAAGCAACATTACCACAAGCTACAGCAAACGCTTAACAAGACCAAGAGGACGTTTCATGAACCCTGCGGTAAATTATTCCAGTAATGTCAATATTTTTCAAGGAAATCCTGACTTGGATCCATCACTGACCAACAAATTTGATTTTGGATACATCAAGCGTTGGGACAAAATAACATTCAATACTTCGGCATATTTTGAAGATACCAAAGATGTTTTCAGTTTTGTGCGATCTCCTACAGGTGATAAAGTAAATGGAATTCCGGTTATTAAAAGCTCACCTATAAACTTGGGAAAAGAGCAAAAATATGGCTTTGAGTTTACTTTAAATTATTCCCCATTCAAAATATGGAGATTAAACAGTAATTTCAATTTGTATAATGTAAAAACAACCGGTGAGCACAGTTACACTGATACACAAGGCGAACTTATAGTTCAAAATCTTGACAACCAAGCCAATTCTTGGTCCGCAAGAATCAGCTCAAAACTAACTTTGCCCTACAAAATTGACTGGCAGTTGAATGCCAACTACAATGGAGAGCAAAAAACCGCACAAGGTAAAAACTTGGGCCAGTTTGGAATGAACACCGCTTTCAGTAAAGATGTCCTAAAAGACAAAGCAACAATTGCGTTCAATATCAGTGATGTTTTCAATACGAGAAAGATGAGATCTTATACCTATCTTGAAAACCAAACCTCGTATGGCGAAATGCAGTTCCGTAAACGTCAATTCAATTTGTCGTTCACCTACCGTTTCAATAAACCAAAAGGAGAGAAAGAAAAGAACCAACAACCTAGAAATGAAGATAACGGAGGTGAATTTCCAGGATAATAAATACACAAATTTAGGTTGAATTTACAACCTGTCACTTATGGAAAGCCCCATGAATCTTTACAACTTCATGGGGCTTTTTGTTTAAAACGGTATCGAATGAAAAAAACAGAAAACTTCCAAAAAACACAACTTCCAGTTCTTTTCAATATCTTTGAACCTTAATACTTGACAAATGAAAAACTCGCAAATCCTGGTTTTATTCCTGATTGGTGCCGTGCTCACGGTTATCGGCGCAATATTCAAAATCTCTCACGAACGCAAAGATTGGACAACTTTCTTTCTCATTATTGGAATGACTTTCGAAGCCGTAGCCGGTCTTATGTTGCTGCTGAAATTATTCAAGAAAAACAATAATCAAGATTCATTTCTGGACAGCTAGCTACAAAGCTTTTCAACTAAAAAGAGCTTCATTCTTGTCGAATGAAGCCCTTTTTATATAATCAAATTCTCTTTAGCGTTGTTGTCTCGCCACTTCGCCGTGATGGCTCAAATCCAGACCCAACTCTTGCTCTATGTCAGTCACGCGAACAGGGATAAATTTATTGATGATTTTAAACAACAATACCGTGAAAATGAAGGCATAACTGGTCGCAAACAAGATTGCAACACACTCTTTAAAGAGCAACATTCCGTCACCTCCAAAAAACAATCCGTTTGGAATAGCCGAATTAATAGTGCTGTTGGCAAAGAAACCCAAACAAATAGTCCCAATTATTCCTCCCATTCCGTGCACTCCCCATACATCAAGTGCATCATCCCAGCCTTTTCTTTCCTTGAATTTCACCGCAGCAAAACAACCACAAGCGGCAATAATTCCAATAATTGCCGAAGAATAAATATCTACAAATCCAGCTGCCGGTGTAATGGTGGCCAACCCGGCAACAGCACCGGTCATCAATCCAATAAAAGTAGGTTTCTTTTTTCCAGTGTTCCATTCGATAAGTAGCCAAGTAACTGCCGCAAAAGAAGCTGCTGTATCCGTATTCAAAAAAGAAGAAACCGTAATCGAATTTACCGCCAATTCACTTCCCGCATTAAATCCATACCAGCCAAACCAAAGCAATGCTGTCCCAATGGCAACCAATGGAATGTTGTTGGGTTCATGAGTCTTTTGACGGCGACCCACAAAATAGACCGATGCCAAAGCAGCAAAACCAGCAGTTGCATGCACCGTGATTCCACCCGCAAAGTCAAAAACTCCCCACTCGGCAAGCAATCCGCCACCCCAAACCATGTGAACGAAAGGGTAATAAACGAATATTTGCCAAAAAATCAGAAACAAAACATAGGATTTAAAAGTAACTCGATTGATGAAGGCTCCCGTAATCAATGCCGGCGTGATAATGGCAAACATCATTTGGTAAGCAATAAAAATATATTCAGGAAACCTTTTATCTGCAGAGTATAAGGTCGAAGGAGTGATTCCGTGGTAAAACGCCTTGTCGAAATTCCCGATTATCCCAAAAAAATCAGATCCCGAACTCATGTTTCCGCTAAAACAAAGCGAATAACCAAAAGCAAACCAAAGTACCGTTCCAATTCCCATAGAAACAAAACTTTGCATCATAATACTCAAAATATTTTTGTTACATCCCAAACCTCCATAAAAAAAGGCAAGGCCGGGAGTCATCAACATCACCAAACTGGTGGCCAAAATCATAAAAGTGGTTAAACCTACATCTAACATAATCGTATTTTTTTTATTCAGGGCAAAAATAAACAAATGCCTCAATATTTAATTTACATTTTTCATAAATATTAATAACTTTAATTATAAATAGACGGTATACCTCCTAATTTATTACTATTATAAACAATAACCCCCTAAAAAAATTGGGGTGTCACTAAAATAAAACTATTAAAAACCCATTTTTTAAATAATATCACAAAATGACCCAAAAAAATCAGCCCATTATTATTTGATTCTCATTTTTATACCTTTGCAATTATTTAATTCAACAATATGAACATCAAACTGATTGCCATTGGCAAAACCGACAATAAAAACCTACAATCGTTAATTGAGGAGTATCAAAAACGCTTGTCTTTCTACATCAAGTTTGATTTGGAGATTATTCCCGACATCAAAAACGTGAAAAACTTGTCGGAAAGCCAGCAAAAAGAAAAGGAAGGCGAACTGATTTTAGCTAAAATAACGCCAACCGACCAACTCATTTTATTGGACGAAAACGGAAAAACCTTTTCAAGTGTCGGCTTTTCCGAAGAATTGCAAAAGAAAATGAATTCGGGAGTAAAGACTTTGGTTTTTGTGATTGGTGGTTCTTATGGTTTTTCGGAAACAGTTTATGCCAAAGCCCAAGGAAAAATCTCGCTGTCACTAATGACTTTTTCCCATCAAATGGTGCGTTTGTTTTTTATCGAACAATTGTATCGTGGATTCACGATTTTGAAGAATGAACCGTATCACCATCAGTGATTTTAGTGGTCAGTGGTCAGTTTTTAGTATTCAGTCAATTGCGAGGAACGAAGCAATCACATTTCTAATAAACAAACTCTTCCTTATTTATTATTTTTAAACTTTGGATAAAAATTTCATTCTGAATATAAGTTCCATAACTCATATTTTCATCAAAACCGAATCTGATCATTTTGTACTTATCTTTAAAACTAGTTAAAAAATGTTTCAATTCTTCACGGCTTCCTGAAAAACCATCCACATAAATTTCATTTTTTCTAGAAAAAAATACAATAAAACTAGACATTGGTTTCTCCATTTTATAATACACTTTCGTGAAGGGAAGAAAGGCCATATTCTTGCCAATACTATCGGCATAGGAATAATAATTCTCGGCCAATTCGTTTTTGTGGGCAACTTCATTTCGCTTTTTCTCCTGCAATTTCACCACTTCGGGAATGACCAATCGCAAGGGCAATCGCTTGTCGATATGGAGAATCCAATTGGTGGTGATGATGGAATTTTTTCGGTTCACTTCCGCCAAAGTATCTTTTCCCTTGGTTCTGAAAAAAATATAAATCGGCGAATGGTCTTTCACATCCGAAACGATGGTCACATTGGATTTTGGCAACAAGATATCTTCTTGGTTTCCACAGGAAAACAACACCAAAAGAATTGCTAAACTAAAATACTTCATTATAGATTGTTGAGTTTGTTGAACAAAGTGACACATTCCATCGCTTCCTTGACATCGTGAACCCGAAGAATTTTGGCTCCCTTGGTCAAGGCAATCGTATTCAAGACCGTGGTGCCGTTTAAGGCTTCTTCAGCAGAAGAATTCAAGGTTTTATAAATCATCGATTTCCTGGAAACCCCGGCCAGCAAAGGCAATTCCAAGATTTCGAACAACTCCATTTTTTGCAAGACTTCATAATTTTGTTCCAATGTTTTGGCAAAACCAAATCCCGGATCGACAACCAAATCATTGATGCCGTGACTTCTCGCTTGGGCCACTCTTTCCGAAAAATAGAAAAGCATTTCCTTGACGATATTGTCGTAACTGGTCATCTTTTGCATCGTTTCCGGCGTGCCTCGCATGTGCATCATGATGTAGGGAACATTATATTTCGCAATGGTTTCCATCATGTTGTCATCGAGATTTCCCGCCGAAATATCGTTGATGATGGCCGCCCCGTTTTCGATGCAAACCTGGGCCACTTCGCTCCTGAAAGTGTCGATTGAAATCAAGGTTTCGGGATAATATTCCAAAATTAGGTTGATGATGGGAACTATTCTTTGCAACTCTTCCTCTTCCGAAACAAATTCGGCACTGGGCTTGCTGGAATAAGCGCCAACATCTATGAATGTCGCTCCGTCACTCAACATTTTCCCGACTTGCGAGAGCATTTCGCTTTCGTTTTTATACTTTCCGCCGTCAAAAAAAGAGTTGGGCGTCACGTTCAAAATCCCCATTACTTTGGGAGTCGATAAATCGATGAGTTGTCCTTTGCAGTTTATTGTCATTTTCAAATCAAAATTCGTTAATCTTCCTTCTTCCATCCAATAAATATTCCTTATTTTTGAAGAAATTTTTATACAAATATACAGCATTAAATGAACAATACCTCCCAGGAATACGACAAGGTGATTGCGGTTTGTCGCACGCTTTTCGTCAATAAAATGAAAGATTACGGCAGTGCTTGGCGCATTTTGAGATTACCGTCCTTGACCGACCAAATCTTCATCAAAGCCCAAAGAATAAGAAGCTTGCAGGAAAACGAGGTTCGAAAAGTGGACGAAGACGAAACCGGCGAATTCATCGGAATCATCAATTATTCGATTATGGCATTGATTCAACTGGAACTTGGCGTGGTGGACCAACCCGATTTGAACGTGGAAGAAGCCACTATTTTATACGATGCCAAAGTGAAACTCACCAAAGATTTGATGGAAAACAAAAACCACGATTATGGTGAAGCTTGGCGCGAAATGCGGGTAAGTTCCTTGACGGATTTAATCCTTCAAAAATTGCTTCGAGTGAAACAAATTGAAGACAATAAAGGAAAAACCCTGGTTTCTGAAGGCATCGATGCCAATTATCAGGACATGATTAATTATGCGGTTTTCGCCTTGATTTTAATGAAAAATGTTAAATAACAAAATCCAAAAAAACAAATAACAAATAAATTCAAAAATCGAAAAGTCATCCTAAACTAACTAAAAATTTTATTTGTATTTTTTGGGTTTTGAAAATTCAAAAAATTACTATTTGGAATTTGTTTGTTTTTTGGCTTTTGTTTTTTGGAATTTTTAAAACACTATTATGAAAAAAACCATCACCCAATTCTCCAGACTTTTCGTCGGGATTTTGTTCATTATTTCTGGATTGATAAAACTGAATGACCCTTTGGGTTTTTCATATAAACTCGACGAATACTTTAGTGAACCTGTCTTCAACATGCCTTTTTTCGTGCCTTATTCATTGGCTATAGCCTTGTTTTTGGTTATCCTTGAAGTGGTTTTGGGCGTGATGTTGCTTATTGGATACAAATCAAAATTAACGATCTGGCTACTGTTGTTATTGATCATTGAATTTACCTTTTTGACCTTTTATTCGGCTTATTTTGACGTGGTAAAAGATTGTGGCTGCTTTGGAGACGCCTTGCATTTAACGCCTTGGCAATCTTTTTCGAAAGACATTGTCCTGCTGTTCTTCATATTGATTCTGTTTTTCAATAAAAAATTGATCAAACCGCTTTTCACAAACAAAATCCAAAACATATTGGTTTTGACAAGCATTGCCTTGTGTTCCTTTATGGGCTATTGGGTTATCAATCATTTGCCGTTGAAAGATTTCAGGCCTTATAAAGTGGGTACAAACATAAGAACCGATATGTCGATTCCGGATAACGCTCCAAAAAGTGTCGTTGAAATGGTGTTTATTTATAAAGTAAACGGCGTGGACAAGGAATTTACCGAAAAAGATTTGATGTCGCTTCCCGAAGGAGCCACGTTTGTGGACAGAAAAGACAAAGTAATCGTGCAAGGTTACCTTCCTCCTATTCATGATTTCAAGCTGGAATTGGACGGACAAGACAACACCGACATGGTTTTGTCAAAAGAAAAAGTACTGCTTGTGGTGGCTTATGATTTAGAAAAAGCCAATCCAGAAGCGATGCAAAATCTGGAAAAATTGTACAAAGAAGCTGCCGCAAAAGGATATTATGTTTCCCTGCTGACCGGCTCTTCAAGCGAAATCATCGAGGCCACAAAAAAGAAACATGGATTCACGTTTGATTTCCACTTTTGCGATGCAACGGCACTAAAAACCATCGAAAGAGCGAATCCTAGTTTCGTGATTTTAAATTATGGAACCGTCAAGCAAAAAGTACATTACAACGACATCAAGGATTTAAATTGGTAATCTGCAATTGAACGTCAGTTTATGAGTGGTTTTATTTTGCGATTCTTTATAATGACAATAACCAATTACGAAATCGAAATAGTATAAATACCTGAAATAATGCAGTTTACTCTTCCTGAATTTTGGTTAATAAAATGTAACTTTGGGAAAAATTTTTAAAAAATGAGAAAAATATTGGTCTTTCTTTTTGCAGTGATAAGCTTTTCTTGTTCACAAGCACAAAAGAATTCATTTTCAAAAGAAGCTTTGTCAGAAAAACTGTTGGCAACCGATGGAAGCCAAGTTGCATTCAAAGACATTCTAAAAAAGTACAGAGGCAAAACCTTGGTCATCGAAGTTTGGGCTTCTTGGTGTGGCGATTGTGTAAAAGCAATGCCAAAAATAAAAGAACTGCAAGCCAATAATCCCGACGTGGCCTACTTGTTTATCTCCATGGATAGAACGTCCGAAAATTGGAAAATTGGCATCGAAAAACACGAGCTCAAAGGCGACCATTTTATGGCAAACGACCAAATGAAAGGCGTATTCGGAAAAGCAATAGACCTGGACTGGATTCCTAGATACATCATCGTGGACAAAACTGGAAAAATTGTGCTTTACAGGGCCATCGAAACCGACTTTGACAAAATCAATTCCGTTTTAAAAGAATTAAACAAATAGTTGTCCATTTCAATGACAACAACAATTTAAATAAAATAATAAAAACAATAAAACAAACAAAATGAGAAAGAAGATTGTAGCAGGAAACTGGAAAATGCACAAAAATGCAGCACAAACTGAAGAATTATTAAACGAATTAATAGCAAAAATCCCTGCAGAAACGGATGCTCAAGTAATTGTGGCTCCTACATTTGTCAACTTGGCTTCGGCAGTTAATCAATTGAAATCAACGGCAATTGGTGTATCTGCACAAAACATGCACCAAGCAGAAAGTGGCGCTTATACAGGTGAAATTTCGGCAGACATGCTAACAAGCGTTGGCGTGAAAACCGTTATTCTTGGACATTCAGAACGCAGAGCGATTTTTCACGAAACCGATGCCTTGATTGCCAGCAAAGTGGACACAGCATTGCAACACGACATGACCGTTATTTTTTGCTTTGGTGAAGAGTTGAAAGACCGTCAATCCCAAAATCATTTCAATATCGTTGAAAACCAATTGAAAGATGGTTTATTCCACTTACAAGCAAAAGATTGGGAAAAAATTGTTTTGGCTTATGAGCCAGTTTGGGCCATTGGAACAGGAGAAACTGCCAGCCCGGAACAAGCACAGGAAATGCACGAATTCATCAGGGAAACAGTTCGCAAAGCCTTTGGTAGCGATGTTGCCGAAGATGTTTCCATCCTTTACGGAGGTAGCGTAAAACCTGATAATGCCAAAGAAATATTCTCTAAACCAGATGTTGACGGTGGTCTTATTGGTGGAGCAGCTTTGAAAGCGGAAGACTTTGTAGCAATCGTGACTGCTATTTAAGAATTTAGATTATCCTTTATAAATAGAATCCCCGATTATGAAAATAACCGGGGATTTTTTTTGTTTAAAAACCAACTCCATTTTTTAATCTCCTATCCTTCTTTCATCCCAATTTTCAAAACAAAGACCCAATTCTGGAAAACTGTGTCTATTTTGTTTTAAAAAACCATAAAATATTGTTAAACAAACATTTAATGATTATAAATTACTAAAAAAACTATTTTTTCCTTTCGAGAATAGGCAATAATTTCTTAAATTTACTCTTACGGCTTCAACAAGCAGAAACACCTACTTCTCTCTTCTTTTTGCCCAATAATAATATTGCGCATTTTTATCGAATATTATTTACTTCCCCAAATCATTCCAAAAAAATTACACTTTTTACCTTATAAAGTGGAACCCAGAAACCACGATAAAAAACGGGGTAGAACCGAAAAACCATACGAGTAGGAAATTTAAATTTTACTAAAATGAAAAATTTTACCTTAATGCTTGCACTGTTAATCTCAGGATTAACAATGAATTCTTTGAATGCTCAGGACAGTTGGACTCTTCAAACAAATCCTGTAAAACCAACAGCAGAAGTTGGAAAAATACAATTTGTGAGTGCGAATGAAGGATGGATTTCTATTTCTCCTGGTGGGCTTTTACACACCATCGACGGAGGAGCAACTTGGGTAGAAAAAATGCTTCACCCTACTGATATTATATCTTCATTGATTGATCCAGGATTAAATTTGAGTTTTATAAATCCTTCAACTGGTTGGGTTTTGAAATCCTTTGGAAATGATCCTTTTAATTCAAATGGAGTAGTTGTATATAAAACTACAGATGGAGGGATAAATTGGGAAAGTAAAATTCTTTCACAAACTGTTGGAGACACTGGAATTCAAATTCAATTTTTTGATACTAACAATGGTTATGCGACAATATATAATTTTGCAAGCGACATATCCACAAGTTTAAAAACTAATGATGGTGGAAATAATTGGACTCCTGTTCCTTCAAGTGGATTTCTTGGCATTCTCTACTTTATGGATCCAAATAATGGCTGGGCAATTAGTTCAGGTCCAAATGCAGTTGCTCCCCATAAAATATATCAAACTACAAATGGAGGAGTAAATTGGACACCACAATATACAGATAATACACCTGGTGGATTTCTTGCAATTCAGTTTACAGATTTAAATCACGGATGGGTAGTTGGACAAAACGGGAAAATCATTAAAACTAATAATGGTGGTACTGATTGGATAGAAATTGTCAATTCAGGCATTACAGCAGACTATAAATGTAAATCTCTATACTTTTTAAACGCAACAACTGGCTGGATTGGGACTAGCACGGATGGCCCAACAAATATTACATATGTGCTTCATACAACAGATGGAGGAGCGAGTTGGTCAACTCAAGATCCACTAACATACAACCCTTACAGCATTTTCTTTTGGGATGAAAATACGGGTTGGTTAACCTCTGATGATAATAAAATTGCACATTATTCTAATCCATTGGGAATCAAGGAAAATCTGGTTAGCAAATACCTAACTATTTATCCAAATCCAAACAGCGGAACCTTTTATTTTAATCTAAAAAAAACAGATTCAAAAATTCAAATCGAAATATTAAATCTTTCAGGACAAAAAATATATGAAGCCTCCAAAACGGAAAAACAAACATCAAATGAAATAAATTTTGCTCCACAATCAAAAGGTGTTTATCTCATAAAAATTAACGATGGAGAAAATAGTTACAGCGAAAAAATTATCTTTCAGTAACAATCTTTGCACATAGAATCCCCGATTATGAAAATAACCGGGGATTTTTTTTGTTTATACCAAAATATTTTGAATTAAAATAATGTCGTTTGGTATAAAAAACCAACTCCATTTTTTAATCTCCTATCCTTCTTTCATCCCAATTTTCAAAACAAAGACCCAATTCTGGAAAACTGTGTCTATTTTGTTTTAAAAAACCATAAAATATTGTTAAACAACCATTTAATGATTATAAATTACTAAAAAAACTATTTTTTCCTTTCGAGAATAGGCAATAATTTCTTAAATTTACTCTATCGGCTTTTTCAAGCAGAAACACCTACTACTCTCTTCTTCAAGCCATTCGTATATTTAAATCCTATAAATATGGCAACCACGGAACACATCTTGTTTTTTAACCAAATCGGTATTGCCGATATTGATAAAGTGGGCGGAAAAAATGCTTCGCTTGGCGAAATGTACACCCAACTGATTCCAATGGGCATCAACATTCCCAATGGTTTTGCCGTTACGGCCCAAGGGTATCGAATGTTCCGCAAAGCAAATAATCTCGAAAAACCATTGAATGATTTACTGCTTTCACTGGACACAAAAGAATATTCCAACCTTTCCTCCATTGGAGAAAAAGCCCGAAATCTTATACTGTCGGCAACCATTCCCAATGAAATTCGTGACGAAATAACTATCGCCTACAAAGAACTGTGCAAACAATGCGAAATAAACAATCTTGATGTTGCAGTTAGAAGCAGCGCAACTTCCGAAGACCTGCCCGCAGCGAGTTTTGCGGGAAGAATGGAATCGTTCCTGAACATCAGCGGCGAAATCCAATTGCTCGAAGCAGTTCGTCGTTGCTATGCTTCCCTGTTCACGGATCGCGCCATCAAATACCGCCACGACATGGGATTTGCAGGAATGGACATCGCGATTTCCGTTGGCGTGCAACAAATGGTTCGAAGCGACAAAGCCTCTTCCGGCGTGGCTTTTACCATCGATCCCGATAGCGGATTTAAAAACACAATCGTCATCAACGGCACATTTGGATTGGGTGAAAATATCGTCCAAGGAAGAGTCACTCCCGATGAATGGATGGTTTTCAAACCCACACTTTTCAACAAAAAACTAAACCCAATCCTGAAAAGTCGCTGCGGCAACAAGGAATTCACGATGATTTATTCCGAAAAAATAGAAGGCGCATCAGTAGAAAAGACCATTGAAAACATTGACACGCCATTGACAGAACGAAATAAATTTTCGTTGATGGTAAACGAAGTGGTCAAACTGGCGCTATGGTGCCAAAAAATAGAAGACCATTACATGAAAGCCATGGATATCGAATGGGCGAAAGACGGATTGAACGACCAGCTCTACATTGTTCAAGCAAGGCCGGAAACCATCCACGGAAAAGAACGAAAACAAACCGTTGAAATTTATTCCCTAAAAGAAAAAGGCAACCTATTGACAAGCGGAATCGCCCTTGGCAACAAAATTATTTCCGGAAAAGCACGCATCCTGAACAATCCGCAAGAAGGAAATCTATTGCAACAGGGAGAAATTCTTGTGACTGACGTTACAAACCCGGACTGGGATCCCATTTTAAAAAAAGCGGCTGCCATCATTACCAACAAAGGCGGCAGAACCAGCCATTCGGCAATTGTGGCGCGCGAACTCGGAACCGTTGCCGTCGTGGGATGCGGCAACGCAACTTCAGTTATCAAAAATGGACAAGAAATCACAGTTTCCTGTGCCGAAGGCAAACTGGGAAACATATACGAAGGCTTGCTGAAATGGGAAATAAAAGAACAGGATTTTAGTCAGATTGAAATGCCTAAAACAAACCCAATGTTTATCCTTGCCGATCCCGAAAGAGCTTTCGATTTGAGTTTTTATCCCAATAAAGGCGTGGGATTGATGCGAATGGAATTTGCCATTTCCAACACCATAAAAATACATCCCAATGCCCTGTGCGAACCCGAAAAACTAACCGATGAAACCACCATTTCGGCAATCAAGGAATTTACAAAAGGATATGAAAACGGCAGAGATTATTTTGTCGACAAACTTGCCGAAGCGGTTTCAACAGTGGCTGCGGCTTTTTATCCAAAAGATGTCATTGTGCGAATGAGCGATTTCAAAAGCAACGAATATGCCAACCTCATCGGCGGAAAATATTTCGAACCCCAAGAAGAAAATCCGATGATTGGTTTCCGTGGGGCTTCCCGTTATTACAGTGATTTTTATCGAAAAGGTTTTGCATTGGAATGCGAAGCCATGAAAAAAGTACGAAACGAAATGGGATTGCACAACGTGAAACTGATGATTCCTTTTTGCAGAACCGTCGAAGAAGGAGAAAAAGTAATTGCGGAAATGGCTAAAAATGGATTAATCCAGGGTGAAAACGAATTGGAAATCTACGTAATGGTGGAAATCCCCAGCAACGTCTTGTTGGCCGATAAATTTGCCCAACTATTTGACGGATTTTCTATTGGTTCCAATGATTTGACACAACTCACGCTTGGCTTGGACCGTGATTCTGCCTTGGTCAGCTTTTTATTCAACGAGCAAAATCCTGCAGTCAAGTTTTTAATCCAAGAAACCATTCATGCGGCCAAACGCAACAACATAAAAGTGGGATTGTGTGGCCAAGCGCCAAGCGATATTCCCGAGTTTGCCCAGTTCTTGGTGGAAGAAGGCATTGACAGCATCTCGTTTAATCCCGACGCTTTAATAAGAGGAATCGAAAATATTTTGGTTGCCGAAAGGAAAAATACAGTTCGAATATAATTTTAAAAACATTAGCATTATGGAAAACACATTCAAAGACAAAGTAGCCCTAATAACAGGAGGATCTTCAGGAATTGGTAGAGCCACTGCTATAGCTTTCGCAAGAAAAGGCACCAAAGTCGTCATTGCCGATTGGATAGAAAATGAAGAAACTATGGATTTAATCGAAAATTTGGGAGGAGAAGCCGTATTCGTACAATGCGACGTGTCAAAAAGCGCGGATGTAAAAGCGCTAATTGAAAAAACCATTGCCACTTTCGGACGCTTGGATTATGCTTTTAACAATGCCGGAATCGAAGGAACTTCGGCTCCTGTCCAAGATTGTTCCGAGGAAAACTGGGACAAAACTATTGACGTCAACCTAAAAGGAATTTGGCTTTGCATGAAATATCAAATTCCTGTAATGCTAGAAAAAGGTAAAGGATCAATCGTTAACTGCTCTTCTGTGGCTGGACTGGTCGGATTTCAAGGCTTGCCAGCTTATGTAGCCTCTAAACACGGCGTGATTGGACTGACGAAAACAGCTGCCTTGGAATGTGCCAAACTAGGAATCAGGGTAAATGCCGTTTGTCCTGGAGTTATACAAACGCCCATGATCGATCGCCTTACCGGAAAAAAGAAAGAAGCCGAAGCGCAATTTACGAGTTTGGAACCCGTTGGCCGTTTTGGACAACCGGAGGAAATAGCTTGTTCAGTGATGTGGTTATGCTCGGATGAAGCTTCTTTTGTCACTGGAATTGCAATGCCTGTGGATGGTGGTTTTGTTGCACAATAATTATTGGAATTTATCCACTTAAAATCTTGTAAAATGTACACTTACGAAGTTAATCTAAAATGGATGGTAAACAGAAAGGGAGTCTTGAGTTCCCCAAGTTTACCACAAAAAATTGAAGTGGCAACACCTCCTGATTTCCCAAAAGGAATGGAAGGCGTTTGGACACCGGAGCACTTATTGACAGCATCGGTAAATAGTTGTTTGATGACGACTTTCTTGGCCATAGCCGAAAATTCAAAGCTGGATTTCATCAGTTTTGAGAGTAATGCCGCGTGCAATATTGCCATAATTGAAGGCAAACACACCTTGACCGAAATCATCTTGAAACCCAAAGTCACGATTCCGCATACACAAAAACAAGAAAGGGCAATCCATATTCTTGAGATGAGCAAAAGAGAATGTCTAATTTCCAATGCGATTAAAGCCACTATCCTTTTGGAACCGGAAATTATCGTGGAAAAAGTATTGGCATAAATGATAAAAAAATGTTTGCCACCAAAAATAAAACAGAACACAACCTTTCGGATTATGAAAAAGTTCGAGCCACTTTCTCTTGGGAAAATGTTGCCCAAGAATTAAGCGGTTTACCCGACGGAAAAGGCTTGAACATCGCTCACGAAGCCGTTGACCGCCACGCCGAAAGTCATTTGAAAAATGTGGTGGCATTTCGTTTTATTCACAAAGACCGAAGTTTTAACGATTTCACATATTCTGATTTGCAACGGGAGACTTCAAAATTTGCCAATGTTTTGAGGAAATTAAACGTCCAAAAAGGGGAACGCATTTTCGCTTTGGCAGGAAGAATTCCCGAATTGTATATCGCTGCCTTGGGAACTTTGAAATACACAGCCGTTTTCTGTCCGTTGTTTTCTGTTTTTGGCCCTGAGCCAATATTTCAAAGATTGAAAAAAGGAGAGGCAACCGTTTTATTGACCACTTCCCTCCTTTTCGAAAAAAAAGCAAAACAATTAATCGATCAACTTCCCTCACTTCGATACGTTATTTTGACCGATGCAACGGAACATATTTCGGATAAAATAGTGTCCTATTCCAAACTTATGGAACAGGCAAGCGATGAATTCATCATCCCCGAAACCCATCCGGAAGATTTGGCCTTGCTGCATTTTACCAGTGGAACCACCGGTATGCCAAAAGGCGCTTTGCACGTTCACAAAGCCGTTCTCACTCATTATAGTACCGGAAAATATGTGTTGGATTTTCACGAAGGAGATGTTTTTTGGTGTACCGCCGATCCGGGTTGGGTAACGGGAACTTCTTATGGAATCCTTTCGCCGCTTGTAAATGGTGTCACCAGTATTATCGACGAAGAAGAATTTGATGCCGCAAGATGGTATTCGATTCTCGAAGAACACAAAGTTACTATTTGGTACACAGCTCCCACCGCCATCAGGAGATTGATGCGAATGGACATCAAGCCATTGGAAATTTACAATCTCGAAAATCTGCGAATTATCCTGAGTGTGGGCGAACCACTCCATGCCGAAGCCGTGATTTGGGGAGAAAAAACCTTTGGAATTCCGATTCTAGATAATTGGTGGCAAACCGAAACTGGAGGCATTATGATTGCCAATTTTCCTTCGATGAAAGTAAAACCCGGCTCGATGGGAAAACCGCTGCCCGGATTGGAAGCAGCCATTGCCGAAGTCAAGGACAACCAAATTCAGCTGCTTTCGGAACCCAATCTTCAAGGACATTTGGTCTTGAAAAAAGGATTTCCATCACTTTTTCGTGGTTATTTAAATGAAGAAGAACGCTACCAAAAATGCTTCATTGGCGAATGGTACCTCAGCGGAGATTTGGCCAAGAAAGATGCCGATGGTTATTTCTGGTTTGTGGGTCGCGCCGATGACATTATCAAAACATCGGGACATATGGTCGGCCCTTTTGAAGTCGAAAGCACTTTGATGCGTCATCCGGCAATTGCAGAAGCCGCAGCCATTGGAAAACCGGAAGCCACCATTGGTGAATTGGTAAAAGCTTTCGTGGTTTTGAAATCTGGAAATATTCCAAACGAGGAAACCAAAATGAACATTATGGCTTTCGCCCGAAAAGAATTGGGACCAGCCGTTACTCCCAAAGAAATTGAATTTGTCGAAAACATTCCCAAAACCCGAAGCGGAAAAATCTTGCGAAGATTATTGAAAGCCAGAGAACTCGGCTTGCCCGAAGGCGATATTTCCACCTTGGAACAATCCTGAATTAATGCAATAAATGAGATAAATATGTACTGAAAAACTAATTTTTTAAAACAATTTGAATTATGAAACTGCTAGAAAAAATAGATTTAAAAAGTAAAATGCTTTATTTGTTTGTTGCCCTTCTTTTCTTTCAAGGATGTCAGGCACAGGACAAGAAAGAGGAAAAAGATATTGAAGAAATTCAAAAAAATGCTGGTGGCTATACGGATAACGTTTCCTATTCCGGCAATGTCGATTTTAGGATGGCCGCAAAAATAGCCACACCGGGAGTGGTTCACATCAAATCTACGTTCAAACCAGAAACCCAACGGTATGGAAATGAAGGCAACGATAATTTTTATAATTTACCCGATGCTTTAAAAGAATTTTTCGGGGACGATTCTTTTTTCAGACAATTCAAATTCCGACAAGAATACGATTCCGAACCCATAATTGGAAGCGGTTCTGGAGTAATATTGACCCCTGACGGATACATTGTTACCAATAATCACATGATTAAAGAGGCCTACGAAATCAATGTCACTTTGCATGACGGACGCTCTTATGCCGCCAAACTCATAGGAACCGATCCACAAACTGATCTTGCCCTGATTAAAATAGACGAAAAGAAACTGGCCTTCATTGCCTTTGGTGACAGTGACAAAATCGAAGTGGGAGAATGGGTCGTTGCGGTAGGAAATCCTTTTAATTTGGCATCGACCGTTACCGCCGGAATTGTAAGTGCCAAAGCCCGGAACTTGAATATTTTAAAAGATCAAGGTGCCATCGAATCTTTCATACAAACGGATGCCGTGGTAAACCTTGGCAACAGCGGAGGTGCATTGGTAACATTGGAAGGAAAACTTATCGGAATCAATACCGCAATAGCAACGCCAACCGGAGTTTATGCGGGTTATGCTTTTGCAATTCCTGTAGATATTGTCAAAAAAGTTTCGAATGATCTTATGAATTATGGTACTGTAAGCAGAGGTTTTTTAGGAATCGTAATCCGAGATATGGACAGTAAAATGGCAAAGGAAATCAATATTGACCGTGCCAATGGTGTTTATGTCGACAGTGTGTCGGCAACCGGAGCGGCAAAAGAAGCCGGTGTCAGGGCGAAAGACGTAATCATCAGCATTGATGACATCGAAACAATGACAACTGCCAAATTACAGGAAATCGTGATGCGAAAACGTCCCGGAGACAAAGTGAAAATCACGCTAATCCGAAATAGCAATGAAAAAAAAGAACTTTATGCAACACTCAAAAAACAGGAAACAAGCATTAAAACCGTAAAAACCGAAAGCTCCAGTTTGCTTAAAGATCTGGGAATCCAACTGGTTCCAATCAGCAAAGAAGAACAAAAGAAATACAATATCAAGAATGGCCTGAAAGTCACAAAATTATTTGACGGAAAGCTAAAACGGAATACCAACATAAGGGAAGGATTTGTAATTACAGCTGTCAACAATAGAGAAGTTTCAACTGTGGATTCCTTTATTGCGGCCGTTCAAAAACAACAGGGAGGCATAATGCTCGAAGGAAAATATGCCGGCGACCCCACTTACTATTATTACGCATTTGGAATGTAAAATTAAAACACCATGGAACAATCAGCCACCATAGAGAAGCCAACAGATATAAAAAAAGACTTACTTCTTTTATATCAAATGCTGCTCATTCGGCGATTTGAGGAAAAAGCCGCCGAACAATACACCAAAGCCAAAATCAGGGGATTCCTGCATTTATACATTGGCGAAGAAGCCGTTGCTGTTGGCGTTACACAAGCATTGAACGATGACGACAATGTGTTGGGAACCTATCGCGAACATGGTCATGCGCTGGCAAGAGGAATCGATGCAGACGTTATTATGGCAGAAATGTATGGCAAACAAGAAGGATGTTCCAAAGGTCGTGGCGGCTCGATGCACTTGTTCGACACATCAAAAAACTTCTATGGAGGCAATGCCATTGTTTGCGGCCATCTATCAATGGCGGTTGGAATGGCATTAGCGTCCAAAAAGCAAAAGAAATCCACCATTGCGTGTTGTTTCTTTGGCGAAGGCGCAGCAGCCGAAGGGGAATTTCACGAGGCAATGAATCTGGCGGCATTGTGGCAAGTTCCCGTTTTGTTCGTTTGCGAAAATAATTTGTATGCCATGGGAACCGCAATAAAATATACCCATGCCAATATTGATTTAGAAAAAAAAGGAGCTGCTTACGGAATCGAATCAACTTCGGTGGACGGAATGAATTTAATGAATGTGATGGCCGCCGCCAATACTGCCGTCCGAAAAGTAAGAAGCAGCGGAAAACCCTATTTATTGGTTTGCAATACTTATCGTTTCCGGGCGCATTCCATGTTTGATGCCGAATTGTACCGTGATAAAAAGGAAGTCGAGGAATGGAAAAAACGTGATCCCATTCCGCAATTTGAGGAATATCTATTGCAACAGAAATTGATTACTCCTGATGAAATAAAGGAAATGGAACATAAAACAGAAAAGAAAATCCAGATTGCGGTTGATTTTGCCGAAGCAGGAACTTGGGAACCAATAGAAGAATTGACAAAGTTTGTTTATAGCGAATTAAGAACTTAAAATTATATAACCATGGAAAATGTAACATTCTGTCAAAGTTGTGGTATGCCACTTGACAAAGAAGCCGTGAAAGGAACAGAAAAAAACGGATTAAAAACCGATGAATACTGCAAATACTGTTATGAAAATGGTTCATTCAAAAATCCTAAAATGAATTTGGAAGACATGAAAAACACTGTTCAAACCCAAATGAAAAAATTGAATATGCCGCACGGCGTAATCCAAAAAGCAATAAATATTTTACCCGCTTTAAGTCGTTGGAAAAACAAATAATAAGCATTTTAAAAAACCTTAATTAATTCAACCAATGGAAAATAATAACGGCAAAATAAACATCACATATCGTGAAGCCTTGACACAAGGTCTGCGCGAAGCCTTGCAAAATGACGAGCGTGTTTTCTTGATGGGAGAAGATGTGGGTCGTTATGGTGGCGCATTTGCCGTAAGCAAAGGACTGTTAGAGGAATTTGGCGAAGAACGAATTATGGATGTTCCGCTTTCCGAGTCGGGTTTTGTGGGAGCAGGAATTGGAGCGGCAATCACTGGCTTAAAACCCATAGTAGAACTAATGACCGTCAATTTCAGCTTGCTCGCCATGGATCAAATCGTCAACAATGCCGCCACATTGCAACACATGTCCGGAGGGCAATTGAATGTGCCCGTCGTCATCAGAATGGGCTGTGGCATCGGCAAACAATTGGCAGCACAACATTCGCACAGTTGGGAACCGTTTTATGCACACATTCCAGGATTAATAGTTTTGTCGGTTGGCACGCACGAAGATGCTAGAGGAATGTTGCTCTCGGCTTTGAAAAGTCCAGATCCAGTGATTATTTTCGAATATACCTCAATGCTTAATTTGGAGAAAGAAATTCCAAATGATGCCAGTGAGATTGATATTTCCAATGCGAAAGTTTTAAAAGAAGGAAAGGATATTTCCATCATCACTTACGGTGCGGGAGTTTATAAATGTCTGGAAGCGGCAGCCGAATTGGCAACAATCGGAATTGATGCCGAAGTGGTCAATTTACGGGTTTTACGACCATTGGACGAAGCCACTTTCCTTGCCTCGGTGGCCAAAACGCATCGAGCACTGCTTGTGGAAGATGCATGGCAGTCGGTGAGTATTTCTTCGGAAATAAGTTCCAGAATCATGGAAAAAGCATTTTACGAATTGGATGCTCCCGTGCAACGTTTGTGCGGTGTCGAAGCGCCAATTCCCTATCCTTTGCACCTTGAAAATGCCTCCGTTCCACAGAAAGATGACATTGTAAATGCAGTAAAAAAAATGATGAGCCATGATTGAATTTCAAATGCCTAGCCTTGGCGCCGATATGGAAGCCGGAACATTGGTCGAATGGAGAAAAAAACCGGGAGATACAGTGAAGCGTGGGGATATTATTGCCGAAGTGGAAACGCAAAAAGGATTGATCGAAATCGAAGTCTTCGACGAAGGTGTCATTGGTGAATTGTTGATTAAAGAAGGCACCAAAATTCCTGTTGGAACCGTGATGGCTTTGATTAAAACAAATGGAGAAGACCAGGAAACCCAAAAAGAGGCTGCTCCCGAAAAAATCATCCCTCAAATTCAGCCAACTGAAGAAAAAACAATCAAAAAACCAACGGGAGAAAAATCAGAAAAAAAACACATCAAGGCATCACCATTGGCAAAAAGAATCGCAGCCGACAACAATATCGACCTTTCACGAATTCAAGGAACGGGAGAAGACGGTGCCATTACCAAGGAAGACGTGGATAATGCCATGGTTCAAAAAGAAAAAACGGCAAAACCGGAAGGAAAAACGCCGCTCCAACTTGAGGCAATCCGGTTGGCCGTGGCTGCTGCCGTGAGCAAATCCAACAAGGAAATCCCGCATTATTATTTGGAAAAAAAGATTGACATGACAAAAGCGTTGGCTTGGTTGCGGGAAGCCAATAGCAAACGAACCATACAAAAACGGTTGTTGCCTGCCGCCTTGATTATAAAAGCAACGGCGAAATCCCTTGTCGATTTCCCGAATTTGAATGCGATTTGGGACAACGGTTTGCAGTTAAAAGAAGAAATCAACATTGGCTTCGTGGTGTCATTGCGTGGCGGTGGCGTGATCGTTCCAGCCATTCGCAATGCAAACCTGAAAAGCGTTGACGAAATTATGGAAGCCTTGAACGACATCATTCCAAGGGCAAGAGCGATGAAATTGCGCAGCTCGGATTTAACGGATACCACCATCTCCATTACCAGTCTGGGCGAAGGCGGTGCCGACATGGTTTTTGGCGTTATCTATCCGCCTCAGGTGGCGATTGTCGGTTTCGGAGGCAGTTCACAACAACCAGTTGTCGAAAACGGAATGTTGGGTATTCGACCGATTTTTACGGCAACTTTGGCAGGTGATCATCGCGCCACGGACGGACTTACAGGAAGTGATTTTCTTTCCGCTTTGAACAATAATTTACAAAATCCGGAATTATTATGAGCGAAGAAGAAATTAGGAAAACCATCTTTCAATTGTTGAAGCAAATTGCACCCGATACGGAACCTTCGACCTTGCAACCCAATGAAAATATTCGGGAGACGCTGGATATTGACTCGTTCGACACCTTGCAATTCTTGGTTTCACTGAACGAACAATTGGGAATCGAAATTCCGGAAGAAGATTATGGAAAAATTACCACGCTAAAAACCTTGGTGGAGTATATTTTGGACAAAATGAAATAATAAAAAGTTATGAAAAAAATACTTGTGCCCACCGATTTTTCAATTTCGGCCGATTATGCCATCCATTATGCTGTAGAATTGGCGAAATTATTTGATGCTTCAATTGTTTTATATCATTCGTTCATTCCTTTTGAAAGCGGTTTTTACTCCATTAGCGAAAGCGACAGGGAAAATCTGGAGACAGAAAGAAATTTAACAAACAGGCTGGACAAAATCAAATCCCATATTTTAAAATCAAATAATAAAATCCCAGTTTCTGTTTATGTGGATCGTGGACCAAAAAGTATCCAAATCACAAAATTTTGCAAAAAAAACAAAATTGATCTAATCGTGATGGGAACAAAAGGGGCAAGTGGCTTGCAAGAAGCAATAGTAGGAAGTTTTACCGCCGACGTCATGACTAAAGTTCCTTGTTTTGTGATGGCAATTCCACAGAAATGCAAATTTATAATGCCAAAAAAATTAACCTACGTATCCGATTATGGCAGAAAAGACATTCGAATAATCCAATCAATTTTGGATCTAAATTCATTTTTCAAGGCAAAAATAAACATCATGCATATCGATGACATTAATAATGCCAACGAATCAGCACGAGAATTCAATAAATACAAAATAAAAATTGGAAATCACTTTTCCGAGATTCCTTTATCGTTTCAACATATTGAAGGAGAAGAAGTGGCTAAAAAAATTTTAGACCTAACATTGATCGACAAAACCGATATTTTAGTGATTTCTCCCATAAAAAAAGAAGGGATTTGGAATCACTTATTTCATAAAAGCATAACAAAAACCATTGCCTATCATATCCATATTCCAGTACTGACAATTCCAGTAAAATAAGACCCCAACATGAATACAATACTGCTCCATATCATCGGATTTATAGTTGTGACAGTAATTATTGTTATATCAGGCTCCCGACTTTCCAAATATGGAGACATTATGGCTGATATGCTGGGTTGGGGAAAAATGTTTATGGGAATTATTCTCATGGCCTCCGTAACTTCTATGCCCGAACTAATGTCGGGAATCAGTTCAGTTACAATTCTGGACGCTCCCGATCTTGCCGTTGGCGACATTGTGGGGAGTTGTGCTTTCAATATTCTCATTATTTCCATAATGGATATGTTTTACAATCATAAAAAGCCATTGACAACAGATGCCGAGACAGGACATATTATTGCAGCCTCTTTTGGGATTATGATGCTGAGTATGCTGGCATTTACAATTTTAATGCCTGATATTTTTGGAACTATTGTGTGGGTTGGAGGATTTAGCTTATTGTTTCTAGTTTTATATCTAATTGCCATTCGGGTGGTGTTTCTCTATGATAAAAAGAATAATCATAGTCTGGAAAAAAAGAACAATTCTCATGGTCTTACCCTCAAACAAGTAGTTTTTAAATATGCCCTCAATGCACTTCTTTTAATGGGAGCAGCAATGTTGTTGCCTTTTTTTGGAAAAACCCTTGCGGAAGCAAGCGGATTGGGGCAAAGTTTTTTTGGTACTTTGTTTATTGCCGCTTCCACTTCGTTGCCTGAAGTTGTGGTCTCCGTAGCCGCTATTCGTATAGGTACCATTGATCTTGCCATTGGTAATGTTTTTGGAAGCAATATTTTCAACATTGCAATACTGTCACTGGACGATATTTTATACACAAAAGGGCCTATTTTCCTTTTTACAAGTCCCAACCATATTATCCCTGTACTTGGCACAATTGTCATAACCGCCATTGGGATTATCGGCATCGTGTTTAAAGCCGAAAAAAAGTGGAAACTCGCCATCGATACTTCATTGATATTGGCGGTATATGTGTTGATGATGGGATTACTATATTATAAAACATAAAAAATGAAGCGATGAACTGGCACTTACTATCAACCACCGAAATTGCAGAGTTGCTGAATTCAACTCCGTCAGGCATTGACAATACCCTTGCTGCGGAACGCTTGTCCGAATACGGAAAAAACGAGATTGAAGACACAAAAAAGAAAACCGTTTGGCAGATAATCTTGCATCAATTGACCGATTTCATGATTCTCATTCTCATCGTGGTAGCCATCATTTCGGGAATTTTGGGAGACTTGACAGATACCTTAATTATTCTTGCCATAATTATCATCAATGCCAGCGTTGGTTTTATTCAAGAATACCGCTCCGAAAAAGCGATGGAAGCCCTAAAAAACATGGTTCCAACCAATGCAAAAGTGGTGCGGGAAGGTCATGTAATAGAAATAATAGTTTCCAATCTGGTCCCCGGAGATGTCGTGTTGCTTGAAGCCGGTAACATTATTCCTGCCGATGTTCGGTTTTTTGAAACCCACCAAATTAAAGTCGATGAATCTGCTCTAACTGGCGAATCACACAATGTCGAAAAAAATAGCGACACACTCCCGAAAGGCGATTATTCGCTTGGCGACAGAATCAATATGGGATTCAAGGGAACCCACGTTACCAATGGACGCGGGATTGCTTATGTCATGGCGACCGGAATGAATACGGAACTTGGGCTTATCGCCAAAATGATTCAAACTGAAGAAAAATCAACGCCATTACAAAAGAGGCTAACCGCTTTTGGTAAACGATTATCGGTTTTTGTCCTCCTTATTTGTGCCGTGATTTTTGTCTTTGGTTGGTGGCGTGGCGAGAATGCGCTGACGATGTTGCTCACCTCCATTTCGCTGGCCGTTGCTGCCATTCCCGAAGCTTTGCCGGCATTGGTAACCATTGCCTTGGCTTTTGGTGCCAAGCGATTGGCAAAAAATAACGCACTGATTCGGAAACTTCCCGCCGTGGAAACGCTTGGCTCCGTTACTTATATCTGTTCCGACAAAACAGGAACGCTCACCTTGAATAAAATGACCGTCCAGGAAATTTATGAAATTCCAGTCCAAAATTCCGACACTGATTTTCTCCAAAACAATTTCTTGCTCGATACCATGGCGCTAAACAACGATGTATCGAAAAACAAAGAAGGAAAATGGTTGGGCGATTCTACCGAACTGGCTTTGGCGCAATACGCTTTCGACAAAAACAAGGAAAGAACGGATTTAGAAAAAAAATTTCCAAGAATTGCCGAACTGCCGTTTGATTCTACCCGGAAATGCATGACCACTTTCCATAAAACCGAAAAAGGAATTATTGCCATTACCAAAGGTGCCATAGAATTATTATTGGAAAAATTGGTCGAAAACCAAAAATCGCTTATTCCCGAATTGGAATCAAAAGCCAATGAAATGGCGGAAAAAGGCTATCGCGTCATTGGCTATGCCATAAAAGAAATGGAAACTTTGCCGGAATTACAAAACGTCGAAATCATAGAATCGGAATTGACCTTGATCGGTTTTGCAGGAATTATTGATCCGCCAAGAGAAGAAGCAAAACAGGCTGTCGCAGAATGCAAACAAGCCGGCACTATTCCCGTAATGATTACTGGCGACCACAAACTCACCGCGATAGCCATTGCAAAACAACTGGGAATAATGACTTCCGAAGAAGATTTGGTATTGAGCGGTCCAGAACTTGCGGCATTGACGGAACAACAATTTGACGATATTGTCGAAAGAGTTCGTGTATATGCTCGTGTAAATCCGGAGCAAAAACTAAAAATCGTCAACGCTTTGCACGATAAAGGCCAAATTGTTGCCATGACTGGCGATGGTGTGAACGATGCACCGGCGCTGAAGAATGCGGATATTGGCATCGCCATGGGAATCAACGGTACCGAAGTTTCCAAGGAAGCGTCGCACCTGATTTTGCTGGACGACAATTTTGCCACCATAGTCGTTGCGGTCAAACATGGTCGAAAGGTTTTTGACAATATTCTAAAGTTCATCAAATATATCATGACCGGAAATTCGGGGGAAATTTGGGCTATTTTTCTGGCTCCGTTTTTTTTGTTGCCCATTCCGCTTTTGGCCATCCACATTCTTTGGATCAATCTTGTCACCGATGGTTTACCCGGACTCGCGCTTGCATCAGAACCTGCCGAGGCTAACATCATGAAAAAACCTCCAAGAAATCCGAAGGAAAATATTTTTTCAAACGGTATGGGAAGACATATTTTATGGGTGGGTTTTTTAATGGGAATAACAACTTTGGGAATTCAATATTGGGCAATAAACAGTGAAAATTCACATTGGCAAACAATGGCTTTCACGGTTTTATGCTTTAGCCAAATGGGGCACGTAATGGCTATTCGTTCCGAGAGAGAGTCCCTTTTTAAAATTGGAGTATTTTCAAACAAGCCGCTTTTGGGGGCATTATTTCTTACTGTCGTACTGCAAATGATACTCATTTATTCTCCGTTCTTTAATAGTGTTTTTAAAACCCAACCACTTTCCATTTATGAATTGGCGATAACCTTTGTGGCTTCTAGCGTGGTGTTTTGGGCGGTAGAAATCGAAAAATGGATTATCCGATTAAAAAACAAATGAGCAAACTGATGCTTCATATAATCGACTATTTTTTTATCCTGTTTCACGGCGTCCTGATCCTGTTCAATGTTTTGGGATGGATTGTCCCGAAGTGGCGATTAGCCAATTTAATTTCGCTGTCACTTACCGCTTTTTCTTGGTTTGTGTTGGGAATTTTCTATGGAATTGGCTATTGTCCGTTTACGGATTGGCATTGGAAAGTGCGCCAACTTTTGGGTTATAATGACTCGAGCAATTCCTATATTCATTTCTTGATTCTAAAAATAACCGGAGTTAATCTACCCGAAAATTGGGTGGACACGACAACTGTACTTGTGTTTTTTGCGGCATTTTCCGTTAGTATTTATTTTGACTTAAAGAAAAGAGTAGCAAAACGAAAGTAAAACCCCATATTATACTGATAATTACTATTTTATTCTTAACTTTATAAACAAGATGCATTGGTAATTTCTTGTTTTTTTAGACAATATTAGAGATAATCACATTAAAAATTCAAACAAATGAAAGGATCATTCAAACTCGGGAACATTGTGGGAATCGGCCTGTTTATTCACTGGACATTCTCGTTGTTAATTCTATTCATTGTTTACGTCAACTATAAAGCGGGTCAAAATGCGACACAAATTTTATGGTCCGTGTTATTTGTTTTATGCATTTTTCTAACCGTTTTATTGCACGAGTTGGGACACGCCTTGACCGCTAAAAAGTACAATATAAAAACCAAGGACATCACGCTTTTGCCCATTGGCGGATTGGCACGATTAGAAAGATTGCCCGAAAAACCCTCTGAAGAATTAGCGGTTGCCTTTGCAGGACCATTGGTCAATATAGTCTTGGCTTTTGTAACCAGCTTGTTCATCACCTTGCCCAATACTTCGGAAGAAATGGTCGCCCAATTGGCCAATGGAGTGAATGCCGGTAATTTTTTCCTTAATTTCTATTTGGTGAACATGGTTTTGGCGGTTTTCAATTTAATTCCTGCTTTCCCGATGGATGGCGGAAGAGTACTTCGAGCCTTGTTGTCTTATAAGTTGGAAAGACATCATGCCACAAAAATTGCGGCACGAATAGGCCAAGTATTGGCACTGGGATTTATCTTTTTAGGCTTTTTCTCCAATCCATTTTTGATATTTATTGGTATATTTGTTTTTATGGGCGCCCAAATCGAGTCTGAATATACCGAGTCGAAACACATGCTCAAAGGCTACAAAGTTCGAGATGTACTGATGAAACAATATCCAACCATCGACTACAATGAAACGCTGGAAACAGCAGTAAAATTGATGCTTGACAGTCAAAACAAACATTTTTTGGTGACCGAAAACGGCATCCCGATGGGAACATTGAACCGCGAACAAATCATGGAAGCATTGTCTAAAAAAGAGGATGAAACGGAGCTGTCTTCCATTATTGACAGGGATTTAATCATGCTCCAAGCCGATTCTCTTTTGGAAGATGTTTTTGAATTGGTTTACAAAAATAAACATACTTTAATGCTCGTAATCGAAGACAACCAACTCATTGGCACCTTGGACACGGAAAATCTTTTGGAGTTTATTTTAATAAAAGAGGTTAAAGCAAAAAGAGCCCATGCTGCATAACGACACTACTATTTCCACAACAAAATTCATGGAACTAGTCCATAGTGGCGAAGATTATTTTGCCCGATTGGAACGCATCATTTTGGAATCCAAATCCGAGATCCATATCCAAACCTATATTTTCGATTACGATACTGTTGGCAAAAAAATGATTGACTTGCTGAAAGAAGCCGCTCGCCGAAATGTGAAAATATACATTTTACTCGACGGTTTTGGCTCGTTTTCGTTTCCAAAGGGAATTCTGGATGAACTGTCACAATACGGAATCAACATTCGTCTTTTCTCCCCTTTATTCTCGGCAAGTTCCTTTTATCTCGGCAGAAGATTGCATCACAAAGTGGTCGTTTCCGATTCAAAAACCGTATTAATTGGCGGAATCAACATTGCCGACAAATACCATGGAACACAAACTTCGCTTCCCTGGCTTGACTATGCCGTTCAAATACAAGATGAAAAAATGGGAGTATCACTCGCTAAATTATGTTCGGACATTTATTTCAAAAAAAGACGCGTGAGCAGAAAGAAAATAGCTTCGGTTGTGAATTATAATGGAGAAGTTGTCGTTAGCGTTCTCCAAAATGATTGGCTGAAAAGGAAAAACGCTATCTATAAAGCCTACATAAAATCCATTGGCGAAGCCCAAAAAGAGATTGTAATCGTGGGAAGTTATTTTCTTCCAGGCAGAAAATTGGTTGCCACACTGAAAAAAGCTTCCCGAAATAACGTAAAAGTTAAATTAATCCTATCCGGAATATCCGATATTCCAATGGCAAGACGCGCCAGTTGCCATTTATACTCCAAATTACTAAAATACAACATCGAATTGTACGAATGGAAATCATCCATTTTACACGGAAAAACTGCCGTTATAGACAATAGTTGGACCACAATTGGTTCTTTCAACCTGAATAACTTGAGCTCTTTTGGGAGCATCGAAATGAACGTGGGAATCCACTCTGCCGATTTTTCCAATAATTATCTCACGCATCTCGACCAAATTATGGCGCAATGCGAAAAAATAACTCCTGAATCACGGCAATTGACAGATGGATTATTCTCTAAATTCAACAATTGGATTTCGTATTGGACTACAAGAACAATCGAAATCATCATCACTTATTTGCCTCACAAACGATTTAGAAAATTGTATTGACGATTAAAAAAATAAACATTTTATACCTATTTTGAAATAAATTTTTCGTAAATTTATACTTATTACGAATCACTAATTTACTGATTTATAATTATTTAAAAATAAAAAGTTTTTAAAATGGAATCAAATAAAAAAAAAGAAGAATGGATCCAAAAAGATGGGAAGAGTAAAATTCCAAAACTGGACAAAAAAACCATTTTTGTTCCACGTAAAAACGAATTGAACTTCTAGTTTTTCTAAAGATTTCGTTGGCAATGGCCGACGAGGAGTCGTGAGTCACTACTCTGTAATGGAATGCTTTTTCAAGCAACTGTGTTTAAAAGAATCTCTCCGCAGAGCTCCGAGACTTTTAAACCCGTGTTCTTAACTGGAGTGGGAATTTCATTTCCCGCTCCATTAATGATTTTAAAAGCCATGGATTTCACAAAATACAAAGACGATTTTACAGCCGAAGCCACCAAAAAAGGCTTGTCAAAAAATAATATCAAGCATTGTCTGGACTATGCCGAAGTATTGTCTTCAAACAATGTTCCCATAATATACAATCCTGAACATCTTGCCGAACTCGTGGGCTACAAAAAAGAATACCTCAAAAAAGCCGCACTGCATACCTCCTATTTCTATCGAGATTTTGAAATCACCAAAAAAAACAGAACAAAAAGACCCATATCCGAACCGCTTCCCAGCTTGAAGGAAATTCAAATCTGGATTCTCGAAAACATTCTCGAAAAAGTGTCGGTGAGTCCTTTTGCCAAAGCTTATAAAGCCAAAACCCGTCTTATGGAAAACCTGAAATTCCATAAAAAACAACCCAAAGTATTCACGCTGGATTTGGAAAATTTCTTTCCCTCCATAAAAATGGAATTGGTAGAAAAAGTTTTTCTTGAATTGGGCTATTCTAAAATGGTTTCAAATCTACTGGCAAAACTTTGCACTCGAGATAACGGCTTGCCGCAAGGCGCACCAACAAGCCCTTACCTTTCCAATCTTGTTTTTAAAGAAGCCGACGGCATCATTGCCGATTTTTGCAAAAAACGAAAAATCAGGTACACCCGTTATGCCGATGACCTAAGCTTTTCGGGCGATTTTGACGAAGACGAACTCCTTGAAAAAGTTGTCGAAACCATCAAAAACCTGAATCTTCGCCTCAATAAAAGCAAAACAAAACTGATGACACCCGACAAACAACAAACCGTGACTGGAATTGTGGTCAACGACAAACCACAAGTCACCTTCAAAAAACGCAACGCATTGCGACAAGCGATGTACTACATCAAGAAATTTGGTTTGGACGAACACCGCGTGTTCAAAGAAATCAAGCAAAAAAATTATCTGGAACATTTGTTGGGAAAAATAAATTTTGTGTTGCAAATAAACCCCAAAGACACTGAATTTATCGAATACAAAACATGGCTCATTGACCTAAAAAAGAAAGAGGATTTGAAAATTAAAAAAGCCATGCCACAACTGGCTTAAGATAATTTTTCTTTTAAAAACTAATGTTCAGGGCCTCATTCGAGGCTCTTTACTTTTTTTTATAACACTTTGTAATAAAACCCTTTATTCCTTTTTTAACAAGCTAAAAATGATTAAATTTGATATGTAAAACAAGTCGAAACAATTAGAATTATTTAGATGTCAAATGAAATTTATCTAAATATTGTGCAACATTATACAACTAATCAAAAGAACGGCAATCAGAAAAACGATGTAAAATGGCATTTATAGACTATTACAAAATATTGGGAATCGACAAAAATGCAACGGAGGCCGATGTAAAAAAAGCATATCGAAAACTCGCCCGAAAATACCATCCCGACTTAAATCCCAACGACAAGGAAGCCGAACAAAAATTCAAGGAAGTCAATGAGGCCAACGAAGTTTTGAGCCATCCCGAGAACCGCAAGAAATACGATCAATATGGCGAAAACTGGCAACATTCCGAAGAATTCGAAAAACAAAGACAACAACAATCTCGTGGTGGCGGACAACAAGGAGGTTTTGGTGGTTTTGAAGGATTCTCGGGTGGTGGCGATTTTTCCGATTTTTTTGAATCCATGTTTGGATCGCGTTCCGCAGGAGGAAGAGGTCAGACCAGACCGTCCAAAGGCGGCGATTACAATGCCGAACTAAACCTCGATTTGAAAGACGTTTACACCACTCAAAAACGAGAATTAACTATCAATGGCAAAAAAATAAGGCTCACCATTCCCGCTGGAGTGGAAAACGGTCAAGTCATAAAAATCAGCGGTATGGGTGCCGAAGGTGCAAATGGCGGTCCAAAAGGAGATCTGTACATCACTTTCACCATTGCGAATAATACCAAATTCAAATTGGAGAATCACAATCTCTATTCCACCGTGGATTTGGATTTATACAGCGCCATCTTGGGCGGAGAAATTACCGTAGACACCTTCGACGGAAAAGTAAAACTAAAAGTATTGCCCGGAACCCAAAACGGCACCAAAGTAAAACTGAAAGGCAAAGGATTTCCTGTCTATAAAAAAGAGGGAGTATTTGGCGATTTATACATTACCTACCAAATCGTGATACCCACACATCTTACCGAAAAAGAGAAAGAATTATTCGAGGAACTGGCTAAATTGAGGGCTAAATAATGGCTATATAGATTAGAGAATAGGAATTAACGCAACTGATTAATGCTTTTCATTTTTTTCTACAAATTCTCTAATTTCTTTCACAAAATCAGGAGTTTAAGTAGGAAAAGTAGGAAATGAATCAACCATAAAAATTATCGACTTTATTGTATTATCTATTTGATATTTCAGTTTATAACATAATGAACTTTTTTTATTAATTGAGATAATATTCTCAAATAATATTTTTTCGTCGTTAACCACTAGATATTTATTACCTAAATAAACTACTTCTAATTTTCTAAACTTAAATATCCATACAAATAAAAAAATTAAAGTTGGAAAAAATATAAATGCTAAATTTTTAAATGTAAAATCAAAAATTGTAAAACCAAAAAACAACATCAATATATTTAGTAAAAGAATTATTGGTATAATTTTTTTTCGAAAGTACGTTGTTTTGCTTGATATTTTTTTCATAATATTAAAATTTAATTCCTATTTTTAATCCTCCTTCACCGCCAATCCCAATCGCTTGGATATGCAAAATAGTCTTTGTTTGGTTAGCGCAGAATTGCATTCTGTGCCCACTTCAACAAGCCCATAAAACACCTAAGGCTTTATCCAAATCGACGAAGTAAATCTACCAAAATTATTCCTAACTCATAATCTAATTCTGAATAATTTCTTGCAGAACTAATATAAAAATCCTCAAAAAAGTTCACAATTTAACCACTTCGCATTAGTAAGATTATTCAAACGTTAAATTATTATTTTTTTGTAGTAAAATTCAAAAAATATTCTATTTTTGATAGGTAATTTAATATTAAAAATATGACAGCTCTTACAGATTATTGGTGGTTACTTTTATTCCTTTTATGTTTAGTTCTTTACAAATTTGTTTTACGTGTTTTCTTCGGAATGGTCATCGTTCCGGAAGATCGAATTGGTTTAGTGACCAAGAAATTTGTGCTCTTTGGAGCCGAAAAATCATTGCCCGACGGCCGAATTATCGCCACCAAAGGCGAAGCAGGTTTTCAGGCAAAAACTCTAGCTCCCGGATTGTATTGGGGAATGTGGCCTTGGCAATACTCGGTAAATATGAGTCCGTTTACCATTATTCCAGAAGGAAATATCGGATTGTTATTGAGTAAAGATGGTGCCGAAATACCTACGGGTCGAATTCTTGCCCAAAAAGTAAGTTCCGACAATTTCCAGGATGCGACTTTATTTTTGGACAATGGAGGACAAAAAGGACGTCAATCGGCATTTATTACCACAGGATCTTATCGTATTAATACTTTTTTGTTTGAAGTTGTAGTAGCTCCGCAAATCGTGATTTCCGAAAATATGGTGGGAATCGTAACGGCAATGGATGGTGAACCTATTCCAATTGGACAAATTGCCGGTAAATTCGTGGACAACCACAACAACTTTCAAGATTTTGACCAGTTTCTAAAAAATGGTGGAAATCGTGGATTGCAACCTCAAGTGATGCTTGCCGGTTCCTATTACATCAATTCTTGGGCGATTCAAATTGAGCAAACCCCAATGACCGATGTTCCAATTGGTTATGTTGGCGTAGTGATTTCTTATATTGGAGAAGATGGTCAAGATGTCACAGGAGACACTTTCAAACACGGAAATATCGTTTCAAAAGGACAACGCGGAGTTTGGATGGAACCTTTTGGACCCGGAAAATATGCGCTTAACAAATACACGACAAAACTGGAGCCTGTTCCTACAACCAACTTGGTTTTGAACTGGGCCGATGCCAGAAGTGAATCCCATAACTTGGATCAAAACCTGTCCACGATTACGGTTCGTTCCAAAGACGGTTTCCCTTTCAATCTGGATGTTTCCCAAATTATCCACGTTCCTGCCAACGAAGCGCCAAAAGTGATTGCCCGTTTCGGTAGCATGAACAATCTGGTTTCCCAAGTTTTGGAACCAACCATTGGCAACTATTTTAGAAACTCGGCTCAGGAAAGCGACGTGATTTCGTTTCTTTCGACCAGAAAAGAACGTCAGGAATCGGCCAAAAACCACATCAAAGTAGTTTTGGACGAATACAATGTGAATGCCGTTGATACCTTGATTGGAGACATCGTTCCTCCGGAATCCTTGATGAAAACCTTGACCGACAGAAAAATTGCCGAGGAAGAGCAAAAAACCTATCAAACCCAAAGAATGGCGCAAGAACAACGTCAAGGCGTGGAAAAAGAAACCGCCATTGCCGATATGCAAAAAGAAATCGTGAAAGCTTCGCAAAGTGTGGAAATCGCCCAAAGAACGGCCGATGCCACCGTTAAAAAAGCCGAAGGAGACGCCACAAGTTTAAAACTAAACGTGAATGCCGAAGCCGAAGCCACTAAAATGCGTGCCAATGCCGAAGCGGAAGCCACAAAAGCAAGAGCCGGAGCACAAGCCGAAGCTACAAAACTAACCGCCAGCGCAGAAGCCGAAAGAATCTCAAAAACCGGTTTGGCCGAAGCAGAAAAAATCAAGGCGATTGGTCAATCTACCGCCGAAGCTTATCAATTGCAGGTTTCTGCGATGGGTGGCGATAATTTTACCAAATACAAAATCACGGAAGAAATTGGAAAAGGAAAAATCAAGGTAATTCCAGATGTATTAATTTCAGGAAGTTCAGGTTCCGATGGAGGAATCAGTGGACTTTTGGGAATGAAATTAATGGAAATGATGGATGCCAAAAACGAAAAAGAAGAACCTAAAACCAAATAAACCCAATTTAAATTAACATTCAAAATCCGCTGAAAAGCGGATTTTTTTTGGTCTTGTCACAAATGGTTTGCAATTGTTGTTGAATTCAAAATACAGCCTTTCAAAAAAACAGATAAAACACATCCATAATCTCTGAAAATCAGTAGATTATTCGTATATTTACTACGTCTGTTCGCTTTGCTGGGGTGAGAAGCCCTTTTTCTTAAAAATTAATTCCCTTTTAGATGGATACTATTTTTAAAATAATCGAATTACTCAAGGCTTTCTTGCTTGATATTGGCGAACTCTCCCAATTTGCAGGTCGTTTTTTCAAAGAAGTTTTTAAGCGTCCTTCAGAATATAGGGAATTCCTTCGACAATGTTTTTATATGGGAAACCGCTCCTTGCTTTTGGTAGCCGTAACGGGATTCATCATCGGATTGGTTTTTACATTGCAATCCAGGCCTACATTGCAGGAATTTGGCGCTGTTTCCTGGATGCCGTCCATGGTGAGCATTTCGATTATTCGAGAAATTGGCCCCATCATTACTGCCTTGATTTGTGCAGGACGAATTGGTTCCGGAATTGGAGCCGAGCTGGGTTCGATGAGAGTTACGGAACAAATTGATGCCATGGAAGTTTCAGGCACGAATCCTTTTAAATATCTAGTGGTTACCCGAATTTTGGCCACCACGTTCATGCTTCCCATTTTGGTGATGTTTGGCGATTTCATAGCCATATATGGTTCTTATCTGGTCGAAAACATAAAGGGAAATGTTTCTTTTTTATTGTATTACAACCAAGTTTTTGATGCTTTGGAATTTGGCGATTTAATTCCTGCGACAATCAAGAGTTTCTTCTTTGGATTTGCCATTGGATTAGTGGGTTGTTTCAAAGGATACAACTGCAAAAAAGGAACAGCCGGTGTGGGACTTGCCGCTAATTCTGCCGTGGTTTTTACCTCGATGTTGCTTTTTATAATTGACTTTATTGCCGTTTTTGTCACTGATATTTTTTACGATTTATAAAATTCAAACACCGATGGACAATCCAAAAACTGTCATAGAAATCAAGGACTTGAAAAAGAGTTATGGCGACAATCACGTTTTGAATGGTTTCAACATGCATTTGGTCGAAGGGGAGAACTTGGTTATCATGGGAAAATCGGGCTCCGGAAAATCGGTGATGATAAAATGTTTGATTGGACTCGAAAAACCCGACAGTGGCTCCATCGTAGTCATGGGCAAAGACATCAGCACACTCGAACAAGAGCAACTGGACGAACTTCGCACCGAAGTTGGATTTCTTTTTCAAGGAAGTGCGCTCTATGATTCGATGACGGTCAGGGAAAATCTGGAATTTCCGTTAAGACGCCATACCAAGAAGTTTGGAATCATAAAAGACACCACGCCCTTGGTTATGGAAGCGCTTGAAAATGTGGGATTGGCACATACCGTAAACCTGATGCCGGAAGAACTTTCGGGTGGCATGAAACGAAGAGTTGCCCTTGCACGAACCTTGATCTTGCAACCCAGGATTATTCTTTACGACGAACCCACAACGGGATTGGATCCCATTACGGCAAAAGAAATTTTGTTGCTGATGGAATCCATCCAAAAAAAATACAATACCTCATCCATCATCATAACCCATGACGTGGATTGTGCGAGAGCCATCTCGAATCGGATGATTTTGTTGGTTGACGGAATTAATTATGCGGAAGGCACTTTCGAAAAGTTGATTGCTTCCAACGATCCTAAAATACAGGCATTCTTTAAATAATAATAAAAATGGAAAAAACAACATCACAAAAAATACGCCTTGGTTTGTTTGTAATCATTGGATTATTGATATTTATTCTTGCCGTTTATTTCATTGGCGACAAGCAAAAAATGTTTGGCAAGACAAGTCATCTTGAAGCCATATTCAACAATGCAAATGGATTGCAATTGGGCAATAGCGTGCGCTATTCCGGGATAAGCGTGGGAACAGTCCGAGGAATTAAAATGGACAATGACACCACTATTCGCGTCGACATGATTATAGATAAAGCTATTTTTCCTTACATAAAAAAAGATGCGGTGGCCACCATCAGTTCCGATGGATTGGTGGGCAACATGATCATAAACATACTTCCCGGAAAAGGCAACGAACCTCCTGTTCAGCCCGGTGACGAGATTCGTTCGTACAATCGGGTTCGAACAGAAGACATGCTGAACACCCTTAGTGTAACCAATAAAAACGCGGCCAAACTTACGGCCAATTTACTCAAAATCACCAATGAGATTAACGACGGAAAAGGCCCTTTGAGTTCGCTATTAAAAGACACCATCATATCGAGAGACTTAAAAGAAACCATGCACTATCTGAAATTGACCGCCAAAGGAGCTTCAGAAACGGCAACAAAAATTGACAAACTCGTGGCTTCGTTGGACAATAAAAACAATGTGGTTGGTGTCATAAAAGATTCGGCTGTAGCCAATAAAATAAAAAACATGGTGACTAATTTAGACCAATCCACCAAAGAAATAAATGTAGTGATTGCAAATCTTGATGCTACAATCCTGAGCGTCAAAGACGGAAAAGGCACCTTTAACTACCTTGCCAATAACCCTGGATTAGTCGGAAAAATTGATTCCACAATGACCAATATCAATGAAGCCAGTGCCAAGTTGAACGAAAACATGGAAGCCATGAGACATAATTTTCTCTTTAAAGGCTATTTCAAAAAACAAGAAAAGGAAAAAGCTAAAGCAGCCAAAGAAGCGGATAAAAAATAAAAAAACGTCTGTTTAAAGCCAAAATAATTCTTTAAAACAATACAATAAGCATCCCCAAACTTCCCTGAACTTTAATCAATATATGGCAACCCAGAAATGCTATACACCCTGATTTTGTGGCTTAATTGCGATTATTAATTACAATTTAAAATATAATAAATCATGGTTACGGTAGAAAAACACGGCATAATTCTTAGTCCCACCAATAGGGAGTTTGAAAACAATGGCGTTTTAAATCCCGGAATTTATCAGGAGGGCAATACGGTGCATATATTATACCGGGCGGTTCAGGAAGGCAATCTATCCACGATAGGTTACGCTAAAACGGAAGGTCCACTTAAAATAGTGGAAAGACGGGATCACCCCCTAATTATACGTGATTTTGATTACGAAAAACAAGGCGTGGAAGATGCGAGAGTGGTAAAAATTGAAGATACTTACTACATAACCTATACGGCCTATGACGGCATCAACGCCATGGGGGCTCTTGCCACTTCCAAGGATTTAATTCATTTTGAAAAACACGGAATAATTACGCCCAAAATAAATTACCAAGAATATGAACGTTTGGTTCTTTGCTGCGGCAGCAAACTAAATCCAAAATACCACCATTATTACAAACTTTTTGCCCAAATCGGATTAGTTGATGATGAATTTAGATTGTTAAGAGACAAAGACTTGGCATTATTTCCAAGAAAAATAAACGGGAAATTCGCCTTGTTGCATCGCATTTGGCCGGGAATACAAATTGTTTATTTTGACCATTGGAAGGATTTAACAAAGCCGTTTTGGGAACATTACCTCGAAAACCTTACAGATTATATCGTCTTGGATCCAAAAGGTGTCTTTGAGGTAAATTACATTGGAGCTGGCAGTCCGCCAATCGAAACACCCGACGGATGGTTGATGATTTATCATGGCGTGCAAGAAACGGCAACTGGAACCATATACCATGCCAAGGCTGCTTTACTGCAATTAGACAAACCTGAAAATGAAATTGCAAGACTCGAATTGCCGCTCTTCTCGCCTACCAGGCAGTGGGAAATTGAAGGAGAAGTGAGTGATGTCGTGTTTCCAACAGGTCACGCCTTGTTTGGCGATGATCTGTATATTTATTACGGCGCTGCAGACAAGCATGTAGCCGTTGCAAAAACAAACATCAATGAATTGTTGCACGAGTTAAGAATTCAACCCTAAAAGTGGCAAAAAAATTGGCCAGAATTCATGTAATTACATACTTTTCAACGCCTGGACCAACAAATCAACATCTTCTTTAGTATTGAAATGGCTGAAAGAAATACGTAAACTGGGTTTCTTCAAATCCTCGTTCGAAAGCATCTCTGCCAGAACATGCGAAGGTCTTGTACTTCCCGATTGACAAGCACTGCCACGCGAAACCGCAATTCCCTTCATGTCCAAATGAAACAGAATCATGGCTGTTTTGTCATCGGAAAAAGGCAGCAAAACATTCAAAATAGTATAAATCCCATCCGATGTTCCATTGATTTCAAAGGCAGGAAACTCAACTTCGAGTTGGTTAACCAAATAATTTTTCAATTCGGAAATATGGTCTCTTTCCTTTTCCAAATTAGTATGGGAAAGTTCCAATGCCTTTGCCATTCCTGCAATTTGGTGTACCGCTTCGGTTCCGGGACGCAAGCCTTTTTCCTGTTCGCCACCGTAAAACAAAGGTTGCAAACCTGAATTTTTCTTGACATAAGCAAATCCAACTCCTTTTGGTCCGTGAAATTTATGGGCGCTGGCCGACATGAAATCTATTGGCAAATGCTGCAAATCAATTTCAATTTTCCCCACAGATTGCACCATGTCCGAATGAAAAAGGGCATTGTGTTGCTCACAAATTCGTCCCACTTTATCCACATCCAAGACAGTTCCTATTTCGTTGTTCACGTGCATCAAGCTCACCAAGGTTTTTGTTTCTAGCGAAAGTAAATCCACTAAATCCGTGATGTCGATTTCACCGTTTGGTTTAACTGCAACATAGTCCACTTGAATGTCAAATTCCCTTTGCAAAGCTTGAACGACATACAAAACGGCATGATGCTCGATTTTGCTGGTGATGATTCGTTGTACTTTCAAATCCTTGACGGCAGAGCGAAGTATCCAATTGTTGGCTTCCGTTCCGCAAGAAGTAAAAATAATTTCTTGGGCCGAAACGTTCAATTGCTTGGCGATGGATTTTCTGGAAAGTTCCAAGATACTTTTGGCATTCCGACCAAAACCATGCGTCGACGATGGATTTCCGTAATCTTCCGACAATACTTTTGTCATTTCTTGAAGGACTTCCGGACGGAGTTGCGTGGTGGATGCGTTATCGAGATATACTTTTTTCATTGGAACAAAGTTATGAAATATCAATTGTGATTTACCTACCAACAATTGTCTATTTTTCACTATTTTTGACCCAAATATTTTATACGATGAAAAAAGTTGTGAGCCTGTTGGTTTTTGTTTTATTTTTAAACGGTTGTGATGATGGTGATTTGACTATGGAGAATATTGATTTTGAAGATACCACCACTCAAAGTTGCACTACCAACGACATCATTTACAAACTAAAAGAAAAAGAAGCTTTATTGCTTGAAATGCCGAAAACCGATTTTGTAAACGAACCCACCGATGTAGATAATCCAACCCTAAAAATTATCGACAATGCAACCTATCGCGTGGTGTACCGTTTTTATAATGGAACCGTTGCTTCGGATAATATTTGCAACACCATTCCGCCTGCATTGCCCTCCGTGTCGGACCAATGGACTGCAACTGCCGGTACGATACAGATTATTACAACTGCCGTAAAAACAACAAATGCTACTGAAAACAGTACCCGAATTACGGGTTACAACCATAATATTACTTTCAAGAACATCACGTTTGCCAAAACAAACGGAACCCAAGTATATGAAACATTCCCTTTTGGCGATTATGTGACAGATGCAACCGATTTGCCTTTTGGATTCGACAAAGTGGTGGAACAATGCCCTACTTCCAAACAACTCTACAATTACGTCAGCAGCGAAGCCTTGACCATGGATAATCTTGACCCCGCTTTGATTGTAAATGTGGAAACGCCTTTGAATACGCCAAGAACCGCTTTAATTGGTTCTGTTCAAAACAAACTTGCCTATCGTTTGTACTCCAATGGCGTTCTTAACCAAGATTACTTTTGTACAACGACAGTTCCCGTGCTTCCATCAATCAAGGAAGAATGGAATGCAGTTAACGGCGTTGCAGGCGTCAGCGGCATTATAGAAGTCACCACGATAAAAAATGGTACCTCTGCATACAAACATACCATCGTTATCAAAAATGCCACTCTAAAGAAAGGCAACAGCGATTTCAGGCTTGGCGACAATTACCTCTATGGCGAGTTGACCACAACCAATTAATTTCAGTAAATTACGAAATACATTTTACCGCAAATTCCCTAATTAAACATTCCAAACAAGAAGATTTAATTAGGGAATTTTTAGTTTATTTTCCTTTTTCAGACTTGAATTTTCAACTTCAAAAAAACAAATTATTTGCTGTTTTGCTTGATAAAAACTTCGGTGGCACCCAATCCATATTTTTGATAATTGGCATCTTGAAAAGCGATATTGTCATAACGTCCCAACAAAAAATCCAACTCTGATTTCAGTATTCCTTCGCCAACTCCGTGGATAAAAACAATCTTCGGAATGCGGTTTTTTATGGCAAATTCGATGTGTCTTTTTGCGGTTTCTGATTGCAGGGTCAAGATGTCGTAATTGGACATTCCTCGTTTGTTGGGAACCAATTTTTCGATATGCAAATCAAATTCAGGTGCCGAAATTTCGTGCTTTTCTTTGCGTTCCTTGACAAAACTTCTTGGTTTTGGAATTTCTTTTTCCTTGGAAACCTCATTTATATTAATTCTTCTGATAGAATCCATTAAATTACTGGAATCGTTTACTTTAAGCAATTCATTGACAAAAAATGTCATCATAAATCCATCCTCTGTTTCAATGGTTACCTGCTTCTCTTTGACCGAAACCACTACCCCATTTATGGCTTCGTCCAGAACCGAAACCTTGTCTCCTTTGTTGAACATTTTTATCTTCTTTAACTTGGTTATAATTTAGATTTTTTTATCCGATTCCAAAAGTAAGAAACTTTAAAACAACATCAATTTATTATTGAAAAGGTTTCTTTATAATCTGTAAAATTTGGAAAACAAAAACTTTTGGATATTGAAAAAAAATAATTTCAACATGGAATAAAAGGGATACTTTCAAGTGTAGTTCTTTTAAAAATACTAAGCCGAAAATTTGCAAAAAAAACTAATCAGCCAATTGCAAATATATCAATCCAACGGCAGCGGCCGTCATAATTAGCAATGCCGAAAACCCTAGAATATTTGATACCCTTCCATTAGTAAATCTTCCCATTATTCTTTTATTATTGGAAATATGAAGAATGATGGCGATCAAAACCGGCGCGGTCAATCCATAAAGAATGGCGGTATAAATCAAGGCTTTTACAGGCGAGATGCCAACATAATTCAACGACAAACCCAATATTAAAGAAGCCCCAATCACGGTATAAAATGCCTTGGCTTCATGGAATTTCTTTCCCAAACCTTGCTCCCAACCAAAAGTTTCGGTGACGATATAGGAAAGCGAACCACTCAAAACTGGAATGGCAATGAGACCTGTACCAATTATCCCGACGGCAAAAAGAAGATACGCCAAATTCCCGGCCAATGGTTTTAATGCCAAAGCCGCTTGCTCTACTGTTTCAATCTGGTGAATACCTCCATTAAACAAAACCGTTCCTGTGGTAAGAATAATGAAATACATCACAAAACCCGAAAAAGACATTCCAAAATCAACATCTTCATTTATTTCATGGATAATTTTTTTGTTTACCATCAGGTGTTTCTTTCTATCATTCATTTCCTCCACCTCCACCGATGCTTGCCAAAAAAAGAGATAGGGCGAGATGGTGGTTCCAAGGATCCCCACAAGGATTCCCATAAACTCCTTGTCAAATTTTATGCTGGGAATAAATGTTGCTTTCAGGATTTGGGTTAAGTCTTGCTTGTACAAAAAAGGAACGACAAAATAAACCAACATCACGATGCAAAGGTATTTTAGCGTGGCAGCTATTTTATGATAAGGCAAATAAATAATCAATCCCAAAAGTATAATAGTAAACAAAACGCTGAAGTAAGTGGCGTCAATGGAGGGAAACAACAGGTTTCCCACTGCTCCCATTCCGGCAATATCAGCACCAATATTCATGATGATGGCAGGAAAACTAAACAATAGCATCAAATACAAAACTGGCCTGGGATAATAATTTTTTAGTGCTCCCGTCAAACCGTGGGAAGTAACCAAGCCAATCCGGGCACACATTTGTTGAATTGCTGCCATAAGCGGAAATGCCACCAACGAAGTCCACAAAGTTGAAAGTCCATAAGCGGCTCCAGCCTGCGAATAAGTCGCTATTCCCGAAGGATCATCATCACTGGCACCTGTCACGAGCCCAGGCCCAAGGATTTTCCAAAAACGTTTGAGTTTGTTGTTTAACTTTACTCTGCTAAGCATTTTTATTTTTTTAGGTTGTTAAAAAAGCTAAGAATAAAACAAGGAGTTCTTTTCGTGAAATCATTTCTATGCTAATTTACAAATTTAAAAAGCAATATTGGCATAATTTACACACAACTAACCACTTATTGTTTGCCTGCAAAAACAACTACCTAATTTATTTCCTCAATTATTGCTTCAATTTCTAAAAACACCTTACTTTTACGACATATACTAACAATTCAACGCTACTATCGTGACAAAGGACCTAATTATAAAAAATATTGCAGCACTAAAGAGCCATTTTATCATCAATTACGGCATCAAGACAAAAGTGGAACACTTCACCGAGAAGCTCTTCTATACCTTGTTTGACGCCAATGCCCCTTTAGACCAAAGCATCAATGAACTTGAAAAATCATTCAAGGAAATTGCCAAAATCGCTTGCAAAAAACCCGAAGGAATATGCGAGGGCATTTGGGAACAATTTCTGGAAAGACTGCCTTTAGTTCTTGAAAACTTGAATAAGGATGCCGCCTATATCTTGGAAAACGATCCGGCTTCCAACAGTATCGAAGAAGTCTATTTGGGTTATCCCGGATTTTATGCCATCGCCATTTACAGGCTGAGTCATGAATTGTACCTACTCGATATGTTGCTTTTCTCCCGATTAATGAGTGAATACGCCCATAAAATTACGGGAACCGACATTCACGCCGGAGCAACCATTGCTTCCCCATTTTTTATTGACCACGCCACCGGAATTGTTATCGGAGAAACATCCGTTATCGAGAAACACGTCAAACTGTACCAAGGGGTAACTTTGGGCGCATTGAGCGTCAGCAAAGACATGAAAAACTCCAAAAGGCATCCAACTGTCGAAAAAAATGTCTGCATTTATGCCAATGCCACTATTTTGGGCGGAGAAACTACCATTGGAAAAGACAGCATTATTGGTGGAAACACCTGGATTACAAAATCGATTCCGGCAAAATCCATCGTGACCAATACCACCATCACCGAAGTTAAAATCAAAGAGTTAAAATAACATGCAATTCAAAAAATTATCAGAACTTATTGGAAACACGCCATTGGTCGAAAGCGTGAATTTGGTAAAGAATAAAAACGTCAAACTTTTGCTCAAACTCGAGGGGAACAATCCCGGAGGAAGCGTAAAAGACCGTGCTGCATATAACATGATTGCATCGGCAATAGAAAGAGGCGACATCAAAAAAGGCGACAAACTCATTGAAGCCACCAGCGGAAACACCGGAATTGCCTTGGCCATGATTGCACAATTGTTCAATGTTGAAATTGAACTCGTTCTTCCGGAAGATTCGACCAAGGAACGCACCCAAACAATGCTGGCTTATGGCGCAACCGTTATTTTGACACCCGCTAGCGAAGGAATTATTGGTTCCAGGGACTATGCCGACAAAAAAGTGGCCGAAGGCGGCTATGTGATGCTCAACCAGTTTGCCAATGACGACAACTGGAAAGCGCATTACAAAACCACGGGACCGGAAATATGGAATGATACCAAAGGAACCGTAACCCACTTTGTCTCGGCAATGGGAACCACGGGAACCATCATTGGCACTTCCACTTTCTTGAAAGAAAAAAACCCGGCCATCCAGATTATTGGTGCGCAACCAAGTGACGGCTCCCAAATTCCGGGAATCCGAAAATGGTCCCAAGAATACTTGCCCAAAATCTTTGATGCTTCAAAAGTGGATGTCGTTATGGAAGTTTCCGAAAAAGAAGCACGCGAAATGACCAAACGATTGGCCAAAGAAGAAGGCATTTTCGCCGGAATGAGCAGTGGCGGTTCTGTTGCAGTTGCCGTAAAACTGGCCGAACAAATGGAATCTGGAGTGATTGTCGCCATTATCTGTGACCGAGGTGACCGCTACTTGTCTTCAGATTTATTTGATTAATCAATTGATTTGGATAATCAAAAAGATTATTTTTAAACTATAAAAAAACCGATATTATGATTGTTTGGACTTTATTTTTAGCTTCCATTTTAGTTTTTCTTGCACTAGATTTGGGTGTTTTCAACAAAACGCCACATATTATTAATTCTAAAGAAGCAGGAAAATGGACTGGTATATTTGTAACAATATCTTTTCTGTTTTCTGGAGTTATTTATTGGCTCTATGGCAACAATTACATTGCAAATCCTGATGCCTTGAAACCCGTTGACGCATCACTGAAATTCATAACTGGTTATTTAATCGAATTATCGCTTAGTGTCGACAACATATTCGTGATTGCCATCATTTTTTCTTCCTTTAGAATCCCTCAAAAATACCAACATCGCGTACTGTTTTGGGGAATTTTGGGAGCTATAGTTTTTAGGGGGTTAATGATTTATTTTGGAGTTCTGCTCATTCATAAATTTAGTTGGATGACTTACATTTTTGGAATTTTCTTGATTTTTACGGCAGTCAAAATGCTGTTTAACAAAGAAGATGACAAATTCGAACCCAAAAAATCTTTTGTTTACAGGGCATTACGAAAAATAATTCCCGTTACAAGCCACATCGACGGAGAACATTTCTTTGTTAAAAGAAGGCATCTAACGGCAGCAACTCCACTTTTTGTGGCATTGGTAGTTATCGAAGTAATGGATGTTATTTTTGCCATCGACAGTGTTCCTGCGATTCTAGCCATAACAAGCGATCCATTTTTAGTTTTCAGTTCCAATATTTTTGCCATCTTGGGACTGCGTTCCATGTATTTCTTTTTGGCACACATGTTAAACCGATTTGCCCATCTCGAATACAGCCTTATTGCTATTTTGAGTTTCGTTGGGCTCAAAATGCTGCTTCACGATTATGTCAAATTACCGGAATGGGCTTCCTTGACCTTTATAGCCATTTCGCTTTTGGTTGGAATTCTGGTATCTTTAAAAATGAGCAAAGACGAAGTTTCCTAAGAAAATTAAATTCATAAAAACTTTAAAACATAAAAAAAAGGAAATCTCTCGATTTCCTTTTTTTATACGGATTCAATTGGTCTAGAAATTAATCTTTTGAACTTGACCTTCTTTTAAATTTAAAGCATTCATAACTTCTAAATAATTATTGGTATTAACTTTAGAAGCAAAATCAGCAGGAACTACAACTATTCTAAAAATTTGATTCAATCGATATTCATTTGGAACGGTTATCAAATCGGTTCCACTCAAATAAATGTCAACATACTCATAGGTGAAATTGAAATTAAATGAAAAATCTCTCGCATCGTTAAGCTGATAATATGTTTCAGGCAAAAACTCCCAAATTGCTTTACCATTATCCACACCTCCTAAACGATATACCAAAACTACATCTGAATCATATATTGTGTTAGGAAAATTAAATCTAACTTTAAAATTGTTACCCGAAGTAAAATTATAGTAGTTACTACTTTTATTCTCATAGACTACACCAATGAGTCCGTCCTGACCTGGAACACCTGGAGGTCCCTCTGGCCCCTCACATCCTTGAAAAACAAACATTCCAATAACGGCTAAAATTGTAATTATTTTTTTCATGATTTATTGTTTTTATGGTTCATATGGGTTATTCCAAAAACCAAACCAAAATTATGCTTTTCGGTAAAATTAACGAAAATAAATTGAATTATAAATAATAACGAAATTGACAAACTAAAATTATACTCATTAATATCAGCTCAGGCGCTAAAAAAAAGATATTGAAAATTTGAATTGGATAAAATACAAACATTTTTTTTAGTGTGGACTCATAAAAAACCCCGAAAATTTCCATTTCCGGGGTTCATTTATATTCTAGCCATTGCATTTTTTTGGACTAGATGGTTACAAAATTTTATTTGGAAGACAGTACTTTTTTGATACTGCTGCCTCGATTGGTAGTTACTTTGACAAGATACATTTGTTCTTGGTCTTTGTTTGCGTGAAGGTCAAGCGTGATTTCTTTGTTCAAATAACTATTGGTATCCACTTTTGTAAGTACTGAAATACCTTGAGCGTTGAATACCTCGATTTTCACGTCAGTCGCATAATCAAAATTGTATTTGATGGTAAGCTGGTCTTTGAACGGAACCGGATAGGCATCGAAACCTGCAGCATCAATTTTCGCAGCGATTGGTGCAGAAGTACCTCCTTTTGTTGTTTTGCAATTACTTACAAGTACTGAGCCTAAAGATCCCGCAACATCATTTCCGTTAATTAAAGAACCGAAGTAATAAGTAACATCAGGAGCCTTGCCTGTAAAAGTAGATCCAATTAATGATTTGGTGTCGTATTTCACTGAAATCACTATTATGTCTCCCCCTGTTACTCCGCTGATTTCAATGGTAGCCTGTCCGCTGGCGGATTGGTAACCGGTAGCTATCTTGGTGCAGCTTGCATTCCAGGCATTAACATCGTTAAAGCTAACTTCAAACAGTTTGAATGTTGGATTTGTGTTTGCTTGGAAAATATCAACAGTAAAAGCACTGCTCGGCGCTGTTATGTAAGTGTAGTAAAAGAATACACCTGGTGTGGCATTCGATACTGTTTGTCCTCCACCTTTTTTCGTCATTTGATAGCATATTGCGTCCAGTTGTGGAGCACCATTTTTAAAGCTTGCGCAGGTAGTGGCAGTTGGATAAATATGTCCACCACATGCTGGCCTGTTAATGGTTTGAGTGCATTCACTGTTGTTACCACAATCATCCGTTGCTGTCCATTTTTGGGTAAAGCTGGTGCGTGTGCTGTTGACCACAACATCTCCTGATTTAGTTGGTGTTATAGTATCATCACAGTTGTCACTTACTGCTGGAGCAGTAAATACGATGTCAACATCACATGCTACAGTTGTTGCTGTTGGGCAGGTGAACACTGGTGCTAAAGTATCATCGACAGTGATTATCTGTGTAACCAGTATCTGGTTCAGGCAAGCATCGGTTACAGAATATGTACGTGTGATAACTTCCGGGCAGGTGTTGCCGTCAGAAAGATCCGAAACAAATGCCACAACAGGCACGCCGCAGTTGTCAGCTTCATCAGTCACTACCGCAATATCAGAAGCGGGAACATCGCCAATGCAGGCAACAGTTACAGGAGCCGGGTTGGAAGCTGTTGGGTCGGTGTCATCGTCAACAGTGATTGTCTGTGTAACCAGTATCTGGTTCAGGCAAGCATCGGTTACGCTATATGTACGTGTGATAACTTCCGGGCAGGTGTTGCCGTCAGAAAGATCCGAAACAAATGCCACAACAGGCACGCCGCAATTGTCAGCTTCATCGTCAACAACAGCAATATTAGCAGCCGGAACATCGCCAATGCAGGCAACAGTTACTGGATCCGGGTTGGTAGCCGTTGGGTTGATGTTATCGTCAACAGTGATTGTCTGTGTAACCAGTATCTGGTTCAGGCAAGCATCGGTTACAGAATATGTACGTGTGATAACTTCCGGGCAGGTTTTGCCATCAGAAACATCTGAAACAAATGCCACAACAGGCACGCCGCAATTGTCAGCTTCATCGTCAACAACAGCAATATTAGCAGCCGGTACATCGCCTATGCAGGCAACAGTTACAGGATCCGGGTTGGTAGCTGTCGGGTTGATGTTATCGTCAACAGTGATTGTCTGTGTAACCAGTATCTGGTTCAGGCAAGCATCGGTTACAGAATATTTACGTGTGATAACTTCCGGACAGGTTTTGCCATCTGAAACATCTGAAACAAATGCCACAACAGGAACTCCGCAGTTGTCAGCTTCATCGTCAACAACAGCAATATTAGCTGCCGGAACATCACCAATGCAGGCAACAGTTACAGGATCCGGGTTGGTAGCTGTTGGGTTGATGTTATCGTCAACAGTGATTGTCTGTGTAACCAGTATCTGGTTCAGGCAAGCATCCGTTACGCTATATGTACGTGTGATAACTTCCGGGCAGGTGTTGCCGTCAGAAAGATCCGAAACAAATGCCACAACAGGCACGCCGCAGTTGTCAGCTTCATCAGTCACTACCGCAATATCAGAAGCGGGAACATCGCCAATACACTGAACAGCAACAGGAGCCGGGTTGGAAGCTGTTGGGTCGGTGTCATCGTCAACAGTGATTGTCTGTGTAACCAGTATCTGGTTCAGGCAAGCATCGGTTACGCTATATGTACGGGTAATAACTTCCGGGCAGGTGTTGCCGTCAGAAAGATCCGAAACAAATGCCACAACAGGCACGCCGCAATTGTCAGCTTCATCGTCAACAACAGCAATATTAGCAGCCGGAACATCACCAATGCAGGCAACAGTTACAGGATCCGGGTTGGTAGCCGTTGGGTTGATGTTATCGTCAACAGTGATTGTCTGTGTAACCAGTATCTGGTTCAGGCAAGCATCGGTTACAGAATATGTACGTGTGATAACTTCCGGGCAGGTTTTGCCATCAGAAACATCTGAAACAAATGCCACAACAGGCACGCCGCAATTGTCAGCTTCATCGTCAACAACAGCAATATTAGCAGCCGGTACATCGCCTATGCAGGCAACAGTTACAGGATCCGGGTTGGTAGCTGTCGGGTTGATGTTATCGTCAACAGTGATTGTCTGTGTAACCAGTATCTGGTTCAGGCAAGCATCGGTTACAGAATATTTACGTGTGATAACTTCCGGACAGGTTTTGCCATCTGAAACATCTGAAACAAATGCCACAACAGGAACTCCGCAGTTGTCAGCTTCATCGTCAACAACAGCAATATTAGCTGCCGGAACATCACCAATGCAGGCAACAGTTACAGGATCCGGGTTGGTAGCTGTTGGGTTGATGTTATCGTCAACAGTGATTGTCTGTGTAACCAGTATCTGGTTCAGGCAAGCATCCGTTACGCTATATGTACGTGTGATAACTTCCGGGCAGGTGTTGCCGTCAGAAAGATCCGAAACAAATGCCACAACAGGCACGCCGCAGTTGTCAGCTTCATCAGTCACTACCGCAATATCAGAAGCGGGAACATCGCCAATACACTGAACAGCAACAGGAGCCGGGTTGGAAGCTGTTGGGTCGGTGTCATCGTCAACAGTGATTGTCTGTGTAACCAGTATCTGGTTCAGGCAAGCATCGGTTACGCTATATGTACGGGTAATAACTTCCGGGCAGGTGTTGCCGTCAGAAAGATCCGAAACAAATGCCACAACAGGCACGCCGCAATTGTCAGCTTCATCGTCAACAACAGCAATATTAGCAGCCGGAACATCACCAATGCAGGCAACAGTTACAGGATCCGGGTTGGTAGCCGTTGGGTTGATGTTATCGTCAACAGTGATTGTCTGTGTAACCAGTATCTGGTTCAGGCAAGCATCGGTTACAGAATATGTACGTGTGATAACTTCCGGGCAGGTTTTGCCGTCAGAAACATCCGAAACAAATGCCACAACAGGCACACTGCAGTTGTCAGCTTCATCGTCAACAACAGCAATATTAGCTGCCGGTACATCGCCTATGCAGGCAACAGTTACAGGATCCGGGTTGGTAGCCGTTGGGTTGATGTTATCGTCAACAGTGATTGTCTGTGTAACCAGTATCTGGTTCAGGCAAGCATCGGTTACAGAATATGTACGTGTGATAACTTCCGGGCAGGTGTTGCCGTCAGAAACATCCGAAACAAATGCCACAACAGGAACTCCGCAGTTGTCAGCTTCATCAGTCACTACCGCAATATTAGAAGAGGGAACATCGCCTATGCAGGCAACAGTTACAGGATCTGGGTTGGTAGCCGTTGGGTTGATGTTATCGTCAACAGTGATTGTCTGTGTAACCAGTATCTGGTTCAGGCAAGCATCGGTTACAGAATATGTACGTGTGATAACTTCCGGGCAGGTTTTGCCGTCAGAAACATCCGAAACAAATGCCACAACAGGCACACTGCAGTTGTCAGCTTCATCGTCAACAACAGCAATATTAGCTGCCGGTACATCGCCTATGCAGGCAACAGTTACAGGATCCGGGTTGGTAGCCGTTGGGTTGATGTTATCGTCAACAGTGATTGTCTGTGTAACCAGTATCTGGTTCAGGCAAGCATCGGTTACAGAATATGTACGTGTGATAACTTCCGGGCAGGTGTTGCCGTCAGAAACATCCGAAACAAATGCCACAACAGGAACTCCGCAGTTGTCAGCTTCATCAGTCACTACCGCAATATTAGAAGAGGGAACATCGCCTATGCAGGCAACAGTTACAGGATCTGGGTTGGAAGCCGTTGGGTTGATGTTATCGTCAACAGTGATTGTCTGTGTAACCAGTATCTGGTTCAGGCAAGCATCGGTTACGCTATATGTACGAGTAATAACTTCCGGGCAGGTGTTGCCGTCAGAAAGATCCGAAACAAATGCCACAACAGGCACGCCGCAGTTGTCAGCTTCATCAGTCACTACCGCAATATCAGAAGCGGGAACATCGCCAATACACTGAACTGTTACAGGAGCCGGGTTGGAAGCCGTTGGGTCGGTTCTGTCAACCACCTTAAAATTCTCTTCGCAGGTAACAAATTCTTCACCCGCATCCAGTATTTGATTATCGTTTAAATCATCAAACAATGTGTAAGTTCTAGTAACTTTGAGTCCATCGGGACATAAGGAACCGCTGGAAGCATCATCGTGAATCAATACCAGATCACCGCAAGGATTAGTAGTAATACTGGTAAATACATTAGTAGGAACTGTGAAAGGAGCCGGCAAATCGCCTACACCACATCCTTCTATCAACTGCTCGGCCGCATCCAGATTACAGGTTGCAAAAAATTCGCAGCAAGGTCCATTGAAGGTGATGGTTGTTGTAGCCGTACACAGATTATTGTTCTCATCTTTTTTTACATTATCTCTTACGACCACAACATAAGTTCCAAGAGGAACATTTGTAAGATTCTGGGTATCATTAAAATCACCCGTTCCGTCATTATTCCAATCATAAGAAAAATCACCAGACCCACCGCTAACGGTCAAGTCTATATTGGCAGTATTTCCGGTACCGCATAAAGCTTTGGCTACCGCGTTAAAAGGCTGAGAAATAGGAACATCTGCATTGCTGTAGCAGTACTTCCCATTGGGGTTATTTTGCAGTGTAACCGGACATGCTCCATTGGCAGCTGTCCAGACTAACAATATATCACTCAAGTTGAGTTGACTACCGCAGGTGAAGGTAATTTGTCCATAATAAATTTCTTGACCTCCATCAATCTCACTTGCCGATTTTACAACTGGCCCCCCACATCTGGCTATGGTGCAGGTAGTGGTTGAGCCACTTATAGTTTCAGTCAAATCAGCAAAAACACCGAGATATCTGTCATCACTATTGGTGTTATGGTGCACCTTAATGTATAAATCAGCAGTTATTGTAGTTCTTGGAGTACAAGTATTGCAAAGATCATTGGTTTTTACAATCCGGGCACTCAATATCTGAATGTCATTTGCAGGACATTGCCCCCGCACATAAGCAGGATTGTCTCTCAAGCTCGTTTGAGTGCTGGGAACTGGATCACCCGCACAATAGGTTATTTGCCCAACTGCCGAAATCGGCAGCATCGCAAAGAGTAAAAATGCAATCCAAAAAGTATAAAAAACCCGGGACATGATTTTAGTGTTACTGGTTGGAATTCCAACTTGAGGCACACTAAAATTTGCTGTCTGTTCCTGCGTTTCGTGTCCATTAAATTTTGAATTGGAACTATCCACATTTTCATTTCTGAAAAAACCTAATCTAGAAATTGTGCTTTTCGAAAATAAGCAACATCTAATTTTGCTCGATAAAACTTCGAAAAACTTCAGTAGTGTACTCTTTTTCATGATGATACAGTTTTAACACCATAATTTGTTAAAAAGCAGGAAACTAGCAGACTGAGGGTGAAAACTTCGTAGAAAAACAAAATACCTTCATAAACTAATTTATGAAGTCCTCCATCATCAAAAGGATATTTTATTTTGGGGAAATAAACAAACTTTTATTAACCAACGAAGGGGCTTGGAAAAAACTTAAAAACCTAATTTTTATACTAATAAATTAGAAAACTAAAAATAGGAAGCAGCGCGTTTTGAGAGTCAAAATTTGCCGTAACATACCTTCATAAACAAACGGATGAAGAATGCAATCATCAAAGAATATTGTATTGTGGGGAATCAATAACCAATTCTTTTTTACCTTTAAGCTGCTTTATAAAACAGCCTAAATTGAATTATTTTTTTTACTTAAGCCAAAGATAATCAATGAATTACATATTAAATTTGAAAACAGAAACAAATCAGATAAAGAACAAATATATCCGACAAGAAACCATTGTGTCGAGAAAATTAGCACATAAAAAAGTGGCTAAAATTCATAAATTAAATTAGTAAATAATTGAAAAACAGTTGTTTATAAAAATTCCAATTTTGTTTCCTTATAAACCAACAAATAAAAAACCTCGAAAATTTTCATTTCCGAGGTTTAGTTTTATGTCTAATCCCGTATTTCGGACTAGATAATTAAATTAATTAGAAGACATTACTTTTTTCACGCTGCTTCCCCTGTTAGTGGTTAATTTCACCACGAAAACTTGCTCTTGCCCTTTATATACATCAAGGGTTAGCAAAACTTCCTTGTTCAAATAACCAGTTTCATCATATTTAGAAACTACCAAGGCACCTTGTGCATCGAAAACCTCAACTTTCACATCAGTTACATAATCAAAATTATAGCTGATGGTCAGTTGATCTTTGAAAGGTACTGGATAAGCATCAAAAGAAGTATCACTCACTCTGGCAGTTGATGTAAGAGTAGAATTGATCAAGGTTTGATTTGGATCGATGCAAACAAGTGGTTCAACACCATAACCAATAAATATCCTACATTCATCAAACGCATTATTGATTAAGTCAATCGCATTTGCAATTTCAGACAAAGTCAAACCATTTGTACCTCCACCTCCTAAGGCTTGATTTGCCAAAGCAAACAATCCTTGTACAGTTTTAGGTGAAATAGCATTTATGACATTGGTTGGAATTGAATAGTATTTATACTCGTTGAGTACTGGAGTAAGTCCTCCAGGTGAACATTCTCGAACTTTAGGCACATCACTACCACAACCTCCTTCTGGAGCTGCTACGGCAAAAGAACCTGTTTTCAACTCTAAATCACCAAGTTCGGTATTTAGACCAATGTTAAGACCTAAAGCAATGGTTTGAGCCAATAAAGTATTATTGATTCGACCATTTTTCAAGTAATTTGGCGGTAATGAATTGATTTCATGGTCGAAAGGCGCTAACACTTTACTTCCACCACCACCAGGCATAACAGTTATAAGAGCATCTATATCTGTAGAATTATTCATGATATAAACAGAATGCCCAGATGAACCTATGGTCATTTTACCTCCATAATAATCCAATGCTTTTGCTATAAGTCCTGCTGTAGTGAATGGTTTTCCACCAGCACAAGAAGTGCCTCCTGGATTACCATAATATCCTTGAGTATAGGTACATAAAACTACAGTACAATCTTTAACACTTACAGTCAAACAATTGCTGTTTTCAGAACAAGCAACTCCGTTAAGGGTGGATGTAGCCACTCGGCGGTAGTTGGTGATCACGGTCACGGATGGCGCATCGTAAGTGGCTGATGTAGCTCCTGCGATATTGCTCCAAGTACCTGCACAACCCGTGGTGCTCATTTGCCATTGATAGGTAATTACTCCAGCTCCCGTAGTGCTTCCAGCTGTGGTGCTGGTAAAGGCTGCCGCGTCAAATGGCAAGCAACCAGTTTGGTCGCCGGCGATTTCTCCAGGCACTATTGGGTTTGGTGTAACGGTCAAACAATTACTGTTGGCAGAACAGGCAACTCCGGCAAGGGTTGATGTAGCCACTCTACGGAAATTGGTTATAACAGCTACTGCTGGTGCATCGTAGGTGGCTGATGTAGCTCCCGCGATATTGCTCCAAGTACCTGCACAACCCGTGGTGCTCATTTGCCATTGGTAAGTAACCACTCCTTCATTTACAGTGCTTCCGGCTGTGGTGCTGGTAAAGGCTGCTGGGTCAAATGGGGAACATAGCGTTTGGTCTCCGGCTACTGTGCCTGGGGCGATGTCGTTTGGTGTCACAACCAACACATTACTGTTGTCGGAACAGAAAACATCGGAAGTTGCCACTCGGCGGAACCAAGTTTTAACGGCTACTGCTGGCGCATCATAAGTTAATGATGTTGCTCCTGAAATGTTGGTGAAACCTGCAACGGAACTAGTGGTGCTACTTTGCCATTGGTAAGTAATTACACCATGGTCGGAACCAGGAGTTACGCTGGTAAAGGCGGCAGGATCAAATGGAGAACAAAGTGTTTGGCTTCCCGCAATTTCACCCGGAACGATACCTGTTGGTGTAACGGTCAAACAATTACTGTTGGCGGAACAAACAACTCCGTTAAGGGTTGATGTAACCACTCTACGGTAGTTAGTTATCACGGTTACAGATGGTGCATCGTAGGTGGCTGATGTAGCTCCCGCAATATTGCTCCAAGTACCGTCACAACCCGTGGTGCTCATTTGCCATTGGTATGAAATCACTCCGAGTCCTGTAGTGCTTCCAGCTGTGGTGCTGGTAAAGGCTACCGCATCAAATGGGGAACATCCGATTTGGTCGCCGGCGATTACTCCAGGCTCGATTGGGTTTGGTGTAACGGTCAAACAATTACTGTTGGCAGAACAAGCAACACCATCAAGTGTTGATGTGGCCACTCTACGGAAATTGGTGACTACCGATACTGCTGGTGCATCGTAGGTGGCTGATGTAGCTCCCGCGATATTTGCAAAAGTACCGTCACAACCCGTGGTGCTCATTTGCCATTGATAGGTAATTGCTCCACCATTTGCAGTGTTTCCGGCTGTGGTGCTGGTAAAGGCTGCTGGGTCAAATGGGGAACATAGCGTTTGGTCTCCGGCTATTGTGCCAGGGGCTATGTCATTTGGTGTCACAACCAAAACATTGCTGTTGCCTGAACAACCAACATCGGAAGTGGCCACTCGGCGGAACCAAGTTTTAACGGCTACTGCTGGCGCATCATAAGTTAATGATGTTGCTCCCGCAATATTGCTGAAACCTGCAACTGCACTAGTGGTGCTGCTTTGCCATTGGTAGGTAATTACACCGTGGTCGGAACCTGGTGTTACGCTGGTAAAGGCTGCTGGATCAAATGGGGAACAAAGTGTTTGGCTTCCCGCAATTTCACCCGGAACGATACCTGTTGGTGTAACGGTCAAACAATTACTGTTGGCGGAACAAACAACTCCGTTAAGGGTAGATGTAGCCACTCTGCGGTAGTTGGTGATCACGGTCACGGATGGCGCATCGTAAGTGGCTGATGTAGCTCCCGCGATATTGCTCCAAGTACCTGCACAACCTGTGGTGCTCATTTGCCATTGATACGAAATCACTCCGGCTCCTGTGGTACTTCCCGCTGTGGTACTGGTAAAGGCTGCGGCATCAAATGGAGAACATCCTATTTGGTCACCGGCGATTACTCCAGGAACGATTGGGTTTGGTGTAACGGTCAAACAATTACTGTTGGCAGAACAGGCAACTCCGGCAAGTGTTGATGTAGCTACTCGACGGAAATTGGTGATTACCGATACTGCTGGTGCATCGTAGGTGGCTGATGTAGCTCCCGCGATATTGCTCCAAGTACCTGCACAACCCGTAGTGCTCATTTGCCATTGATAAGTAACCACTCCTCCATTTGCAGTGCTTCCGGCTGTGGTGCTGGTAAAGGCTGCTGGGTCAAATGGGGAACATAGCGTTTGGTCTCCGGCTACTGTGCCTGGGGCGATGTCGTTTGGTGTCACAACCAACACATTACTGTTGTCGGAACAGAAAACATCGGAAGTTGCCACTCGGCGGAACCAAGTTTTAACGGCTACTGCTGGCGCATCATAAGTTAATGATGTTGCTCCTGAAATGTTGGTGAAACCTGCAACGGAACTAGTGGTGCTACTTTGCCATTGGTAAGTAATTACACCATGGTCGGAACCAGGAGTTACGCTGGTAAAGGCGGCAGGATCAAATGGGGAACAAAGTGTTTGGCTTCCCGCAATTTCACCCGGAACGATACCTGTTGGTGTAACGGTCAAACAATTACTGTTGGCGGAACAGGCAACTCCGTTAAGGGTAGATGTAGCCACTCTGCGGTAGTTGGTGATCACGGTCACGGATGGCGCATCGTAAGTGGCTGATGTAGCTCCCGCGATATTGCTCCAAGTACCTGCACAACCTGTGGTGCTCATTTGCCATTGATACGAAATCACTCCGGCTCCTGTGGTACTTCCCGCTGTGGTACTGGTAAAGGCTGCGGCATCAAATGGAGAACATCCTATTTGGTCACCGGCGATTACTCCAGGAACGATTGGGTTTGGTGTAACGGTCAAACAATTACTGTTGGCAGAACAGGCAACTCCGGCAAGTGTTGATGTAGCTACTCGACGGAAATTGGTGATTACCGATACTGCTGGTGCATCGTAGGTGGCTGATGTAGCTCCCGCGATATTGCTCCAAGTACCTGCACAACCCGTAGTGCTCATTTGCCATTGATAGGTAATTGCTCCGCTTCCGGTTCCATCCGCTGTGCTGGTAAAAGCTGCGGGATCAAATGGAGAACAGAGTGTTTGATCTCCGGCTATTGTACCCGGATTTATAGTATTCACCGTAACAATAAACTGGCTTGTTCCATAACAACCAGCATTTACGGGGCTTTCACTTCTAACATAAATAGTCATAGTTCCAGCAGGTGTATAAGTGGTTGGTGCAAGTATTTCGCCTGTGTAATCACTACCTGTGAAATAGTGAATTGGACCACCATTTGTAGTTGCACCAGCAGTTAGGTCAACAGGGGTACCTGAACAAGCAGTCTTGTCAGGAACGGATACAACCGGTGGGTTTCCAGTGTTTCCAAACAAGAAAGGGCCTGCAAAATCTTTTAGTTCACTGCCAAAAGCACCTTCGTTTGGACCACCACCACTACTACGGGTTTTAACCATTAAACTACCGAGTATATTGCTGCATGGATCTTGTGTTCCTTTTTTATCCAATCCAAAAGCGGTAAGATTTATTCCTATTTCAACAAATTGCAACGCCTGAAAGTCAGTTACAGGATCTGGTCCAGAACCTACAAAAGATCCCCAAGGTGGTGCTAATGTACTGGCATTATCATTGACTCTACCAAAAATGTTTGTTGCTCCCACATTTTCTAAAATAGCAGCATATCCAAAAGTTCCTGAATCGGTTCCTTTTTCGAAAGCTGTAGCTTTATCAATAGTAAAAGGACGAAGCGGCGCACTATTATCATAATTATTAAAAACGGTTTCATCCATCCATACCCTGATTCTAACTTGCGGTACTGTTCCTCCATTTATATAATCTATAGAAATAATTATAGTTCCCGGAATTGCAATAGATCCGTCTGCATTAAAAGTAAAAGCAGTACGTCCTCCATCAGGACCAGTCTTACCAGGAATATTAAGGTCTGCCGGCGTACTTAATGCTGTACGAAAGAATTCAAAATCAACATGCTTGTTACCATTGGTAACTGCTAAAGAAGCTCCTGCGTAGGCCCAAAGCGTAGTAAATGGTCTTGGGTCGGTGGCGTCGGGAATTCTTGGGCCTTCACCTCTTAAATGGGCAAACACATCAACTAGATCATCTTTTGAAGGAACACTTCCAGAAGTTCCCAGACTCCAAGTAGTTGGATTATCTGAATTTTTGTCTCCAGTACCTGAAAAATAAGATTTTTCGGCACTACCTCCTTTTACATAGTTGTCCCTGCCATAAACGGCATCCAACCATAAATAATCACCATCGTTTGGTGCAATACCACTATGAACAATTGGAAAAGGATAACCCGGAGTAGGCGTGGTTATTGATTGTCTTCGCGAAAAGGCTGTGTTAGGAGTTGCTTCAGAGGGATCAAGAGGCATATGTTGATCTATTACTCCAAAACCTGGGCCTGGATAAGTTGTTTGAAACCAGTCATCAGTACCATTTTGATTTGGTAAACTTCCAAACTGCAAAACGTTGGCATAGATGTCTCCATCAATACCAAAATTAGCTTTGACAGCGGCTCCACCAACAAGCTGACCATAGGAATTGGGTGTAAGACCGAATCCTAAAAGTAGCAATGTTCCATAAAAAAAGAGCTTTTTAGTCAACACATTCGTCCTAAAAAAACTCGAGAAACCCGCATCGAAACGGCAGGAAAAAGTGAAACAATATGCTTGTACACTTTTTGTCGCATAAAAAATATTTTTTTTCATAATAATATGGTTTTAAGACCATAGTATTACCAGAAAAGAATAAGTAGGAATTGGGGTTCCGAAAATTCCAAAAGATGTTGTTTCATATAATGAATTTAATACCAAAAAATTAGAAATAACTGGAAGTTTACAGACCGGAGCATAAAAAAATCAGGAAACATTTATACCATCTTCAAAAAGAAATCATGAAGGATACCATCTTCGAAAAGACATTCTGTTGCAGGGCGCAACACTAATTCTTTTTCAAACAAAAAATTCGTCAAAAAAGCGTAATATTTATTTCAAATAATGATCAAAAAAATTAAAATGACAAAAAAACTGAATAAAAAAACTGAAAGTTCATCTACGAATAAAATGCAACTTGCAGCAACATAATCCTCTTCAAAATAACTTGTTGAAGTTTACCATCGACAAAAAATTTAATCCTTAATGACCTATAAACAGACTTTCTGTTTACACTAAATATTTGATTTTCAACAACTAACAACCACTTCGAAAAGCGATGTCATAAAGTTACCCAAATAAAAAAATAGATATTGCACAAACATTTAAAACATCGATTAAAGTCCTGTTTTAAACGACAAAAAACATTGAAACTAAGAATATAAGCACATAAAAAACAGACCAAATCAAAGAAAAAATACAATGCAACTAATTGATAATCAAATAGTTAAATGTTAATATTTTTTTATGAAAAATTGAAACACCATGATAATTTAGGTTCTTTTCCTTTTTAAACTGCTTATTATTATAAAAATCAATGTTTTAACAAAAAATAATCATTTTAGTGCGCCAATTCCGACTTAAAAACCACATCGAAAAAAATGGGGTATTTTATGAAATTACACCCCCTAAACTATTCTTCAAAACAGCATTGGACCATATATTTTCGATTAAAGATTTACCTGTTATTCATGTTTTCTGCAAACAATAAATCGGGGAGAAACAGGGCATTCGCTTTTAAAAAAAGTTTTACACAAATTCCACAAATTTACACGAAGACTAAGTTTTAAAAATGCAACAAATTCATAAAACCGGTGAAAATTAGTGACAATCCAATTCTAATAAACGATGAAATCTGTGTTAATTTGTGCAATTCGTGTCTGATAATTTTAAAAGCGAATGCCCTGATGGAGAAACTTTTACGAATAAATTATTGGGAAAGTCAACGCTAAATTCAACGGAAGAAGAAATATTTATGAGGCTTTCTTATGTTAATTTTTCATCATCCAATACAAAATTCATGGAAAATTAGAAACAACAAGATTGAAATAAATATAGTGGTAAAAGTTGGCAATGGAGGTTTATTGCATCCTGTCTTTATGTTCAAATCCAAATTAGGATGTTTTTAAAAATAAGAAAACTACATACCGCTTTGACATGTAGCCTCTATAATCAAATTTCTTGGTTAAAAATTATATCTTTTCAAGCAGCAATCCAGTAGCCGTAAGACCTGGACCAAATGCCATGGCTACGACTTTAGTTCCTGATGGTATGGTTGGATCATTGACAATTTCATCCAGAACATGCGGTATCGTGGCCGAAGACATGTTGCCATGAAGACGCAACACCTCGTAAGACCAGCGAGCCTGGTCTTTTTCAACTCCTATTTCACTAACCACATAATCAATAATTTTGGGACCTCCCGGGTGAATGGCAAAATGCATCTTGGATTTCTGTTCTTCAAGAGCTACGCCGCCTTTATCACAAAGAAACGACAAAAAAGATTTAATATTCTTGCGAATAAAAACGGGAACTCGCTTGGAAAGCGTCATCAAAAAACTGTACTCTCCCAAATCCCAGGACATGTCTTCCAAGGAATCAGGAATGATAACCTCGTGGAAAGCTATTATTCGCAATCCTTTTTTCTCTTTAATTGTATCATCATGCATGAAGGCTTTTTCTTCATATAAGGAATAACCAATAAAACCATCCGAAAAAAGCGAACAAATCATCGTGTTTCCGGGAGAAAACTCGGTTAAATTCAAGTGGGCGGACAAGAGTTCCGTATGAACCACATCGACCCTTCCGTTGTTTGGACTGGCACAAATAAGACTACTGGCCGTGCGAATGGCCGGAAAAGCGCCATAACATCCCATATGATACGAATGGGTAACCTGAACCGTTTCCCAATTCCTTTGTATTACCGCTTCCTGCGCAACACTGGGAGAAGAATAACCAGAACAAGTAACATGAACAAGATTTTCGGGTCTAGTGGCTGTTTTGGAATAAAATTGATCAAAAACATACCCCATTTTCCTTTTAAACCATTCCATTCGAACCTCAATTTTAGGGCCAAAAGAATTTCCCGCCTTGACCTCAAAACCTGTGGGAAAGTGATAATCTGAAGGTGAAGTAATTTCCATTATACCGTCAATAAAATCCTCGACTTCTTCAAAAATAATGCTTTGCCTGAAATTAATGTTTTCGGAAGAAACAGAATACTTGTCAACCTGGTCTGATATAAATTCAAAAGTAACGGATTCATTATCAACAGCACCACTTCCAATTTCACCTGATTTTGGGAGGTTTTGGAAATGATAATATAAAAATTTGGTGTACTGGTTGAGCTTTTCCTGCTCAAATAATTTTCCAACTAAAATGGGATGAAAATTGGAAATAATAATGCTTTTCATGGCCTTAAAATTAAATCATGAAAGTAAAATTAAGGGAAAGTTTTTTAAAAAAAACAAGCCTCCGAATCGCTTTTAACACCAATTACTCATATTGTTGATTTTCAGTATTTTACAAATGTTGTAATTTTGTTAAAATACTAATAATTAACACATTATGAGAAATAAACTACCAAAGCTTAATTGTTGATTATCAGTCATTAACAAGAATACTCTGTTGCCGATTGGAGTTCTTTTTCAAAGATTTATTTTCTGGTTTCAAAGGGGTATTGGATAAGCGAATTAACGTCTTTTTTACCATGCAAAAAACAGTTTTATAGAATTCTTAAATCCCGATTTTTATCGGGATAAGCGATTCTCACACTTTTTGCGATGCAAAAAGGGATTCTCTGCTTACATATTTCTTCGGTATTGTCCGCCAACTTCAAACAAGGCGTTCGTGATTTGTCCCAACGAACAAAATTTCGTGGCTTCCATCAAATGTTCGAACAAGTTTTCGTTTTTGATGGCTGCTTCCTGAAGTAAATGCAATTGCTCCTTCACTTTATCGGGATTGGATTGGTGCAGATTCGCCAACATCCTGATTTGGTATTGCTTTTCTTCCTCGGTGGCACGAATCACTTCGGCTGGAATAATCGTTGGCGAACCTTTCGAACTCAAGAACGTGTTCACGCCAATAATCGGGAATTCGCCGGTGTGTTTCAAGGTTTCATAATACAAACTTTCTTCCTGGATTTTGCTTCTTTGGTACATCGTTTCCATGGCACCGAGAACACCTCCACGTTCGTTGATTCGGTCAAATTCCTGCAAAACGGCTTCCTCAACCAAATCGGTCAATTCTTCGATGATGAACGAACCTTGAATAGGGTTTTCGTTTTTGGTCAAACCCAATTCCTTGTTGATGATCAACTGGATGGCCATCGCACGACGCACGCTTTCCTCGGTTGGCGTGGTTATCGCTTCGTCATAGGCATTGGTATGCAGGGAATTGCAGTTGTCATAAATGGCATACAAGGCTTGCAAAGTGGTTCGGATATCGTTAAAATCAATTTCCTGTGCATGCAGCGAACGCCCCGAAGTTTGAATGTGGTATTTCAACATTTGTGCCCTTTCGTTGGCCCCGTATTTGTTTTTCATGGCTTTCGCCCAAATTTTTCGAGCCACGCGACCAATTACCGCATATTCCGGATCAATTCCATTCGAGAAAAAGAACGATAAATTGGGACCAAAATCATTGATGTCCATTCCGCGACTCAAATAATATTCCACGTAAGTGAACCCGTTCGAAAGCGTGAAAGCCAACTGCGAAATGGGATTCGCTCCCGCTTCGGCAATGTGGTAACCCGAAATGGAAACCGAATAGAAGTTTTTTACATTATTCGAAATAAAATATTCCTGCACGTCGCCCATCAAACGCAAGGCAAATTCTGTCGAGAAAATGCAGGTGTTTTGGGCTTGGTCTTCTTTTAAAATATCCGCTTGAACCGTTCCCCTAACCTTGGAAAGTGTTTTGGCTTTTATCTCCTTATAAATTTCCAAAGGCAAAACTTGGTCTCCCGTCACGCCCAAAAGCAGTAATCCCAAACCGTTGTTTCCCTCCGGCAAATCGCCTTGATACTGCGGACGTTCCGTTCCTTTTTTGGCATAAATGGCTTTTATTTTTTCTTCAACCTCCTTTTCAAGATGATTTGCCTTGATGTAAATTTCGCAGCGTTGGTCAATGGCGGCATTCATGAAAAAGCCCAACAGCATTGGCGCCGGCCCATTAATCGTCATGCTCACCGAAGTTATCGCATCGACCAAATCGAAACCGGAATACAGTTTCTTGGCATCGTCGAGACAACAAATAGAAACTCCAGCATTGCCTATTTTTCCGTAAATGTCGGGTCGAATGTGTGGATCATTTCCGTATAAAGTAACACTGTCAAAAGCCGTCGAAAGTCGTTTGGCAGGCAATCCTGCACTCACGTAATGAAAGCGCTTGTTGGTTCGTTCCGGCCCGCCTTCACCCGCAAACATTCGGGAGGGATCTTCGCCTTCCCGTTTGAAAGGATACAATCCAGCCGTAAATGGAAATTCTCCCGGCACGTTTTCCTGCAAATTCCAACGCAAAATATCGCCCCAAGCTTGATACTTGGGCAAGGCAATTTTTGGAATCTGCGAATGCGAAAGCGATTCGGTCTGGGTTTCAATCTTGATTTCCTTGTTTCGAACCTTGAACGTGTAAAACGGTTCTTTGTATTTTTTGACTTTTTCCTTCCAAGTCAGGATGATTCCCCAATTATGGGAATCCAAATCCATTTTTACCTTGTCGAATTGGTTCAATAATAGATTTAGGAAAATCTTGTTTTCGGCAGCACCAGGTTTTTCGAGTTCCAAGGCATTTGGCAAAACGGAATCTTCATTAATTCCCGCCTTGTTCAATTCAGGGATTTTCCCGCAAACCGATTCGATAGTTTTAAAAATGCCGTACAATTTCTGGGCTACTTGTTCTTGGCTCAAAGCCGTGTCATCATATTTCCGGTTGTTTTCTGCGATTTCAGATAAATAGCGGGTTCTTTGCGGCGGAATCACGAAGACTTTTTCGCTCCTTTCGTGCGAGATTTCAAATGTCGATTGCAAATCGGAAGTGGTTTTCTCGTGAATCTTGTCCATTACCGCTTTGTACAACGAATTCATCCCCGGATCGTTGAACTGGGAAGCGATGGTTCCAAAAACGGGCAACGAATCCAAATCCACGTCCCAAAGATTGTGGTTGCGCTGGTATTGTTTTTTCACGTCGCGCAAAGCATCGAGAGCACCGCGTTTGTCGAATTTATTGATGGCTACCAAGTCGGCAAAGTCGAGCATGTCTATTTTTTCCAATTGGGTTGCGGCACCAAATTCCGGAGTCATCACATATAGGGAAACATCCGAATGCTCCGTGATTTCAGTATCCGATTGTCCAATTCCCGACGTTTCGAGAATTATGATGTCATATTTTGCCGCTTTGATAACCTGGATCGCATCGGCAACGTATTTGGACAAAGCCAAATTGGATTGTCGGGTCGCCAAGGAACGCATGTAAACCCGGGGATTGTTGATGGCATTCATCCGAATCCGGTCTCCCAATAATGCGCCACCCGTTTTGCGTTTTGATGGATCTACCGAAATGATTCCGATGGTTTTCGTTGGAAAATCGATTAAAAAACGACGCACCAATTCGTCCACCAAAGAGGATTTTCCCGCTCCTCCGGTTCCGGTAATACCCAAAACGGGAATATCCCCTCCCAACCTCCCCGAAGGCGAGGAGCTAGCAAGATTATGCTTTATTCCTGGGCTAAATACTTTGTGAAAATCATCAGGATTATTTTCGGCAAGTGAAATCAATCTCGCTATTGTGTTAACATTCTTATTTTGTAAACTCTCCAAAACCCCCATTTTTCCAAGTTTTAACAAAGCGGTCGCATCCGTATTATAATTTACTACTTTCTGCTCCCCTCCTTCGGAGGGGTTGGGGGAGGATTGTTGCACCAAATCATTGATCATTCCCTGCAATCCCATAGCTCGACCATCGTCAGGTGAATAGATTCTCGTGATTCCGTAAGCCTGCAATTCGGCAATCTCGGAAGGAAGAATCACGCCTCCGCCTCCGCCAAAAATCTTGATGTGGCCTGCCCCTTTTTCTTTCAATAAATCGTGCATGTATTTGAAATACTCGCTGTGACCGCCTTGATAGGAAGTCATCGCAATGGCATTGGCATCTTCCTGAATGGCCGTATTCACGACCTCTTCGACACTTCGATCGTGACCTAAATGGATTACCTCAACGCCTGTCGATTGAATAATTCTGCGCATAATGTTGATGGCGGCATCGTGACCGTCAAAAAGGGATGCGGCAGTCACGATCCGAACTTTATTTACAGGAATATAAGGTTTTAAGACTTCCATTTTATGAATTTGATAATTTAAATACTGCAATTTACGATTATTTTTCATCAGTGGGAAGCAATGATTCTTGCAATCAATTCCATGGCCGGATTTTATTCCAAAACCAGGGCATTCGCTTTTAAAACTTGAGGTTTCTATATAGTTTTATCAAATTATACGATTCGCACACAGATGACACAGATTATGCAGATTCGCACGGATTTTTATCTGTTAATTAGTGAAAAGGAATGTAAATCTGTGTGAAATCCGTTCAATCCGTGTTATCTGTGTGCCTTAATATACAACTTAAATATCTTGCCAGTAACCAAAATCTTAAAAGCGAACGCCCTATTCCAAAACAAAATCATGGCTTTATTCTTGAATAAGTAGTATTTTTGACCCCGATTCTGGACAAACAGACAAAGTAATTTATAAAAAGTATTTCGAATGAAGAAAATAGGATTGTTAATATTGGTATTTGTTCTTTCCAGTTGTGTTGAAATGCAACAAGCCATAAATCAATTTCCGCAAACACAAGGCATCGGTGGAATCGACATTTCAGGAGGACTGAAAGAAGCACTGAACAACGGCATCACGAAACAAGTAACAAAATTGACTGCCGTGGACGGTTTTTACAAGAACGAAGCCGTAAAAATATTGTTACCCGAAGAATTGAAAAAAGTGGATTCGAGTTTGAGAAAAATAGGACTGGGCTCCTTGGCCGACGAAGGGCTGAAAGTGCTCAATCGCGCCGCCGAAGATGCCGTGAAAGAAGCCACTCCCATATTCGTGGATGCCGTGAAAAACATGTCTTTTACCGATGCCAAAACCATTTTGATGGGCAATGAAAACTCGGCCACGACTTACTTGCAAACCACGACTTCAACCGCTTTGTACGGAAAATTCAATCCCGTAATCAAAAATTCTTTCGCGAAAGTGGGTGCCGACAAGGTTTGGACTAACATTATAAACAAATACAACAGCATCCCTTTTTCTAAAAAAGTAAATCCAGACTTGACGGATTACGTGACCAACCAAGCGATGACAGGTGTTTTTAAAATGATTGCCGTCGAAGAAAAAAACATTAGAACCAATTTGAATTCGAGAACTTCCGTTTTATTACAAAAGGTTTTTGCAATCCAAGACAAAAAGTAATTATTTTATGCAAAAAACAACCATACTCATTCACTGCGAAGACCAAAAAGGAATTATTGCCGCAGTGACTAATTTCATTCTGAAAGTGGAAGGAAATATTGTCTATATCGACCAACATGTCGATGTGGAACAGAACGTTTTCTTTATGCGCCTCGAATGCGAATTCTCTAATTTAAACATCAGGCTTGCCAACATAAAAGAAGATTTCCAGCAAAGCATAGCAACTGATTTCAAGATGTCCTGGGAGATTTACACCAAAGACCAAAAGCCGAAAATGGCGCTATTTGTTTCGAAATACGACCACTGCTTGTTTGATATTTTGGGACGCTACAGCGCCGACGAGCTAAATGTTGAAATTCCGTTAATCATCAGCAACCACCAAGATTTAAAACCTATTGCAGAACGGTTTAACATTCCGTTTTATTATGTTCCTTTCACCAAGGACAACAAGGAAGAAGGCGAAAAAATTCAAATCGAATTGCTGCAAAAACACGAAATAGACTTCATTGTCTTGGCACGTTACATGCAAATCATCACTCCTACTTTAATCAATCTCTACGAAAATAAAATCATCAACATTCACCACTCGTTTTTGCCTGCTTTTCCTGGTGCCAAACCGTATCACTCGGCATTCAAAAGAGGCGTAAAAATCATTGGGGCAACAAGCCATTATGTCACGCAACACTTGGACGAAGGGCCAATTATTGAGCAAGACATCACCCGTGTTTCCCACATCAATTCCATCGAGGATTTTATCATGAAAGGGCGCGACTTGGAACGCATCGTTTTGGCTCGAGCCATAAAACTCCACGCCGAACGAAAAACGATGGTTTATGACAACAAAACGGTCGTTTTTTACTAAAAAATCATACTTGCACGTATTGATGCCTAAAGGATTTTTTTGACACAGATTCCACAAATTTTCACAAATTAAACGCTCGGATATTAAAAATCTGTGCTAATCTGTGGAATCTGTGTCAGATTTTTAGTTTATTAGATAGGATTACGGACAGTCCAATAAAATTTAAACCGGCAAATCCTCAAATGCAACACCCAAGCCTTTTGCAATTTCCGTTCCCAAACGAGGATTTACTCGGTACCAAAGAAATAATTGGCGCCGGATAATTTCTTCTTGTTGTGGGCCGTGAATCCCCGACATCGAATCAACTATATTGTGGATGGTGTTTTGTCGTTCTTCCAGCGTCATAATTTCAAATAACTTTCCGGCTTGCGAAAAATGGTCGTTCTCCCCTTCACAATTCCTGTCATACCAATCGGCAAAATGACTGTTTATGGGTAAAGGCGGTTCTTTATACGATGGGTCAATTTCAATTTCATCAAAACTGTTCGGAAAATAATTTGGATTTTGTCCTCCATTTCCATCCAACCGCATTTGTCCGTCTCGCTGATAATTATTAACCGCAAACGGGCAACGATTCACCGGGATTTGTTCATAATTGACGCCCAAACGATACCGCTGGGCATCGGGATAAGACAAGAGGCGGCCTTGCAACATTTTGTCGGGAGAATAGCCAATGCCGTCCACGATATGCGCTGGTGCAAAAGCGGCTTGCTCCACATCCTGAAAATAATTCAGCGGATTCTGGTTCAATTCTAAAACGCCTACGTCTACCAAAGGAAAATCGGCGTGCGGCCAAACCTTGGTCACGTCAAAGGGATTGAAATAATAATCTCCCGAATCGGCTTCGGATTCGGTCATTATCTGGATTTTTAAATTCCATGTCGGGAAATTCCCCCCTTCGATATTGTCGAATAAATCCCTTTGCGCAAAATCCATGTCGTGGGCTTTCATTTGAGCCGCCTGTTCATTACTGAAATTCTTGATGCCTTGCGCGGTTATAAAATGGAATTTCACGTAAAAACGCTCGTTGGCTTCATTGATCATCGAATAAGCATGACTTCCAAAACCGTGCATGTGGCGGTATCCATAAGGCGTTCCCCTGTCCGACATCAAAATCAAGACTTGGTGCAGGCTTTCGGGATTCAGCGACCAGAAATCCCACATCATGGTGGGCGATTTTAAATTGGTATGGGGATCCCGTTTTTGGGTGTGAATAAAATCGCCAAATTTTTTCGGGTCTTTTACGAAGAAAACGGGCGTGTTGTTGCCCACCAAATCCCAGTTGCCGTCTTCAGTGTAGAATTTTATGGCAAAGCCCCTTGGGTCGCGCTCCGTATCGGCAGAACCTTTTTCGCCTCCAACGGTTGAAAAACGGACAAATACCTTGGTTTCTTTTCCAAGTTCCGAGAAAATCTTGGCCTTGGTGTATTTCGTGATGTCATGTGTCACGGTAAAAGTTCCAAAAGCACCGGAACCTTTTGCATGTACCACTCTTTCCGGAAGGCGCTCCCTGTTAAAATGCGCCATTTTTTCGTGAAGAATAAAATCCTGCAGCAACAATGGACCACGCGGCCCGACAGATTGCGAATTTTCATTTTCTACATAAGGCTTTCCCGAGGCTGTTGTCAATTTTTTACGTGATTTCATAATTATGGAATTTAATGCTTGTTGTCAAAGAAAAAGGATGTCAATAATTATTGAAAATCATCTCAAACACGATGCTTTTCACCAAGAAAACGGCATAACGACACGACAGAACAAAACGCAATAAACAGCTGTCTTACAAATTTAAACACCTGAAAAATAACGACTTAAAGTTAAAAAAATTAACTCAAATACAACAAAGTAATAACAAAACCTTAACAGTGAAAAAAGCGAAAATTTACAATCTTTGCAATGTAATAAACTGGTTATTTATTATTTTGGTTTTGGTTAGTAAAAGAATCGTCCCGCAATTCAGTTTGCGGGACTTTTTTTTTAGACAAAACTACAGTAAAGCCCAAAAAATTCTGGCTGCATATTTAAAAACAACAAGATTGATTTAACATATTTTTACCATTACAAAATCATGAAAAAATTGGATCCATACAGACAACAGACTAAAACAAAAGGGCTTTCACGAATTTCATTTTTCACAAATCCCAAAAAAAAAAAAAGTGTCAAGAAAAAACTTAACTTATATATAACAAACAAATAGCAAAGCATTAACAGCAATAAATCGAAAAGTGGCTGACCTTTGCAGTGTAATAAACTGGTTATTTATTACAGAATAATAAATTGGTTATTTATTATTTGGTTTTTGGTTAGTTAGTTAAAAAATTGCCGACGTTTTAGGATGTCGGCATTTTTTTTTATTGGATTGAACCGATGAAAGACAAAACTTCGGCATTAAAAACGATTGGTTGTTCCACATTCACCACGTGTCCACATTTTTCAATCACGACTAATTGGGATGATTTATAATGCTTTTCGACCACCAAGCGAACAGAAGGCAAAAACATGTAATCTTCTTCGCCCATGACATAAAGCGTTGGAATATCCAGTTCTACTTGACGAAAACACCGCAACAACGGATTGATTTCGGCCGTGAGTTTGAACCATTTTATGAATTCTTTTTGGTACAACTTTTTGGCTTCATTGATAAAAAGCAAACGCGATTGTTTGTGATTCTTTTTGGGCATGATTACAAAGGCAAAAAACTGGTACAGCACCAAATAAGGCAACACATATTTAAACGTATTCCCCAATTTCATCAAGATTTGGGAGCGAAAATTCATTTTCAGGATGGCACCGCCAAGAATCATGCTTTGCACTCTTTCCGGATGCATTTCGGCCAATTGTCGAATCAGGATCGTGCCGAGAGAAATCCCCACAAAATGTGATTTTACAATCTTCAAATGGTCGATTACCTCCAAAACATCATTGGCAATGGACTCGAAAGTATATTTTTTTTGGAAAGTATTTTTTAAAGTAGGTTTTGAATTTCCGTGACCCCGCAAGTCCAACAACAACACGTTATACTGCTTTTTGAAATCCCGAATCTGCTTGAACCAAATAGACGAACTACCGCCGGCACCGTGGACAAAAGTCACCCACTGATCGCTGTTTTCGTTTTTGTAGGTGACGTAGTTTATCATTGGATTTTCGAATGTAGATTAACGATTTTTGATTGCAGATTTTTGTGATAACAAATAAGAGCTTGTCTTTTTTTTAGATTTTTACCCATCTGAAATCAAAAATCGTTAATCGAAAATCAGCAATCATTTTAAAATCTCTTCCATTTCCTGTTGCATCTTCAAGGCTTCTTCCCTGGCTTTTTCGGCAAAATCAGTTCCGTTGGAGGCATAAATAATTGCTCTTGAAGAATTGATCAACAATCCCACATTGGCATTCATTCCGTATTTGCAAACTTCCGAAAGGCTTCCTCCTTGTGCGCCAACACCGGGAACAAGCAAGAAACTGTCGGGAACAATTTGGCGGATTTCAGTGAAATATTCGGCTTTGGTGGCACCAACCACATACATCAGGTTTTCGGAATTTTTCCAATTTTTGGAGGTTTCCAAAACTTGTTTGTACAATTCCTTTCCGTCAACATTCAAGGTCTGGAAATCAAATGCGCCTTCATTGGAAGTCAAGGCCAACATAATGGTGTACTTGTTTTCGAAAGCCAAAAAAGGTTCCACCGAATCTTTTCCCATATAAGGTGCTACGGTCACGCTGTCAAAATTCAAATCTTCGAAAAAAGCCTTGGCATACATCGACGAAGTGTTGCCAATATCGCCTCGCTTGGCATCGGCAATCGTGAAGATTTCAGGATGGTTTTCGTTGATATAATTGATGGTTTTTTGCAAGGAAATCCAGCCTTTTATGCCATAAGCTTCGTAAAAAGCCGTGTTGGGTTTATAGGAAACGGCCAAATCGTGCGTGGCATCGATTATGGCTTTGTTGAATTCGAAAATCGGGTCTTCGAGTTCCAGTAAATGTTGCGGAATTTTATTCAAATCAACATCCAGTCCCACGCAAAGGAATGATTTCTTGATTTTGATTTGGTCAATAAGTTGTTGTGTAGTCATTTCTATTATTTAAGCGCTTCAATTTATGAAAATTGTTTCTCTTCTTGGGCGGTTTGCAAAAATAAAAAAAGCCATTCAATTAAGAACGGCTTTTTATGGATTAAAACTAAAATTATAATTTCCCTTCGTAAATTGTTCCTACGTGTATGATTTCGGTTCTTCTATTTTGGGCTCTTCCACTGGCCGTTTTGTTGCTGCCAACAGGTTTTGATTCTCCAAAACCTCTATAGGTTAGATTGTCCGGATTCACTCCTTTGGCAACCAAGGCATCCACTACTGCTTTTGCTCTTGCCTCGGAAAGTTTTTGGTTGGATTTGGCATCTCCAACATCATCCGTATGTCCTTCGACAGAAAATTTGGCATTGGGATAATTTTTCAAAATTTCTTTGATGGCTTCCAATCTGCCGTTGGTTTCCCCTTTGTCGGCTGTAGCCAAAACCGCTTTTCCTGTTACAAAAAACACGGCTCTTGCTTGCACTTTAAGTTCTTTCAACACCTCTTGGGTTACTTCGGGACAACCTTTGTTGCTTGCCGGTCCCGGAACAGTTGGGCAATCGTCTTCTTTATCGGTTACACCATCTTTGTCTGCGTCACGGTCTGGACAACCTGCATTGACAACCAATCCTTTTTCGGTTGGACATTTGTCGTCTTTGTCCAAAACGCCGTCTCCATCCGTATCTGGCCAAGGACAACCTTTGTTTTCTATAGGCCCTGCAACTGAAGGACAACCATCCACGTTATCCAAAACGCCATCCTTGTCGGCATCACCCCACGGACATCCGTTATTTTCTAACGGTCCAGCCACTGAAGGACATTTGTCGTCTTTGTCCACAACCGAATCTTTGTCGGTATCTGGCCAAGGACAACCTTTGTTTTCAACAGGTCCCGCTTCCGTTGGACAAGAATCTTCTTTGTCCAAGACACCATCCTCGTCGGTATCCTTGAATTTCTTTTCATATACTGGAATTTTAATCCCAAAATACACGTCTGCCGCTTTGGATTGCTTGGAAAATACGTTGGTAATAATGGAGCTCGACCCCACAAAAAGTGGTCCAAAACGCAATCCGGTTCCTACTTGGGTTCCGCTGTATTCCATGTAATTTATGGGAAGCGTGAAGGTAAACCATCGGGTTTCATAACGAGGTGTCAAAATCCAGGTATTGGCCGAACTCATTTGGTTCAGGGCTGATTTGTCCACTAAACTAAGGTTTCCATTCAGGTTCAAATAGAATTTCTTGTACATGTTCCAATCGGCGTCAATGTGCAATGCTGTTGGCAAATTAACATTTTGGTCTTCAAAACTCGTGGTTGATTTCGTGTAAAGCGCCAAGAATTCTTCAATGTCGTCGGCCGAGTCAATTTGGGCTTGGGTCAGCGTTCGGTTAAAATTATAAACTTCTTCTTTCACGTTTTTGTATTTTATCGAACCCACATCCGTAACAGACAAACCAAAACGTAATTTGTATTTATTCAAGTCCCTGAAATTATTGTCGGTGGCTTTGGCTTTGCTCAAATCATACGACTCATAATCCGGTCTCCATTCATATATCAATCCAAAATCAGCTCCATATCCTTTTGAATTGGGATCAAATTTCACGTCTTCGTCGCCCGTGATAAAATCCTGGCTGCTGCCTATGGTAAGTCCCCCGGTGGTAGCTAAAGTACTGGTTAAAGGGTTATTGGTTTTATTGAAATTGGCGGTCATGTTAGTCCCTTGTGCATACGAATTGACGCCGCCAACCAAATATTTGGCAGTCAAACCTCCTTTTAGAAAATGCTGTTTGCTTTGCCATAAAACGGCTCCATAGGAAACTCCTGCTTCACCCCAAGTATGCCCAACCGCATTGGGATCACCCACAAGAATATTAAAACCTGCCGCCTCGTCAATACCGTCTTTCAATTGATTGTACAATTCTCCATTTACATTATTCAAATTCACGATGGCTCTCGCTCGGGTATAAAGGGCAAGTGAATGTTTGGGAGCGATGTTGAACATAAACGAAGGTCCCATCACGTCAGAATACATGATTCCTCCATTATTTCTCAATGGCGTTCTAACACCATCTGTATTGGCATCATAAGAGCTTTTTGACAAATCAAACAAACTCAGACCGTAAAAATCATTGTTTAACGAACTACTGGTAGAAAACAAATTGATGTCGGTTTTGAAACGGGAATCCACGATGGAAGCTGGATTAAACAGCGTCCCTTGAACACCGGCATAATTATCTGAAAAATAGCCCATGTAAGATTGCGCATTCGAGGCTAGGGCTGAAAACAGGACGGTTAAAAATAGTATTCTTTGTTTCATGCAAATGGGTTTAAATTAATAAAATAAAAGTAGGTTTAGTTGTAATTTCATTTAGGGCTAAAATAACATAAAAAAAACACTTAACCTGCTTTCGATTAAGTGTTTTGTTTATCTATTTTTTAAATAATTGTTAAAAAACTTCGCTGGCTTCCTTCAGTTTCTCCATATTGTTGACCAATTGCAATTCGTCGACAATTTTCTGGATGTCGCCATTCATGATGTTTCCCAAATCGTATAAAGTCAATCCCACTCTATGATCCGTCACGCGGCCTTGGGCATAATTGTAGGTTCTAATCTTGGCCGAACGGTCACCCGAACTTACTTGCGAAGTACGTTTGGTGGCATCTTGTTCTTGTTTTTTAGCCAATTCTTGTTCGTACAAACGAGAACGCAAAACCGTCAAGGCCTTGTCTTTATTCTTGTGTTGCGATTTCTGGTCTTGACATTGTGCCACCAATCCGGTTGGAATGTGCGTCAAACGAACCGCCGATTTGGTCGTGTTTACCGATTGTCCACCAGGGCCTGACGAACAGAAGAAATCCACGCGAACATCGTTCATGTCAATTTGTACGTCAAATTCCTCCGCTTCCGGAAGCACCATAACGGTTGCTGCCGAGGTATGGACACGTCCTTGGGTTTCCGTTTGCGGCACACGTTGCACGCGGTGAACACCTGCTTCGAATTTCAAGGTTCCATAAACATCTTCGCCCGTAACTTCAAAAATCACCTCTTTGAATCCACCCGAAGTTCCTTCGTTCATGTCGACAACCGAAGTTCTCCAACCCCTGTTTTCGCAATATTTGGTGTACATGCGGAACAAATCGCCGGCAAAAATACTGGCTTCGTCCCCACCCGTTCCGGCACGAATTTCGACCATCACGTTTTTGGCATCTTCTGGATCTTTCGGAATCAACATAAACTTGATTTCTTCCTCCAATTCCGGCAATCTTTCCTTGGCTTCCTCGAGTTGCATCTTGGCCATTTCGGTCATGTCGGCATCCGAGTTGTCCGCAATTATTTCGTTCGCTTCGTCGATATTCGCCATCAAAATGACATATTCATCACGCTTTTCGGCCAAAGCTTTTAAATTCTTATACTCTTGATTCAACTGTACATAACGCTTCTGGTCGCTGATCACGTCGGGCTGGATAATCAAGTCCGAAATCTCGTCGAAACGCTGTTTTACTATTTGAAGTCTGTCTAACATATTCTTGTTCCTTTATTTGGAGTGCAAAAATACAAAAAAGTATTGCAGTTTGCAAGGTTCACTTTTTGCTGTTTCCAAACAAACGAGACAATGTGATTATGCTAATCCTTTTATCCGTCTCTTCGAGTGATTTTGAATAGTAATGCGTCAGCTTTACTATTCAAAATTGTATCGAGAAGCCTTTAATAACTAATATTCCCTCTAAAAACTAAAAAAAATATCCTTTTACGGTTTTCCGTAAAATCACTAAATTAAAAGGGGTTACTTTTGAAAAAGATATAAAAATTAATAGAAATTAATCAGTATTTTCGGTATAAGTTATATATTTGAGGAAATCAAAATACGAAACAAAATTTCGTCTAGATGTAGTTAAGTGATTTTTAAAAAGAAAAATTTTCATACATTAGCAGAATCAGAAAAAATAAAATGGAAAATCCAATTATAGAACATAAATTTTCAATTAGCCCAGTTATACAAGGGGAACATAGATTTTATACATTAACAATGCCATCAGATGTTTTGTCAAAAACATGTTTTGTATCTACACGAGATACAAATCCAGTTGACGGTTTTCAAAGATTACTAGATAAAGATAGAGCAACAAAAATAGCAGAATATATAGATAATGGTTTGGGTACAATACCAACTGCTATAATTTTATCAGCACAACCCGAAGCAGAATTTGAAATAACAGGTGGAGGTAAAACTATAAAATTCAAAGAAAATCCTAAAAGTTTTTTAATATTAGATGGACAACATAGAGTTTACGGTTTTTCACTGGCAAAAACATCTGTAAGGGTTCCTGTAGTAATTTATAATGGTCTTTCCAGAAGAGACGAAACAAGAATTTTTATTGACATCAATACAAGTCAAAAACCAGTTCCAAATGAATTATTGTTTGATATTAAAAATCTTGCTGAATATGAAAATAATTCAGAGTTGCTATTAAGAGAAATTTTTGATCTATTCCATGAAGAAACAGACAGTTTTTTGATTGGACTAACAAGTCCAGCCCAAAAATCAAGAACAAAAATTTCTAGAGTAACTTTTAATTCAGCATTTGCAACTATTGTCAAAAATTTTGGAGATAAAGAATCAGAAGAAATTTATGAGATTTGCAATGCTTATATAGGTTCTTTTTATAATGGTTTAAAAAAGATGGGGATAGAAAATTCAATTACAAATTCTACAGTTTTTAGATCTGTAATCTCAATTTTCCCTCATGTTGCACAACGTACAAAGGATAAGTATTCTAACTATCGAATTGATTCATTTAACGAAATATTAAGCCCTCTTTTTTCAAAAATTAAACCTAGTAAAATTTCCAAACCTGGATTAAGTTATAAAGATTTATCAATTTATTTGATAGAATGCTTAAAAACTGATTTTGTTTTATAGATGTATATAGAAGATATTTTTAGAACATATTGGGCTCACGGGCTAAATAATATTGTAATAAATAATTCCAATACATTTAATGATTGGATAAAAGAAGGAAAAGATTATCAAATACGTAGTCAAGTTAAGGAGGACGAATTCTTTCTTGATTTAAATGATAGAAATTTATTTTTAAATCCAATATCAAAAGATTGTAATCGCTTTTGTACTGCTGCATTAGAAAGTATTATAAAAATTGATAATTTAGAAATATTGCCAAAATCCATAAGCTGGCAATTAATTAAACAATATTATTCAGCTTTCTATTCTGCCCACCTTATATTGCGTTTTTTAGGCTTTTCATTATCTCAATTTGATAGTGAAGGAATTAACAAAATAAAAAAAATAGCAGATTTATATGGAAATCTAAATGGTGTTAATATACAAGGTGGATATTATTTAGTTGATTATTCCGATAATTCAAAATCAGTAAATTGTAAAAAAATAAAGATCAAAGAGGATGGTGGTTCATATGTGGCTCTTTGGAAAATTTTTGGAGAGAAAATCAAATTTATCAGCATAGACAGTTTAATTAAAAGCAATTCATCTGAAATACAATCCATTACAAAACAATTAGACAATTTGATTAACAATTTAGAATATGTTGGATCGTCTAATTATAGTTGGCTATCAAGAATTAGAAATGAACTAAATTATAAACATTTACATGGTGGTTGGCATCCATATTCATTAAATAAAAATGATTTAGATTATATCATTAGAAATCTTGGTGCTTGGAAAGGAGATATTAGCAAAATTGAATTGGAAAACTTGACCGGAAAAGAAATAATAAGGTTTTCAAATACTTGTCAATTTATAATAGGATTATCTAAAAAAATTAGTGAAGATATGTCAAAAAGATGTTCTTTAGGTAACTCCTTTTTAAATTCAGGTTATTCAAAAATAATAAACATTGCGTAACAAATAACCAACTCTCAGAGGTCTTCCATAAAAAACAACGTTCTTAAAAGTCAGGATTGCCCGATCATGCGGATATCCATAATCGCTAGCCCGACCGCTCGGATATACACAATCGCTAGCCTCCGATCACTCGGATATCCACAATCGTTAGCGCAGAATTGCATTCTGTGCCCACAAACGAGGGCAACAGATATGTATATACAAACACACATACATTATGAAACTAAAATTCGGCTTTTTTTTATCTTAACCATTTCACTTTGCTTTTACAATTGTTAGAGTACACATCCAAAAACTGCAACATTGGCAACAATGGGACAGCCGGAGTTGGCAGACAATGGAAAAACGATTGCCCGCTTAAAAAAAGCATATCATTGCGAAAGCATCAATTATGAAAATTGGGACAACAAAAAAGAAACCGACTCTTGTTTGACTGTTTGCTTAACAAACAGCACTAAAGTTCCATCAATGACAAATCCTGACAGCCGAGAACTAACAGAAATCGCTGCATCGATAAAAAAATCATTGGCAAAACCACAAAATTATAAACCCGATCGCTCGGATATCCACTATCGCTAGCGCAGAATTGCATTCTGTGCCCACAAACGAGGGCAACAAGCCCTGATCGCGCAGATATCTCTTTTACAGCGTTAGCGCAGAATTGCATTCTGTGCCCACAAACGAGGGCAACAGATATGTATATACAAACACACATACATTATGAAACTAAAATTCGGCTTTTTTTTATCTTAACCATTTCACTTTGCTTTTACAATTGTTCGAGTACACATCCAAAAACTGCAGCATTGGCAACAATGGGACAACCGGCGTTTGCAGACAATGGAAAAACGATTGCCCGCTTAAAAAAAGCATATCATTGCGAAAGCATCAATTATGAAAATTGGGACAACAAAAAAGAAACCGACTCTTGTTTGACTGTTTGCTTAACAAACAGCACTAAAGTTCCATCAATGACAAATCCTGACAGCCGAGAACTAACAGAAATCGCTGCATCGATAAAAAAATCATTGGCAAAACCACAAAATTATAAATCCTATTATATCATTTTTGTCAAAAAAGACAAGTTTAATGGAGAAGAAACTAAAGTTCATTCTCTAGGACAAGAAATAAGAAGCAAAGATTTATAACCTATATATCAAGTCCCACTCAAAGCCTACTCAAAGCCCACTCAAAGCCATAGATTAGCCTAGTTTGTGGTACCCTAAAAAAACATCATTCACTTTGAGGAGACAAAACAATTACATCTTGAAAAACTTTGTGTCTTTGCGTCTTTGCGGCAAAACAACTCATTCGAGACTAATACACAAACCCAAACAGCCAAACTGGAATTATGGCCCCATACCCTATTTTTATCATAGCTGCAGCAACATAGGAATCGGGAATAGCGACAATTTGTTTTCTGCTTTTGTTTTTGCCTTCTATCTCGAATGGTACTTTTCATTGAATTGTTAAATACAAACAACATTTTTGGGTGCTTTTTGTTGTTTTAAAACAACATTTTTAGCTATCCAAAAAATCACCTCAAATGAAACAAATTGTATAGCTAAAGCAGGATTTATTTAATAACCTGTATAGTTATTTCAGGACGGCACACAGAACGGGACAAGGACGCGGCACAAGTATGGATCAAGTATGGATAGTATATGGATAGTGTATGGCTGTGGTACCCTAAAAAAAAGCTAAAAATGTTGTTAATTCACTTTGACGGGACAAAACATCTCCCGTTCATAACTCCTGAAGATTTCATTTCGATACCAATTTCAAAATTCCTAATTTGCGGCTTCAAATAGAGAAGCAAAAAATGAAGGTCTGTATTGCCGAAAAACCAAGTGTAGCTCGCGAAATCGCATCCGTTTTGGGAGCCAACACCAAGCACGATGGCTATTTTGAAGGCAATGGCTATCAGGTAACTTACACCTTTGGGCATTTATGCACCTTGAAAGAACCCAACGACTACAAACCCCATTGGAAAAGTTGGGACCTGAACAACCTGCCAATGCTTCCCGAAAAATTCGAAACCAAGGTCGTCGAGAATTCGGGAATCCAGAAGCAATTCAAAATCATAAAAAGCCTGTTCGACAAAGCCGACTTGGTCATCAACTGCGGGGATGCCGGACAAGAAGGAGAACTCATCCAGCGCTGGGTGATGAACGAAGCCCAATACAAAGGCGAGGTACAACGCTTGTGGATTTCGTCCCTGACCACCGAAGCCATCAAGGAGGGTTTCGAAAACCTGAAACCATCTGCCAACTACGATAATTTATTCTACGCCGGATTTTCAAGAGCCATTGGAGACTGGTTGTTGGGTATGAATGCCACCCGTTTGTACACCGTAAAACACGGCGGCTACAAACAAGTGTTGTCCATCGGACGGGTGCAAACCCCAACCTTGGCAATGGTCGTGGATCGCTTCAAGGAAATCGAAAACTTTAAACCCCAACCCTATTGGGAGTTGCAAACTTTGTACCGAGAAACCCTTTTCAGCTATGAAGAAGGACGCTTCTTGAAAAAGGAAGACGGCGAACTTTTGGCCAACAAAGTCAAGGAAAGCGAGTTCGAAATTGTTTCCGTCGAAAAGAAGAACGGCAATGAATACGCCCCAAAACTGTTTGATTTAACGGGCTTGCAAGTCTATTGCAATACCAAATTTGGGTTCACGGCAGACGAAACACTCAAGATTGTCCAAACGTTGTACGAACAGAAAGTAGTCACCTACCCTAGAGTAGACACCACTTTCTTACCGAACGACATCTATCCAAAAGTACCGGGCATTCTGCAAAAGTTGACCAATTACGCTGCCTTGACGCAACCACTTTTGGAAAAAAAGATCAAGAAATCGCCCAAGGTTTTCAACGACAAGAAAGTAACCGATCACCACGCCATTATTCCAACCGGGATACAAAGCAATTTGCAATACAACCAGCAGCAAGTGTATGACATTATTGCACGCCGTTTTATTGCCGTGTTTTATGACGATTGTTTGGTGGCCAATACCACCGTAATCGGAAAAGCAGCCGAAGTACTATTCAAAACCACCGGAAAAGAAATCTTGAAGAAAGGTTTTAGAGTAGTCTTTGAAGATCCGAATGCCAAAGAAAAAGAAGCTGATATCTTGCCAAGCTTTGTAGTTGGCGAAAAAGGACCACACCAACCTTCGTTCTTGGAAAAGGAAACCAAACCGCCCAACCAGTTTACGGAAGCTACTTTACTGCGCGCGATGGAAACCGCAGGAAAACAAGTGGACGACGAAGATTTGAGGGAATTAATGAAAGAAAACGGCATTGGTCGTCCATCGACACGAGCGAATATTATTGAAACCCTTTTCAGACGCCAATACATCGTTCGAAACAAAAAACAGGTATTGCCAACACCAACAGGAATCCAGCTGATTGACACCATTCAAAATGAGTTGGTCAAATCGGCAGAATTGACGGGTTCCTGGGAAAAGCAGTTGAAAGACATCGAAAAAGGAACATTTACCGCTGGAGCATTCATCAAGAACATGAAACAAATGGTCGAAACTTTGGTCTATGAAGTCCGAAGCGAAACCCGACGTGCCAATATTTCGCATACCCAAAGCATTCAAAAACAAGAAGCCGTTGTCGAGAAAAAGAAAACAGCTGGAATTCTGGCAGAAGTCTGTCCGAAATGCAAAAAAGCAACGCTCATCAAGGGAAAATCTGCTTATGGTTGTGGCGATTACAAAGCCGGATGTCGTTTTGTTTTGCCCTACACTTTTGCCAATAAAAAAATATCCGAAAACCAATACTTGCGATTGCTCCAAAAAGGCTCGACCGTAAACCTAAAAGATTTCAAAACCGATGCAGGAACTGTCGAAGGTTTGCTTCGCTTTGACGAAAACTTCGAACTCAAATTAGAAGAAAAGAAAACCGTCGGAAAAACAACATCGGATACATTAGAATGTCCCAAATGCAAAAAAGGAACGGTTCTCAAAGGAAACACCGCCTATGGCTGCACCAACTATAAATCGGGCTGTGATTTCAAAGTGCCGTTTGAAGTGGTCAGGGCAAAACTAAAAGACCAGAAACCCACCAAGGAATTGGTTTATGCCATTTTGAAGGAAAGTTTTTCATAACTATCAAGACGAATTAGCACCAATTGCAATTGCTTTTTCATTACAACATTCCACTCCATTTGTCACGCTGGAAGCGTCTCAAGACAGGTGAGCAACATAATCGAGACGCTTTCAGCCTGACAAATAGCAAGAATAAAAAGTACTCAATTTTAATTTTTTGAACCACAAAACGACCATAATAAGTATCATACAAATTTAATCTGATCAAAAATTTGCATCTGATTTTTTATTTCTAAACTGATGTCCTAGTCTTGGGCGAATTGCAACTTTTTCCTTAATTTTGAAACATCATCAATCCAATCACTAATTTTATGAAAAAAACAATTCTAACATTCTTTATAATCTTGACTTTCGCTTCTTGCGGAAAATCTAAAGTAGTTTCCAAAATAGTGGGAATCGATTGGTTGTTGGGAAAATGGGAAAACAAATCGGACGATGGCCATTTAGTGGAAACTTGGACGAAAGCGAACGACAGTCTCTTTATTGGCGAAAGCTACTTTATAAAAGATAAAGACACCTTGCATTCCGAGAAAATTCAATTGAAACAAAAAGGAGAAAACCTTTTGTATGTATCGAGCATAAAAGGACAAAACAATGACAAACCCATTACTTTTATCCATAAACCCGAAATCGAGAAACAATTGTTTTTCGAAAATCCAAAAAATGATTACCCCAAAAAAATTGCATACAAACGAATTGCCAAAGATCGTTTAATCATGGAAATCTCTGGAATCCAACAAGGAAAACCCAGTTCCGATCGCTATTCGATGAAGAAAAGCAAGTAAAAAACCTCCCTCTTTCAACTCCATCAAGAATCCTGCTCCAAAAAAAGCAGGATTTATTATTCTTAAAACACTACAAATCAATGCTTAAAATATTATTTATAATTAATCTAAATAAATTTTGCCGGATTAAAAATGGTTTTTATATTTGTTGGAAACGAAACAAGAAAGAAAAAACAGCTTAAATCAAGCTAAATAAAAAACTAAAGTTTAAATCCATTTACTTTAAACCTTTTAATAACTTTTAAATCTAACGCACAAATATAAAAATCAGTGGCTCTTTTAGATGGGGAAAATTATAATAAACAAGTGGAAAAAAAACACTCTTTCAAAATTAAACAACAATTGAAATGGTAATATTACTTCTTAAATTTGCTCTATTGGATTCATTTCTAAACAACTGTCAATTACAAACACTCTTCCCCTATTTATAAAACTCTTACACATAAATTTATGAAAAAGAATCTTTTCATCTCTTTTGCCTTCGCCGCCACACTATTCGTTAGCGCGCAACAAAAAAATACTCTTTTGGAGCAGTCTTTTTGGAAAACTTCCCCAGATGTAACTGCAGTCCAAGCTGAAATAGCCAAAGGCAACAACCCGTCGGCATCGACCGCAAATGCTTTTGATGCGGTTGTAATGGCTATCAACAACGATGCGCGGGCAGCCACCATAAAATTCTTGCTGGAACAACCCGGAAATACAGTTACAAAATCCACTCACGACAATCGTATTTATCTTCACTGGGCTTCCAATAAAGGAAATGTCGAAATCGTGGAATACCTCATCGCCAAAGGTTCAGACATTAACTTGGAAGACAGCAAAGGAGAAACTCCCTTGACTTTTGCAGCCGTTAGCGGTCAAACCAACACGGCACTTTATGACGCTTTTTTCAAAGCTGGAACCGACCCAAAGAAAAAATACAAAGACGGTTTAAACCTGCTTCTTATGGCAATCCCTTCCGACAAAAACCTTGCTCTTTCAACCTATTTTGCCACAAAAGGAATGTCACTTAAAGACACGGACACCGACGGCAATACTGCTTTCAATTATGCCGCCAAATCAGGCAACACAACACTATTGAAATCGCTTTTGGAAAAAGGTGTGAAATATACCGACAATGCACTGATTTTTGCCGCACAAGGTTCTCGCAGAGACGCTACTTCTCTTGAAACCTACAAATACCTGGTCGAAGATTTAAAAATAAAACCAACAGCCACGAGCAAATCGGGTGAAACCGTGCTGCATTTGCTGGCAAGCAAACCCAACCAAACTGAAACTATCAACTACTTTTTGTCCAAAGGAGTAGATGCCAACAAAGCCGACAACGAAGGAAACACGCCTTTGATGATTGCTGCTTCGGCTAGAGATACAGCGGCATTGGAACTGTTGTTGCCAATAGTAAAAAACAACAATGCTCAAAACAACAAAGGCGAATCGGCATTGACGATGGCCATAAAATCAGGAACTCCCGAAGCGGCAACACTACTTTTGAATAAAGGAGCCGATGTAAAAGTGTTGGACAAAGACGGAAACAATTTAGGATTTTATTTGGTACAATCCTACCGTCCACAAATGATGGGAATGGGTCGTAATCCAGAATCCTCCAACGCACCAAAACAAGATCCTTTTGCTGCAAAAACAAAAATACTGCAAGACAAAGGCTTAAATTTGTCCGCTCCGCAAAAAGACGGAAATACATTGTATCATATCGCCGTCATCAAAAACGACATGACTATATTGAAGAAAATAGCCGATTTAAACATAGACATCAACGTCAAAAACAAAGATGGTTTAACTGCTTTGCACAAAGCCGCCATGATTTCCAAAGACGATGTTATCTTGAAATACCTGGTTTCCATTGGTGCCAAAAAAGAAATCAACACCGATTTTGACGAAAGTCCTTATGCCTTGGCAAAAGAAAATGAAACGCTAACCAAAAAGAACGTATCCATAGAATTTTTAAAATAAAATTATGAAGTCAATATTTAAAATAGCCTTTACAACCGCACTTATCTGTCTATTCTCTTTTCAAGCCTCGGCACAAACCAGCAAATACAAATGTATGCTCCAAATGTCGAACTATGTTGGCGAAGGCGCTTATGTGGTCGTTTCGCTGATCAATGCAAAAGGCGAATACGAAAAAACACTCTACGTGATGGGCGATGACAAAAAATGGTACAAAACCCTAAAAGAATGGAATAAATTTCATTCCAAAAAACAAGAAAATATAAGTGCCAAAACTGGAGCTTCGGTTACTGGTGGAGATCGCAGTATCACCACAATAGAAATTGAAGATTCAAAAATCAACAAAGGCTATAAATTGCGTTTTGAAACCTCAGTGGAAGATCAAAAATATTATGTGAATGATATTGAAATCCCGCTGACAACTGAAGGAATTGCCGCAAAAACCGAAGGAAAAGGCTATATTCGTTACGTAAGATTGAACAAAATTTAAAATTCAGCTTTTGCATTAAATAACATAAGTCATATAAGCTTTTACAAAACGTGAACTTATATGACTTATATGTTAAAATTTATTATCAATGACTCTTTCTTTTTGGCGTTACTCCCACTTGGCTTTGGCTGTTTTTTCTGCTGCATTTTTGATATTGGCATCCGTAACCGGGGTCATTCTCGCCGTTGATGCCATTCAAGAAAAAACACCAGGATTCCGAGTAGAAAATTTCGACACCATTACGCTTGGAGAAACCCTGCCGATTCTTCGCAAAACCTATCCCGAGATAACCGAATTGAGCGTGGATCACAACCAGTTTGTAACGCTGCAAGGAATCGACCAAGAAGACAATGATGTCAACGTTTATATTGACCCAAGAACCGGGAAAATACTGGGACAACCCATCAAAAAAAGCGAGTTTATCCAATGGACAACTGCACTCCATCGTTCCTTGTTTCTGAAAGAAACTGGGCGTTTTGTCGTGGGTTTTATTTCCTTTCTTTTGGTGCTGATTTCCATTTCGGGTTTCGCCCTGGTTTTGAATAGACAACGAAGTATTCGAAGTTTGTTTTCTAAAATTGTGAAAGAAAATTTCGCCCAATATTATCACGTTTTTCTGGGTAGATTATCGCTGATTCCGATTCTGGTACTTGCTCTTTCGGGAACTTATTTGACCTTGGAAAAATTCAACTTTTTCCTCGAAAAAACCGATTCTGAAGAAAAAATGGAAGTTGTAAAAACCACAATTTCAAAAAAAGAGGATTCTCCCATTTTAAAAAACACTCTTTTGGCTGATGTACAGAAAATTGAATTTCCGTTTTCAGATGATCCCGAAGAATATTATATTATTGCATTAAAAGACCGAAAAATCGAAGTCAATCAAATTACGGGTGCTTTGGTAAGTGAATCACCAACTCCAATGACAACCCAATTATCGGATTTGAGTTTGGATTTGCACACGGGTCGAACCAGTATTTTATGGGCAATAATTTTGGGAATTGCCAGTTTAAACATTCTATTTTTTATCTATTCCGGTTTCGCAATGACCTTGAAACGAAGATCGAGTCGCATCAAAAATAAATACAAAGCCGAGGAAAGCAAATTCATTTTGCTGGTAGGTTCCGAAAATGGAAGCACGCTTCGATTTGCCAATGCCATCCACAAACAATTGTTGGCTCACGGAGAAAAAGCATTCATTGCCGAATTGAATAATTATTCAATTTATCCAAAAGCGCAACACCTCATCATTTTCACTTCAACACACGGATTGGGTGATGCTCCTGCCAATGCAAGTAAATTCATTTCACTTATAAACAAAACAGAACAACGGCAAAAAATAAATGTTTCGGTGGTAGGTTTCGGTTCAAAATCCTATCCTGATTTTTGCGGTTTTGCCCTTGAAATATATGCTGAATTGGCCAAAAAAAATTGGGCAGAACGCTTGTTGGAATTACAAACCGTAAACGACAAATCGTCTGAAGAATTTGTGGAGTGGGCAAAATTATGGAGTGCCAAAACAGGAATTGCGCTTTCGACTACTCCATCCATATACAACGAGATTCCAAAAGGGTTGCAAAAGCTGAAAGTATTGGATAAAACAGCCGTTTCAGATACCGAACATACTTTTTTACTCAGCTTGCAGCCCAGTGTCAATACCAAATTTACTTCGGGCGATTTATTGGCGATTTATCCAGCAAACGACAATCGGGAGCGCCTCTACTCCACCGGGAATCACGATGGCAACATCCAACTGGTAGTAAAATTGCATCCTTCGGGTTTAGGTTCCAGTTATTTATATGGTGTTGAGAAAGGTTCAATCCTAAAAGCACGAATCATTAAAAATCCAGCTTTCCATTTCCCGAAAAGAGCTTCCAAAATTGCGCTTATTTCCAATGGAACGGGAATTGCTCCTTTTCTTGGAATGCTGGAACAAAACAAGAAAAAAACCGAAATTCATTTGTATTGTGGTTTTAGAACCAAAACCGAGACCGTTTCAGGCTATAAAAAATTTGCCGATGAAATGATCCAGAAACAGCAGCTTCAAAGTTTCCATTTGGCTTTATCCCGTGAAAAGAACCATTTTTACGTGATGGATTTAATCAAACGAGATGCCGGTTTTTTTATGGATTTATTATCCCAAGGAGGCGTTATAATGATTTGTGGTTCATTAGCAATGCAAAAAGACGTGGAATCAGTCCTTGATGAATTATGTCTTGCCAAAACTGCTAAAGGAATTGCAGATTACAAAGCCAAAGGACAAATACTAACGGATTGTTATTAGCAGTATTAAACAAATACTATGTCACTTAAACACCAATTTCTTTTTCTTTTTTTAATCATTTGCAGCTTATCCAACAGTCAAGTCTTGCGAAAAAAAACCACTTTGTTGATGGGCGGACGTTTTGACATCAGCATTTTAGCCAAAGATTCTTTATCCGCAGAACAAAACATTGATGAAGTTATTGCCGAAATCACAAGAATCGAAAACTTAATCTCCGACTGGAAACCAACTTCACAAGTTTCCCAAGTGAACCAAAATGCGGAAATCCGTCCCGTGAAAGTCGATCGGGAAGTTTTTGAATTGACCCAAAGAGCCATCCGATTTTCAGAGATTACCAATGGAGGTTTTGACATCAGTTTTGCGGCGATGGACCGAATCTGGAAATTCGACGGCTCGATGACCGAAATGCCTTCGGCGGAAGCCATCAAAAAATCGGTGGAAAAAGTGGGCTATAAAAACATTATTTTAGATAGCATAAACTCAACTATTTTTCTAAAATTAAAAGGAATGAAAATTGGTTTTGGCGCTTTGGGCGAAGGTTATGCCACCGACAAATGCCGAAAAATGATGTTGACCAAAGGCATCCAAGCCGGAATTATAAACGGCTCGGGCGATATGAGCACATGGGGCAAACAGCCCAACGGAAAACCATGGAATATCGGCATCACGAATCCTTTTAATACCGAGAAGTTGATAACAATTGTTCCAATAAATAATGGAGCCGTAACCACTTCGGGAAGCTATGAAAAATTTGTGGTTTTCGACGGTAAACGCTATTCGCACATCATCAATCCGGCGACGGGTTATCCGGCAACAGGATTGTGTAGCGTAACCGTTTTTGGACCAAATGCAGAAACGGCAAACGGATTGAGCACTTCGATGATGGTTTTAGGAAAAATGGCAGGCTTAGTTTTACTAAACAAATTCCCCGATTACAGTTGCCTGATGATTACCGACGACGGGAAAGTAGTCAAATCAAAAAACTTCAAGACCAAGAAATTTAAGGGACAACTTTAATTACGGTAGCTTTAAATTGTCAAAGGCGAACTTGATATTTGAGGTTTTCGTCAATTACCCTTTAAACATCCATCACAATTTAGTTTTCAGAACTCGATTGATATTAAAAATCTTGCTTTAAAAGCAGGATTTTTTTTACCCTAAAACACTAATAACCAAACCTTAAAAAAATGTTAATAAATATTATTCATAATTAGTCTAAATAAACTTTGCAGAACCAAAAATGGTTTTTATATTTGCATCGTTGTTTTTAATCAATCTAAATAAACACAAATGAAAAATATTTTACTACCTACCTTAACCTTATTATATTGCCTAAATGGTTTTGCTCAAGAAACCGCAAGTTCAGTCGAAAAATTAGATAATATCGAGGGATTCTATTCCGATTCAGATACCATCAAAAGTAAAAAAAGAGAAGTTCTTAAAGAAGTTGTCGTAACTGGAAACAAGCAGCCAAAACCCGTTACCGCTTTGCGCTCCGGTTTGAAACCAATGGATGTTCCACAAAGCGTACAAGTAATCAACGGCGAGGTAATAGAACAACAACAAGCCATCCGTTTGAGTGAAGTTTTGAAAAACGCCAACGGTGTTTATGTGGGTTCTGCACGTGGTGGAGCACAGGAATCTTTCTACTCTAGAGGTTACGATATGTCTGCCAACAACATGTTTAAAAACGGTTTCCGCTACAACGCAGGTTCTATTCCTGATGTTGCCGGTTTAGACAAAGTGGAATTTCTCAAAGGTGGTTCCGCTTTATTATATGGAAACGTTGCACCGGGAGGAATTCTGAATTTGGTTACCAAAACTCCTTCTTTCAAAAGTGGCGGAGAGGTAACAATGCAAGCTGGAAGTTATGCTTACTACAAACCGTCGATTGATTTTTACGGTCCGTTAAACAAACATATTGCCTATAGAATCAATGCTTCTTATGAAAATTCAGAAAGTTTCAGGGACGTGGTAAAAAACGAACGTCTTTATGTTAACCCATCCTTGCTTTTTAACGTGAGTGACAAAACGCAAATCACCCTCCAAGGAGACTATTTGAGCGCCGATTGGACACCTGATTTTGGAACTGGAGTCATCGGAAAAGAAATTGTGGACGGACCACGAAACAGCTATTATGGTGCGCTTTGGTCGAATGGAGAAACCAAATCCGCAAGTGCCTCAGCCTTGATAAACCACGATTTCAACAAAAACTGGAAATTAAACTTCAATTCTTCTTTTCAATCTTATGATAGAGAATCAAAAGGTACTGAACGCATGCAGATTTCACCAACAGCCGTACCTTACGGGACTTGGAACAGACCATTGGGACAAAATAAAAACCTCGAACAAATATTGGGAGACCAAATAAGCTTGCAAGGAACCTTCAATACAGGAAGCATTAAACACCAATTATTCACGGGGGCCGATTGGGAAAATTCATTTGCAACAGCTTACACTTATGTGTTTACTCCAGCAAATTATGACACTGTAAATATTTTCACGTTTGACCCTACAACCCAAAGAACGGATGAACCAAATGCAAAAAATACTCGAATTGTATATACCGACACCAACCGTTTTGGATTTTATGCACAGGATTTGATTTCCTTCACGGATAAAATCAAGCTTTTGGCTGGATTGCGTTGGTCTTGGCAGGAATCGCAAACAGAAACCCACGATTTAACCAAAAGCCCAAAAACGATTACCGAAAGTGCCAAAAAATTAGACAATGCCTTCTCTCCAAAAGTAGGATTGGTTTACCAACCAACGAGAGATATGTCAGTATTTGCAAGCTACTCGAACTCGTTCACGCCAAACACCGGAACAACGGTTGATTTGCAACCCATTAAACCTTCTATCATTGACCAATACGAACTAGGTATCAAAAAAGATTTCTGGAAAGGTATTTTGAGCACAAACGTTACCGTTTACCAAATCACCAACAGTAATTTAGCCCAAACCGCCGAATTCAAGGCAGATGGTTCAAACAACACAGACACCAATATTAAAACATTAAGCGGAGAAACGAAAAGTAAAGGCGTTGAAGTGGATGTTACCGCAAGACCAATCAATGGTTTAAGCATCATTGCCGGTTATAGCTACAACGATATGCGTTACTCTAAAACATCGGGATTGAACGGCAGTTTCATTGAAGGAGATCGATTGGTAAGAACGCCGGCAAACACAGCCAATTTAAGCTTTTTCTACACCTTGCAATCAGGAGCATTAAAGGGAATCTCTTTAGGAGCCATCGGAAATTATATTGGTGATCGTCTTGGTGGTTGGAATGACCAAATCGTGGTTAATCCAACAACAGGTGCAGTTACAATCAACGATAGAGACATCCCAATGGAAGGCTACACAACCATTGATGTATCTGCTGGTTATACTTGGAAAAAAATCTCCATCTTGTGCAAGTTGTCAAACATTACCAATGAGTTGAATTATACGGCACACGAAAACTATAGTATCAATCCAATTGCGCCACGTCAGGTTTTGACCAGTTTGAAATACAAATTCTAATTAAAATTTTAGTTTAATTTTTCCAAGAACTTTTTCTGCCACTTTCATTTATTTGAAAAGCAGAAAAGGTTTTTGGTTTTAACACTAAAAAATCCCAATACCGAAATATTCAGCATTGGGATTTTCTATTTTAAGAAACTACCAAAATCTATTTCAATCCAGCCAAACTATGCTCTAAAGTTTCAATCTTGGAAAGTGCATCGGCTTCTTTTTGTCTTTCGTTTGCCAAAACTTTTTCTGGTGCTCCGTTCACAAATTTCTCGTTGGATAGTTTACTTTGAACCGATTTCAAGAAACCTTGCGTGTAAACCAACTCCGCAGTCAGTTTTGCGATTTCTTCTTCAACATTGATGTTTCCTGTAATCGGGATGAAATATTCATTCGATTTTACACGGAAAGACAAAGCGCCATCCACTTTATCCGAAACGTATTCCAAAGAAGTGATGTTTCCTAATTTGGTCACCACTGCATCAAAATAAGTAGATGCTTTATCATTATTCACGACTTTCAATTCAATCGTGTCCTTGAATGGAATGTTCTTGTCTTTTCGAATTGTCCTGATTCCAGAAATCACTTCAATGGTATTTTCGAAATCAGTGATTAATTGCGCATTGAACGGTTTTATTTCTGGCCAAGTTGAAACAATCAAAGCTTCTTCTGGTGTTCTTTCGTCCAATAATTGCCATATTTCCTCGGTCAAGAACGGCATAAAAGGATGCAACAATTTCATGTTGTTTTCCAACATTTCTATGGCTTTCGCCAATGTTACGTTATCGATTGGTTGTTGGTAAGCAGGTTTTATCATCTCCAAGAACCAAGAACAGAAATCGTCCCAAACCAATTTGTAAATTCCCATCAAGGCATCGGAGATTCTATATTTCTCGAAATTGTCTTCGATTTCCAAAAGGGTTTGCTGCAATTTGGCTTCATACCATTCAATTGCTACTTTAGAAGATTCTGGTTGCGGAATCGAATCCGAAACTCCCCAACCTTTTATCAATTTGAAAGCATTCCAGATTTTATTGGTAAAGCCTTTTCCTTGGTTGCACAATTCTTCGTCGAACATAATATCGTTTCCTGCAGAAGCGCTCAAAAGCAATCCCACACGAACTCCATCGGCACCAAATTTTTCGATTAATTCCAATGGCTCAGGCGAATTCCCCAACGATTTCGACATCTTGCGTCTTTGTTTGTCGCGAACCAAACCAGTCAAATACACATTCGAAAATGGTTTTTTGCCTGTATATTCATATCCAGCAATAATCATTCGCGCTACCCAGAAAAACAAAATATCCGGTCCGGTTACCAAATCATTCGTTGGATAATAGTATTTGAAATCTTCGTTTTCAGGATCCATAATTCCACCAAAAACAGACATTGGCCACAACCAAGAAGAAAACCAAGTATCAAGAGCATCAACGTCTTGACGAAGGTCAGAACTTAGAAGTTGGGAGTTAGAAGTTTTTTCTTTGGCTAAAACCAAAGCATCTTCAATATTCTCGGCAACCACGAAATCTTCTTTTCCGTCACCGTAGAAATAAGCAGGAATTTGTTGTCCCCACCACAATTGACGGGAAATATTCCAGTCTCGAATATTGTTCAACCAATGCGCATACGTATTGTTAAAACGAGATGGATGCAATTTGATGTCTCCATCGACCAAAACGGATTTAATGGCTGGTTTTACCAAATCTTCCATTTTCAAGAACCATTGATCTGATAAACGAGGTTCGATTACGGCTTTGGTTCTTTCAGAAGTTCCTACTTTGTTCAAGTGGATTTCGGTTTTTGCTAAATCTCCATTGGCTTCTAATTCTTGAGCAATCTCGGTACGAACCACAAAACGGTCTTTCCCTTGGTAATGCAAACCAAAACTATTTAGAGAGGCATCTTCGTTGAAAATGTCAATGATTTCCAAATTGTGTTTTTCGCCCAAAGCCTTGTCGTTCACATCGTGAGCTGGAGTCACTTTCAAGCAACCAGTTCCAAATTCGATATCAACATATTCATCTTCTATAATCGGAATCACTCTTCCACAAATTGGCACGATTGCTTTCTTGCCTTTCAAATGGGCAAAACGCTCATCGTTTGGATTGATGCAAATGGCAGTATCTCCGAAAATTGTTTCTGGACGTGTTGTAGCAACAGTCAAGAAATCTTCCGAACCTTCGATTTTATATTTCAGGAAATACAATTTTCCTTGTTGTTCTTCATAAATTACTTCTTCGTCGGACAAAGTCGTTTTGGCTTCGGGATCCCAGTTTACCATTCGATAGCCACGATAAATCAATCCTTTGTTGTATAAATCCACAAAAGATTTGATTACCGATGCCGACATATCAGGATCCATCGTGAATTTGGTTCTGTCCCAATCGCAAGAGCAACCCAATTGTTTCAATTGTTCTAGGATGGTTCCACCATATTTGTCAGTCCATTCCCAAGCATGAGCCAAAAATTCTTGACGAGTCAAATCATTTTTGTTGATTCCTTCGGATTTTAATTTGGCCACCACTTTGGCTTCCGTTGCAATCGAAGCGTGATCCGTTCCCGGAACCCAACAAGCGTTAAAGCCTTTGAGACGTGCTCTTCTGATTAAAACATCTTGAATGGTATTGTTCAACATATGTCCCATGTGCAAAACTCCAGTCACGTTTGGCGGAGGAATCACGATGGTGTATGGTGTTCTGTGATCGGGTTCCGAATGGAAATAATTGTTCTTCATCCAGTAGTCATACCACTTATTTTCAATGGTTTTGGCGTCAAATTGTGCAGGAATTGTCATTGTATCGTCTATTTGTTTATTCGGTTATTTGTTTAATCGGTTAAACGAATAACCGAATAAACAAATAAACTTTTCTTTTGGTCTGATTTTTGTAATTCTAATTGAGGACAAAAGTAAATAATTAAGTACAGTATAAAAAGCGAAATAAATAATTGTCCGCTTAATTAAAAAAAGTATTTTTACTAAAAAGAAAATTAAAAAAACAACCATGAAAAATATAGCCACAATAATAGCAATTGTATTGACAAGCAGTTTTGGCTTTGCCCAAAACGGTCCTAAAATTGAATTTAAGGCTAAAGACAATACGATAGATTATGGAACTACCAGCAAAAAAAGTGACAATGGAGTTCGCTCTTTCGAGTTTACCAATACCGGCAATGCCCCGTTGATTATTACCAATGTACTTTCTACTTGTGGATGTGCTGTTCCTACCAAACCAACAGAACCAATCATGCCTGGAAAAACTGGAAAAATTGACATCAAATACAATATGACTCCAGGTCCCATAAGAAAAACAATCACTGTCGAATCAAATGCAGTGAATTATGAAGACGGAAGAATTCCACTAAAAATCAAGGGTGAAGTGATTGCTGATTAATGAAATTTACAAAAAAAATAATCTTATGAAAGCATTACATCATTTCAAAAAAATTGGTTTCTTTCTATTGGTAACAGTTTTTATTTCTTGTTCAGACAATGACGATAGTAGTGGCAAAAATTTAACAGGAACTTGGAGTTGGGTTAGAACCGACGGTGGATTTGCATTTCATATACACGACACACCAGCCTCAACTGGAAAATATATAGATTTAAAATTCACAAGTGATGGTAAATTTTTTTATTACACCAATGGGATTCTTTCAAGTGAAGGAACCTATCAATTTTCTACTCAGAAAAGTATTGTTGACGGCACTTATAAAAAATCAATTGTATTTTCGGTTGGTGGTGAAATGATTATAGCTAAATTAGACAACACCAATTTAGAATTAGATGACAACAATTACGATGGTATTGGAAGCTCCTACACTAGAAAATAATGCCTAATTAAATAAACAAAAATGCTTCTTGCAGAAATGTAAGAAGCATTTTTGTTACACCCTATTTCGAAGTTTGATTATAGATTTTTAATCACAAATTCACTTCTTCTATTAAGTTCGTGCTGTTCTTCAGAACAAGATTCGTCTGTTTTGCATTTTATGATTGGCACCGATTCTCCATACCCTTTGGCTATGATTCTTTTGGCATCAATTCCAGATTCCACCAAATATTCCTTGGTGGATTGGGCTCTTTTTCCAGATAATTCGGCATTGTATTTAAGGTCTCCCCTGGAATCGGTGTGTGAACCAATTTCGACAACCATCTCTGGATATTTCTTCATCAAATCAAAAACTCGGTTCAAAATAACTTTAGATTCTTTTCTGATGTACCATAAATCATAATCAAAATAAATTGGATCTGTTTTGATAATCAAACGGTCTTTGTCTTTCACCACATCTTTTTCTTGTGCCAAAATCTGGTTTACTTTTTCTTTTTTCTTGATTTCAGCCTGAACAACGGCATCCTTTTTTGCTTTAGTTTCTGCTTCTTTTAAAGCAATCAAAGCCAAGGCTTCTTGCTGTTTTTTCTCTTCTTCCAGTTTTTTATTTTCAAGTTTTATAACCTCAAGTGATTTTAATGTCATTGACGCATCATTGGAATAATCTCTAACCTTCCCAGAAACTAAAGCTTTAGAATTATTAGAATAGTTTTCTTTAGAAGCCAAAACCGTATAAGATGATTCACAGGCTACCGTAAAATTAAACTTCCCGTCAGCGGTTGTTGTAACTGAATTAATTTGTTTTTTATTCGAATCTTGAAGCGCAACAACTGCATTTTCTAAAGGCAATTTTGTATCAACATCGGTAATTATTCCAGAAACAAACTGCTTGCAATCTTCGATTAGTAAAGCTTTGATTTCATTGAGTTGATAAATATCGTCACTGCCTTTTCCTCCTGCCCTGTTCGAAGAAAAATAACCTTCTTTAGTGTCGGAATCGATATTAAATGCAAAATCATCCAAATTCGAATTTATTGGCAATCCGACATTATTCGCTTTGTTGTATGTTCCATTTTCCATTTCGGACACAAAAACATCCAGCGAACCATATCCTAAATGTCCGTCGGAAGCGAAATAAAGTTTGTTGTCTTTAGAAACAAATGGAAATTGCTCTCTTTTATCGGTGTTTATTCCAGCTCCTAAATTTTGGGGAGTTCCGAAAGCGCCTTCATTTACCGCCACCGAAAAAATATCCAACGAGCCTAATGTTCCCGGCATATCGGAAGCAAAATACAATGTTTTTTCATCGCTGCTCAAGGCAGGATGTTCTACTGAATAATTGTCGCTATTGAACGGCAATGAAGTTTCGTTCGTCCATTTTCCGTTGACCAATTCGGCTTTAAAAATTTGAAGATTGGAGATTTTTTCTTCGTTCTTGCCTCTTCTACCGTTTTTAAAATTATTTCGCGTGAAATAAATGGTCTTTCCGTCTTTCGTGAAAATAACATTCGATTCGTGCATCGAGGTTTTTAATTCTTTGGGGAAATAATATTTAATGGAATCCTTTGAATTTATATTTTTCATTGGCACTGAAACCAGGTTCAAATAGGTTTCGTTATCCCATTTATAAACTTTGTCAAATAATCCCGCTTTCTTTTTCACGGAAGCAAAAACCAGACTATCGTTGTGTTTTACGGCTCCAAACTCTGAATTTTCGGTATTGAAAGCTATGTTTTTAATTTCGAATCGGTTACCTATTGCGGAAACATTTTCCAACGTTTTAGTATCGCTTTCAAAGTTGATTAAATCCTGGGCATTGGTCGATTTTGAATAATATTCTTTCAAAGCGGCATTGGCTTCTTCATGGGAATTGGTCGCTTTTAAAGTTTGCGCAAATTTGAAATAGTAATTCCTGTCCAAATCCTGATTGTAACTTTTGATCAAAAGACGATAATAACGCTGTGCTTTTTTTAAATCATTGGTATAATAATAACTATCCGCCAAATTCCTGACCGCTTCAGCAGAGGGTTTTTCGGAAACTATTTTTTCATACAAGGGAATGGATTCTGTGTAATAGGTTCTGTCAAAAAAGCGTTTTGCTCTTTCCAATTCTTGGTCTTGGGCATTTATAAACTGTATTGAAAATACGAATATAATAACGAGTAATTTTTTCATATTTTTCATTTTAGAAGAATCTTGGTGATTTATCATATCCTTTTCCTAATAAATCCAAATCAAAAAGCAATAGTATTTCGTGCGTTCCGGAATTGAACTGGCCGAGATTGGAAGTCGTGTAATCGTATGCATAACCCACTCGCAAATTTGGTGTGACATTTACATTCATCAAAGCACTAAAAGCATCATCCAATCGATAAGCAATTCCCAATTCGAACTTGTTGTTGTACAAAACATTAGCCGAAACATCAAACGAAACGGGCGATCCTTTTACAAATTTTGACATAAAAGCAGGTTTCAACTTGAATGAATCATTGATTTGAAAAACATAACCGGCAGTCAAAAAAGCGTGAATTTCTTCGGAACCGTAAGTGCTAATTCCTGCTTTTTCTTCGATATGTTTGGAATTAATCAAGTTCGGCACCGACAAACCCACATAATATTTATCGGCAAAATAGTAAGCTCCCACACCAATATTAGGTTTGGTGGTATTGATATTTTCAGAAAATGCCAAATCGGTTGTCACGTCACCACTTTCAAAACGGAATCCGTTAAAATTAGCCTGCAATGAAGTAAATCCTGCTTTCATCCCAAATGACAATTTATTTTTGCCGCCCAGTTCAAGAATATAAGCAAAATCAGCATAGAAATTATTTTCCTTTTTGGCACCATCACCAATATCATCTGAAATTAATGACAAACCAACCTCAATTTTATTACTCAGGGCAGTATGTCCGAAAAAAGTAAAGGTCTTAGGAGAACCAACCGCTCCAACCCATTGTGTTCTATACAAAGCTCCCGTGTTCAACATAGCTGCTGTTCCTAAGGCATAAGCTGGATTTACCACGCTCATATTATACATATAATGCGTGTATTCAGGATCTTGCTGCGCAGATACGTCAATGAAACAACAGAAAAAACTTAGGAGAAATATTATTTTTTTCATTTAAAATTATATTAAAAGTGAAGAAATTATCGATTCAAATAAAGACGACCTTGTTGAGGCGACTTATTGTCTTTATTGAAATTGACAATATAAAAATAGACTCCGTTTGGCGCCATTGCATCACCAAAACCAGCTGATTCAGCATTTTTTCCGTCCCAATTGGGTTTGCTTTTGTTGCCTTTAAACATTATGTTTCCGTATCTATTATAAATTTCAAGCGTGTAATCTGGGTATAAAAACTCAATTTGTGGAATTGTGAAATAGTCATTCACGCCATCTCCATTGGGAGAAAATCCGTCAGGGATAAAGAAATCATATTGCGAAGTCGTACAATCAGTGAGCGAAACGGTTACGGCAAGATGATTTTTCGAAAAACAACCAGTGACGGTTGAGAAATCAAATCCATAATATGTTATTTTATCCTTCAACAACGTTGTGCCGATCAAAACGTTTCCGTTGGTTGCTGCATCATACCAAACTATCGAAGCGGGAACATTGGTGTTCGCTGATAAATCTGAAATCTTTGGCTGGTTGATTCCACAAAAAATTTGCCCATCTTGATTTAATGTAGGTTCTGGCAGAACATTTATTGTAACGGCAACCATTGTCGATGCCGAAAGACACGAGTTGGTTAGCGGTTTTTCCCGAACATAATAATTTCCCGAAACCAATACGGCGGAAGTGGCAAGAGGCGTTGTGGCTGTTGCCGAATCAAACCATTGATATTGTGGGCCAATTGGAGTTAAATTAGCAATTGTGGCTGCATCAGTTTCACAAAACTTTTGAATACTTGTTGCTATTGGTGCATTTGGAATGGGATTTATTAAAAAAACATCCGACAAATTACTAATTATGATACCACAAGTCGTGTCATCGTTTAACAAATTTGTTATGGCAATGTTTGTGGAACCAGTTTGCGTCAGTAAATTGGAAGGAATAATAAAGTTTGCATTTCCGCCACTAACAACTAACGAGACTGTTTGCGTTGCCACATTAGCCCCCGACAAAGTGTAGCCAATAGTACTATTTGTCAAAGTTCCCAAACCTGAAAGCGCAACCGAAAACGGCTTATTCAAACAATTATCGTCTACCACAATTTTTAAATTTGTGGCATCAGGCAAAGGATTTACCAGCATTGTTCCGCTACTATTTGCCGTATTGGTACATTTGGTAATTGCATTCGTTATTTTTGAAATGGTAACCACCGTATTTCCGTCATTTACAATAAAATTTGACGAAATGGTAAAACTGGAAACGCCTCCAACCACTGTTATCCGGACTGTTTGGGCAGTTGCAATGTTAGAAACTGTCAAATTATAAACGATGTCATAAGTACCGTCTGCTAAAAGAGCAGCATCTGAAATTTGGACTAAAGCACTATTGTTTTGACATACTGGATTGATTGTTAATTTTGCTCCATCTAAAACAGGGATTGGATATACGTGCAAAACATCATACAAATTGTTTATAATATTATGACAAGCACCTTCACTTTCAAAAGCCGTAATATCTAAAATCTCAACGGTAAAATCTCCAACTTGTTTAAAATATTTCGAAGCCACCGAAAAATTTAAAACGCCATTATTAAAAGTCAACAATTCCGTTTTTGTTTCTCCTGCTGATCCTGATACATTATAAGTCACATAATACAGCCCATTCGGAATAACCGCCGGTCCTTTTTTGAGTACAGCCGAATAAGTTGCCGTTGGAATTTCGGACTCGCATATATCTGAATTCACTACCAAAGTAGCACCGGTAAAATCAAGTCTCTTCTCGATTTTAATTCTTACGGTAGCCGATTTTTTATCACAAATAGGGTTATTTGGCAAAACGGTATAGGTAAAAGTATATAATCCGGCACCATAAGTATCATTGATTTTTTTAACATCAATAAAATGATCATCTAAAAAAGTAATTTGTCCAGTCCCATTATTATCAGTCCAAGTTCCCCCTGCATCTTCGCCCCCAAGTTGGCTATTCAAATCAAGATTGGAATATACCGACAAATCATCACTGTCGCATAACAACAATCTGGAAGGAATACCAGGTTGTGCAGCTCTAAAAACGGAAACAAATGCTGTTGAGGAAACCGCTGGACAAGATCCAATTGCTGGAATAGAATAAGTAAATTGATATGTTTTTCCCAATTCTAAGGTTGCAGCATCAATCACGCTGGAGACAGGAATACCCAGCGTATCATTATACCAACTGCCATTGGATTGTGGACTTAAATTACTGCCATTAAAAACTTGAAAGAGATTAAAAGCACGGTCATCGCTACACACAGATGCATTCGGCCCGGTAACACCCGAATATCCACCTACTATAACTGTTATCGTTGACGAAGTGTCGGCACAACCTGAAACGCCTGAAACCGTATAAGTATATTTATAAACTCCACTTCTAAGTATTTTCTGGACGTTTAAAATCCCAGTTGCGACATTCAATCCTCCCGACAAATAATCATCTGTCCAAATACCGCCAGGGGTTGCAGTAACTCCCAACAAAGGATACAATGCTATTGATTGGCTGCCGGGATCGGGAATATTACACACCTCAAAATCAGCATCATTGCCAGCACATTGCCCCAAATTTTTAGTTGGAATTAAAAATAAAAGAAGAAAAAATATATTTAAAACGTAGTATTTTCTATCCATAAATTAATATAATTTTTTGTTAAAATTAATACTTTAATTCAAACAACTGTCCAAAAAAATTTTTATTCTGTATTTTTTTACAACACGTTCAATAATTGAAATTTGATTTTAAGAAGTTGCCCATTTCTTTCGACTTCTAAAGTAATCCATCTTTCTTCTTCCGATTTTAAAATTGAATTGATTTTTTCCAACGAATATTTGTGGGCAGGAACTCCATTTATGTTAACCAAAACATCGTCTTTTTGTATCCCGCTGAGAGCCGCTGTTGAATTTTTTCGAACATTTGCAATTATGTAAACCGGCTTTAACTCAAATTTATATTTAAAATTATTCATGAGATTGGTCCCTTCGGATAATGGGACAGTTTCGAGGCGAACCGTTTCCTGAACCCATTGCAAACCATAATGTTGCAGTTCAATTCCACTTTTGTTGTAGCTAAAAGGAGAATTAAAATGACTGTTTTTCTTCAAAAACATCTTTTGATTAGGGTAATCAAAAACAATATTGAATCTTTTTAAAATTTCTGCACCTATTGAACCTGTACGATTCACGACCATTCTCACATTTTTAATTGAAGTCGAATCAGGAAAAGCAACAATTGGATTATCAAATTCATATTTCGAAAAAGTAAATTTTTTAATCTGGGCCCTTTTCCCTTCCACATCTCCACTAAAACCTTTTCCCAGATAATCCTCGAAATTTTTTGCCGGAATATTTATCGATTTTTTACTGTTTTCGAAAAGCCAAATTGCGTCACTATTGCCAATATCAACCAATAACTTTACGGGAATTTCCTTGCTATTCATCACCACACTACCCGTAATATAAGGTTTCAATCTTTCGACAGTAATGGATACAATCTGAAATTTTTTTTCTATTTTTTTCCTGTTTTTATCAATATCCTTATAGACTGTCACTCTCTTTTTTTCGTAATTGATTTCAATTAAATTGTTTTTCAAAAAATTGTATCCAATAATACCGTTCACAGGAATTCCTACATGAGATGACAGGTTAAAATTTTGATCTAAAACGATATACAACAAATGATTTGTAGACTTGAGTCCGGGAATTTCCAAGGTATTATTCTTGGATTTCAATCCTTCGATAGAAGTTTCACTACCCAAACCCCTCAAAGTTATTTTTTCAACATTAAAGAAACTAACTTCTTTTTTGTCGTCCATGCTAAACAAAAGAGTCTCTTCAACACCGGAATCCAACAAAAAATTCAGTTCTATCCCATTGACTTTTATGGGAATAAATATCAAATTATTGATCAATTTAAAAGGAATAACCACTTTATCCATATCTTTTTCAAACAGAAACCCTTCTTGACCCAAAGTAGGCAAGGCAAAAAGAAATAAGAAACATAAAATGACAGCTTTTTTCATCAGAATTGTTTGTATAAAGTTAGCAAATAATTAACAAAAAACATTCTTTTAACGTCAAATTAAGAGGATTGACTCTCCCAAATTTGAAAAAAAAATCGCAAATTTGCAGCAAATTTTACAATCATGCCTGAAATTTCAATCAGAGGTCGAAGAATGCCCGAATCGCCAATCCGAAAATTGGCTCCTTACGCAGATATAGCTAAAAAGAAAGGCCACAAAGTTTATCATTTAAACATAGGTCAACCCGATATAAAAAGCCCGGAAATTGCCATCGAAGCCATAAAAAATATTGATTTAGACATTATAGAATATGGCCCTTCGGCTGGATACGAAAGTTATAGAAAAAAACTGGCCAAATTTTACACCAAACAAGATGTAAAAGTAGCTTTTGAAGACATCATGATAACCACGGGTGGTTCTGAGGCATTATTGTTTGCGCTTGGAAGTATTATGGATCCAGGAGATGAAGTCATTATTCCCGAACCTTTTTATGCCAATTACCATGCTTTTTCCGAAGAATCAAGTGCGACTGTAATTCCCGTGATTTCGAATATCGAAAGTGGATTTACCCTTCCAACCATTGAAGAATTTGAAAAAGCGATCACCCCAAAAACCAAGGCAATTTTAATTTGTAATCCTAATAATCCAACTGGATATCTGTATTCGGAATCAGAAATCAATCAATTGGGTGAATTAGTACAAAAACACGATTTATTTTTGATTGCTGATGAAGTATATCGCGAATTCATATATGACGAGAGAGACAAACACTTTTCCGTGATGAACCTAAAAGGAATCGAACAAAACGTAATCATGATTGATTCGGTTTCCAAAAGATACAGTATGTGTGGAGCTCGCATTGGCTGCATGGTAACTAAAAACAAGGAAGTTATAGCCGCCGCAATGAAATTTGCCCAAGCTCGTTTATGCCCGCCAACCATTGAACAAATTGCTTGTGAAGCGGCAATAGACACCCCTCAAAGCTATTTTGACGAAGTAATTTCGGAATACAAGGAGCGAAGAGACACCTTGATTTCCGAATTAAATAAAATAGAAGGCGTTGTAGTAACGACTCCAAAAGCCGCTTTTTATTGCATTGCCCAATTGCCTGTGGACAATACCGACGATTTTGCACAATGGCTGCTCGAAAGTTACAATTCGAATGGAGAAACCGTGATGGTAGCTCCAGCTGGAGGATTTTATTCGACTCCAAACGTTGGTTTAAACCAAGTTCGTATTGCCTATGTCTTGAAAAAAGAAGACTTGACTCGCGCCGTACAAATTCTTAAAGATGCCATCACGATCTACAATTCCGAAAAAAAGCATTTGGTATTAAATAGCGCTAACAGCTAAAATAAATTAATAATAAAAGCCATCGAATTTCTTTGGCTTTTATTAATTATCTTTACCCCCTTAAATTTATACACCACCATAATAGCAACTTTTGATGATAAACAACGAAGAATTTCATGACGAAATAGGAGACAATCATATTAGTTTAAACGCAAAAAATCCAGTCAGAGAAGACGCTTTCAATATTACTGACGATCAAAAAATTGAAAGAATAAAAAAGGATGTCGAAAACATCCTGCTTACACTTGGGATGGATTTGACTGATGACAGCCTTAAAGGAACTCCCAATCGTGTGGCCAAAATGTTTGTGAAAGAAATTTTTGGAGGACTGAATCCTGCCAGAAAACCAAGCGCTTCCACTTTTGAAAATGGCTATAAATATGGCGAAATGTTGGTCGAAAAAAACATCACCCTCTACTCTACCTGCGAACACCATTTGCTTCCCATAATAGGAAGAGCCCATGTGGCCTATATCTCGAAAGGAAGAGTCATTGGATTATCCAAAATAAATAGAATCGTTGAATTTTATGCCAAAAGACCTCAAGTTCAAGAGCGTTTGACAATGCAAATTGTGCAAGAATTACAAATCGCTCTTGGAACCGAAGACGTTGCTTGTATTATAGATGCCAAACACCTTTGCGTGAATTCCAGAGGAATAAAAGACATCGAAAGCAGCACCGTAACAGCTGAATTTGGCGGACAATTTAAAGACGAACAAACTCGCAGAGAATTATTGGATTACATTAAATTGGAAACAAAATTTTAGTCCTCTCCCCGACCCTCTCCAAAGGTGAGGGAGTGAAGACTGGAAAATAAAAATTCAGCAAAAAATAAATTTATTATCAACAACACATTCACCTCTCTACTCCCTTCCCTTCAGGGAGGGCTGGGGTGGGGAAAACCACAAACAACAATGCCTTTATACAAAACCCAAACCTTAAAAATATACAATTCTCTTTCAGGAGAAAAAGAAGTTTTTACGCCAATTCACGAAGGAAATGTAGGAATGTATGTTTGCGGACCAACGGTTTACAGCAATGTGCATCTTGGAAATGTGCGCACTTTTATGTCTTTTGACGTAATCTATAGGTATTTTTTGCATTTGGGTTACAAAACCCGTTATGTTAGAAACATTACCGACGTTGGGCATATAGTGGATGACGTGGATGATGGCGAAGACAAAATTGCCAAAAAAGCACGATTGGAACAACTTGAACCAATGGAAGTTGTGCAACAATATACCGTTGATTTTCACGAAATATTGAATTTATTCAACTTTTTGCCGCCAAGTATCGAACCAACTGCAACGGGTCATATTATAGAACAAATTGAAATTGTCAAAAAAATTATTGACAATGGATTGGCTTATGAAGTTAATGGTTCCGTGTACTTTGACGTTGTAAAATACAACAAGACCAACAATTACGGTATTTTAAGCGGTCGAAATATTGAAGATATGTTGGCCAACACCAGAGACTTGGACGGTCAAGGCGACAAAAAAAATGCACAGGATTTTGCCCTTTGGAAAAAAGCAGAACCACAACATATTATGCGATGGCCTTCGCCTTGGAGCGACGGTTTTCCTGGTTGGCATTTGGAATGTACTGCAATGAGTACCAAATATTTGGGCAATCATTTTGACATTCACGGCGGTGGAATGGATTTAAAATTTCCGCACCATGAATGCGAAATAGCACAAAATCAAGCTTGCACGGGTCATACGCCTGTAAATTACTGGATGCATGCCAATATGCTGACTTTGAATGGCAAGAAAATGGCAAAGTCAACTGGAAACAACATCTTGCCAAGAGAGATTCTAACTGGAGAAAACCCAAATTTAAGCAAGGCATTTTCGCCAAGTGTGGCTCGCTTTTTTGTGCTTCAGGCTCATTATAGAAGCAATCTCGATTTTACCAATGACGCTATTCTTGCTGCCGAAAAAGGATTTTACAGATTAATGGAAGCCGTGGATGGATTGGCAGCAATCAAGCCAAGCTCATCTTCTACCCTAGATATTGCAAGCTGGAAACAAAATTGTTATGACGCCATGAATGACGATTTCAACAGTCCGATTTTGATTGCACAACTGTTTGAAGGCGTTCGTTTTATCAATTTATTAAAAGACAATTCTGCCATGCTTACTGCTGAAGATTTGAAAAATTTCACAAAAACAATGAATGCTTTTGTATTCGATGTTTTGGGTTTAAAAGATGAAAAAGCAATTGGAAACAACAACGACAAACTAGAAGGAGTTATTCATATGTTAATCAATATGCGAATGGAAGCCAGAGCCAACAAAGACTTTGCCATGTCAGACCAAATTCGAGATCAATTGATTGCTTTGGGAATTCAATTGAAAGACGGTAAAGAAGGCACGACATTCAGTGTCCAGTAATCTGTTATTTTGTGGTCACGAAGGATTTCAAATTGTAACTTCTAAAAGATGATGTCAAAAATCCTCATTTATCCATTTGTATTGCTCGTCAGATTCTACCAATCTGCCATATCTCCATTTACGCCGGCAGCTTGCAGATTTGAGCCCACATGCTCGAGCTACATGATCGAAGCCTTGCAAAAACACGGTTTATTTTATGGAGGTTATTTAGGAATCAAAAGAATCTTGAGTTGTCATCCTTGGGGAAAAAGCGGTTATGATCCCGTTCCAGAAAAAGAATGTTCGCACAAACATTAACTTTTTATAAAGACATACTCTACTTTAAATATTTATTTTTACAACAATATAAAACATTTACTATATGGCACACGCTTTAAACATAGTTTGGAATCCATCGGAAGGGATTGATTTAGGTTTTTTTGTAATTCGGTTTTACAGCCTAATGTTTGTAATCGCCTTTGGATTGGGTTGGTACATCATGAAAAACATTTTTGAACGTGAAAATGAATCTGTAGAAAAATTGGACACCTTGTTTATTTGGACAGTTTTGGCCACATTGATAGGAGCCAGACTAGGACATGTTTTGTTCTATGATTGGGAATATTATCGCAATCATTTATTGGAAATATTTTTGCCTTTTAGATTCAGTCCCAATTTTGAATTTACCGGTTTCCAAGGATTAGCAAGCCATGGAGCTGCAATATCCATCATAATAACCATGTATTATTACAGCAAAAAAATATTAAAGAGACCCCAAATGTGGATTTTGGACAGAATAGTAATTCCTGTATCAAGCGGCGCTATTTTTGTAAGATTGGGGAATTTTTTCAATTCGGAAATTGTTGGCAAAGAAACTGATTCTGACTTTGGAATAAAATTCGTTAGGGACTATTTCACTCCAAATGATGCCGTAAATGCAACCAAAATTGCAAACCCAAAAGAGGCTTATCACGCCATAGCCACAGATCCAAAATTTTCAGAATTATTACAGCAAGTTCCCGTAAAACATCCGGCACAATTGTACGAAGCAGTTTGCTACATCTTTGTTTTTGCCTTATTGTTTTTCTTGTATTGGAAAACAAATGCAAGAGAAAAAAGCGGTTATTTATTTGGTCTATTTCTAGTGCTTTTGTGGTCTATCCGTTTTATTGTAGAATATGTGAAAGAAAGCCAGGGTGGTTTTGAAAGCGCATTGGGATTATTCTCGACAGGACAATGGTTGAGTATTCCATTTATCCTCGTTGGGCTATATTTTGTTTTTACGTCCGAAAAACCAGTTAAAATATAAAACCATAATTGATAAAAAAGTTTCCTGATTTGGAAGCTTTTTTTGTTTTATCGTTTTAAAGAAAAATGGGAATTGAATTTTTTGGTGATTCCTTGTTCAGAATATTCAACCGTAAACCAATAATCCGCAGCAGGCATTGGTTGCCCAATATAAGTACCATCCCAGCCAGAACCTTTTGGACTTATATCTTTCAAGAGTTTACCGTATCGGTCAAAAATATAAATTCTCGAAGCCACTTGATCTTTCAAATCAAAAATATTCCAAGTATCATTATAAGTGTCGCCGTTTGGCGTAAAATATTTAGGATAACCAATTACCAAGACATTGGTTTCCGTTATTTGAGTACTGCAACTATTCACATCTTTCACCGTAATGGAATGCATTCCATAAGCCACGTTCTCAAAAACAGGACTAGTCTGGAATGGGCCAGAATCCATTTGATATAAATAATTCCCAGAACCTGTTGCCACAATGGTAACTATTTGATTTTTTGTGAATGCATCGGTAACTGTCCAATCCATAGCCACTAAAGTATTGGATGGATTTACGGTAACATTAATGGTTTTTACCGTAGCGCATTGCGGCGCATCTGGAGTAAAAACATAAGCACCATTGGTTGTGTTGTCAATGCTTGATGGCATCCAATTTCCCGTAATTCCATTTGGCGACATAGTATCCAAATTAGGAGGTGTACTTCCGGAACAGATTGACAAATCCACAAAACTAGGTTCAACAAGTGGGTTTACAACGATTGTTAGCGGCGTAGTGGTAGCACATTGCCCTGAAGATGGTGCAAAAATATAGGTAGTTGTAGTCGTATTATTCAAGGAAGGAGACCAAGTTCCGTTGATTCCATTGTTGGAAAGGGTTGGCAAAGGCGCTAAAATATCACCAGAACAAATTGGCCCCACTCCATTAAATGTTGGTGTAACATTAGTATTCACGGTTATAGACATAGTAGTCGTAGTGGCACATTGTCCAGCAGTTGGGGTAAAAGTGTATAAAGTCGTTGCCGTGTTATTCAAGGCTGGTGACCAAGAACCCGTAATTCCGTTATTGGAAGTAGTTGGTAAAGCCAACAAAGTACCGCCTGAACATATTGCCCCTATTTGCGTAAAAGTGGGCGTTAGAACTGGATCAATTCTTATCGATGCAGTGGTCGGGGTAGCCGAAACACAGGACTGACCCGGTGTTGGTATAAAAGTATAATCAGTAGTTCCCAGTGTCGATGTATCAACAGGAAAAGGGCTCCAAGTTCCAGTTATCGGAGTAGCATTAGAAGAAATCAAAGGCAAAACCGGTGCTGGAGCTCCTTGACAAACAACGGCTGGAATGCCCGAAAATGTTGGACTTACCATTGATGTAACAGTAACGGCTAATGGAGCTGGAATTAAAGCGCAAGGAAACAATATTGGATCCGGTGTAAATACATAATTTCCACTGGCGGTGTTGCTAATTGTTGCAGGTGACCAAGTTCCCGATATGCCTTCCAATGATGTTGCAGGCAAGGATGGAGCAGGAGTCCCTGAACAAAAAGAAGGGATTGGAGTGAATTTTGGCGCTATGCTTTGGGCGATAGTACAAGTAGAATTACAGGTAACCGAAATTGATTTTACACAAGGAAGTCCCAATACCGATAAAATAGTAAATTTTACAGTTGTACCCGGTCCAGGAACTGGAACATCAAAATGTGATGGAGCAACTTGAAACCCCGTTACTAATGGTTCTCCTGCTACTGAATACGAATAATTATACCCTAAATATCCAATTACATTATTCCAATCAAAAGCTACGGATGTAGGTGTTGTGTTAGCCGCATCACAAAACAATGTCAGTACACCACCTGAATCTGCAACCACATTAACCACAATTGGGGTACGAGGTGTACTCTCTACACCAGCAACAGTTTCGGTGACATAATAAGTCGTTGATCCCACTGTGGTTGTGCTTGGTGTAGGCGCACCCGGCAATGCAATCCCTCCTGATAATCCAGCATACCAAGTCAAAGTTCCTCCTCCAGAAGGTGTCGCCGTTAATGGTACTGCAACACTATTTTGGCATAGATAAACAGGAGTCGTGACTATTGGTGGTACTGGAGCAAGCCCCATATTTGCAAAACCACTAATACCGCTTTTAGCGAATGTACTTGAACTCGATAAAATAGTAATCAAAAACAGAAAAACGAACAACTTGATTAGTTTTTTCATCATTTTTGGTTATTTTAGGTTGCAAAAATTTGGTGGAATTATAGCAATATTTAGTAAATATATAAAATTTGACTCTTCAATAAAACTAATTCTATAAATTTTGTCCAACTAACAATAGAACAACTCATATTCCAGTAAAACAATTCCAAAAAAAAGACCCGAAATTTCGGGTCTTTTAAAAATATTTAAAACTTAATTCAATTAAGCGTTGTGCTCTTCTTCAATTCTTTTGTGTTCCTCTGCTGAAATGGTGTCACACAAAACTGGAGTAGCAATAAATAGTGAAGAATAAGTTCCCACTACTATACCCACCAACATTGCGAAGATAAATCCACGGATAGAATCTCCACCAAAAACAAACATGATCAACAATACCAAAATCATCGTCAAGGAAGTATTGATGGTTCTTGACATTGTACTATTAATGGATTGGTTTACGATGCTGTTGAAATTACCTTTGGCTTTTCCTCCCAAATACTCACGAACCCTGTCAAACACGATTACGGTATCATTCATCGAATATCCAATTACGGTAAGAATCGCAGCGATAAAGTGCTGGTCAATCTCCATTCCGAAAGGCATAAATTTGTAACACAAAGAGTAAATACCCAATACGAAAATAACGTCATGCGCAACGGCAGCAATCGCTCCCAAACTGTATTGCCATTTTCTGAAACTGATTACCAAATACAAACCTACAATAATCATTGCACCAAGAACAGCCCAATAAGCATTGGTTTTGATGTCTTCCGCAACTGTAGGACCCACTTTTGAAGCTTGTAGAATACCTAGTTTTTTACCATCGTAAGCATTTACAAATTTATCATAAGTCAATCCGGCTGAATAATGTTGTTTCAAATTTTCGTACAATAATTTGTTCACTTCTTCGTCCGCTTCACTTCCATGCTCTTGAACCTTATATTTGGTCGTTATTTTCAATTGATTATCATTACCAAAGACTTTTACCTCGGCACTTCCGTCAAAAACTTTACCCAATTCTGCTTTTACTGTTTCTACTTCAACAGGTTTTTCAAAACGCACTTGAAAAGTTCTTCCTCCCACAAAATCCACACCTTGATCCAAACCGTTGGTCGCCAATGAATAAATACTCACAATTGTAACAATTGCCGAGAAAGCATAAGTCCATTTTTTTACTCCCAAGAAATCGAAATGGAAATTGGTAAAGAAATTTTTAGAGAATCCTGTAATGAATGATAATTTATCACTTTTGGCAGCACTCCAATCCAAAAATATTCTGGCAATAAAGATAGAAGTAAACAATGAGGTAATTATACCTATCAACAATGTAGTTGCAAAACCTTTAATTGGTCCTGAACCAAAAATAAACAATACGGCACCTGTCAAAACGTGAGTTACGTTGGCATCAACAATAGAACGCATCGCTCCTTTCCAACTATAGGAAGCGGCAATGGCTTCTGGCAATGTTTTTCCGGAACGCAATTCTTCTTTCGCCCTTTCGTAAATAATGATATTCGCATCCACTGCAGTTCCCATCGTCAAAACGATACCGGCAATACCAGGTAATGTTAGCACAGCACCTAAACTCGCCAAGATTCCGAACAAGAACAATAAATTGACTGCCAATGCAATATTGGCATACCAACCCGCTTTACCATAATAAATCATCATCCAAAGTGACACAATAAGCAATCCTAAAAGAGCTGAATTAGTACCATTGTCAATGGCTTCTTGACCCAAGGATGGTCCAACCACTTCCGATTGAATAATATCTGCAGCAGCAGGAAGTTTACCTGCTCTAAGAACGTTGGCTAAATCTTTAGTTTCTGAAATTTCGAAAGTACCCGAAATTTCTGATCTTCCACCAGAAATTGGACCGCTGGAAACACCCGGTGCAGAATATACCACATTATCCAAAACGATGGCAATATTGCTTTTTTGAGTATAAGCTCTACCTGTCAATTCTTCCCAGATTTTTGCTCCTTTACCGCTCATTTGCATGGAAACGGCTGGTTTTCCCATTTGGTCAAATGTATCGCTTGCATCAGTAACAACTCCACCGCTCATGGCAGCTACATTGTCACGATTTCCTCTCAATGCATATAATTCTACCGCTTCAATGTTTTTACCTTTTTCATCTTTGATTGAAGTTGGTTTTCCCCAAACAAATTTTGCATACTTTTGGTTTGCACCCAATAAAATTCTAACATCAGCTCTTCTTAAATAACCTCCAACAGTAGCGGTGTCTTTTGGTGAAAACAAGCCCAAAACTGGACCTCCACCTTGACCGATAATTTTATCCAATAAAGGATTGTTTCCTTTTTTATCAGTTGCAGTATCTTTTGCATTTGTCAACAAAGCACTTATGGAATCTTTAACCACGGCTTTAGTTTCAACTTTCGCAACTTCAGTTTTTTTCAATGACTCATTTGCAGCCATCAAGAAATTTCCAATCTCTTCGATTTTGTATGTTTCCCAAAACTCTAACTGAGCCGTACTTTGCAATAACCTTTTAATTCTATCTACATCTTTTGCACCCGGAAGTTCCACAAGAATTCTTCCAGTTTCACCTAATTTTTGAATATTGGGTTGAGTTACACCAAACTTGTCGATACGCTCTCTCAAAACACCAAAAGCACTATCAACTGATTCGTCAACTTTTTTTCTGATCACTTTTTTAGCTTCAGAATCAGTCATTCTAAAATCAATCCCTCCTTCTCCTTGCAAAGTTTTATTGGCAAAAATATCTGGAGAAGCCAGTTTTACTGTTCCTTTTGAATTGGCTTCGAAAGCTTCGAAAAAAGCATCAATATAGGTCTGGTTTCCCTCTTGATTAGCACTGGCATCGGCCAAAGATTTATTAAAAACCGGGTTTTTTGAATTATTGGACAAGCCTTTCAAAACGTCTTTAACCGAGATTTGCAATATCACGTTGATACCACCTTCCAAGTCAAGTCCTTTGTTGATTTGTTTGTCTTTTACTTCATTGAAAGTAAAATTGGTAAATCCAAGATTGAATACGCTTTCTTTACCTATGGAATCCAAATATTTCAATTCTTTATCCGGATTTCCGTTAGCAAAAGATTTTGCATCACTTTTAACTTTGTTGGAAACAAAAGTGAAAGAAAGTTGGTAAATACTTACCAATGCAAATAGAATTGCGAAAAATTTAATAAGTCCTTTATTCTGCATTATTACTAAAAATTAATTATTTATTGTATATATTTTTGTTTAAACAATTAAAAAAGAGATTGTTATATATATTTCGTTTCAAAAACAAAACAACTATAACAACAACTTTTTTTATAAACCGAGCAAATATATAATTAACGTAAAGATTAACCAATATATTTATTGATTAATATCAAAAAAAAGACTGCAAAAGTGCAGTCTTTTCATTTTTACCTATATATTATTATGCCAATACTGATTTTAAATCAGCATTCATGTTTCTGACTGCATCGGCACTTTTAGCGAAAGCTGCTTTTTCAGCATCGTTTAATGCAATGTCCAAAATTTCTTCCACACCGTTTTTACCAATGATACAAGGCACTCCGATACAAATATCGTTTTGACCGTACTCTCCTTCAACAAAAACGGAACAAGCAATCATTTTCTTTTGGTCATTCAAGATACTGTCCACCAAATAAGCCACGGAAGCTCCAGGCGCATACCAAGCAGAAGTTCCCAACAAACCTGTCAGTGTAGCTCCACCCACCATGGTTGCAGCCGCTACTTTAGCCAATTCTTCTTCTGACAAGAATTCAGAAACTGGAATTCCGTTGTAAGAAGCCAATCTTGTCAAAGGAATCATGGTAGTATCACCGTGACCACCAATAACCATTGCAGAAATATCATTTGATGGTTTATCCAAAGCTTGTGACAAATAATATCTGAAACGGGAGCTATCCAATGCTCCACCCATTCCGATAACTCTGTTTTTTGGCAAACCTGTGGCTTTCAATGTCAAATAAGTCATTGTATCCATAGGGTTTGAAACCACAACGATAATTGCGTTTGGAGAATGTACCAACACATTATCTGCAACCGATTTTACAATTCCAGCATTGATACCGATCAACTCTTCACGAGTCATCCCCGGTTTTCTTGGAATTCCAGATGTAATTACCACTACATCACTATTGGCCGTTTTTGAATAATCATTGGTAACACCAGAAACTCTAGTATTAAAACCTGTATTGGTAGCACATTGCATGATATCCATTGCTTTACCTTCGGCAAAACCTTCTCTAATATCCAATAATACTACTTCACTTGCAATTCCTCTATAAGAAATTGAATCTGCACAAGATGCTCCCACATTTCCTGCTCCTACAACTGTAACTTTCATTTTGATTTTTTTTAATGTTTATTATTAATTTTATAAAAACTTAATTATGCATCAATATTGGCATAAACAGCATTTTTCTCGATAAATTCTCTTCTTGGTGGCACTTCGTCTCCCATCAACATAGAGAAAACCCTGTCAGCTTCGACAAGACTGTCAATGTTTACCTGACGTAATGTCCTGAAAGAAGGATCCATTGTAGTTTCCCACAATTGTTCCGCATTCATCTCTCCAAGACCTTTATAACGCTGAATAGCGGCACTTCCACCCATTCTGGCATTGGCTTGATCGCGTTGATCGTCGTTCCAAGCATATTCTTTTTTGTTTCCTTTTTTCACCAAATACAAAGGTGGAGCAGCAATATATACGTGTCCTTCTTCGATCAATTCTTTCATGAAACGGAAGAAGAACGTCAAAATTAAAGTAGAAATGTGACTACCATCGACATCGGCATCACACATAATGATTACTTTATGATAACGCAATTTCGAAATATTCAAGGCTTTACTGTCTTCTTCTGTTCCAACAGTTACACCAAGTGCAGTAAAAATATTTCGAATTTCTTCATTTTCAAAAACTTTATGGTGCATCGCTTTTTCGACATTCAAAATCTTACCTCTCAATGGCAAAATAGCTTGAAAAGCACGATCACGACCTTGTTTTGCCGTTCCACCTGCCGAATCTCCCTCGACAAGATACACTTCACATTTTGCAGGATCTTGTTCCGAACAATCCGATAATTTTCCTGGCAATCCACCTCCACCCATTACGGTTTTGCGTTGCACCATTTCACGCGCTTTCTTGGCAGCGTGACGTGCTTGGGCAGCAAGAATCACTTTTTGAACTATAACTCGGGCATCATTTGGATTTTCTTCCAAATAATTCTCTATCATTTCGCTCACGGCTTGACTTACCGGCGAAACAACTTCTCTGTTTCCTAATTTGGTTTTGGTTTGACCTTCAAATTGTGGTTCAGCCACTTTTACCGAAATAATGGCAGTAAGTCCTTCACGGAAGTCATCTCCAGCAATTTCGAACTTCAATTTGTCCAACATTCCAGAAGCGTCTGCATATTTTTTTAAGGCTCTGGTAAGCCCCGTTCTAAAACCTTGCAAATGCGTTCCTCCTTCGTGCGTATTGATGTTGTTTACATAAGAAAAAATATTCTCGGTGTAACTAGTATTGTAAATCAAAGCAACCTCAACAGGAATTTCTCCTTTTTCGGAATCCATAGATATTACGTGAGAAATAATTGGCTCACGGTTTCCATCCAAATAACGAATGTATTCTTTCAATCCTTCATCGGAATGGAAGATTTCCGAAACGAAATTTCCGTCTTTATCTACCTCTCTTTTGTCCGTAAAAGTAATCGTGATTCCTTTGTTAAGGAAAGACAATTCACGCATACGAGCCGACAAAGTATCATAAGAATACTCTATTGTTTGGGTAAAAATAGATGGGTCAGGATAAAAAGTTACAATCGTACCTCTTTTGGTAGTTTCTCCAATTTGTTTTACTGGATAAAGCGCTTTTCCCTTTTCATATTCTTGTTCGTACACTTTTCCATCGCTGCTGTGAACGGTCGCTCTCAAATGGTTTGACAACGCATTTACCACCGAAACCCCAACCCCGTGAAGACCTCCTGAAACTTTATACGAATCTTTGTCAAACTTACCTCCGGCACCAATTTTGGTCATTACAACCTCCAATGCGGAAACGCCTTCTTTTTTATGGATTCCCACCGGAATTCCACGTCCATTATCTTCTACCGAAATGGAACCATCTTCATTTATATCTACTCGAATCGTATCACAATAACCTCCCATTGCCTCATCGATTGAGTTATCCACAACTTCATAAACTAAATGATGCAGTCCTCGAACCCCTACATCTCCAATATACATCGAAGGACGCATTCTTACGTGCTCCATTCCTTCTAACGCCTGAATACTATCTGCTGAATAATTGTCCTTCTTGATTTCTTCGCTCATATTTTTTTTAATCTAAAAATGTATTTTTCGTATAACACGCAAATATAACAAACCATAAAGGATTTTATGATAAAAATCATGTTTTAAGTTGTTAAGTTATTAACATTTTACTAGTTTGTTGTAATAAAAAACGCCCTCGAATGGAGGACGTTTTTAAATGGTTTTAGATAACAAAATCTAAACTATTATCTCATAATTCGAACATTCATTTCTTCCACCTTTTTATCCGATAAAAGAGATGGTGCTCCGAACAATAAATCTTCGCTAGAACCCGTTTTTGGAAAAACCATAACCTCTCTAATGGATGCTTTTTTCTCTAAAATTATGCTAACCTGAATAAATTTTAAATTTTCATTCATTTATTTTAACATCTTCTCCAATATACCTAACGATATATTTAACTTCTCTTTTACCACTAATACGATTAACCTCAAAAGTTTTTTCGACTTTATGATTTGTCAACATTGCTTGAGTCAAAGTATTCTTTTTATTCAAATCTTTTAGCCAATTAATATTTTCAACATATACATTTTCAAATCTGCAATTTTCAAATTTATTCTCTGCAAAATTAGAATATTTATACATACTACATTCTTCTATAACTACACCATCAAAATTACAACCTGAAAAAACACATAATCCAAATCCCGCTGTAAATTTCAAATCTTTAAAATTACATCGAGCAAACCAACTATTATCTATCTCAGAATTAAATTCAATATTCTCATAATCAAAACTAGCAGCAAATGATGTTGAAATCATATCACCGACAAATTTCATATTCTTTAGACTACCATTAATTCTAAATGAATACGAATAATCAAATAAGTATTTAATTAAATTATCATCCCCAATAATAATATTGGTAGTAGCAAGACTTGATCGATAATAAAAAACCCAGAATAATTCAAAAATAGCAATAGATTTCTCTATAGAACTTAAACGATTATCTCTGATACTATATTCTAATAAAAAATCATCTTGTAGAAGTTTATCAAAGAGAGGTTTTGACAAAAGAGCAATCTCTTTTTTTTCTGATTCTGAAGCATTAATAATTATATTTGTTAAGTTTTCTAAAGTGGCATCGCCTAATTTTTTTTGACCTATTAATCGATCCAATAAATTAAAGTATTTCTCTCTATTAACAGTTTTGTAATCTCCATAACTATCTTTATCGAGCAACAACTTTTTATTTTCTTCCCACATATATTCTGCTGTCAAATATTCCCATAATGAGTTATGAAAAAATTCAATAGCCGTGTCCGACGAATCATTGGATTTGGATTCTTGGAAGTAAAAACTGATTAATAAATATTTACTAATCTCTTTTATTTTTTCTTGAGAATAATTTATACTATCATCAAAACATTTATTTATAAATTCAGTTGTTGCATCTAATTCAAGTAACTGATTAATTGTAATATATAATTTTGGTGATTGATAAATTGCAAATGCTATATTTCGAATATAATCTCTTAATAGTTTTTCATAACGAAATGGATTATCCTTTAATGTTTGTTTAATGTAACTTAGCTGACCATTTTTATCCCAACTTCGCATTGCTAACGAATTAAAAATTTTATCATAAACAACAGTTCTGGAATCTTGTTCTTCAATATCAATATCAGATATGGCTATAAAATACAACAAAACAGCTTGTTGCAAAAGCTCTAAAATATGTTCATACTTTTTATCAGTTAAAATTTTATCAATTTTCTCTACCAATTTATTCTCTGGATAAAATTGCTTAAATTTTTCAGAGTATTCTTTTATTTGTGAACTATTCAAAGTACTTAACTGAATTACAGAAGAACGATCAATACAAGAATCATTAAGCTTCAAATAATTAAATCTCGAAGTCAAAATTATTTTTAAATCTTCATTTGATTGTGTAGTGCTTTTTAAACGTTCATATAAATTCCGTAAATCACCATCATTTAGACCACCACTCATATAGGCCTCATCAAGACCATCTAAAACCAATATGCATTCATTATTTTGAAAGTCGAAATTTTGATTAATTTGTCTTTGGATTTCATTAAAAGGAGTATCAATAAAATCTCTTGCAACTAAATCTCTAATTTTCACAAAAAACAAAGGAATTTTTGGAATCCCATCTGATTCAACTATATAATCATACACTAATTTACTACAAAATGAAGTCTTACCTTGACCTGGCTGCCCAAGAACAAAAAGTAAATTATAACTATTTGTAAAATTTGGATGCTTTTTATTTTTAAAGTAATAATCTTTTAGAAATAAATGAGTAGATATCTCCTTTTCTAGTCCATTAAATTCACTTATACTTTCTGCAGTTTTTGAAGTAAAGCTATTTTTATGAATTTCAAAAAAAGGTTCAACGTATAGATCTTTTAAAGTTTCTTTACATTCAGGAATGTCTGACTGAAGAGGTTCTACAAAACTTTTGATTAATTTCTTATAATAATCCAATTGTTTCAACATTTTTTTATTTTCATTGAATATAGGATTATCAAAGTATTCTATTAATGATTTATATATTTCTCTATTCTCTTGAAATTCATCTTCAAGATTTATTCTAAAATCATTAAAATAAATAAAATTTAAATCATTAGGATATTTAATATTCAAGAGATCTAAATACTCTTTAAAAAACAAATATGACTCGCGTAAATAATTTGGATTAAACTGGATAATATCTTCAAAAAATTCTCTTTTAATTACCACTTCCCTTTCTAAAAAGGAAACAATATTTGATTCAAGCAAACTTGCTTTCAAAACCAAATCGGCTTCTTTGTTTAGTTCTTGTTGTCCATATTTCTTTGCTAATTCAACATTGGTTTTTTGTATCGTCTTTAAGAGTAACAAAAAGGCCTTTTGTTCGTTTGTATTTTCAATTCTTAAAGTTTCTGTTAAAACAGTTCCAATATTAAAGTCAAAAATATTTTTAACAACTTCTTTTAAGTTAATCGTGAGTTTTAATTTTGAGAATTTTAGTTTAATTTCCATATATTATATTTTTCAACAAATGTAGTACATTTTCTATATTTTATCACATTGAGAATTCCATAAAAAAAGCGAATTCATACTTTTCAGTACAAATCCGCTTTTACTATTTATTTTAGATTTTAAAAATCTATTATCTCATAATCCTCACATTCATTTCTTCTACCTTTTTATCCGATAAAATAGACGGTGCGCCAAACAATAAATCTTCGCTAGAACCTGTTTTCGGGAAAGCCATAACTTCTCTAATGGATGCTTTTTTCTCCAAAATCATCATCAAACGGTCGATTCCCCAAGCGATTCCTCCGTGTGGTGGCGCGCCGTATTGAAAAGCTTTGTACATCGTTCCTACGCTTTTTATCATTTCTTCTTTGTTGTATCCCATATTTCTATAAGTTGCTTCTAGAATCTCTGATTTATGTGCACGAACTGAACCTCCACCTATTTCGTAACCGTTTAAGATAATGTCGTATTGTTGCGCGATGATAGTTCCGATTTCTTCATCAGTTCCATTCATATGTTTTTGCAAATCATAAATTGCAGGCATCGAAAAAGGATTGTGCGTAAATGTCCATCTTCCTTCATCCGTTCTTTCAAACATTGGAAAATCAACTACCCAAGCTGGACATAATTCCTTCGGATTGATTAAATGCAATATTTTACCTAATTCTTGACGAACAGCATCCAAAGCTTTGTTTGCCGTTGCATAATCTGCTGCCGAGAAGAAAACAATATCTCCTACTTGTGCATCAGTCGCTTTTATGATTCCTGTCGCAATATCTTCTCCTAAAAACTTAATAATTGGTGATTGCAGTTCGTCTTCATTTACAATAATATAAGCCAATCCACCTAAACCGTGCTGTTGCGCAATAGCGGTAAGATTTTCGATTTGGCCTTTAGACATACGCTTATTTCCTTGCTCTTTAGCCGAAACTTTGATGCATTTTACAATTCCACCTTCTTCAATAGGCTTACTAAATACTTGGAAAGTCGTATCTTTTACGATATCGGTAATGTCTTGCATTTTCAATCCGTAACGTAAATCCGGTCTGTCGCAACCATAGAAATCCAATGCTTCTTTATAGGTAATCACTTCAAACGGACGTAAAATCCATTTGTTGCCATAGATTTTCTTCACTACTTCATTAAACATTTTAGTGTTCAAATCAATAATTTGCTGCATACTGGCGTAAGCCATTTCTAAATCCAATTGCGTGAATTCCGGTTGACGGTCTCCACGAGAATCCTCATCCCTGAAACAACGCGCAATTTGGAAATACTTCTCATAACCACTCACCATCAACATCTGTTTGAACTGCTGAGGCGCTTGTGGCAAGGTATAAAACAAACCAGAACCTTTACGAGTTGGAACAATAAATTCACGTGCTCCTTCATCGGTTCCTGCACTTAAAATTGGCGTTTCAATTTCTAAAAATTCCTCTTCATCCAAAATGTCACGCAATAATTTAATTACTTTATGACGGTTTACAATCGCTCTTCTTACTTCTTCATTTCTATGATCCAAAAACTTGTATTGAAAACGAATAGCTTCATTTGTTTTTGCAGCTCTTTTAATTTCAAAAGGCAATGTTTTAGACAAGTTTAAAATTTCTAAAGCCGAAGTTTCTAATTCGATTTTACCAGTACGTAATCCTGCATTGTAATCATCTTCGTTACGACCGACAACAATTCCAGTTACCGAAATTACAGATTCTGGTTTCAATTTCACCAACTCATCAATATTAGGAAATGATTCTCTGCTGATTCTAACTTGAAAAATCTCATAACTGGAATCACGCAAATCAATAAACATTAATTCACCGTGGTCACGAACACTGGCAACCCAACCCGACAACATCACTTCTTCACCGATGTTTCCTTCGGATAATTGCGAAATTTTATGTGTTCTGTACGTGTCCTTTATAATAATTGGAATTTCAGGAAGTGTTTCTTCTTGACTTTCTTTATTCTCAACAATTGTTTCTGTCGTAACTTTTTCAGCCGCTTCCTTCTTTTCTAAAATTGCGGCAGCTCCTAATTTGCCTAAAATAATTTGACGAATTACTTTTCCATTCGCTCCTTTTCCGATAACGCCTAAAACTTTACCAACTAAAATACCCGCTTTTCCTTGGTCTCCCGCTTTAATATCATTGGCAACAGCCTCATTTTCTAAAAGCACTTTAGCAATAACTTCCTGAATTGTATCTTCAGAAATAGTATTGTCATCAAAGTACTTGTTGTAGTCAAAAGTGCGATCTTTCAAATAAGATGTAATGGCATTTTGAACCAAAACTGCCGTAATTTTTTCGGCTTTGAATAATTTGAAAATATCCGTTAAATGAGCTATACTATGAATTTCAGCGTAATCTTCAGCCTTAATATTGTTCGCCAAAGTTTTGGCAACAAACGAAGGATCTTTGATTTCGTTATTAATTTCCACAAATGTTTGCGAACGCAACTTATCTGCGGTAAAGAACTTAGCATCTTGCGGCAAAACACCTCCGTTAATCAAAATAGATTCAACAGCATAAGGCAATGCGCTTGTATCCACTTTAATCGCTTCAATCTCCGCTTTGATATTTACAAAAGGTAAATCGGGTTCCGAAATAAAACGGTAATCCGCTTCAAATTCTTTTTTACGCATCACTTTGGTTTGCTTTAAATCAGCATCCCATAATACAGTCGTTTGATCAGGTCTAAACTCTTTGTGCTCAATAAAATAATTGAATTGTTTCTCCACTTCTTCTTTCAAAGCTTCGATCATAAACTTAAACGAGTTCAAGTTTTTAATTTCCGTTCTTGGGTTCAATTCGTAAGAATGTTTTTTGCGCAAAGAAACCGAAACATCCGATTTAAACTCTCCTTTCTCCAAATTCGCTTCAGAAATCCCTAAGTTTTGAACTATACGCTGGATGTATTGTGCATAAGTTGAAGCATCTTCAATATTACGAATACAAGGTTCCGTAACAATTTCAATCAATGGTACACCCGCTTTGTTGAAATCGACTAACGAAATCTTCTTTTCGTGCATCAATTTCGCGGCATCCTCTTCAATATGAACCTGGGTTAAATTTACGGTAAATTGCGTACCGTCATTTCGGTAACAAGAAACGTGTCCGTCAGGAATTATTGGATTGTGAAATTGCGTGATTTGAATATTTTTTGGATTGTCCGGATATTCGTAATGCTTTCTATCCCAAGAGATAATTTCATTACTGAATGACGAATCGACCGCTTTACCAAAATAAATCGCTTTTGTAATCGCCTCTTTGTTCAAGGCAGGCAAAACGCCCATTTGTCCCGTACAAACCGAACATATATTTTCGTTAGGTGTTTCTATTTCTTGATTTGGACAAGAACAAAACAACTTGGTTTTGGTATTCAATCGAACGTGAGTTTCCAGTCCAATTACCAATTCTAAATCGTGGGCTTTTAAAGCCGCCGTTAATTGCTCCAATTCCATTATATTGTATCTTTTAAGAAGTTTGCGAACTTCAACACTAATTCATCATTATTTTTTGCTGCCGTAATTTGCAATCCAGTACTCGTTCCTTGTGGCACGGTTAAAGTTGGCAATTGCCCTAAACTAAATCCAACCGTATAAGCATCGGACAAATACATCGCCAAAGGATCTTTTAAACTGTCTCCAATTTTGGGAGGAGTACTTGGTGTAACCGGCGATAAAATAATATCCACCTCTTCAAAATCTTTACTGAAGTTTTCAGAAATCTGATCTCTCAAAGCCAATCCTTTTAAATATATTTCATCCGAAAAACCTTGAGACAATACTTGATTTCCACCAACAATTCTACGTTTTGTTTCTTCTGAAAAATTTTCAGAACGGGTAACGGCATAAGTTTCAATTAGATTCTCGGCTTCAATTCGGTTTCCGTAATTGGTGCCGTCCAAACGAGATAAATTCGAAGCCGTTTCCGCCATTGCCAGCGTATAATACGTCGAAACCAAAATATCCGATTTGAAAAAGTCCAATTCTTTTACTTCAATTCCTCTGGCTTTTATTTTTTCGATGCTTGCCAAGAAATCCCCTTTTATTTGGGCATCGATAGCGTCGCTTTCGATAAAGTTTTTGAAATACCCTACTGTTTTCACAGGAGAAGTCGCAATTGCTTCTTCGCTAATTTCTGTTGAAGCGACTGATGTTTGATCTTTTGGATCTTTCCCACTCATTACATTCAACACAATTCGAATATCTTCAATTGATTTTGCCAATGGACCAACGCAATCTGTAGAAGAAGCATAAGCCATTAGACCAAATCGAGAAATTCTTCCGTAAGTAGGTTTAAAACCATAAATATGATTGTACCCGGCAGGCTGACGAATTGAACCTCCTGTATCTCCACCAATAGAAAAAACAGTATAATCTTTTGCCACATTCACAGCAGATCCACCACTTGAACCTCCGGCAACTAATTCTGGATTGATGGCGTTTTTTACAGCACCAAAAATGGTGTTTTCACTGGAAGATCCGTGACCAAAACTATCACAGTTTTCTTTTACCAAAGGAATAGCACCTGCATCCAATAATTTCTGGATTGCAGTAGCCGTGTAAGGCGATTTATAATTTTTCAACAAATCAGAACTTGCCGTAGTGTAAGTTCCTTGCACCATATAGACATCTTTAATTCCAAAAGGAATTCCTTCCAGCAAACCTATTGTTTCTCCGTTTGCAATTTTCGCATCGACTTTAGCAGCTAAATCTAGTGCCAAAGTATCCAATAAAGAGTTTACAGAGTTATAGGTATTTTGCTTAAGTAAGTCTAATTTTTCTTGCACCAAAGCTGTACAAGTTATTTGTTTTGACACCAATTGTTGGTGTATTTTTTTTATTTGAGATTCCATCTTATCCTTCTATCACTTTTGCAACCACTAAAAAACCATTTTTCTTGTTCGGGAAGTTTTCTATAATGAGCTGTTTCTCCATAGCCGAACTCTCCATCACAACATCTTCTCTTAAATCACTCACGGACACACAATTATGATTGACATTATTCAAGGAATTATTATTTGTTGGAATTGCATTTTTAATCACCTCAAATAATTGGTTCACGGACTCTGAGGGCTGTGCTCCTTTAATACTCGACAAGATGTCGACTGTCATTGTTTTGCTCATAATTTCGTTTCGTTTTAAAGTCAAACTTTTAAGGTCGCGAATTTACGAAAAGTTTTATTAGGGATTTCTATTTTTTAATGATTTAGAAGGTTTTCAACCAAAGAATACACTAATTTAACATTATGTTTAATTTTGTTATAATATGTTAGATTGTTATAAAATGAATCCTGTTAAGAAGAATGGAACACGGATGAAACAGATGCAAGCATCGCGGATTTTTAAAAGAAATTATCCTATTACTTTGAATAAATAAACAATTCCGGCAATTATAAGCATTATAATTCCTATCCAATGTTTGAAGTTTCCAGCTTTTATCTGAAATTTATAAAGCTTATCATTTTCAGTAACATCTTTACGCCAAAGCTTATGAATTTTATAAAAAGCAAAAGCCGCTCCAAAAAAAGAAAAACTACAGATTAAATGCATATAATTCATTTGCAAATTATCTAATTTCTTCGATCAAATACTTCGTTCTATTTATTTCAAAAGTAAATCCCACTTCATTCCCCATCAATTTATTTCCTAATAGAGAACAAGAGGAAACAGAAATAATAGTATTACTATCAAAAAGCAAGTATTTATTTTGTTTATCAGTACTTTAAAATATATTTTTAATATAAACAATTTTGTTTACATTTGTAATATGAAAGACATTCTTAAAATAATAAAAGGCGTACATCCTGGCAAATTTGTAGAGCGCGAAATGCTTAAAAAAGGTATTAACAAGCGACAATTTGCCATTGCAATTGGGGAACATCCGCAGACTCTAGGCGCCATAATAAAAGGGACTCGCAGAATGAATGTTCCTCTTTCTTTGAAAATTGAAGAAAAACTGGAATTAGAAGAAGGTTTTTTGATGACTTTGCAAAATTATTATGACATCAAAGTTTTCAAGAAAAAAAACCAACGAACACCCGATATTTCTAAATTAAGAAAAGGCACATTTTGGGATACCACAATCGATAAAATTGATTGGGAACAAATGAAAGTTGCCGTTGTAAAACGTGTTTTTTCGAGAGGAACCGAGGAAGAACAAGAAGAAATCACCCGTTTTTATGGTGCTGATACGGTTGAAAAAATTAAATTAATGAAACATCAATTGTAAGCGTTTTGGAAAATTTACATTGGAATACCGTTTCGCCTTTGCTCAAAGAAATTTTGATCGATTTGATGCAAGAAGAACTATTTTCGCCTTTCCGATTGGTGGGTGGCACAGCCTTGAGTTTGCAAATTGGACACCGAATGTCGGTTGACATTGATCTTTTTACCGATGCCGATTATGGTTCTATCGATTTTGAAAAAATTAAAACATTCTTAAAAAATAAATATGATTTTTACAATACAAGTCACGTAGAAATTATTGCTTTCGGTACGTATTTTGAAATTGGAAATTCAGAGAGTGATTTTATAAAATTAGATTTGTACTATACCGACCCGTATATAGATTCCATTCAAGAAGTTTCAACCATCAGAATGGCTAGTATTCAAGAAATTATTGCCATGAAATTGGATGTGATTTTGCGAGGCGGACGAAAAAAGGATTTTTGGGATTTACATTATTTTTTGGACAAAATTCCGATAGACGAAATGATTTCTTTTTTCGAAAAACGATACCCTTATACCGATGGCGCTCTAAAAATCAAAGAGATGCTCGTTAATTTTGATGCCGCCGATTTAGATTTTGATCCTAATTGTTTGCTTGATAAAAATTGGGAAATGATAAAAATTGACTTTGCAGAAAAACTCTTCTTGCTTTGAAATTATCAACTAATTTCTTCAATCAAATACTTCGTACCATTAATCTCAAATTGAAAACCCACTTCATTTCCCATCAGTTTATTTCCCAAAGGCGATTGTGGAGAAAGAGCAATTACATTGATTCCTTCTACAGCAATTTTAGGAAGCGCTGCACTCAAATAAAGGTAAATTCCATTGGCTTTGACCAAGCTGCCCACAATAATAGTTTTGGCAATTGTGGTCGAATCAATTTTATCTAAAACTGCTTTTTGAGCCAATACTTCTTTCAATTTGTGATTGAGTTTTTCTTGTTCGATGTGCATCATTGATAAAGCCGTTTCGTGTTTATCGCCAGCAGAACCTTTGGCATCGTTTTTTGAATCTTCGGTTAATGCGACAATCATATCCCTGAAAACATCGATTCTGTCCTGGACTAATTGTAAATAATGTTGGTGTATTTTTTGTTTGAAAGTCATAGAATTTTGCCATAAAGGCGCTAAGTCACAAAGAAAAAAAATAATATTTGTTTAAATCAATCACAAAAGAACAAAAAAACTTTGCGTCTTTGTGTCTTTGTGGCAAAAAACCTTGTGTCTTAAATTAAAAATCAAATTTATAATTCGCTCCCAAAACCACCTGAAATCCCTGAACTGGGTAGTCCAGCCATTTTTGATAGGATTTGTTCGTGATATTATTCGCTCTCAAAAAAGCTGTCAAACGTTCACTGTATTTGAATCCAAGGTGCGCATTTACATCAAAATAACTATCCAATGTTATTGGACTTGGAGCGGTAACATAAACGATGTCCGTATTCAGTTTTTGGTCTTTTCGTTCGCCTACAAAGAATACTTTCGCACCGGCATACCATTTTTCGGTAATGTTGAAATCTACTTTGGCGTTTAATTTTATGGCCGGCAAATTCCAGGCTTCCGCTTGAAACTCATTCGTATAACTGCTAAAAGTTCCGTCAATTCCAAAAGTCACATCCTCCGAAATATCGGCTTTTAATTCGCCATAAAAACTTACCGTTTTCGTATCGTCATAAACCACTTGAAGGGAATTTCCAAAAGCGTAATCTTCATTGGTAATATCTTCGTTATAATCATTGCTTTTGAACAAAGCTTTGTCTCTTTCGTTCACATAAGATCCACGAATATTGTAACTCACGGTATTGGTCAATTTTCCTTTCAAACCGGCGAAAACATCATACTGTTTGTCTGTTGGTGCAATGTTCAAGGTTGGCGACAAATAAGGATTTGCATTGACAAAATCCGAATAGGTGTTTTGTTCCAAATTCCCCTCGGCTCCAGCGTAGAAAATCATCAAATCGCCGACCACTTTATAGGAAGCATTAATCTGTGGATAAACCAAAAATTTGTTGTTATCGTTTTCTAAATCCGAGCTATAGAACAAGCCAAGACCAATATTCACTGTCCAATCGTCCTCATTCATTACAAAACTTGGCACTATTCCAAAATTGGCAAAACCATATTTTATCGGGTTTGTATTTGAATAATTTTTCTCGAAACTTCCTCCCAAATAATCCACAATAACATTGGTTTTTACGGCTTTGTCACTGATGTTGAATTCCAAAGAAGGCTTCACAAAAAATCTATTTTCCGAAGAACCAAAAGCATCCGAAAAATGATTGAATTTCACGCTCGCTTCTTTCAAAACACCTTCATTCAAACTTATTTTACCGCCCAAATAAATGTTGTTGTAACTTTGTTGTGGATTAATTCCGTCAATCAAATTTTCTCTATCAATTGGAGTTAATGAACCACCAAAATCCATTGGCAATCCGTACCAATTGTAGATTTGATTTTGAAAGCCCAAATCCACATTCCAAGACAAGTCATTTTGGCGAACGCCATACGTCAAATCAATGGAAGTATCATAAAATGAATCCTTCAATTCAACGTCATTTATTCCGCCTTGCGAGGAAAGATGACGAAACATTCCGCCCACATAATCATTGGCTCCCAACTCTTGATTGACGAATAATTCGGCATTGAAAGTTCCGTAATTTCCACCTCCGAAAGTGGCGTAATTATTAAACAAATGGGCTTGTTTTTCTTTTTCAACCCCTTCGGCTTTCCCTTTGGATGGCGTGAAAGTCGAAGCCACCGGAAAGGAAAAAATATTGTACTTAACAGGTTCTTTTTTGGTATTTTCAGCATCGTCAAGCACGGGAGTTTCGCTTACTTTGAAGGCATCCGAAATGGTTGGCGTATATGGTTTTACCACATTTACCACTTCTGTTCCAATATTTTCGTCCTTTTTTTGGGCGAAAGAAAATTGGGCAATTAGTAATAAGGTAAAGACTATTATATTTTTGAAATTGATTTTCATAAGTTGATTGTATTTTTATTCCATTTTGTCATTTCGACGAAGGAGAAATCACATTTATTGCTCTCGTTATGGGATTGCTTCGTTCCCCGCAATGAATTAATTAGTTACGGATGAATTTGTTTTGGCTTCTTCCCTTTTGATGGTATCCAATTCTGTTTGAGCTTCCGAAACTACATCCGGAAAATCGGTGAAGTTTTTTATCACGCTGTCCAAAATATAAGTTGCTTGAAAACTGTCTTTCAATCCGTAGAAATTCTTTGCCATCAAGATTAAACCTTTGGCTCCAAAATATTTGTAACCAGAATAATTCTTGGCCAATTTTTGAACTACCGTGTTTGAATCTTCAAATTTTCCATCCTTGTTTTTGAAATAAGCTTCATAATACAAGGCTTCGGCGGCCAATTCACCTTTGGCAATGGTTTGCAATTTGGCGTAAGCCGAACGCGCTTTGGTTTCATCTCCCGTTTGAATTGCCGCGCGAGCAATGATAATCTGGGCATCGCTTTTTACATTATCGTCCGTTTTTGGGTTGGCCAAAACCTTTTCGGCATACACAACCGAATTGGGATAATCCTTGTTTTCGTAATAACATTTCATCAAATTGGATTGGGCGAATGTTTTGTTCTGTGGAAAATCGGCTTCGTTTTCCAATCGAGTCAAGACTGAAATAGCTTTCGTTTTATCGTCGTTTTTCAAGAAAATTTGTGCCAATCGCGCCAAAGATTGCTCCGTAAATTCACTTCGAGGCTGTTCAATAACATACTCATAATTAGAAGCTGATTTGCTTTCTTGCCCATCGGAAAAATAAGATTGGGCCAAATAGAAATTAGCTTTCAAGGAATGGATTCCTCGTGGAAATTTGGCAACATAACCACTAAATCCAGATATGGCTTGCTTAGTATTGTTTTGCAAATATTGTTTTTCGGCAGCTTCGTAAGTATCGTTGTCCAATTCGGCATCGGTCACGGCAACAAAATCCAAAGTACGAACCCAAGTGGCGTATTCATCCACTCTTCCGTTATCGACATAAATTAATCGAGCTGTGGAAACGGCTTCCAAGGCTTCGGAAGTTTTCGGAAAATCGGCGGCGACTTTCTTTAATTTAATCAAGGCTTGTTCGTCTTTGTCGGCATTGTAATACACCAATCCTTGACGCAAAATCGCTTTGGAAGTGAACGAACCGTTTTTGAATTCGGCATTCAATTTGTCGTAGGTTTTTATCGCCAAGTCTTGTTTGTTATCGGCAACATAGGTATTTCCAAGTTCGAAAAAGGCGTCATCACGGTATTCTGATTTGGGATATAATTGCAAGAAAGCATTGAGTTCTTGAATTTTCTTGTCGTTTTTGGAAACAAATCCGTAGCACAAGGCTTTTTGGAAATAGGCATAATCCGCATCGACACTTTTCAATTCGATGACCTTGTTATAAGCTTCTAGAGCCGAAGTATATTTTGAAGTCACGAATCGGCAATCGGCCAAACGCAAATAAGAATCGTGCAAACGAACCTTGTCGTCTTTCGCATTATCAATCTGGTTCTGGAAATAATTTCCCGCTTGATCGTATTCCTTCAACTTGAAATACGAATACGCAATATTGTAATTGCAGTTTTTGTATTCCGGCGTTGTTGTGGCGGCAGCTAAACCTTTAAATTGTTGGTAACTTAACAAAGCATTTTTGAAATCGTTCAAAACATACTCGGTTTCACCTTTCCAGAACGTGGCTCTTGCGGTGAATTTGGCATCTTTTTGTTGGTTCAATGAATTTTCGAATTGGGTTGCCGCTTCCTGATAGTTGGAGTCCGTGTACAATTCCAATCCTCTATAAAAAGTGACTTTTTGGTAAGCCAATTTGTTTTCGGGAGATTTGTTCTTTTCCAACAAGACCAATGCTTCCTTGTAGTTTCTGGATGAAATATAGGAATCGATCAACAATCTTTCAATTTCGGATGTATTGGCATTATTTGGATATTTTTTTATAAAAGCCATCAAAACAGCGGGCGTACTTTGATAGGAATTCCCTATTTCGTAACTCAATTTGGCATAATTCAAACTCGCGTCTTCCTGAATGGCAGCATCAAATTCCATTTCTGAAGCGTTCTTGAAAGCGTTCAAGGCTTGTTGTTTTTTATCCAAGTTCAAGTAGCTTTCGCCCAAATGATAATAGGCATTCTGGGCTACAAAATCTTTTCCTTCTATGATTTTATTGAATTGTGAAATGGCGTTTTCATAATCTTTTTGCTTGTAATAAGCATAGCCTAATTGGTAGAAATCGGTGTTGTTCCATTTTCCTTTTTTACCTTTATACAATGCTAAATACGGAATGGATTTGTCGTATTGTTTCAAATTGAAATAGCTTTCGCCAATGATTTTATTCAATTCCGATTGTTCTAAAGCATTCGATTTGGGCATTGCTTTCAAGCCCAAATCAATCGCTTTTTGGAAATTTCCCAATTTGAAATTCATGTCGGCTTGGTAATAGGACAATTTTTCCTTGTATTTTTCTTCGCCCGAAACTTCGTCAAAATACTTCGTAGCTTGCTTGTAATCATCGCCTTCATAAGCCATAAAACCCAGGTAATACTTGGCTTGTGCACCATATTCAGCCGAATTCACCACTTTATTAAAATAAGTTGCGGCCTCTTTTTTGTTTTTGGAACTAAAAAAACTGTAGCCTTTTTGGAAGTTGTATTGGTCTCGGTCGCTGTAACTCAAATTATTTTCATCGACTTTTTCGAACCATTCCAAAGCTTGGGGATAATTGCCTTGTGCAAAATAATAGTGAGCCACTCCTATGTAAGCCTGATTTTGTTTTCTACTTGTGGGATAATCCGCCACGAATCGTTCCATCAACACATCAGCTCCTGATTGATTGGTGCGAATGGCGCAATTGGCAACATAATAAGAACAGTCGGACTTGAGTTCTTCATTGGCCGCAGCCGATTTCACTTTTTCGAAAAGCAACTGTGCCGAAGCGTATTGGCGTTCATTATATAACGAAAGAGCTTTGTCGAAATCTTTCGAATCGTGAGTGTAAATTGCTGATTTTTGGGCTGAAATGGACAGGGATTGAATAAAAACAAACAAAAAGAAGAGCCAAGAAATTTTATGCATTGCGGTTTTGATTTAATAATTCAAATATATCATATTCTGAAGGGTATAACGGAAGGCAAACGGTTTTTATTATGAACAAAAGTTTTAACAAAAAGCAAAAGCCAGATAATGACTCTCGCTGTACATAAAATTATTTTTTTGCTTGCTCGTGTGCTAATTGATAATTACATTTACCAAATAAAATCAGAACTATCATGTCAAAAACCGTATTGTCTTTAAAAAACGTAACCATTGCCCAAGGAGGAAAAAACATTTTAACAAATGTAAATCTACAAGTAAATCACGGTGAATTTATTTATATTATCGGGAAAACGGGTTCAGGAAAAAGTACTTTCATGAAAGCCCTTTATGCCGATTTGCCTTTGGCTGAGGGAGAAGGACGAATTGTGGATTTTGATTTGGCGACTTTAAAAGAGGACGATATTCCGTTTTTGAGAAGAAAGATAGGTTTTGTTTTCCAGGATTTTAAATTATTGCCCGATCGTTCCGTAAAAGACAATTTGTTGTTTGTGTTGAAGGCAACTGGATGGACAGAAAAAGAAGAAATACAAAACAAAATTGACGAAGTTCTGGATAAAGTTGGGATGAAAGCCTACATCGACAAAATGCCGCATCAACTTTCGGGTGGTGAGCAACAACGAATTGCCATAGCGCGCGCTTTGCTGAACAATCCCGAATTCATTCTTGCCGACGAACCAACCGGAAATCTTGACCCCCAAACCAGCATTGAAGTTCTTGACGTTTTGAAAAAAATCAATGCCACCGGAAAAACAGTCATTATGGCCACACATGATTATGCCATGTTGATGAAATTCCCATCCAAAACATTGAAATGCGAGGATTCCCATATTTTTGAGGTGGTTCAAAAAACGGTCTAATGCTTTCTATACAAAACGCTAATCTACTTTATATTATCTAATTAATTCCAATTGAAACAGCAGATAATCGTCATTTCAGGCATTAATATGGTCGAAGGTGGTATATTTACCATTTTGGATAATTGTTTGCAAAAAATCTCCAATTATTCTGAAAACAAAGAGCTAAAAGTAATTGCATTAGTCAACGATAAATCAAAATTTGACTATCCAAACATAGAATATATTGAGTTTCCAAAGTCGAAGAAATCTTGGTTTTTACGATTATATTACGAATATTTTTATTTCAAAAAACTTTCCAAAAAAATAAAACCCGATGTTTGGTTTTCGCTGCACGATGTCAGTCCAAATGTTGTGGCAAAAAAGCGTTTTGTGTATTGTCACCACGCTACTCTCTTTTATAACGCAAAACTAAAAGATTGGAAATTCGATTATAAAATAGGTCTGTTTTCAGTATTATATAAATATCTTTTTCAAATTAACATTACTAAAAATGAGGCTGTTTTTGTACAGCAACATTGGATTAAAAAGGAGTTTAAATCACTTTTCAATATAAAAAACGTAATGGTTAGCATACCCGAATTTATTCCAAATTTCGATTTTAAAGAAATTATTTTGGACACTTCAAAAATTCATTTTTTTTACCCTTTGATTCCTCAAAGTTTTAAAAATATTGAATGTATCGGAGAGGCTATAAAACTACTTCCTGAAAACATAAAATGTAAAATAAAAATACATCTAACTGTAAAAGAGGGAGATTCAAATTATGCTAATTATATAATAGCTAATTATACAACAACAGCAATAAATTATATCGGAAAAATAAATCGCAAAGAGGTTTTTGGATATTACGAAAAAATGGATTGTTTAATTTTTCCTTCTAAATTAGAAACTTGGGGTTTACCTATCAGCGAAGCAAAAGCATTCAAAAAACCAATGTTATTGGCTAATTTACCTTATGCCAAAGAAACGATGGGAGATTATAACAAAGTCTCTTTTTTTGATGTTGATGAACCCGAAGAATTGGCTGCATTAATTACCCAATTTGCAAATAAAACAATTGCTTATCAAGGAAACAAGTATGCTTTTGACGAAAGTTCTCAATTCAACGATTGGAATTCCATTTTTGATTATATACTTAAAGACTAAACAATGGCTTTTTTCTCAGTAATTATTCCGCTATACAACAAAGAAAACCATATTGAGGAAACCCTAAAAAGTGTTTTAAATCAAAATTTTCAGGATTTTGAAGTTATCATTGTTGAAGATTGTTCAACAGACAATAGCAACCTGAAAGCTGAATCTATTATTTCCGAAAAAATAAGAATAATTCAGCACGAAGTTAATAAAGGCCTTTCGGCATCAAGAAATACCGGGATTCAAAATTCAAATTCGGATTTTCTGGCTTTTTTAGATGCTGATGACATTTGGCATAAAGAGTTTTTAGAAAAAATTCATCAACTAATACAAGAATTTCCAAAAGCACATTTGTTTGCAACTAATTACGTGGAAGTATATTCAAAAAAAGTAGCGGTAAGTCCATCCTCAAATTTAAATAATTTCATTAAAGATGACATTATACTGGATTTTTTTGAAAGTAATTTGTACCAAAACATATACTGTCCTTCGAGTTTATGCGTAAAGAAAGAGCTTTTTGAAAAAATTGGGGGCTATAATACAAAAATCAATTACGGTGAAGATATTGATTTTAATATTAGAGCCAATAGCACATTCAAATTAGCTTATTCAAATACCGTTTTAGTCTATAATATTATGTATGCTGAAAACAAGATCACCAACAGTGGTTTAAAGAACAAGACCATAACCGATTTTGATTTTTATGAACCATTGTCCGTTTCAGACAAAAGCCTAAAAAAATATTTAGACATTAACCGCTATATGATGGCGAGTAATTATAAAAAAGAAAATGATTTGGTTAATTGGCAAAAATTAAAAAAAGGCATCCATAAAAATCCCGAAATTTCTGGATTAAACTTAAAACAAAGAATATTATTGGAATTACCTCCTTTTGTCTTACAATTAATTTCGAAACTCAAACTTGCTTTTTTAAAAAAGGGAAAGCGATTTTCCAGTTTTAACTGAGAATAATATTTTCCACAAAAAAAGCATTCCATTGATTCATAACCATTTTCAAATCATACTTAACAACGCTTTGATGTGCCTTTGCGCCTATTTTAATCCGCAAATCTTGGTTTTCTATCAGTTCCAGTAATTTAGAAACAAATTCTTTTTCATTCCCATTTTCAATCAAAAATCCATCTTCGTTATTTTTTACTATCGCTCTTGGTCCTGTTGGACAATCATAGGCTATAACTGGCAAACCACACATCATTGCCTCTAACAAAACCATAGGAAAAGCTTCACTTCGAGAAGTCATTACATAGATTGAACTCGATTGATATTTTGAAATAATATCAGAAACAGGTCTTAAAAAAACAACATTATTTTCAATATTCAATTCTGAGGATTGCAGTACTAATTTATGATTTTCATTATCTTCACCATAAATTTCTAATACCCAATCGGGGTGTTTTTCTGTAATTTTTTTGCAAATTGGCAATAATCTATCCAACCCTTTTTCGTAAGAATGACGAGAAACTGCAATAATTTTTTTTGATTGCAAAGTTGCCAACTTATCAACTTGAAACCAAATTGCATTTGGAATTATTACAGCATTTTTAATATTCCATTCTTCAAAACTTTGGGGAGACAAAACAATACAAAAATCAAATTTATTAGCTAAAAAGCCTCTATAAAGAACTTTTATTTTTCGTCTAAAAGTATGATAAATCGAATTACCGACGAATAACTCCTCATTAAATTTTGATCCGTGAGGCTCAAAAATAATAGGGATTTTAGTTTTTAGTAAATAAGGAATTAGAAAAGATTTAAAATAAAAATTTAATGTAATAATGTAATTTGGATTTTGCTCGTTAATTATATTTTGAATCTTAGTTTTATACTCTATAATTTCAGCAACTTTATTTTTGGATAACTTAATGTCAATAATTTTTATTTTAGGATTAAATTCAAAAAATAATGGCCCATTTCCGTTATTTTCAGTTACTATAATTACCTCATATCCAAAATTTTCAACAAAATAATTAGTTTTGGCAGCCAATACTCTTGCTACACCACCTTGATTATTTATAGCGGAAATTATATATAAAATTTTCATTTTCCTACAATTATTTTCTTTTTTATGATAACGTTATTGGCATTCAACAATCCAATAATATTCTTTTTTTCTAACGGAAAATCAGAAAGTAAATAACCGGTCGAACTTAAACTTGGATTAAATATTTTTACCGTAGCAATTTTATATTTTTTGTTTTGGTTTAACACTAATTATTTCTTTAATTTAGTCTCAAATATATTAAATTAAAAATCTAATGCAAGATACTACTTTGGTAACCGTCATTTGTTCGTGTTTCAATCACCAAGAATTTGTTGGTAAAAGTATTCAATCTGTTTTAAACCAAACCCACAAAAAAGTTCAAATAATCGTTGTTGACGACAATAGTACCGATAATTCCGTAGAGGAGATTGAAAAGTACGTAATACAAAATCCAGAAATTATTTTTATAAAAAACAAAACCAATCTTGGCATTACAAAATCAGTTACCAATGCTATGCGTTATGTCAAAGGCGACTATTTTATTGATTTGGCAGCCGACGATGTTTTACAACCTAATTGTATTGAAATTCAATTAAACACATTCAAAAACAGTCATTATAAAAATCTGGCTCTTGTTTATGGAAATGCAGAATTGATTACTGAAGATGGAAACCATTCTTCTTATTATTTTGATGTTGACGAGGATTTAAAAACTAAAACCAAAAGGCCTTCCGGAAATATTTACAGTAATGTTATTAGTTCCGAAACGATAATTTGTTCCGTTTCGTCAATGTATAAAAAAGAGATTTTCGACAAGTTAAATGGTTATGACACGACCTTATCCTATGAAGATTTTGATTTTTGGATTCGAGTTTCTAGAGATTATAACATTGAGTTTATTGATGAAATTTTAATAAAAAAAAGAATCACAACAAACTCCTTGCAAACTACTTTATATACCAAAAAAAATAAAAATAGTTATTCAACATATATCATTTTAAGAAAAGCATATAAACTCAACAAAAACAAGAATGAGCATACGATTTTAACAAAAAGAGTGAATTTTGAAATACTAAACTCATACAGAACAGGCAACTATGTTTTAATGCTGAAAAACATGTATCTCCGTTTTCAAATTGGTTTAAAATCAATATAAAGAATTATTTTGTCTGCAAAAAATCATTGTAGTCGCGTATGTAATCTGCTTCATCAAAAACTTCAGAAGCAACAACAAGACAAACAGCTCCTGACGAAAAATTTTGCAATTCTCTCCAGGTATTGTTTTTTATGAGCAATCCCTTGTCTGGTTTATTTAGAGTAATTGTAGTGATCGATATTCCATCTTTTAGAACCACGTCAAAACTCCCGGAAATGGCAATCAATACTTGTTGTAGCTTTTTATGGGAATGCCCCCCTCGTATGGATGAACTTGGGATATCATACAAATAATAAACTCTTTTGATATCAAATGGAATCACGTCATTTTCAATAACCGCAATATTCCCCAAACTGTCTTCTATTTTAGGAATTTCAATAATTTCTATTTTCATAATTCTATGTAGACTTGTTATAAACGTCTTCTAATTCGACCAAATTTAATCATTGTTTTCGAACATCTAATGGAAATTTCCGAATGTTTTTAACAGGTTATGTTTACAATTATTATACACAGCTCTTCGTTTTTTAATAAAAAACTCATTAGTCCTACAGGTTTTTATTTACAAGAATTTTATCTTGGCAAATAAAGACAATCAGTGGCTTCTTCTTTTCAATTCACTTTTTTACCATACCCGTTTTTCTTTAAACTTCAAAAGTAATTCCCAAACCTCTTCAAGCTCTCCTAATTTTAACATCCAACAGATAAATACATAAGCAATCAATCCAAGTAAACCTCCGAAAAATAATTGCAGGACTAAATTATCCATAAAACTAGACAACACAATTACTGGAATTGCCATTCCTGCTGCAGCAACAAAAACAGGCAACATATCTTTCAATTGATGAATTGGACCATAACCATAAAACTTCCCCGGAAGGTATGCATTTATTAAAAAAGATAGGGCAGATGTAATAACATGTCCAATTATCATTGCCTTTACTCCTAGAGGAATTGTAACTACCATGGCAAGCAGCGTCAGCGGTAATTTAGACAAATCTACTTTTAAAAATAAATCAGAACGCCCGATTGCATTTAACAAATTCAAATTGACAGCACTCATTGGAAGAAAAATACGTGCAAAAACCATCCATTGCAAAAGTGGAATTAGGGTAGCCCATTTCTCTGTGAGCAATAGAATGACGATTGGTTTTGCCAGCAAAGCAATAAGTGTCATAATCGGGATAATAAAAAAAGCTGACATTCGAATCATTCTGCTATAAATAGAAACCAACTTTTCTTTATCATACTGAACTGCAGTAAGAATTGGAAATGTAGCCTGTTGCAAAACACTAACAATTGTACCCGCAGATAGGTCTGCAAAACTTTTAGCTCTAGTATAATAACCTAATGAAGCCGCTGGATAAAATTTACCCAAACAAATATTATAAATATTATTTAGTAATTGAGCATACAAACCAGCTACCAATAGTTTTGACCCAAAATCAAATAAAGATTTAAAAGATTTTTTTGAAAAGGCAATGGATGGACTCCAATTACTAAAAAACCATAAAGAAATTGACGAAGCCAAAGATCCAACAAGGATTTGAATAACCAACGACCAGACACCATATCCATTTATTGCCGATAATACCCCAGACAATCCACCTACTATCATCCCTGCCAGATTACTCTTGGCAATAGATTTAAAATCAACAGCAATTGTTAATTTCGTTCGCGGAACTATTGCAAAAGCATTTACAAACAAACTCAAACCCAATATTCTTGTTAGATCGATTAATTTTGGTTGCTCAAAAAAACGGGAAATAAAAGGGGCCGAAAAAAACAGCAACAAATAAAAAAAACTGCTTACAACTAAATTGAACACAAATAAAGTTGAAAAATCAATTTCTTTCCTGTCTTGCCGTTGAATTAAACCCATTCCCAAACCACTTTCGATAAAAGTTTGTGACAAAGCTATAAAAATAGCCAGCATTCCCATTAAACCAAAATCCTCCGGTATCAAAATTCGAGCAAGCACTATACCCACAACGAATTGCCCGAATTGAACAGCAAATTTATCAATCGCAGACCAAATAATTCCTTTTGTAGCGGTTGATTTTAGAGAGGTATTGTGCATTTAAAAAAAATTAAAATTTATTGTACTTCACTTCTCGATTCAATTATAATCAGTATTATTTTAGGCATTGTTCTTCTTAAAGCCGAACATCTATTACCTGCCCAGTATAGTTAGACAACAAAGCCTGAATGCATCTTAAAGCAACTACATCTGGTTTCAATAAAGTATCTTCTGGTTCACTGCCAAAATTTTTCATCCTCATTGGTGTTTGCGTGCGCTCTGGATTAATACAATTTACTTTAATACCCAGCGTTTCCCATTCTTGAGAAATTGCCTGAACAAAATTAACAGTGGCTGCTTTAGTTGAAGAATAAATACTGTAAAACGCTCTACCTCTGGTATAAGAACTAGAAGTAAAAAACAAAATATGTCCCTTCGACTCTTTTAAATAAGGTAAAGACGCAAGAGCAACGTTAACCATTCCAAAATAATTAATATTTATGGAATCAAGAATGGTTTGGGAGTCCATAGTTGCTAATGGTTCCTTATGCAATACCCCGGCAGTGTTAACAATAAAATCAATTTTCTTTTCTATCTGAAACACTTTGTCCAATGCGTTCTTAACATCTTCTATGTTGGAGACATCAACGTTATTTTCGCTACGAGAAAAACTATAAACACGAACACCATTCGAAAGACCTAAATCCACAACACTTTTCCCAATCCCATAAGCCCCACCAAAAACGACCATAACCTTATCTGCCAAGCATTCTTGTGATAAATGTATATTTTGAATTTCGACCGAACGCAATTGAAATAACTTGTCCAACAAATAAGTATCCTCGGGATAAGTCAACTTCATATTGACCTCTTCACCATTTACTACAAATATCTTTTCATGAGGCAAATACTTGCTTACAATTCCGCAATCATCAGTAGCTTTGAAATTTTCATCTTTAAGAGCCAAATCATATGCTTTTGCAATAACCTCCTGTTTAAAACCTTGGGGAGTCTGTCCCCTACGCATTTTAATCCTGTCTGGAATCGTGGTTATAATATCGTTTTCCACCTCAATAATTGTGTCGGCAGAACTAATGGCAACGTCCACTGCATTATAATTATCCATTGATTTCACGACATCATTGATAATTCTTTGACTAACCAAAGGACGAGCCGCATCATGAAAAATCAAATTAGCTTGTTCAAAGTCTTGGTAAGCATTCACTGCCGCAAGGCTGGAATGGTATCGTTCTTCTCCCCCAATCAAGATACGTTTTACTTTTTGCCATCCATTTCTAATAATCATGTCTTCTACCATAAATAGATAATGATTACTAATCACGATTGCAATTTCGTCTATTAATTCATTTCGTTCAAATGCGTCAACTGCATGTTCTATAACCATCTTCCCTGCAACTTTAAAAAACTGTTTGGGCAAAGATTTTTCTAATCTACTCCCTACTCCTCCGGCTAAAATTACAGCTATGTTCATCTATTATATATTTTTTAAGTAAATCCTGAATTTCAAAAAACATCTTTAACTTATTGAAATATTTGGCTTTCCAAGTAATTCAATATATTTTGGGATGCCGTTAAATTATTCTTTGGAATCAAGGTGTTTTGCACAAAATCATTGCGTTCTTCTTTCATCCAATCGTTACCATTCAACACCACATTTTCGACAAAATCTACTAATTGTTTTTTGTTTCTGGATTGATAATGTACTTCCAATGCTTTTTCTCCATAACGACTCCACTCTTTCATAATAGACTCATTTCTAATCATAAATAATGAAGGCTTACCTACAATAAGATATTCAGACATAAATGAACCACAATCATGAATCAGGGCGTCGGATGTTAAAAACAGATCTGCATATTCAGAATTTTCAAACTGGCCATTCTCCAAGTTCATCCATTTATTATAATATATATCTGCTTTTTCTTTACCCCAATTTGGATCTTTCTCCAATTTAACCCTTAACAAAGGATGTGGTTTAAATGCAATTTGCATTTTATCCCTGTAATTATCAGCCAATTCTAGAAAAAAATCATGATACTCCAAAAAATTGGACACTTCATTCAACTCCGTCATTAGGTGGTGGGGAGCCCAAATAATTTTTTTTAGGGTTGGATTTTTATTTTTCCATACCTCTTCATTTGGACTTTTATTAGTCAACAGCTGATCGAATCCTGGATAGCCTGTCACAATGTTATTTTGTGCTTTGTTTATTTGTTTTTGCAAAGCTATTTCTTTGTGGATGGGAGTTTCAGAAAAAATTTTCCAAACAAGATTATGAAAATTCAAGTTATAGAAAGAATCATAATTAGTAGTCATAATGGCATAAGGCACGTAACATGTCAAAACTTCTGAAAACTGTTTTATGAAAAAACTTTCGTCTTGCAAGCCTTCATACGGATTTGTGTAAAATACCATATCAGGAGAAAAAGTTTTTTTTATGTCCAAATACTTCCCCGTTTCATCATCATACGTTTTAATAACATTGTATCCCTTTTTTCTATATGATTCAAATGATTTGTTCATTTCAAATAACATATTTTCCTTGCCATAATTCACTGCGGGGCAAACAAATATAACAGGTTCGAATCTAGGATGCTGCAACATCAAATCAAAAAGAATATCATATTTCCATACAGATTCGTGAATCAAAAAGAAAGCTACTTTAATTTTTTCTTTTCCTCTAACGATTTCAAGTGCTTTTCGATGCTTGCTAGGCGCTCTCTGAATTAAATAAAAATCATATAGATTTCTAAATTTTAAAAAATGATATGTTTTGGAAAGTGAAACCCATATTTTTTCGGGCACATATTGCTTAATAATTGATTTCAAATTTTTCATGTTTTTAATAAAATCCAATTTAATAGTTATTTAAAATTGAAACAACAAATCCTACCTCATCTTCTGTCACCACAGGACTTATTGGCAAACTCAGGACTTCTTTGTGAATTTTTTCGGTAATTGGAAATGATAAATTATTCCAAGTTGAAAAAGCTTTTTGTTTATGAGGAGGAATTGGATAATGAATCATCGTTTGAATTCCTTTTTCTAGTAAATACTGCTGTAATTCTTCTCTATTTTCGGTTCGAATGACAAACAAATGAAAAACGTGATTGTCTGTCAAATCCCAAAAAGGCAAGGTGATTTTATCATTTTTTATTTCATTTAAATAGCGTTTAGCAATTGCTTTTCTGACATTGTTTTCTGCATCTAAATTGGGCAATTTGACATTCAAGAAAGCGGCTTGCAATTCGTCCAATCGTGAATTTACACCAATAAATTCATTCTTGTATTTTGCCTCGGAGCCATAATTTCTCAAAGACTGAATGACTTTTGCCAAGTCATCATCATTGGTGGTAACTGCCCCTCCATCTCCCAAAGCGCCCAAATTTTTCCCGGGATAAAAGCTAAAAGCGGCAGCATTGGATACATTTCCTGATTTTCCGAAATTTGAAATGGCTCCGTGGGCTTGTGCGGCATCCTCGATAACCAAAAGATTATTTTGCAGTGCAATTTCATTGATTGCATCCATTTCGGCTAATTGTCCATAAAGATGAACTGCTAGAATTGCCTTGGTTTTACTTGTGATTTTTTCTTGAATTAAAACAGGATTGAGATTGTAGGTTTTTAATTTTGGCTCAACCAAAACAGGAATCAAATCGGCTTCCAAAATTGCCAAAATACTAGCGATATAAGTATTGGCAGGAACGATTACTTCATCCCCTTTTTGCAATTTTCCCAGTTGAATGTAGCCTTTAAAAATCAAGACCAAGGCATCAAAACCGTTCCCTACACCAACACAATATTTTGTTCCACAATAATGGGAAAAACTGCTTTCAAATGCTGCAACTTTATTGCCCAAAATATACCAGCCCTTTTCTAAAACCAATTTCAATTTTTCTTGAAAAGCGGTTTCATAAGGTTCGTTTACTTTTTTTAAGTCAAGGAATTTTATCATAAAATAAAGCTGTCTAATTTTGTGTAATTTTTAGTTTCAAATTTTAAAAAATATTGAACAGTTGCCTGAGCCCCAAAACTTTCTTTCCAATATGCCAAACCTGTATTCAAAACAAGTCCATTTTTTTCAGAGGAACTCCCAAAACTTATATATTTTTTATCCAAAAATTTACGAACAATGAAATCAAAAAGAATATCCAAAGCAGCTGTGTCTTTTCTATCATCAGCACCTGAGCTATATTGAAAATGAGCAACATTTTCCATTATAAAAACTACAACACCCGCTTTTAAAACTCCATCTATATAAGCATTAAATAATTTAATTTTATTTGGAAAAAGCAACGACAAAGTTTTGATTTCATTTACAGTGTGAACCGGCAAAACATCAAATCTATTTCTTAAATTGGGAATTAGAATTTCATCCCAAAAACCCTCATAATTATCATCTTCTCGTATTTCAATTCCTAAATCATTGGCTATTTTTAAAGCTCGATTTCTATTCCGATTTGGCTTATATTCCTGCCCCCTATCAATAACCATATATACATCTGAACGATAAACATTTGCGTTCATCAAAAAAGACACATAATCTAATTCATCTGCTAATAATTTATTATAAATTTTGGGTAGAAGTTTAAAATCAATAAAAGCAATATTATTTTGAAATAAATACAACATTAACATTCTAATAATATTCAGATATTCTTTAATTCTAATTTCGTTTTGGGTAACAATGGTGCCATAACTCAACCCTTGATGCGAGAAAACTTGGTTCCCGACAACATTGGCAGGAAGAACGGCAACCCATTTTTGGCCATCCAGAACAATCAAGGAATAATCCTGGAATCGATCGCTGTGGTATTCCATAAAATCACGATGAAATAGAAATGTAGCATTTTTGGCTTGGCCGATAAATGCATTCCAGTTCTCGTAATCGTTTTCTTTGTATAGCCTGACGGTGTAATTCTTCACTATTTAAATTTTGACTTTATAAAATTAAGCAATTCATTTTGCATACTTCCCTCCACCTACTTCTAACTTCTAACCTCCCACTTCCCACTTAAAATCACATATTTCGGGTGTAAAAATTATAATCTTTCAAAACGGTTTTTATAAAATCAATTTCATTGCCGGATTGATTTTTAATTCCGGTAACCGATTCAATTTTTTTGGATAATTTCTCAATGGTTTCCGCATCGCCTTTCTTTTCTGCAATTTGAAAAGTGTCCTTTATAATTCGCATGTCATTATCCGAAAGTTTGATGACCAACGGATAAATGGGCACATAAGCGTCCCCAATTTCTTCGAGAATGGTATGATCAATAGAGATATTGTTTTTAAGAGTGATGACGGCCGTTCCAGCTGCCATGTCACCCATTCTCTGAACTTTGGTGCTGGCCAACATGGCTATCAATCCGATTAATCCTCCCATCAAATTGTTTTCGACAATCCTGAAAAGCCAACGAATAAGATAATCACCGAACCCGGCTTGGTATCCGTCAATCTTTACAACTTTTATCTTTATCAATTTTTTTCCAATGGTTTGTCCTTCAAAAATGCTTTCGAGTGTCACGGAATAAATCATGACCGGGAAGAAAAAAAATAGTATTACAGACATTCTTGACCACATATCTACTCGATCCAACAGATTGGCAATACCCAGCAAATAAAAAAAGACGTAACCAATAACAATAATATAAGCCACTTTTATGAGGAAATCCAACAAACTGGCCAACATTCTCTCACCTACTGAAGCCGCTTTAAAATTTATTACAACATTTTGTGTTGTACTTATAGATAATTCTGACATATTTCTTATTTTAGCACTCGATGAGAGAAATTGCGTTTATAAAAATCAATAAAGAAAAATGGCTTGAGTTTGAGCAAGCTATTTTTGGTAAAGCTAAAAAAAATCCTGATGAAATGGCAAATTTATACATTCAATTAATGAATGATTTGTCTTACGCTCAAAGCTATTATCCCAAAAGCAAAACCGTTGTTTATCTAAACTATTTAGCCTCACAGATTTACCAGAAAATTTACAAGACCAAACGAACGGAAAGCAATCGATTGGCTTATTTCTTCAAAACCGAAGTTCCGCTAATCGTTTACGACTATCGCAGGTATTTGGTTTATGCTTTCGTGCTTTTCTTTGCTACAGTTTTCCTCGGAGTTATTTCTGCCCGATACGATGCCGATTTTGTTCGATTAATCCTGGGCGACGGCTATGTCAACGAAACCTTGGAAAACATCAAGGCTGGGAATCCGGTGGCCATTTATAAATCGGGAAGCAATTGGGGCAGTTTTATTGGCATCACTTTCAATAATTTGAAGGTGGGAATGACCTGTTACCTTTTTGGGATTTTTGGTGGTATTGGCACTTTTTATATTTCCCTTCAAAACGCCATTATGCTGGGTTCTTTCCAATATTTTTTCTTGCAACAAGGCGTTTTCTGGAAAAGTGTTCGCGGCATTTGGATACATGGTTCGATGGAAATTTTCGGCATCGTGATCGAAACTGCCGCCGGTTACATTCTAGGTGCTTCCATCCTATTCCCCAAAACCTATTCGAGAATGAATTCTTTTAAAATTGGCTTCAAAAACAGTTTCAAAATATTTTTGAGTACCGTACCTTTTACCATTGCAGCGGGCTTTCTGGAAGGTTTCATCACCCGCTATTCCATTGATATGCCCAACTGGTTGAGCAGTTTTATCATTTTGTTCACCTTGGCAATTATCTCTTTTTATTACCTGATTTATCCTTTTATTGTTCACAAAAAAATACCATCTATCTAATGTTCGAACTCTACAAAAAGCGTGATTTAAGCGCCAATTTCTCCGATACCATTGCTTTTTTTAAAACTTTTGGAAAGCATTATTTCAAAAATTATTTTGTCATCAACGGTATTTTCTTGATGGTATTGGTTGTTTTGATTTATTTTATTTCCAAAGTTTATATGGAAGTGCTTTTCTCCGGAATAACCAATATGAAGAATAATCCAAACTACCTGATGGCCTATTTCAACAATAATATGGCTCTCATTGCAGGAGGTTTCATCATCACTTTTCTACTAATTGTCGTTTTGTCGATGCTCAATATCAGTTATCCGGTGATTTATTTGGGACTTGTAGAAAAAACAAACGGCAATGCTTTTGCAATCCAAGAAATTATGGGCGGTTTGAAAGCAAATATTGGAAAAATGATTATGTTCTTGTTGGGAAGTATATTCATTATAATGCCTCTGGCCTTCATCGTTTTTGGCGTGCTTGTTTTCCTCTGTTTGATACTCATCGGGATTCCGCTGATCATCATTGTGGGCTCGGCTTTCATATCTTGGATTACGTTGTCTTACTATGAATATATTCTGAAAGATGTTGGTTATTTTACGGCTTTATCCAATGGATTTGGCTTAGTCAAGCAACAATTTTGGACTATCGTGGGGACCACATTTCTAATGATGATGTTGGTCCAAATCATACAAGGATTTATCACGATGATTCCTTATGTAATCAGCATAATTTGGATGTTTGTTTCCACTCAAGACATACAATCTCAAACTTCACGAACCGACACTTTTTCGACAATGGGAATTCTATTTGCCGTGATAATGGTGTTCTCGGTCTTGTTGAGTTACATTTTCAATAATTTTATTCTCGTCAATCAAGGACTTATTTATTATGGTTTGCAGGAAGAAAAAGAAAACAATTCCACCAAAAGTCAAATCGATTTAATTGGCACTGACCTTGAATAAAATCCTCATTATAATACTGTTTTTCTTTTGTTCCAATGTTGGAGCCAAAGACTCGTTGGCTGTAGCTAAAAAAGAAAAAATCGTTTTTACAGAAAAAGATATCGTTGTCGATTCGGCTTTTGTCGCACTAAAACCGTTTGCCAAAAATTTCAAAACCAAGTACACCGACAAGGAATTTATCTACGAATTTAAAACGCCCGAGAAAAATGCCTGGGATCGGTTCAAAGAATGGCTGGCCAACTTCTTCAAGAATATATTCAGCTTTACGGATAGCAAATCAGCTGCAAATTTTGTGAATATTTTACTCCGAACCATCGCAATTCTTATTGTTGTCGCCGTAATTTACATGATCGTAAAAGCCATAATGAACAAGGAGGGACAATGGATTTTTGGCAAAAATTCCGATAGAAAAATCATCAATTATGACGAAATCGAGAAAAACCTTCATTTGGTAGATTTCGAAAAACTCATTCAAAAAAGCCTAGAATCGGGCGAAAATCGATTGACTATTCGCTATTATTACCTTTGGTTGCTCAAAAAAATGTCCGAAAAACAACTCATCGAATGGGATGTCGAAAAAACCAACTCCGATTATCTATATGAAATAAAAGACGAAGCCCAAAAAGAGGATTTTGCGTATTTATCGTATTTATACAATAATATTTGGTATGGAGAATTCGAATTGGACGAAGCCACTTTTACAAAAGCCAAAAACGCTTTCGAAAAATCAATAAAAAAAATCAACAATGGATAAAACGCTGAAAATCTACATCGCTCTTTTGGTGTTGCTCATTGCGGCTATTGTTGTAATCGACAGCAATCGCCCGAAACCCATTGATTGGACACCAACCTTTTCCCTCAAAGACAAAATTCCTTACGGAATGTATGTTTTCGACCAGGAAATTGAGTCACTTTTGAAAGGTCAAAAAATCAGGAAATTCAACACGACTCCTTATGAATATTTCGACAGTAAATTTGACTATGACACGCTCGTAAACGATTACCGAATAAAGGGAACTTTTCTAAGCATTTCCAAAATTTCGAATTTAGACGCAGCATCGATTACCGAAATTTGCTCCTTTGTCAATCACGGAAACAATGCTTTTATCAGTTCCGAAATGATTCCGAATGCCTTATTGGACAGTTTGAACCTGAAAATGGACAGCGAATACAAATACTCGGACAGCATCTACAATTGGGTCGCCAACAAAAAACTCGGAAATCAAAAATACAAAATCACCGAAGGCGTCAACAACAATTATTTTTCTAAAATTGACACCCTGAACACAACTGTTTTGGGCTATCAAAATGGCGACAGCACCAGAGTGAATTTCATAAAAGTCAACTACAAAAGTGGTGTATTTTATTTGCACACCCAACCCGTGGCGTTTACCAATTTTCATTTATTGAAAGGAAATCATCACGAATATGCCGAAAAAGTCTTGTCTTACATCCCTGAAGGAAAAGTGTTTTGGTGCACCAAAGATCAAACTGGAGAAGTGATTTCAGATTCGCCAATGCGTTATATTTTGAGTCAACCGGCGCTCAAATGGGCTTGGTATATTTTCTTGATGGGAATGCTTGTTTTCATCTTTTTCAATGCCAAACGAAAACAAAGAGTCGTTCCCATCATCAAACCATTAGCCAACACCACGGTCGATTTCACGAAAACCATCGGGAATTTGTATTATCAGGAAGGCGACCACAACAACATTATCGACAAAAAAATTATTTATTTTCTCGAAAAAATTCGCAACGAATATTTGATTGACACGCATAAATTAGACGATGATTTTATCAAAAAATTGCATCATAAATCAGGAAAAAAATCAGAAGACATTCAAAATGTGGTGTCTTTGATAAAAGCCTATCGAAAAAATAATTACATAAGCATCGAAGATGATTTGCTGCAAATTAATAATGCGATAGAAAAAATAATGAACTAATTAAAAAATAAAAATTCAGCCACGAATTACACGAATTTACACAAATTTTATTTCCACCTAAATAGGAATTTGTGTAATTTAAAACGACAAACAATTCGTGTAATTCGTGGCTAAAAAAACAAAAATATATGGAAGAAATAACCAACTCTGAAAATCCTACCGAAAACGTAAATTTTCAATCTCGAATTAACTTGGAACCGCTTTTGGAAAGCATCAACACCATCAAACAGGAACTCGGAACCGTTATCGTGGGACAAAGTAAAATGATCGATCAATTGCTGGTCGCTATTTTGTCTAACGGTCACGTTTTGCTCGAAGGTGTTCCCGGTGTAGCCAAAACGATTACTGCTAAATTGTTGTCCAAAACCTTGAACATTGGCTTCAGCCGAATCCAATTTACGCCCGATTTGATGCCTTCGGACATTTTGGGAACCTCGGTTTTCGACTTGAAAAAATCAGAATTTGAATTCAAAAAAGGCCCTATTTTTTCCAACTTGATTTTGATTGACGAAATCAATCGAGCGCCGGCAAAAACACAAGCCGCACTTTTTGAAGTAATGGAAGAACGCCAAATCACCATCGATGGTACAACATACGTTTTGGACACGCCATTTTTGGTCATTGCAACACAAAACCCAATCGAACAAGAAGGAACCTATCGTTTGCCGGAAGCGCAATTAGACCGTTTTCTGTTCAAAATTTCTATCGATTATCCAAAAATGGACGAGGAAATCCTGATTATCCAAAGAGAACATTTACTCCAAAACCAAGGAAAACTCGACAACATCAAAACCTTGCTTTCTTCGGAAGAAATCAAATACTATCAAGCTCTGGTCAAACAAATTATCGTCGAACAAAACCTGCTGGAATACATTGCCAAAATCGTGATTAACACCCGTGAAAATGCCTTTTTGTATCTCGGTGCTTCGCCTCGTGCTTCAATAGCGATTTTGAATGCCGCCAAAGGTTTTGCTGCCATTCGCGGACGTGATTTCGTGACTCCAGAAGACATCAAGGAAGCTGCTATTCCTGTGTTGCAACACCGTGTCATCGTAACGCCAGAACGCGAAATGGAAGGAATTACAAGTATCGAAATAATCAAGCAGATTTTGGAAAGTGTGGAGATTCCGAGGTGATTACTAGTTTCTTAATTTAATAATTATAAAGTTTAATAAATATTTTGCGTATTAACAAGCTAACAACTCCAGCTATGAAAAAAATCCTTCTATTACTTATCATTTTGGTCACTCAAACTACAACATTTGCCCAAAAGAATTATATTGACCAACCATTTATTGAGACAGTTGCTAATGCAGATACATTGGTAATACCAGATAAAATTTTTATATCGATAAATCTGAACGAAGCTGACAGCAAGAATAAAAAATCAGTAGAAGACCAAGAAAAAATGATTGAAGCTACTCTTAAAAGCCTAAACATAAATACTGAAAAAGATTTATCCTTGCTTGATTTTTCAAGCAATTTTAAAAACTATTTTTTGAAAGGACAAAATATTATTAAGTCAAAAATGTACTCATTACTGGTCAGAGATGCAGTGACAGCAGGAAAAGTATTGGCTGAACTAGAAAGTATTGGAATTTCAAATGTAAACATAGAAAGAACTGAATATTCAAAAGAAGAAGAATTAATTTTAGCATTAAAATCAATAGCGGTAAGAAAAACAAAGCAAACGGCCGAAAAATTGGCCCATCCATTATCTCAAAAAGTTGGAAAAGCTATATATATTTCTGATTTAAATACTATTTCTAATTCTTTGCAAGGTAAAGCTCCAGGAATAACAATAAGAGGAATGTCTAGTATTTATGGCAGTAGAGCAACAGACCCAATTTACACTGAATTTCAAAAAGTGAAATTTGAAGTTCAAGTAAGTGTAAAATATTTACTTGAATAAAATACACAACTGGTTACACGACATCTTTGTCAAAGTTTTGAACTTTGACAAAGATTTAAAAACCTTAATTATCAAGTTTCCAGACACTAAAATTATGAAACTACTAAAAAGTTTATACATCAACAATTTCTTTTTCTATGCGCTTTTGGGCGTGGTGGGATTGTTTGTTTTATTGGGAAGCGTTGAGGATTCTGAGGTGGGTTTAAAATATAAACTTTGGTAAAGTAAATTATGTCAAGAAAAAAATAAGCTTTTCTCTAAATAAAAGTAGAAATGGAAAGTTTATAAAAAAACGAAACCCGACGGTTTGAATTGCTTCAGGGACAAACATCGGGAATAAGATTCAGCAAAGATAAGCAAATAAATCAAAAAACAAACGAAATTATGAGATATTCAGAATTCGAAGAAATAATGTCTGTTGCGAGAATGAGTCGCTACACCACTGCAACTGCTTCAACAAAAAAAGCAATGACTTTATATCGCTTGAATTTAAGGTTATCCCAAGAACTTTTTACCGTAATTTGCTGTTTTGAAATTTGTTTGCGAAATGCTATAAACAAGCACAACATCGCAAAAACAGGAAATGATTGGCTTCAAAATGGAGCAGCTCAAGGCGGTTGTTTTGATAACATCAAATGCAAATTTACTTGTATAAATATAAATGATGCTATCTACAAATTAAATCACAACTACACTCACAGTAAGCTGGTTGCTGAACTTGGCTTTGGATTTTGGAGATTTATGTTTGCACAAAATCAATATACCGCCACAGGAAAAACTTTATTAAAAATATTTCCTTTGAAACCAACCAGTACTCCACTAACCCAATACAATAATGTTCATATATTCAATCAATTGTCCAGAATCAACGACATAAGAAACCGAATTGCCCATCACGAACCCTATATGCTTTATTGCTGGTCAGCCCGTAAAAGACACAATTTATGCAAGAGAACATTATGCTATAATCAAACAATTATTCCAATGGATGAATATTAATGAATCTGCACTACTTTATGGTCTTGACCACGTAGAGACAATCTGTAATCAAATTGACGCATTATGATTATCCTCAACAATATTTACTAAAAAAAGTTCTCTATTTATGAAACTACTAAAAAGTTTATACATCAACAATTTCTTTTTCTATGCGCTTTTGGGCGTGGTGGGATTGTTTGTTTTATCCTTCATATTTCCCGCTTTGTATAACGCCACTTGGTATGTTTTGTTGGTACTTTTGACTTTTTTGGTTCTGGATGTCCTGATTTTGTTTTTCACCAAAAACGGCATCGAAGGAACTAGAATGATGCCCGAAAAATTATCTAATGGCGATGAAAACGAAATAAGAGTTGGCATTAAAAACTATTATACGTTTCCGATTTCGGTGAAAATAATTGACGAAATTCCGTTTCAGTTTCAGGTTCGTAATTTTAATATCAAACAAAAAATAAAAGCCTCTTCGGAAAAAGAAATCCAATATTATTTGCGTCCCACCGAGCGTGGCGAATATTATTTTGGAAATTTGAACGTTTATGTTTCTTCGCCCCTATTTTTAATTTCGAGACGATTCCAATTCGACAATCAAAGAATGGTGCCGACTTATCCATCCTACATTCAGTTACGAAAATACAGTTTGATGGCTTTTTCCAACAATTTGTTTCAATATGGTATCAAGAAAATCCGAAGAATTGGTCACACTATGGAGTTTGAACAAATCAAGGAATACAATCAAGGCGACGACATTAGAACCTTAAATTGGAAAGCTACTGCCAAGAAAAATGCCTTAATGGTCAACCAATTTCAGGACGAAAAATCGCAATCGGTTTATATGATTATCGATAAAGGCCGCGTGATGAAAATGCCTTTCAACGGACTGAGTTTGCTGGATTATGCCATCAATGCCACGCTGGTTTTATCGAATGTCATCTTGAAAAAACAGGACAAGGCGGGAATGTTGACCTTTTCCAAAAAAGTGGAAAACCGGGTTTTTGCCGAAAGACGAGCTTCACAAATGCACAAAATTCTGGAAACCTTGTACAACATCAAAACCGATTTTTTCGAAAGTGATTTCAGCCGTTTGTACACCGACATCAAGAAAAACATCAATCAAAGAAGTTTGATTGTTTTGTACACTAATTTCGAAACTATGGACGGTTTGCATCGCCAACTTCCCTATTTAAAAGGGATTGCCAAAAACCATTTGTTGGTTGTGGTTTTCTTCCAGAACACCGAACTGAATGAACTCATCAACAAAAAAGCCGAAAACATTCAAGAAGTTTACGACAAAGTAATCGCCGAGAAATTTTCTTTCGAAAAACGATTAATCGTCAACGAACTCAAAAAATACGGGATTTATTCGGTACTCACCCAACCCGAAAACCTGACTTTGGACACCATCAATAAATATTTGGAAATCAAGGCGAGAGGGATTCTTTAATTTTAGATTGCAGAATTTAGATCGCAGAATTCAGGTTGCAGAGTTTAGATTTTTGATTGCGCCTATTTGAAATTTATGCAAACAGATACTAACCCATTATTCATCGATTTTTAGTGCCTTGATTTGCCATTTGTATTTAACAGCCAATAATCGGACGGAAATAATAAAAAGCGAAGTTGTCAAATACACCATATCGTTATCCATATTTATTTTTTTCAATCCAAAAAACACAATTCCTCCAGCCACACAAATGGTCGCATAGATTTCCTGCTTAAATAAATTTGGCACCTCGGCACATAAAATATCCCGAGTCACCCCTCCAAAACAGGCAGTAATTGTGCCCAATGCAACACATATAACAGGATTTAATCCAAAAACCAAACCTTTTTCAAGTCCAACCAAGGTATATAAACCCAATCCTATTGTATCAAATAAAAATAGCGAAATACGAAAATATTCCAATTTTTTATGAAAAAAAATAGCCAATAGATAACCCAAAACGGCAACATAAATATAGATCAAATTTTCAGTTTTGAGCCAGAAAACCTTTTCACCCATCAATACATCACGCAAAGTTCCGCCACCAAAAGAGGTGGCAAGTGCAATGACGAAAACGCCAAAAAGATCCAATTTTTTATGCATTCCAGTCAAGGAACCCGACATAGCAAAAGCAACAACACCTATTATTTCTAAAAATTTGAACATCAAAACAGAGATTTATTTATTTTTTTGCAAAAATAAACCAAATCATTCTATTTCTTTTAGTCAATCTCTATAATTCCTTTTTAAAAAAATCTTAGTATTTTAGCAAATTCAAAACACTTATCTTTTATACATTGAAACAAATCGCTTCGGTTCAAAATCCGTTCATCAAATCCTTGGTGCTTTTACAGGAAAAAGCAAAAGCAAGAAAACAATCCGGCACTTTTTTGATTGAAGGCAAAAGAGAAATCGAAATTGCCCTAAAAGGCGGTTACGAAATGGAAACGATTTTGTTTTTGCCCGAAATCATCTCGGAAAAAGAAGCACACCAACTTTCGAGAACTGCCGAATTGATCGAAATTTCGAAAGAAGTCTATCAAAAACTGGCTTACAGAGATACTACCGAAGGCATTTTGGCTGTAGCCAAAACCAAATCCCTGCAGTTATCGGATTTGAAATTATCTGAAAATCCTTTGATTCTCGTTGCCGAAGCTCCTGAAAAACCAGGAAATATTGGTGCTTTATTGCGAACTGCCGATGCAGCCAATCTCGATGCCGTGATTATTGCCAATCCCAAAAGTGATTTGTACAATCCGAATATTGTTCGCTCCAGCGTGGGTTGTTTGTTTACCAACCAAATTGCAACAGGAACAACAACCGAAATTATTGCCTTCTTGAAAGAACAAAACATCCATATTTATTGTGCGACTTTGCAAAATTCAACTTCCTATCACACCCAAGATTACACCAATCCGACCGCTTTGGTTGTTGGAACCGAAGCCACAGGACTGACCCAAGAATGGCGAGATGCCGCCACACAAAACATCATCATCCCGATGCAGGGCGAAATCGACAGCATGAACGTTTCGGTTGCCGCAGCCATTTTGATTTTCGAAGCCAAAAGACAGAGAGGGTTTTAGTTGGGAGTTGGAAGATGGGAGTTGGAAGAAGTCCTTAAACTACGCTCAGGATCACAGATGGAAGACGACAGATTATAGAAACTTAGAATTAAAAAATGAATACGAAAAAATTAATTGCCTTATTGTTATTGTTTATTGCTTGTAACTCATTTGCACAAATAAGCGAAAAACAAGTTGACGAATTGGTCGAAAACACATTAAAAAGCTTCAATGTTCCCGGAATCGCCGTTGCGATTGTCAAAGACGGAAAAGTGGTTCTTGCCAAAGGTTATGGAATAAAATCGATGCTTACCAAAGAGAAAGTCGATGCCAACACCTTGTTTGGAATTGCTTCGAACAGCAAAGCTTTTACGACTGCTGCTTTGGCCATGTTGGTCGATGAAAAAAAAATAAAATGGGACGATAAAGTGACCCAATATCTTCCCGATTTCAAAATGTATAACGACTATGTAACCAACGAATTTACTATTCGGGATTTAGTGACACATCGCAGTGGATTGGGGCTTGGCGCAGGCGATTTGATGATTTGGCCTGACGGAAGCGACTTTAAAACGACGGATATTATTCATAATTTACAGTACTTGAAACCTGTTTCGGCTTTTAGAACCAAATACGATTACGACAATTTATTGTACATCGTGGCGGGCGAAGTTATTGCGAAAGTGAGTGGAAAATCGTGGTGCGATTTTATTGAAGAACGCATTATGAAACCTTTGGAAATGAATCATAGTGCTGCTTCTTTTGTACGATTGAAAGACACTTCAAATGTTATTGCTCCACACGTTCCTACCGATGGAAAACTCAAAATAATTTCGCGCTATAAAAATCAGACTTTCGATGCTGCAGCCGGAATTTATTCGAATGTAAATGATCTGGGCAAATGGATGATTGTGCAATTGCAAAACGGAAAATATGGTTCCGAAAACCAACTCCAATTGTTTTCTAAAAAGGAACAAAACGAAATGTGGAGTCTTCAAACCATCATTCCCGCCAACACAAAACCTCCTTATAACACGCACTTTAGCGGCTACGGACTCGGTTGGTTTTTGAGTGATGTCAAAGGCTACAAACAAGTGACCCACACTGGTGGATTGGAAGGAATTGTGACTCAAACCACCTTGTTTCCAGAATTGAATTTGGGAATTGTGGTGTTGACCAATCAACAATCAGGAGCAGCATTTACCGCTATTACCAATACCATCAAAGACAGTTATCTTGATATTCCGTACACCAATTATGTAGAAATCTACAGCAAAAGAGAAAAAGACAACATCGCCGAAGCCGATAAAACCACCAATGAAGTTTGGGCTACCATTGCCAAAAATCAAAAAGAAAAGCTAAAAATCGATTATAAAAAATATACAGGTTTGTATGTTGACAATTGGTTTGGAAAAATTGAACTTTTTGAAAAAAAAGGAAAATTGTTATTTAAATCCATTCGATCGCCAAAACTTGTTGGTGAAGTTTTCTTTTACAAAGACAATACATTTACCGTAAAATGGAATAATCGAAGTTTCAATGCGGATGCTTTTTTATTATTTGAAATGGATGAAACTGGAAAATCAATTCAAATTAAAATGAAACCCATATCCGATTTAACAGACTTTAGTTATGATTTTCAGGATTTAGATCTAATTAGAGTTCAGTAACAACCCTTTTCAAATAATTACAATTCAAATTAAGCATTTGTTTTTCTCATTCCTAATGCCTAAATTTAAAAATTGAACACCCTTATTATATGTTAGAAATAGATTTCGAAAAAGAAAACAAGGCAATCCTCCAGGAATACAAAGAGTTACTTCGCATCAGTTATCAAACGTTGAGTCCCGAAGACAAGAAACTGATTCGAAAGGCTTTTGACGTCGCTATGGACGCCCACAAAGACCAAAGAAGAAAATCAGGTGAAGCCTACTTTTTCCATCCCATTGCCGTGGCCAAAATTGTGGCTTCGGAAATAGGTTTGGGTGCTACCGCCATTGCAGCAGCCTTGCTGCATGACGTGGTCGAAGACACACCAATAACCATAGAGGATATCGAAAAAATGTTCAATCCAAAAGTGGCTCAACTGGTGGAAGGATTGACCAAGATTTCGAAAGTGCAAAAGGAAATGAACGTTTCCATGCAAGCCGAGAATTTTCGAAAAATGCTGTTGACACTTCACGATGATGTGCGAGTAATTCTGATAAAAATTGCCGATAGATTGCATAATATGCAAACTTTGGACACAATGGAAGATTTTAAACAGGTCAAAATTGCCTCCGAAACTTTATACATTTATGCACCATTGGCACATCGTTTGGGCCTATATAAAATAAAAAACAAACTGGAAGATTTGGGGTTAAAATATACGGAACCCGAAATTTACAATGACATTGTAAGCAAGTTAAAAGAAACCAAAGAAGAGCAAGATGCCTACATAAAAGACATTTCTGATGTTCTAAAAAAAGCATTGGACGACGAAAAAATGGATTATATCATAAAAGGAAGACCAAAATCCATTTATTCCATTTATAGAAAAATGAAAGCTCAAGGCGTGGGTTTCGATGAAGTTTACGATAAATTTGCTTTGCGAATTGTTTACAAATCAAGTCCTCACGAGGAAAAATTCTTGGCATGGAAAATATATTCCATCGTGACAGACCATTACCGTCCAAGTCCGAGCCGTTTACGCGACTGGATTTCATCGCCAAAAACTACGGGTTACGAAGCCTTGCACATCACGGTTATGGGACCAAAAGGTCGTTGGGTCGAAGTACAGGTTCGAAGCGAACGCATGGATGAAATTGCCGAAAAAGGATATGCAGCGCATTACAAATACAAACAAGGAGGATCGGAAGACAGCGGATTGGATGCCTGGCTAAATTTACTCAAAGAAGCTTTAGAAAATCCTGAAATGAACGCAGTGGATTTTGTGGAAGACTTCAAAATGAATTTATATTCCAAGGAAATCTTCGTGTTCACGCCAAAAGGAGAAATAAAATCGTTGCCCAAAGGAGCCACTTCACTTGATTTTGCCTTCAGTATCCATTCCGAAGTTGGTATTCGTACTAGAGGAACTCGTGTCAACGGGAAATTAGTTCCCCTGAATCACGAATTAAAAAGTGGCGACCAGATTGAAATAATTACCTCGCAATACCAAAAACCAACCATCAACTGGCTGGATTATGTGACGACTTCAAGAGCAAAAAATAAAATAAAAAATGTTCTAAACGAAAACACCAAAAAAATTGCCGAAGAAGGAAAAGAAATACTTACTCGAAAATTAAAACACTTAAAAATTACTCTTAGCGAATCCGTTGTCAACGAATTAGTCAATTTTTTCAAACTAAAAACGAGTCTGGATTTATTTTACCGTGTTGGAATTGGCGCTATCGAAAACCAACAATTAAAAGATTATGCTGCCCAAAAAAGCAACACCTTCATCAATTTTTTCAAAAGCAAAATCAAGCGTTCCGCAAGTACGGCCAATGAAGACATTCACAAACAAGTACTGAACAATAATTACGACATGCTGGTTTTTGGTGCTGACCAAGACAAATTGGATTATAAATTATCCAGCTGTTGCAACCCCATTCCCGGTGACGAAGTTTTTGGCTTCATCACCATAAACGAAGGAATAAAAGTGCACAAAAAAGACTGTCCGAATGCCATAAGCCTGCAATCCAATTATGCCTATAGAATTATTATGGCCAAATGGATCGACTCATCGCAACAAGAATTTAAGGCAATTTTACATATTACGGGAATGGACACCATGGGGCTTACCAACAAATTGACCAAGGTAATTTCGGATAACATGAACGTAAACATTCAAAGCATATCCCTGAGTGGAGATGCCGGAATATTCAACGGACAAATAGCCGTAATCGTGCAAAACAACACCATCTTGAAACGATTAATGGACAACATCAAGAAAATTGACGGCATCGAAAAAGTAACCCGAGAGTATAAAAACTAACAAAAAAAATTGAAACTGTTTGGTTTAAGATTTAGTTTCTAAACTTTTAAACTTTCAAACTAAAAAATAAAATTTATCTTTGCAGGATATGACACAAATTTCATCCAATAATAGTAACAATCAAGAAATTGTAAAAAATGTTTTTACACTCTATCTTGAATCTCACGGACACCGCAAAACGCCTGAACGCTACGCTATACTTCAAGAAATTTATGACAGCGAAGAGCATTTTGATATAGAAAACCTGTATATCAAAATGAAAAACAAAAATTATCGTGTGAGTAGAGCTACGCTGTACAACACAATTGAACTTCTTTTGGAATCCGGTTTGGTTCGAAAACACCAATTTGGACAAAATCAGGCGCATTACGAAAAATCATATTTCGACAAACAACACGATCACATCATAATGACCGATACCGGCGAGGTAATCGAATTTTGCGATCCCAGAATACAAACAATCAAACAAACAATGGAGGAAATATTTGATATCGATATCACGCATCACTCCTTATACTTATACGGAACAAAAAGAAAAAAATAACACGCAAATTAACTACAAACAACAAATAGAATGACCGCAGATTTATTACTAGGATTACAATGGGGAGATGAAGGAAAAGGAAAAATAGTTGATGTTCTTACTTCAAAATACGACATTATTGCCCGCTTTCAAGGAGGGCCAAATGCAGGACACACTTTAGAATTTGACGGAATAAAACACGTTCTTAGAACCATTCCTTCCGGGATTTTTCACAAAACTGCCATCAACATCATTGGAAATGGAGTAGTTATTGACCCTGTTGTTTTTCAAAAAGAAATCGAAGGATTGGCCAAATTCAATATGGATGTCAAATCCAAATTGATTATTTCCAGAAAAGCACACTTAATTTTACCGACACACCGTTTGCTGGATGCAGCCTCCGAAGCTTCAAAAGGGAAAGCCAAAATTGGTTCCACTCTTAAAGGAATTGGCCCAACTTATATGGACAAAACCGGTAGAAACGGAATTCGTGTTGGCGATATCGAATTGGAAGATTTCAAGGAAAGATACCGTGCTTTGGCTAACAAACACGAAGAAATGATTGCATTCTACGATGTTGACATCCAGTACAATTTAGAAGAAATGGAAAAAGAATTCTTTGAATCTATCGAAGAATTGAAAAAAATAGATTTCATAGACAGCGAAGAATACATCAATCAAGCACAAAGAGCAGGAAAATCAATTTTGTGTGAAGGAGCCCAAGGTTCGTTGCTTGATGTTGATTTTGGAACTTATCCGTTTGTGACTTCATCGAATACTACTGCAGCTGGTGCTTGTACCGGTTTAGGAATTGCCCCAAACAAAATCAAAGATGTTTACGGAATTTTCAAAGCGTATGTAACCCGTGTGGGAAGCGGCCCTTTCCCAACAGAACTTTTTGACGAAGATGGTGCTACAATGGCAAGTGTTGGAAATGAATTTGGTTCTGTAACAGGAAGACAAAGACGTTGCGGATGGTTGGATTTGGTGGCCTTGAAATATGCCGTTCAAATCAATGGTGTTACGCAATTGATGATGATGAAAGGCGACGTGCTTTCAGGATTTCCAACATTGAAAGTGTGCACGGAATACAACTATAAAGGAAAAAACATTTCTCATTTCCCTTACAATATCGAACCAGAAAACGTGACTCCCGTTTACAAAGAATTCAAAGGATGGCAAGCTGATTTGACTGGAATGACCACTTACGAAGAATTGCCAATCGAGTTGAAAGAATACATCGAATTTATTGAAGCGGCTGTTGAAGTGCCAATAAAAATTGTTTCTGTTGGACCAGACAGAAAGCAGACAATTTTAAAATAATAACTTAAGCGTCTCGATTTATCGGGACGTTTTTTTTACAACCCTTTACAATCAGAATAAATGAACAACCCAAAAATAACTATCCAAAAAACCGAATTGCTTTCAGACAATTGGTATATTTTAAACAAAGTAACTTACGATTACCAAGAAGAGGATAAGAACGTGGAAACCCACATTCGGGAAGTCTATGACCGAGGAAACGGTGCTGCTATTTTGCTTTACAATTCGATTCAAAAAACCGTGATTTTGACGCGCCAGTTTCGATTGCCGTCCTACCTCAACGGCAACAAAACAGGAATGATGATTGAAGTTTGTGCAGGACTGTTGGACAAAGACCATCCCGAACAATGCATCATTCGAGAAACCGAAGAAGAAACCGGATATCGCATAGCAAAAGTCCAGAAAGTTATGGAAACCTATATGTCGCCAGGTGCCGTGACCGAGATTTTGTATTTATTTGTGGGCGAATATGACGAGACCATGAAAGTACACGAAGGCGGCGGACTAGATGCCGAACAGGAACATATTGAAGTGATGGAACTGCCTTTCGACGAAGCTTATGCCATGATTGCAACGGGAGAAATCAAGGATGCCAAAACCGTGATGCTGTTGCAATATGCCAAAATAAATAAGTTGGTTTGATTTTTTTCAACCATATAACTCCGAGACATATTAAGCCTTATTTTGAAATAATCAAGAATTTGAATTTAATAAAATTACTTATTACAATTTAACACCATCTTATAAAAAATTACCAAATATTGTACATATATTTGTACATAAAAAATACAGTTATGGTAATTACCAATATTTCAGATTTTAGAAAAGATATTAAATCATACTTTGATGCAGTGGCGAAGAATTTTGAGACTCTTATCATTAACAGAGGAAAAGATTCGGGTATTGTAGTAATATCATTGGAAGAATATAATTCTCTGATGGCAACAAATTACGAATTATCGTCACGCCTCAATGAAAAACGTCTTGATGCCGCTATCGAAAAATTGAAAAACAACCAATCTTTCGCCAAAGATTTAATAGAAGAATAATATGAGATATGTCTTCGTGGATGAATCCTGGGAGGATTATTTGTATTGGCAGAAAATCGACAAGAAAAAGGTAAAAAAAATCAACGAATTGCTCAAGGATATTTCTCGCACACCATTTGAAGGAATAGGCAAACCCGAACCTTTAAAACACAAATATGCTGGTTTTTGGTCACGCCGCATTGATGATGAACATCGATTAATTTATCGGTATTTGGAAGATGAAATACAAATTGTAAAATGCAGACATCATTACGATTAATCATGGATTTACCCTCCAAATAAAACAAAAAAAAACCGGTTAATTTCTTCAAAGATAACTCGCCACAAAATACCAAAACACCAAGGTAACAAAAGAAATCGGTATGCCAAAACCAATCATCATACTGCACAATCTGGGTTTCAAACCATGGGAAGCAGCAATAATACTTGACGAAATCATGGGCGCCATCGCAGCCTCCATTATCGAAACTTGAATCATTTTGGAATGCTGGTCAAAAACAACCACATACAAAAAATAGATTAGTGCCGGTGTCAAAATTAATTTATAGAAAAGTCCCAATTTCAAGAATTTCCAATGCTTGCTCTTCTTGTCAAAATGCAATTGCAACCCCACGGAAAGCATTGCCAGAGGTGTCATTACACTGCCTATTTTCTGCAAACCAAACTGGATGTATTGATGAAAATCAAATTGAAAAACATTCATAAAACAAGCCAATAAAAAAGCTATAAATGGAGGAAAAAAGATAATTTTTTTGGCAATATAAAATCCGTTTGGATTCCCTGTAGAATACAAAGTCGCAATAACAACTCCCAAAGTGGAAAGCACCACAAAGGTTCCCGGCTGGTCGACAACGATGGCCATTTTCAATCCTTCTTCGCCATACAAGGCCTGAATAATTGGAAAACCCAAAAAAGAAGTATTGCTAAAACCCGCAGTCATAATCAGGCATCCCGTCAATTTTCGGGACCATCCCATTCTTTTTCCCAACAAACCAAAAAACAAAATGGCTGTTGTAAAACTAATCCAAGTAACTCCTATGGGAAACAATAAATTAGTGTCTAATTTTATTTTTGGAATGTAGTAAAGTGCCAATGAAGGAAGACAAAGGTATATTACAATTTTATTGAATAATTTATAAATATCAGTTGGAAAACGTTTTATCTTTTGCAAAACAATTCCAAGAAACAAGAAAACAATAATCAGGACAAAGTTGTTCATAGTGCTGGATTGGGTGCAAAAATACCACTTAAATTTATTTTGAAAACAGATAAATCCGCATTTATGTCAATTAAAAAAACAAAAAAACTTGTTCATATTAATTTTAGCCGTATATTTGTAACATATTTTATTACAGTATGATTTCAGGCAAATTTGCAATAACCATTCACATCCTTACACTGCTCTCCAAATTCCCGGACGACTATTTGTCCTCTGAATTTATAGCGGGAAGCATGAACTTGCACCCGGTTTTGGTCAGGAAAGAAATTGCCAACCTGAAGAAAAACAATATTGTAGAAAGCAAGGAAGGTAAAAATGGAGGCACAAAACTATCCAAATCGGCTTCCAGTATTTCATTGGATGCCATTTACAAAATAACTTTTGAAACAGTATCATTGGGCTTTTCAAAAAACACACCTAACCCCAAATGCCCTGTTGGGAAAAAAATCAATGAAAATTTGGAGAATTTATACGAGGATATCAACGAGAAAATTAGCCTGCAATTGAAAGGTATTTCATTGGAAGATTTTTCGAACCAATTTTAAACTTTTTTTTGAACAAAACTGTAACATTTTTTATTACTTATAAATACATACCATTATGAAAATCGCAATTATTGGAGCCACTGGATTTGTAGGTTCCAGCATTTTGAACGAATTGGCCAGCAGAAACCACGAAATTACGGCCATAGCCAGAAATCCAAAAAAAGATGAAAAACCAAACATCAATTGGCAAAAAGCAGACGTAAACAACATTGAAGAATTATCTAAAATCCTTGCTGGAAATGATATTGTTGTGAGTGCCTACAATCCAGGATGGACCAATCCAAACATTTATAACGATTCCATATCTGGGGCAAAAGCCATTCAGGAAGCGGTGAAAAAATCAGGAGTAAAAAGGTTTATCACCATTGGTGGAGCGGGAAGTTTATACATTGCACCCAATCTACAATTGATTGACACTCCTGAATTTCCAAAAGAAATATTTGACGGGGCAAATGCCGCAAGGGATTATTTGAATATTATTAAAGAAGAAAAAGACTTGGATTGGGCTTTTTTCAGTCCAGCCATCGAAATGCATCAGGGAACCAAAACAGGAAGAACCGGAAAGTACCGTTTGGGATTGGAAAATCCTATTTTTAATGATGAACAACGAAGCATTTTGTCGGTGGAAGATTTGGCCGTTGTCATTGCCGACGAAGTGGAAACTCCAAAACACCACCAGGTTCGTTTTACGGCAGCCTACTAAATTAATATCACAATTTTTAATAAAACAGTTTCATTAAGCCGTGCTTTTTGAAACTGTTTTTGTTTTCACTACTTTTACTACTCAAACAAGTAATTTTGACCAATAAAAAACAACATACGAGTAGTTTACACGAAAAACCTGGTGTTTCCCAACCAGAATCCATCAGTTCAAAAGCAGTCAACCAAGTCCAGAAATATAGAAAAACACAACCTTCTTCAAAAGAGTTGATTGACGGGATTTTGTCTAAAAACATTTCTGCTTTGAGTCGAGCGATTACTTTGGTCGAAAGCACCAACGTCAACCATTTGGCGAAAGCCAATGAAGTGATTACTGCCTGCTTGCCACACGCCAATCAATCGGTTCGGATAGGAATCACGGGAGTTCCCGGTGTTGGAAAAAGTACTTTTATAGAATCTTTTGGGAAATATTTGACTTCCTTGGGGAAAAAAGTGGCCGTTTTAGCCGTTGATCCCAGCAGCACAATTTCGCACGGGAGCATTTTGGGAGACAAAACCCGAATGGAAGAATTGGTAAAAGACCCCAATGCCTTTATCAGGCCTTCAGCTTCGGGAGAAACTTTGGGTGGCGTGGCTCGAAAAACCAGGGAAGCCATCACGCTTTGTGAAGCTGCTGGTTTTGACACGATACTCATAGAAACCGTTGGCGTTGGACAAAGCGAAACCGCCGTTCACGGAATGGTGGATTTCTTTTTACTGTTGAAAATTTCCGGTGCCGGCGACGAACTGCAAGGCATCAAACGGGGGATTATGGAAATGGCCGATGCCATCATCATCAACAAAGCGGATGGCGACAATATCAAAAAAGCAAATTTGGCAAAAGCGGAATTCAGCAGGGCTTTGCATTTATTTCCCGCCAAGAAATCGGGTTGGATACCAACGACTGCCACTTGCAGCGCCATAACTCACGAAGGAATTCCGGAAGTTTGGGAAACAATTTTAAAGTTTATTGAACTCACAAAAGGAAATAATTATTTCTTCGAAAAACGAAAAGAGCAGAATCAATATTGGATGTTGGAAACCATCAACGAGCAATTGAAAACTAACTTTTACAATCATCCTGAAATTCAAAATCTTTTGGATTCCACAAAAAAAGCGGTGCAAAACAATGAATTATCACCTTTCGCAGCCGCTCAATTATTGTTGGAAAAATATCGTGCTTAAATTTTTACTCCAGTTTTTTTTCTTCAAAATACATTTCATAAGCATATTTAATTACTAAGATCCCTAGTACAATCCCACCCGTTTTACCAATAAAATAACCGACGTTATGACCTAAGTCATAGGCTGTGTTACTTTCGGAAATTGATTTCAAATTAAAAGGGAAAAATTTATAAAAACCTTTACCAACAAGATACATTCCTAAAATAAAAAAAAACAAATTTTTCATAAATAAATTTAATGCATTTATTACTCTTTCTCGTAACGTTCCATTTCGCGGTCATAAAAATCATTGGCTTCAACGATAAGTCCTTCCATTTCGGCATTTAATTCGGCTTCGTCAAGGTCTTCGGCTTCTTCCATAAATTCCACTTCATCGTCTTTTAGATTGATGATGAATCTTGGATAATCCAAATGAATGATGAAAATATCATCGGGAAAATCAGTGTTGTCGCCTAGTAAAAATTTTGGTAATTCCATTTTTAATTGTTTAATCGGTTATTTGGTTATTCGATTAACCGATTAAACAAATAACCGATTAACCGAAAAAAACTATTTGTCAGACAAAATTACTGGTGCACTTCCTTTTCCCATAAAAATAATTTTGGTATTTGGAGATGTTGCGATTTCTTTTTGCGCTTTAATTTGTTCGTATTGCAATTGCTTATCGGTTAGTCCCGTAGAAATAATTCTTTGATAATCGGCAATACCTTGAGCTTCCACCCGTTTTCTTTCGGCTTCTTGTTTTTCTTTCTGCAAAACAAACTGCATTTTTTGTGCATCTTGTTCTGCGTTGATTTTGCTTTCGATAGTCGTTTTGACAGAAGCGGGAAGATTGATGTTTCGAATCAATAATTGCTCTAAAATCAATCCCCTAGTTTTAAAATCGGCTTCGATAGTTTTGAAAATTCGTTGCTGAAATTCGTTTCTTTTTGTTGAATATAAAGCCACGGCGTCATAATAAACAGCGTTGTCACGAATACGGGTTCTGGTAACGGGACGCACAATTTTATCCGTATAATTTACGCCAATTTGTTTGAATATTTTTGGTGCATCCGTAGGTGAAATTTTATACAAAACGGTTAAATCAATAACCACTTCCAATCCATCATTCGACAAGACACGAATGGCATCATCGCCTTCTTGCGCACCCTCACTATGATCGGCAGACATCGTGTAATTCTGGGTTTGAATGTCAAAATCCGTTACGTCCAAAAGCGGATTTATCAAATGCAATCCACTTTCCAAAACGTCGGATTGAACACTTCCGTAAAGTGATTTAACCCCCACTTTTCCAGCATCAATTTGCTTGAACATCGATGAAAAAATCCCCAATGCAATTACAACAACCCCAATCATTTTAAGCGTATTCGAAAACTTGAAAAACGGATTGCTGGCATTGCTTTTTACAGCAAAACTTACAATCAGTAATATAACCCCAATAATAATTAATAGTATCATTTTTTTTAAAAATTAATTTGTTCGATGATTATACGTGAAACTAAATTAGAAGTTACATTATTTTAAGAAAAAACTTAAAAAAATTTACAGGTTTTCCAATACCAATCTTTTGGTCAATCTCGCAAAGCGAATATACAAAAATAAAGCTGCCGCCGTTAATCCAGCCAAAAGCCCAATCCAAATTCCGGTTGCTCCCAAATTTGTATGTTTTCCCAAATAATAGGAAATTGGAAATCCCACAACCCAATAAGCCACGAAAGTAATGTACATTGGAATTTTCACGTCTTGCAAACCTCTCAAAGCTCCCAAAACAACCACTTGAATTCCATCAGAAATTTGAAAAACAGCCGCAACTAAAAGCAGTTTGGAGGCAATAAATATTATTTCAGTATTGTCAAATTGTTGAGAAGCATCGGATATGTTCAAAAATAAATGCGGCAAGAAATTATGCGAAACCACGAAAACAAGTGCAAAGAAAATTTCGACCATAATGGCCAATAAAAAAATGGAGCGGGCCACGGTAATTAATTGCTTGTAATCTTTCATCCCTTTGGCATTACTAACTCGAATCATTGCCGCCACACTAAAACCCATTGCCACCATAAAAGTAGAAGAAGCCAGTGTCAACGCAATCTGATTCGCCGCCTGACTGTTCTTGCCCAGCGAACCCGAAAGCCATATTGCCGCCGTAAATAAAGTCACCTCAAACAACATTTGCATCGCGGATGGCAATCCCAGATTAATGATTTTCTTCAAAATAGATTTCTTGATTTCCTTGAAGGTAAAATTCTTGAAATATCGTTTGAAAGCTAAATTTTGTCGAAGGATGTAGTGCATAAAAACCACCATCATAATTCTAGAAATCACGGTTCCCAATGCCGCTCCAAGAATTCCAAATTTTGGAAAACCCCAAACTCCATAAATCAACACATAATTAAAGAAAACGTGAACCACATTGGCCAAATAAATGGCATACATCGAATATTTGGTTTGCGACAAACCGTCAGCAAATTGCTTGTATCCTTGGAAAATAATAACCGGAATCAACGAAAACGCAACCCAATCAATATAAGGTGCGGCCAATTCGACAACCGCTTCGGGTTGGTTCATCAAGCGCATTATTGGCTTAGCCAAAACAATCAAGATAAAAATGGCTATTCCCAAAAGCGTACACAACAACAATCCGTGGTGAAAAGTAGTTCGGATTTTTTTGTCGTTTTTTTCGGCATCGGCTTCTGCTATCAAAGGCGTGATGGCCGTGGAAAATCCAATTCCCAACGACATTCCTATGAAAATAAAACTATTGCCCAGCGAAACCGCCGCCAGCTCGGTGGAACCAAGGTTTCCAACCATAAAATTATCTACTATTCCTATCAAGGTATGCCCCAGCATTCCCAAAATAACGGGAAAAGCCAGTTTTAAATTATAGGAGAACTCTTTTGTGTATTGGAATAAATTCAATTTCTTTTATTTTGGTTGGCAAAGGTAATCAGAACAAATCGATTCTATAAAACTATTTCAACTACAACCCTATAATTATATAACAAACGACTTTAATTCTATAATAACCACACTCAATGACCAACCTACATTTGTATCGTTGTCTATAAACACAACACTAAAAACAAAATTATGAAAACTACAGAAAAAATTAAGATTGCATTGGTATTTGCAATCTCAATGATGTTCGCAACTAATTCTAATGCACAAGAAACAGAAACCACTAAAAACTACGACCAAGGATTTCGTCTAGGATTTGGTGTAACAGCAGGATATGCAGTTCACGATCCTTTTAAATTAGTTTTAGGCGGAGATGCAAGACTACAATATGACTTGTCAAAAAAATACTCCATAACGGCAACAACCGGATTTACTAATCTGTTTAGAAGCGCAGCCGATGGTACTGACCTTTCATTTATTCCTGCAAAAGCTGGCTTTAAAGCCTTTGTGTGGAATGACCAATTTTATGTGATGGGAGAAGCTGGTGCAGCTTTTGCATTGAAAAATGAAACTGAACCTAAAACCTCATTGATTTTAGCGCCAAGTATTGGGTATGCCACAAAATACATCGACGTTTCTTTGCGATATGAGCATTACAATGACTTTGCAAGAGTAAACAACAATGGATCTCAAGGTAAAGGTGTTGGCCAAATTGGCGTACGTTTAGCTTATGGTTTCGAATTGTAATAATTCCAAAATTATTGAAAGATGCGCTGTAATTCAGCGCATTTTTTTTGCTTAAAATTTAAATTCGCGTTTAATATACCGTATTTTTGAGGAGCTTATTCCAGCTGTTCATTACAACCTTTTTCAATAAATTCATTTTTTCTAAGTCATTGCAGGAGCTTCCGCTGGTCGCTCTGTAATAACAAGAAAGAAAAGAATTTCTTTTCAAAAGGGTTTCCATTTCCATCTGGGCTAGGTATTCATCTTCAAAACCCTTTTTAATGGAACGATTCACACTCGAGCTCTTATTTCAAATCATCGGTCTTGGTTCTGCTTCAGGACTCATTTACAAAGACAATTCCTTGTTCATCATTTCTGACAACAGTTCGTTTCTTTACAAATACAATATCCCTGAAAAAGAACTTTCCAAAATAAAACTCTTCAAAAACAGCCAAGAAAACATCGCCAAAAAAGACAAATTCGATTTTGAATCCATCGCTATAAAAGGAAACGAACTCCATCTTTTAGGTTCTGGTTCCACTTCCAAAAGAGAAAAAAGAATAACCTACAATCTTGAAAACAAAGAGGTAGTAGAAAAAGATTTGTCAAAATTGTACCAAAATCTAAAGCACACCGCTTCCATTGCTGATGAGGAACTAAATATTGAAGGCGCATTGTTTTGCAATAAAAAATGGCATTTGTTTCAACGAGGAAACTGCGCTAATTCTAAAAACGGAATCGCAATACTAAATGAAAAACTCGATGAGAACAGTACAATTGAGTTTACTCCAATTCAATTACCAAAAATCAAACACGTAAAAACTTCCTTTACAGATGCCATTTTGGTCGAAGACAAAATTTACTTTTTGGCCACAGCCGAAGACACTACCTCCACTTATGATGACGGAGAAATATTGGGAAGTCTCATTGGTCGAATGGATTGCCAGACATTCGAAATCGAGTTTACGCAAAAAATATCGGACAATCAAAAATTTGAAGGATTGACGCTTTACAAAAAAATCGAAACAGAAATCCAATTCCTGATTTGCGAAGACAATGATTCTGATCTTTTGGAAACAAATATTTATAAATTGTCTATTCCTCTATAATCTTTGTCAAAGTTCAAAACTTTGACAAAGATGTTTAAAACCAAAAATATTTTAACTTCCTCCCAACCTTTTTCTCTTTTTAATCCTCTTTAGTAGAAAGAAAACAATTGTGATAAACGAAAACTTAATTTCTGATTGCAAAAAAATGCACCGAGATGCCCAGCGTCAAATGTATGAGCTTATGGCTCCAAAACTGTACCGCACTTGCAAGCGCTACCTAAAGAAAGAAGAAGAAATAGAAGAAGCCTTGGCCGACGCTTTCTATACTATTTTTACAAAACTCGACCAGCTCAAAGAGTTTGGTGCTTTTGAAGCCTGGTCCCGAAAAATTACGGTCAATCATTGTTTGGCAACCATCAAGAAAAACACCAACTTCAATTTGTATCTCGATGATGTCAAAATCCTTTCGCAACCCTTTACAGACGAAGTAACGGAACTCGAAGAGGAAGATTTACTGAATTTGCTCAATCACATTCCCGAAGGTTGCAAGACTATTTTTAATCTTTTCGTTATCGAAGGGTATGGCCACAAAGAAATTGCGATTATGCTCAACATTTCCGAAGGCACATCCAAATCACAATTGAATGCTTCGAAAACCAAGCTAAAGGAATTAGTAAACAATTTGTATTACCAAAAAGCGAGATAGTTATGGACAATCAAGATAAAATATTCGACAAAATAAAAAACGCTGCCCATAAAGCAGAAGAAAAAGACTTTCCAGGAATGGAAAAAATATGGATGCGTGTAGAAGAAAAACTCGACAAAAAAGAAGATAAAAAAGCCATTGTACTTTGGAAAAAACTAGCCGTTGCCGCTTCGCTCCTATTGTTCTTTTCTTTGGGTTATCAATTTCTTAAACCCGAATCAAAAATAATCGCACCAATTGGGACTAAAGAAAACAGTGTGGTTATTCAAGAAAAAACTGTAAAAAAATCAAAAGAGGAATTTTCGAAAACTATCAAACCTGATGCAGAAGTTATACTAAAAAAACAGATTGAAAATAAAGTTGTAATAGCTGAAGAAAAAATAAGTCCAGAATCTATTATTTCAAACGGAAATGGAATTGCATCAGTTGACGCAGATAATTCTATTTTGAATGAAGAAATAGTTGTTGGTTATGGAACTCAAAAAAAATCGGATTTATCAAGTCCTGTTTCAACAAGAAAAAAAGAAGAAATATTAAAATGGTCTTCCTCTAAAAATGATAGTGTATTTTTTGCGAAAGCAACAATTATAAAAGAAAATTCAAACAATTCAAATTCAACAGGTTCTATGGTTACTATTTCTGCAAAGGATTTGGAAATGCAGAAATCAGTCAGTGTTAGTGAAGCCCTTCAAGGAAAAGTTGCAGGAGTACAAATTACAAACAGCCAAGAATCTTTAAATCCAGAATATTATTATCAAACAAATAAGATCAAATTAATTCCAGGGAAAAAAATAGTTACTGGACTTACTTCACTAGCTGTAGAACAATCAGCTACAACAATTGCAATTCGAGGTAGTGCAACCATCACACAATCCAACAATCCTTTATATATTATTGATGGAGTCCCTGCAAATGCTAATGATTTCAAACAATTAAAACCCGAAAATGTTAAAAATATAGATGTCCTTAAAGATGCCTCAGCAACTTCTTTATACGGAAGTAGAGCTTCCAATGGAGTGATTATCATAAATACAAAAAACGGAACTTATCAAAACCTTTCAAAAAAAGAATTAGAAAAAAGACTCAAAAAACTGGACAAAAACAAAAAACCGGAACAAAAAGTATTACCACCAAAATCTATTGAAGTTTCTCAAGAAGACTATGATAATTTTGTGGAAAATCAATTCGAAAGTCCTAAATCAGCACCGTTATCTACTTTCTCCATTGATGTTGACAATGCTTCGTACACGAATGTAAGACGCTTTATCAACAACGGACAAACCGTGCCTAAAGACGCTGTGAGAGTCGAAGAAATGATGAATTTTTTCAAGTATAAATATCCACAACCACAAGACCAGCATCCGTTTTCGATTAACACGGAATACAGCGATTGCCCTTGGAATCCAAATCACCAATTGCTCAAAATTGGCTTGCAAGGCAAAAACATTCCAACCGAAAGTTTGCCAGCTTCCAACTTGGTTTTCTTAATTGACGTTTCAGGTTCGATGAGCAATCCTAACAAATTGCCATTGCTGAAACAATCGTTGAAAATTTTGGTCAACGAACTCCGAAAAAAAGACAAAGTAGCCATTGTGGTTTATGCTGGAGCAGCCGGAATGGTTTTACCTCCGACGTCTGGTGAAGAGAAACAAAACATCATCAATGCTTTGGAAAATCTAAACGCTGGCGGAAGCACGGCTGGCGGCGCAGGAATAGAATTGGCTTATAAATTAGCACAAGAAAATCTCATCAAAGGCGGAAACAACCGAGTAATTCTGGCTACTGACGGCGATTTTAATGTTGGCGCATCCTCCAATACCGATATGCAAACCTTGATTGAAGAAAAAAGAAAATCAGGCGTTTTCTTGACTTGCTTGGGTTACGGAATGGGGAATTACAAAGACAGCAAAATGAAAACTTTATCCGATAAAGGCAACGGAAATTATGCCTATATCGACAATATTCAGGAAGCCAATCGTTTTTTGGGGAAAGAATTCAAAGGTTCGATGTTTGCCATCGCCAAAGACGTAAAAATCCAAATCGAATTCAATCCAAAACAGGTTCAAGCCTACCGATTGATTGGATATGAAAACAGAAAATTACGTCCAGAAGATTTCACCAATGACGCCATCGATGCGGGAGAATTAGGAAGCAACCACACTGTTACGGCTTTGTATGAAGTGATTCCAGCCGGAGTGAAAAGCGAATTTTTGAACAACCAACCCGATTTGAAATATACCAAAGTTGCCACTAATGATAACAGCTATTCTGACGAACTGGCCACTATTAAATTCCGTTATAAAAAACCCGATGGAGACAAAAGTATCGAAATGGTAAAAGTGATTGAAAACAAATCCATTCCATTGAAAAATTCCTCCGATGATTTCAAATTCAGTACTGCCGTGGCTTGGTTTGGATTGAAATTGAGAGATTCTAATCTAGTTCCGAACAAATCTACGGAAGATATTAAAAAACTAGCGAAAGAAGGATTGTCCAATGATGAAGACGGTTACAAAGTTGAATTTATTAGATTAGTCGAAACTGTGAAATAATCTAACCCAGAAAATTATCTTTTTTTTCACACTAACTACAACTACTAGCCTATTCAAATACCTTAACTTTGTTTTTGAACAAAAAAGAACAAAAATGACCGACTTAAAAAATAAAAATGCCCTGATTACAGGAGCTGGAAAAGGTATTGGAAAAGCAATCGCATTGGCTTTGGCCAAAGAAGGAGTCAATGTAATTTTATTGGCACGAAATCAAGACGAAATTGACAATGTAGCCGCTAAAGCACGCTCCTTAAGAGTGAAAGCACTTACAATAACTGCCGATGTAGCCGATATCAATTCAGTAAATGCTGCTGTAGAAAAAGCCTTAGCCGAATTCAAAACTATTGATATTTTAATCAACAATGCTGGAATTGCTGCATTTGGAAAATTCCTGGAATTGGAACCAGCGGCTTGGGAACGCATTATTCAGGTCAATTTAATGGGAACTTATTATGTAACCCGTGCGGTTTTGCCTAATATGATTGAAAGACAAACTGGCGATATCATCAATATTTCTTCAACGGCTGGACTAAACGGAAATGCTTTGACAAGTGCTTATAGCGCTTCCAAATTTGCCGTTTTAGGATTAACCGATTCGTTGATGCAGGAAGTTCGAAAACATAACATTCGAGTAACAGCTTTAACACCAAGTACTGTCGCCACTAATATGGCCAAAGAACTGAACCTTACCGACGGCAATCCCGAAAAAGTAATGCAAGCCGAAGACATGGCCGAATTAATCATCGCCCAACTAAAATTAAACCGACGCGTTTTTATTAAAAACAGTAGTATTTGGTCGACAAATCCGTAACATTTTTCTCTTTTAAACAACAAAACCCCTCGAAAAAGGGGTTTTATTATATATAGAAAGTTGTAATTCAATTTACACTTCAATATTCAGGAATTCCAGTCTTACACTTCCATCTTCGTCAATTTTTGTCAAATTAATTTCTTGTAAAGTGTTGGCCAATTCTGGATTCCAAGGTGTTTTCACTCGGACGTAATTTTCGGTAAATCCGTGAATGTAACCTTCTTTATTATCACTTTCGAAAAGAACGGTTCTGTTGGTCCCAATTTGGCTTTCATAAAAAGCTCGACGTTTTTTTACCGACAATCCACGCAACATTTTACTTCTTTTGGCTCGGACATTGGCAGGAACAATGCCTTCCATTTCGGCGGCTTCCGTATTGTCACGTTCCGAATAAGTAAAAACGTGTAAATAAGAAATGTCTAAATCATTCAAAAAATGATAGGTTTCCAAGAAATGCTCGTCGGTTTCACCAGGAAAACCAACAATCACGTCCACGCCAATGCAAGCATCGGGCATCACTTCCCGAATTTTATTTACTCTTTCTGTGTATATTTCTCGAAGGTAACGGCGTTTCATCAACTTCAGGATTTCATTGCTTCCGGATTGCAACGGAATATGAAAATGCGGTACAAAAGTTCGGCTTTTGGATACGAATTCGATGGTTTCATTTTTCAATAAATTTGGTTCGATGGAGGAAATTCGCAATCTTTCGATTCCTTCGACTTTATCCAATTCCTGAACTAATTCCAAGAAAGTATGTTCGTGTTTTTTGTTTCCAAATTCCCCTTTTCCGTAATCACCAATGTTTACGCCAGTCAAAACAATTTCTTTGATTCCTTGTTCTGAAATTTCTTTGGCGTTTTTCAACACATTTTCCAATTCGTCACTTCGAGAAATTCCTCGCGCCAATGGTATCGTGCAATAGGTACATTTGTAATCGCAACCGTCTTGCACTTTCAAGAAAGCACGAGTCCTGTCACCAATGGAATAACTTCCCACATAAAAATCGGCTTCCTCGATTTCGCAGGAATGCACTTCACCAAAATCGTTTTTGGACAAATCGTTGATGTAATCGGTGATTTTAAACTTTTCGGTGGCACCTAGAACCAAGTCAACTCCATCAACATTGGCTAATTCTTCGGGTTTTAATTGGGCATAACAACCAATGGCGGCTACAAAAGCTTTGTTATTGAGTTTCATCGCTTTTCGCACGACTTGCTTGAATTGTTTATCGGCATTTTCAGTTACCGAACAGGTGTTGATAACATACATATCAGCCACTTCTTCAAAATCGACGCGGTCAAAACCTTCGTCATGAAAACTTCTGGCAATGGTTGAAGTTTCCGAAAAATTCAATTTGCAACCTAGCGTGTAGAACGCTACTTTTTTTCTATTTTCCATAAAATTGCTCAATTAATGAAATCGTTGTCAAAAAATTGAGGTTGCAAATTTACATATAAATTGCAAGATTTAAAATTGGATTATCATTATATTTGTAAATAGGTTTTAAAATTTAAAATTATGCAACACTCTAATTTACAAAAAGATAAGCTAGAATTGATTGACAAAATTCTCCATACCGAAGATCAAAGCACCTTGGATTTCTTGAAAGATTGCTTAAATGATGAACCTTTGCAATATCAATTGAGCGAAGAACAGAAAAATATTGTTCGAGAAAGCACCGAAAACTATTTGTCGGGGAAAGACAAAGGAAAATCTTGGGAAGAAGTAAAATCCAAATTACTTTCGAAACGAAATGGCTAAATTGAAAGAAGTCCTCTCCATTCAGGCCGAAAATGAATTGGAAGACGCATTATATTTCTATGATTTAATTTCCACAAAAATTGGAGACAACTTTCTAAATCAAATCAATGCTTGCATTGAATCCATTTTGTTAAACCCCGAAACTTATAAATTAGTATTTGATGTTTACCGCCAAGCGGTGGTTAAAAAATTTCCATTCGTCATCATTTACACAAAAATCGGCTCCACAATTTTAATTTCAGCCATTTTTCATACGAGTAAAAATCCAAACAAAAAGTTTAGATAATTAGAAAATAAAAAACCACAACTACTTTCGCAATCGTGGTTCTTTAAAATTAAGATATTTTCAAATTATTCTTTCCTCCAAATCTTCGTTTCGTCAAAAACGTGTTGCAAAATAGCGGCTTCTTTTTCGTCAAATTCAATATTTCTGCGACTCATAACCAGTCGAGCCGTTTCAAAAGCTTTTCGGGTCATGTAAACCGTAATACCTGCCGCACCTCCCCAAGAAAAACTTGGCACGAAGTTGCGTGGAAATCCAGCTCCAAAAATATTAGCACTCACTCCTACCACAGTTCCGGTGTTAAACATTGTGTTAATCCCACATTTGCTATGGTCTCCCATCATTAATCCACAAAATTGAAGTCCTGTTTTTTGAAAACTTTCGGTTTCATAATCCCACAGCTTCACTTCTTCGTAATTATTTTTCAAGTTGGAAGTATTCGTATCAGCACCAATATTACACCATTCGCCAAGCACGGAATTTCCTAAAAACCCGTCGTGACCTTTATTGGAATAGGCAAATAATACAGCATTATTTACTTCCCCGCCAATTTTGGAATAGGGTCCAATGGTAGTTGCTCCGTATATTTTTGCAGCCATTTTGACAGTAGCACCCTCACACAAAGCAAAAGGCCCACGAATAACCGAACCTTCCATTATCTCGGTATTTTTTCCAATATAAATAGGCCCATTGGTAGCATTTAGCGTAACAAATTCCAATTTTGCTCCTTCCTCAATAAAAATATTTTCTTTATCAATGGTATTGACACTTTTAGGAATGGGTTGCGATTTTCTATCTTCAGTCAAAAGTTCGAAATCCTCTCGAATAGCAGCTCCATTTTTGGAAAAAATATCATAAGTATGTTCAATTCTTATGCAATCGCCTTCGAATTCTATAATTTCGTAAGTTTCAAAGTCAACTGCTTGCTGATTTTCGTGAGTATGAAAAGCAATAACATCATCTCCTTTAAAAATAGCTTGATTCGTTTCGAGATTAGCAACCATTTCAGCCAAAATAGTGTTGGGAAGAAAGGATGCGTTTATCATCACATTGTCCTCCATTTCCACCATCGGAAATTTTTCGGATAAATATTCCTCGGTTATTGTCGTCGTGGTCGAACCCAAACGCATTTCCCATTTTTGACGAATTGTCATGATTCCAACAAGAATATCGGCAACTGGACGCGTGAAAGTAAAAGGCAACAAAGCGTTTCTGGCTGGTCCATCGAAAAGTATATAATTCATAGTATGTTTTTTGGGTTAGGGACAAGTCGCGACTTGTCCGTACTTATAGATTTCAAAGTTACAAAGTTTTGGACGCAATAAAAATAAAAAAAGCCCCACGATTTGTGAGGCTTCCTAATATTATTAAACTGATAAATATTATTTACCGTGTTTAGCGTATTTAGTTTTGAATTTATCGATACGTCCTGCAGTATCAATAAGTTTAGATTTACCTGTGTAAAAAGGGTGAGAAGTTCTAGAAATCTCCATTTTTACAACTGGATATTCAACACCGTCAACAGTGATTGTTTCTCTTGTATCTGCAGTAGATTTAGTGATAAAAACCTCTTCATTTGACATGTCTTTGAAGGCAACTAATCTGTAATTTTCTGGGTGAATTCCTTTTTTCATCTTTTTTTATTTATTTTTTTGAGCGTTTTAATTTTGAAGCTTTCTCGTACTTAGAAAAAGGTGTAAATGCAACTACTCTTTTTGTTTAAAACTATTAAATTATTTTGAGTTTGCAAATTTACACTAATTTTTCAATAATCAAATCTTTGTATCGCTTTTTTTATATAATTGTAAAAACCGATTTTTATCGGTGAATATATCGGGAATTGCTATATTTGTGGATTAATAAATAAACACTTTCAAATATGAATGAAATTATAAAGAAAAATGGAATTTCTTACGGGATAATAACCGGAATCGTAAGTACATTAATTACGGCATCAATATATTCTATAGACTTGAATTTGTTTACTGCATGGTGGGTTACAGTTCTAAGTATCGCTTCTTATATTATTATTAGCATCGTTTTGCTCACAAAAACAAAGAAAGATTTAAAAGGAGTTTTCTCTTTTAAAGATGCTTTTACTACTTATTTCATTTCAGCTGTAATTGGAATATTAATTTCAGTAGTTTTCAATATTCTTTTATTTAATTTCATTGATCCTTCTGTAAAAGATGCTATCAAAGAGATTTCGATAAAATATGCTGTCGAAATGATGCATAAATTCAATGCACCTTCATCGGCTATAAATGAAGCTGTAAAAAAACTTCAAGAAAACGACCAATTTTCGATTGTTGAACTCATAAAAGGTTCTGTATCTAGTATCGTTTTTAGTGCTCTTTTTGGATTACTATTAGCTTTAATCTTTAAAAGCAAACCCACACAAGAATAAAAAAAATCAATGAATTTAACCATACTCATACCACTTCTCAACGAAGACGAATCCCTTAAAGAACTTTATACTTGGATTATTTCTGTAATGAAATCCAACAATTATTCGTATGAAATCATTTTTATTGATGACGGAAGCACTGATAAATCTTGGTCCATCATCGAGGAATTGGCAGTTGAAAATCCAAACGTGAAAGGTATCCGCTTCATGAAAAACTTCGGAAAATCACAAGCCTTGCATGCAGGTTTTGCCAAAGCTCAAGGTGATGTCATCATAACAATGGATGCCGATTTACAAGACAGTCCCGAAGAAATTCCAGGATTGTACGAAATGATTACGAGTCAAAATTATGACTTGGTTTCCGGTTGGAAAAAGAAAAGATACGACTCTGTTGTTGCCAAAAATCTTCCATCCAAATTATTCAATTGGGCTGCCAGAAAAACTTCGGGCGTACAATTGAACGATTTCAATTGCGGATTGAAAGCCTACAAAAATGTTGTCGTGAAAAACGTGGAAGTTTCGGGCGAAATGCACCGTTACATTCCAGTTTTGGCAAAAAATGCCGGTTTTAATAAAATTGGCGAAAAAATAGTGCAACACCAAGCCAGAAAATACGGAGAAACCAAATTTGGAATGGAACGCTTCATCAATGGTTTCCTGGATTTAATCACCATTTGGTTCTTGTCAAAATTTGGCAAAAGACCGATGCACTTGTTTGGAGCAATGGGTTCGGCAATGTTTATTATTGGATTTTGCTCGGCAGGATATATCGGGATTTCGAAATTATACCATATGTATAATGGAATGAAATATACTTTGGTTACAAATAATCCGTGGTTTTTTATTGCCTTGACAACAATGATTTTGGGAACACAATTATTCTTGGCAGGATTTCTTGGTGAAATCATTTTAAGAACCAAAAATAATGAAGAACGATACAAGGTTTCGAAGGAAATAAATTAAAAACTTGAGAACACAATTTGTTACCTCAAAGATTATAAAAAGATATACAATTTAAAAAAATAAATAAAATGGAAATCAAACAAAATATTTTAGACGCAGTAAACGAATGGCTTACGCCAACATTTGACGCAACAACACAAGAAGCGGTCAAAGCAATGATGACTTCTTCGCCAAAGGATCTAGAAGAAAGTTTTTATAAAAATCTGGAATTTGGAACAGGCGGAATGCGTGGTGTTATGGGCGTTGGAAACAATCGCATCAACAAATACACCCTTGGAAAAAGTACCCAAGGCCTTTCGGATTATTTGAAAGTTGCATTTCCAAACCAACCTTTGAAAGCCGTTATTGCTTTTGACTGTCGTCATAACAGTAAAACTTTGGCTAAAACAGTTGCTGATGTTTTCTCTGCGAATGGTATTCAAGTGTATTTATTTTCAGATTTGCGACCAACTCCAGAATTGTCTTTCGCCCTAAAATATTTGGGTTGCCAATGTGGAATTGTATTGACGGCATCGCACAATCCACCGGAATACAACGGTTACAAAGTATATTGGGAAGATGGCGGACAAATCGTTCCTCCTCAAGATGGAGACATCATCAACACCATCGAAAACTTGAATTACAGCCAAATCAAGTTTGATGCCAACGAAGATTTGATTCAATATATCGATGCAGAAATTGACCAAGCCTTCATCAAATCGACTATCGAAAATGCCAGCTTTGGAACTTCGCAAGAAGCGAAAAACAATTTGAATATTGTATTCACTTCTTTGCACGGAACTTCAATTACTTTGATTCCCGATACTTTTGCGCAAGCCGGTTATCCAAACGTGAATATTGTTGAAGAACAAAGAGTTCCAAATGGTGACTTTCCAACGGTGAAATCTCCAAATCCTGAAGAACCTGAGGCTTTGACATTGGCATTGGCATTGGCAGACAAAACCAACGCTGATATTGTTGTAGGAACGGATCCAGATTGTGACCGTTTAGGAGTTGCGGTTCGCAATAATGAAGGCAAAATGACTTTGTTGAACGGAAATCAAACTATGATTTTGATGACTGCCTTTTTATTGAAAGAATGGAAAAAAGCGGGTAAAATCAACGGAAAACAATTCGTGGGTTCGACCATCGTTTCTACTCCAATGATAATGGAATTGGCGACAGCTTATGGAGTAGAATGCAAAGTAGGTTTGACCGGTTTCAAATGGATTGCCAAAATGATCAAGGATTTCCCGGAATTGGAATTCATTGGTGGTGGCGAAGAAAGCTTTGGATTTATGGTAGGTGATGCAGTACGTGACAAAGATGCCGTGGCTGCCACTTTATTGATTTGCGAATTGGCAGCTCAAGTAAAAGCCAACGGAAGTTCAGTTTACAAAGAATTACAACAACTGTATGTAGAACACGGTTTTTATAAAGAACATTTGATTTCTTTGACCAAAAAAGGGATGGACGGTTTGGCCGAAATCAACCAAATGATGGTTTCGTTGAGAGAAAACCCTATAAAAGAAATCAACGGGCAACGCGTGATTATGTTGGAAGATTATAAATCATCTGTTGCAAAAAATTTATTGACAGGCGAAGAAGAAACGATGAACATTCCAAAATCGGACGTGTTGATTTATTATACGGAAGATGGTTCGAAAATTTGCGCCAGACCAAGCGGAACAGAGCCAAAAATTAAATTTTACATCAGCGTAAACACCGAATTGGACAGCGTAGAGAATTTCACGGAAGTAGAAACTGTTCTAAATGATAAAATCAAAAATATCATTGCAGCAATGCAGTTGAGCTAAAAAAATGAACGAACTGGACACAAATGACGCTCCAAAACTATTAAATTCGATTATCGGTTTAATAGATCAAACGCGTCATGTTGTTGCCAAAACGGTCAATCAAGAATTGACTTTGTTATATTGGAACATTGGAAAAACCATCAATGATGATATACTAAAAAATGACAGAGCCGATTATGGAAAGAAACTTGTTCGAAATTTAAGTAATGAACTTTCTAATAGATATGGAAGTGGATTCAATAAAAGAAACCTTCATAGCTTTATAAAACTAAACACCATATTTCAAGACATTACAATTGTGCACACACTGTGTGCACAATTGAGTTGGTCGCACATTAGAAATATAATCTATATCGAAAATCAAATAAAACGAGAGTTCTATATTCAAATGGCAATTCACGAAAGATGGAGCGTTCGAACTTTGCAAGAACGGATAGACAGCATGCTTTTTGAAAGAACGGCCATCAGCAAAAAACCGGAGCACACTATTCTCAATGAGTTAAAAACATTGGCAAGCGAAAAGAAAATAAGTCCAGATTTAGCTTTTCGAGATCCTTATTTTTTAGACTTTTTAGGGTTGCACGATAGTTATTCCGAAAAAGATTTGGAAAGCTCCATCTTGGCACAACTTCAATATTTCATAACCGAAATGGGCAGCGAATTTGCTTTTTTAGCCCGTCAAAAAAGAATAATTATTGACAATGAAGATTTTTACATCGATTTACTGTTTTATCACCGAGGCTTAAAAAGCTTGGTTGCCATAGATTTGAAATTGGGAAAATTCAAAGCCAATTACAAGGGGCAAATGGAATTATATCTTCGTTGGTTAGAGAAAAACGAACAAAAAGAGGGCGAAAACAAACCCATCGGTTTGATTCTTTGCAGCGAGAAATCTCCAGAGCAAATCAATTATTTAATGCTTGATAATGACGCACAAATCAAAGTGGCTGAATATCTAACGCTATTACCAGAAAAAAAATTATTGCTAGAAAAATTGGAAAAAGCCATAGCTATAGCAGAAAACATCAACAGAAAATAAATGGATAAAAACTTAATAAAACTATTACCCTATACAAAACCTTATAAATCGCATATCGTTTGGAATGTGATTTATAATATTTTGTATGCCTTGTTCAGCACTATTTCGATGCTGACTTTATTACCAATGCTCGAAGTGCTTTTTGGCAAAACCAAACTAATCGAAAAAGCTCCTGTTTATGAAGGAATAGGAAGCATAATGCGTTTTGGAAAAGAATATTTGTATTATCAAATTTCAGAATTAACAAAAGGAAGTGGCCCTCAATTTGCATTGTTATTAGTGGTAGTTTTGGTAATTTCTACTTTTTTATTAAAAAACTTGTTCAATTATCTAGCCTCCTATCACATTATGCACCTCAAAAATGGCGTGTTGCGTGATTTGAGAAAAACGATGTTTGACAAAATAATCGAATTGCCCATTTCCTATTATTCCGAAAAAAGAAAAGGAGACGTGATGGCTCGAATGCTTGGAGATGTCAACGAAGTTCAGAACTCCTTTTTTTCTATTTTGGAATTAGTCGTAAAAGAGCCTTTAACTATCGTTTTTGCTCTCGTTACTATGTACATCATTAGTGCAAAACTGACCCTATTTGTTTTAATCTTTATACCCATTTCGGGATTTATAATTTCAAAAATCGGAAAAAATTTAAAGGCAAAATCTTTAAAAGCACAGGGTGAAAGCGGTTTTCTTATCTCGATTGTGGAAGAAAGCTTGGGCGGTTTGAAAGTAGTAAAAAGCTATAATGCCGAAAACACTTTCAAAAACAGATTTAACGATTCCATCACACGATTGCTAAAATTATCCAACAGCATCGGAAACAAAAACAATTTGGCATCGCCATTAAGCGAGTTTATGGGAATTACGACAATTGCTACCTTGCTTTGGTACGGAGGAAATTTGGTTTTGGTCGACAAAACCTTGGACGGTTCAGCGTTTATTGTTTACCTGACTTTGGCATATAACATTCTTACGCCTGCAAAAGCGATTTCTAAAGCTTCGTATTCGGTCAAAAATGGTTTGGCAGCTGCCCAAAGAGTTTTTGAAGTTTTGGAAGTTGAAAACGAAATCACTTCAAAAGAAAATGCGATTGAGAAAAATTCATTTGATTCAAAAATTTCCATCCAAAACATCAATTTCAAATACGAAGAGGAAACTGTTTTGAAGAATTTTTCACTTGAAGTAAATAAAGGACAAACCGTGGCACTTGTTGGTCAATCAGGAAGTGGAAAAAGTACGATTGCTAATTTATTGACTCGTTTTTATGATGTGAATGAAGGAACAATTGCCATTGATTCCGTCAATATTAAAGACATGGATTTGCAGTCACTTCGTGGTTTGATGGGCTTGGTAACACAAGATAGCATATTATTTAACGACACTATAAAAGCCAATATTTCGCTTGGAAAACTAAACGCAACCGATGACGAAATTATCGAAGCCTTAAAAATTGCCAACGCTTATGAGTTTGTAAAAGATTTACCACTTGGAATTTACACGAACATCGGCGACAGCGGAAACAAACTTTCGGGTGGACAAAAACAACGTTTGTCTATTGCTCGTGCAGTTTTGAAAAATCCTCCGATAATGATTTTGGACGAAGCTACTTCAGCTTTGGATACCGAAAGCGAAAAATTCGTGCAAGTTGCCTTGGAAAACATGATGCAAAACAGGACTTCCATCGTGATTGCACACCGTCTTTCTACCATTCAAAAAGCGGACAAGATTGTGGTAATGCAAAAAGGAGAAATTGTGGAACAAGGAACCCATGACGAGCTAATTGCGCTAAACGGAACATATAACAAATTAGTAACAATGCAGTCGTTTGAATAATGAAGCAAAACACGAATTTTGTAATTGGATTTTAAATTCCTCCTTTTTAATTTAAAAAATGTATCTCAACAACAAAAACATACGACTTCCGGAAGACCCAGATACAGTTGTTTGGAAATACTTAGACTTGTCAAAGTTTCTAGATTTGTTGTTGTCGCAAAAGCTTTTTATGTCGCGTTCGGATAAATTCGAAGATCAATATGAAGGTACTTTTAGCGAACCAACATACGAAGAGATAAAAAAAATAGCCGAAAACAATCCCGAATTTTTACAAAATTATAAATCACATCGCGAAAAAGTCGCCATCAGCAGTTGGCACATCAATGAATATGAATCGTTTGCGATGTGGCAGATTTTTACTCAAAACAGCGAAGGCCTGGCTATTCAATCTACTATTGGAAGATTGCAAAACGCAGTCATTCCCGAAAAAAAATTCGAACAATACATTGGCGAAGTAAACTACATTGATTACAAAAAAGAATACATTCCGTTTGACGACGTGTTTTTTCCCTTCTTGTTCAAACGGAAAAGTTTTCAGTACGAAAGAGAAGTGCGCATCATTTCGGACGTTACCCAAAGCAACATCAAATTAAACGACGGCCTAAAAATAAACGTGGACATCAACCAACTGATCGAGAAAATCTACATTCATCCCAAATCAGAAAACTGGTACAAAAATCTCGTTATCGAATTAGTTTCAAAATTAGGATTTGATTTCACGATAGAAAAATCGGATTTGGAGAGTGATATTTTGATATAAGTCCATAAAAATTACCAACCATTTTTAGCCATTAAACCTAATCTTGCAATAAATTATGTTTCAATAGTGGATACTAAAAAATATTTATTTATCAAGCCATATAATTCATCCTTGTTAATAGGTTTTGAGATGTAATCATCACAACCAGCCTGTAACGCCTTTTCTCTGTCATTTGCCAGCCCATAAGCAGTTTGAGCAATAATAATCACATGTTCATCGAATTTACGAATTTGTCGAGTAGCTTCATATCCATCCATTATAGGCATGCCAATATCCATCAATATCAAATCAATGTCTTGATTGTCGCGATAAAATTCAACAGCATCTTTTCCGTTTTGCACTGTTATAATTTCTTTACCAAACATCTTCATTGCTTTTGAAATAAACAATTCTGATATTTTATCATCTTCAGCTATCAATGTTTTCAAATTTTCAACCCGAATCACTTCTTTATTAGTCGCGATTTCGTTGATTGCAACTTTTTTTTCTTCTTGATTCGCTATCATCGGAAGTGTAAAATAAAATGTAGACCCTTTTTCTGGCTGACTTTCAACCCAAATCTTGCCGCCTAATATTTTTACGTATGCTTTTGCAATGGACAATCCTAATCCTGCTCCTTGTCGTGCGGCCCTATCTTGAATATCTGCTTGAATAAATCTTTTAAATACAGCTTTTTGCCGATCAATCGGAATCCCTATACCAGTGTCTTTTACGTAAAATTCCAAGAAATTGCCCTTTCTTTCATATCCAACTTCAACAGAACCTTTATCACAATATTTTATGGCATTCTTGACTAAATTAGAAAGAATGCTGTTAACTTTTAACCTGTCTGTATGAATAATGACTTCATCGCAGGACATCCCTTTCTTGACTAAAAAATCCAGATTTTTAAACTCTGCTTCAGGTTTAAATAGATTGTATATACAGTCCATTTTTTCGTTTACGTCAAACTCCTCAATATCAACCTCCATCAATCCAGATTTAATTTTGGAAATATCAATTATATCATTCAAAATATTGAGCATTCGAATACCACTTTTCTCAATATTTTTAACATACTGTTGTTGTTCTTCTCCAGTAAGATTTGGTTTTTTCAATAATTCTGAAAATCCCAAAAGCCCATTCATTGGCGTCCTAATTTCATGGCTCATATTGGCCAAAAAAGCTGTTTTTAATCTGTCACTTTGTTCTGCTTTTTCTTTAGAAATTTTAAGAATTTTATTTTGAATTTCATATTCTTGGTTAAGAGAAGCATATTCCATATTTTGCTTTTTAAGAATGCTTTCATTTTTCTCAAGTACACTTTGCGCCTCTTTTCTTAATCTATTTTCAATTGAAATTTTATATAAACTGTAAGCAAAACTTAATACAAGAACAACAATTAAAGAAACAAAGATTATTATTCTCCACCCAAACACGTTTTTATTAATCATTTCAACCTTAATTCGCATTCCGTTATCAAGTGAAACCAGCGGAACTACTACTACATCACCTTCTAATGTGCTGTATGATTCCGAAAATGAACCTAGAACTTTTGAGTGTTCATCTACTAAACTAATACGTATTTGTTTATCATCCAAATCAGAAAAACAACTTTTCAGTATTCCTTTAGTAGAATAAACCCCTGAAAATAATCCTAAAAATTTATTTTTATTAAATACGGGAATCCAAATCTCAAAAGAGGAATTAGATTGTATCGCTTCAAAAGGTTTTGTATATACCGCCTTCCTTGTTAATCTAGCCAACCGTGAAGCTCGTTTAGGCTCGGGTAATTCGATGGGTAACCCAATGATGTCCGAATTTCCTTTAAGAGGTGCTACTGTCTTAATAACATAATTAGAATCAATCCAAGTGATATTGATATATTCGGGGTGGTTAATTAAATAATCCTTTAATTTAGTTTGAAAAGTATCTTCGGAAAGATATCCATTTGCTCTTTCATTTGCTAGAAGATTTATATAATCAAGATTTCCTTTTAACTTTAGTTCAATCTTGGCAGATAGATCCTTTGACAAGTTTGATATAGCGCCTAATTGTTGTTTTTTTACATTATTGTAGGACAGAAACAAGATAACACTAAAAAATAAGGAAAAAGCAACAATAAAAAGTATTGGACTAATTAAAATATCATCAAACCATTTCGAATTTTTTTTTTTTAAAATCATCTCTTTTTCTTAAGCATTAAATTTAAAAAAAGTCTAGTTGCAAACTCCTCAAGTAAATGTATTTCACTGTTTAAAATTTCAAATATTAATATCCCTATGATTTGATCGAATCTGGGTCTGCTCATGGAGTTAATATTTTTGCAAAATAGTCTTTAATTTGATACTCAGATGCATTTGATTATCGTAAATACTCAAAGAATCGATTACATTCTTATGCCCTTTATAAATACTCAAACCACCAGCCCATTGCATAGTATAAGCAAACAACTATTTTATTGGACTCTAATCAACATTAGTGGTTTCTTATATTAAATTTAAAACATCCTAAATTTCTTTTGACTTCCATGCTCTTTTTTACAGTTTGTTAAAAGTAAAATAAAATTTAATACAAAATGTACGTTCTTATAATTATTTTAATATTAAAAACCAAACTTAAAAACCATGATTTTCTATAATGTGAAGAAAATTACCCCATAAATTTACTTATCTCATAACGAATAGAAAATTTTAAAAAAAAAACATTAAAACCTCATATTGACCTTCACGTTAAAAACTCGCGTGGTCATGTAATTGGGAATCGCATATTGATTTTTGGAATATACATCACGAACCCAAGTATTGGTAATCGCGTTTTGATTGTCGAAAAGGTTGAAAATTTCCAATCCAATGGCTAATTCCTTGAAAGGTTGAAGCCATTTTTTGGTGGATGGATTTTGGTCATCAATCAACACTTTGAAGAATCCTACATCGGCACGACGGTAATCATTCAAACGATTTTGATACAAATAAGGGTCAGAATACGAAGGTGAACCTCCCGGCAATCCGGTGTTGTAAACCAAATTCAGGTATAATTTTATGCTCGGAATATTAGGCATATAATCTTGGAACAAAAGGGCAAATTTCAATCTTTGGTCGGTTGGTCTCGAAATATAGCCTTTGTTGTCGATATTTTCTTCGGTTTTTAGATAGCCAAAACTAAACCAAGATTCGGTTCCGGGAACAAATTCTCCGTTCAATCTAAAATCAAAACCTTCGGCATACGCTTTGGCATTATTGGCCGCAGCATAACGAATGCGAACATTGTCCAAAGTATAAGGATTTACGTCCGTCAACGATTTATAATACAATTCCGAAACCATTTTGAAAGGACGTTGCCACATTTTGAAACTGTAATCATTGCTCAAAACGACATGAATGGATTGCTGCGCTTTTACATCAGCCTGCACTACACCATCGGCATCTCGCAACTCGCGATAAGACGGCGGTTGATGATACAACCCTCCCGAAAGACGAAAAAACATGTCCTTGTTCCAATTGGGTTTTATTGAAAATTGTGCTCGTGGACTAAAGGTAAATTGCGTGGAACTTGTAATTCCATCGCCTGAAACAGTCCAATTTTGGGAACGAATTCCTGCATTCATCCAAACTTCGTTGCCTCCTAAATAGCCTTTTCGACTCCATTGTGCATAGCCCGAGAATCGGTTGATGTCGACAAAATTGGTCGCCCTCACATTATTATACGGAACCAATGGCCCGGCATATGGCGAATAAGGTTGGTCATTTTTGGGCAAGACCTTCGGAGGATTTATCGAAAATCCGGCAGAATCTATCACTTCCCATTCTATCACTCTGTCACGAATGGATTCGCGAGTGAATTTCGCTCCCCATTCGAATTGGTTCTTTTTGAAATTATGAATTCCTTTCAATTCGGTATTTATGATCAATGCGTCCAAATCGTTTCGGGCGTGGTTGAGTTGCGAACCAATTCCTCTCGTGAAAGCGACATCGCCAAAAGTATCCGAACCAATATTAGAATCTACTTCGCCCAAACGGTATTGCGCCAAAATATCAAAATATTCTTGTTCCTGGGTATGATAGACCGAAGCAATTAATTTGTAGATTGACTTTTCGGATGCGGTATAAGTTGATTTTACGGCTCCAAAAACTGTGGTGTATTTGTCTTTTTCCTGACCTTCATAATAAACCAGCAATGCCATCGGATTATCGATGGTTCCAAAATTAGTTTGGCGCGTCAAAGGCTGGTATTGGTAATCATTTTGAGAAACATTGCCCAAAAAGCTGAAATCCCATTTATCCGAAGCTTTGAAATTGACATTTGATTGAAAATCGGCGAATGTTGGCGTATAATTGGTTTCTGTTTCTTGGCTATTTACCAAAAGTGAATTGTTTCGGTATCGAATTCCTGTTACTTGAGACCATTTTCCGTTTTTGGAAACGGCATCTACAGCTGCGCTTGCACCAAGAAAACTAGCTTCGGCAACGGCTCCAAATTTTGTTGGTTTTCGATAAGTGATATCCAAAACCGAAGATAATTTATCGCCATATTTTGACTGAAAACCTCCTGCCGAAAAATCGACATTTTGAACCAAATCCGTATTGGTAAAACTCAATCCTTCTTGCTGACCGGAACGAATCAAAAACGGACGATAAACTTCGATTTCGTTCACATAAACTAGATTCTCGTCGTAATTTCCGCCTCGAACGGCATATTGGGTACTCAATTCATTGTTAGAATTGACTCCCGGCAAGGATTTCAAGATATTTTCGACACCGGCATTGGCTCCTGGAATTTTCCGAATCATTTCAGGCTCTATGGTCGTGATTCCCTGAACCCTTTTTTTGTTGTTTGACATGATTATGACTTCACCCATTTGCTCGTCTTGGTCACCCATAACCAAGTTGAACTCATAGTCTTCATTTGGTTTTAGAGTAACTGTAACCGTAACTTTTTTCAGCGAAATATGTGAAAAAATCAGGATCGATTTTTGATTGGCTGGAACGGTCAAGACATAATAACCATTGGCATTTGATTGGGTTCCATTACCTCGACAAGACACATTCACGTTGGCTACGGGCTGATTGTTTTTATCCAGAATAACTCCTTTTACTTGGGCAGATTGAGCAGACGCAAAAAATCCAAAACAGAAAAAAAAGAAAGCAAGTATTATTTTATTTAAACCCAAGGAATTTGATTTTATTTTTTTTGACTTCTGAAAAACTTAGTTTCAAAGATAGTAGAATTACCTAAATTATCAACAACTATTATTTTTAATTCGTTTGCGCCTTCAGCGACAATTCCATCACTAAAATTGTGGGTTATTTTTTTGGTTTTGTTGTCATATTCGAACAATATCCACTTGCCGTTCAAATAGCCGTTATAGGATTTTATGCCCGACAATCCATCGCTTATGGTAAATTGGATAGACTTCTTATCGCTCAACCATTTTCCATCGATAGGTTTGGCAATGGAAATAACGGGCGGGATTGTGTCTAGAACCAAGGCATATTTCCCCAAGGTTTTAACTTTGATGGTAAAGACATTGTCTTTTCGATACGTTGTATTGTATCCCATTTTTTTACCGTTAATTGAAGCGATGTACAATTTTTCCCTTTGTGCTTCGGTAAATTTTTTGTCCTCCATTGAAATCGTAAAACTGGTATGGGCGGGAACCGTATCGTCGTGAAGAAACAGGGTGTCGTTTTTCACGTCAAAATTCAAATAGAAATCGTCATAAAAAGTCCCTGCAGGAAAGAAAACCGACATGTTTTCCTTTTCGAAACTGGAATCGTTGTTTGCTTTTACAAAATATTTGGAAAGAATTGGCTCTTGGGCAACTATCGCAGGCAGTGATCCATAATTCACCGGAATGGAAACCTTGGTCAAATTGCCATAAAAATCTGAAACTTCAACACGATATAGTGCCGTCAAATTAGGTTCTGCTGTTAGAATACCATTGCTTTTATTCGTTTTAATTATGCTCAATCTAAAGGGGTTTTTCATGAACAACTTTTGCACTCTTTGCTGGGTCTTCTTGTATCTTGGGTAATCAATGAGCGCATTTATATAGCGCATCTCGTCAAAAGGATAGGTATCAAATTGATAGCCAAAATTGGGAATTCCGTTGTAAAAACCCTGCACCTTATAGATTCCGTTTTTATTGAAAGAAACATCGTCATAATCGAAAGCGTTAATTCCAAAACCTATTTTTCCATTGGTCGAAACCGCATCGGCAAGGTAAGTTCCATCTTTTTGCAACTTCAAATTGAGTATCAAAGGCCTTTTTGATTGATTGACGACCGTATCGTCATTCAAGGGATAAACATAAACACTCGAAATCATTGGACTTTTAGAGTCTTTCAACATTTTATCAAAGCCAAAAAGCATTGGATTGATGATATACTCTGTACTATTATCACGAAATTCAAAATGTAAATGCGGTCCTTCGGAAGCACCCGTATTTCCCGAAAGGGCAATAACTTGCCCTTTCTTGACCTCGATTTCACCGGGTTTCAAATACATTTCAATTTCGAAAGATTGCTCCTTGTAATGTATTTTTTTAATAAAATCTTCGATAGAATCCGTGGCTCTGAGCAAATGTCCATAAACAGAAGTATATCCATTCGCGTGCGTAATATAAAGGGTTTTTCCGTTTCCAAAAGTCGAAATCTTGATTCTGGAAATATAACCATCAGCGACAGCATAAACCTTCAATCCCTCTCTTTGCATTGTTTTCAAATCAAACCCAGCATGGAAATGATTCGGTCTCAACTCTCCAAAATTGCCAGACAATTGCATCGGAATATCTAGTGGAGACCTGAAATAATCTTTTGGATAATCAACTTGTGCAAAAAGAATACTGCTAAACAATAGGGCAAATAGGCTAGATTTCATTGAATACATTTTTGCTAAGGTAAAAAAAAGTGGTTAATAAAAAAACGTAAAATCACAACTGACTTCAAATCAATTCATTAAATATTTTAATGCAAAAAAACAAATAAAATATTGTAATAATAAAAAGGAATACTAACTTTGTAAGATTATGTAATACGTAGGATAAATTATGAGTGTAATTGCGGAAATAATTGATACTCTTGAAAATAAGATTGAGAAACTTTTTACGAAGCTAAATAGTTTAGAGAAGAACAATCAAGATTTGAAAATAGAATTGACCAAAGCAGCAGCCACCATACAAACCCAATCTCGTGAGATTGACGCCTTGAAAAAGCAGTATGAAACACTAAAAATTGCCAACGCATTACTGGGCAGCGAAGATAATAAAAGAGATACAAAGCTTAAAATAAATTCATTAATTCGTGAAATTGATTACTGCATAGCACAGCTATCAGATTAGTAAAAGATATGGACGAAAAGCTTAAAATTAAAATATCAATTGCAGACAGGGTCTATCCATTGACGGTGGATTTTTCCCAGGAAGAAGGGCTTAGAAGTGCTTCGAAGAAAATTGACGTGATGATAAAGCAATTTGAAGAAAATTATGCCGTTCGCGACAAGCAAGATGTATTGGCCATGTGTGCCTTGCAATTTGCCTCGCAAGTAGAACAAAAACAAATTGACAATGCCATAAATGGCAACGAAACTATTGAAAGAATTAAAAAAATCAATGCGGTTTTAGATCAATATCTCGATAAATAAACGTTCTTTACAACAACTAAGATACTGCCTACATTAGTTCATATTTGGTAAACTCAACACTAACAATTTAGAATGAGCAAATCATCGTTACTATAGCAAGCCAATTCAGTTTGGAAGCTTGAACAGCGAGTTAGCTCAAAACTTGTATTCCAGAGTTTATACAAGCAATCTAATGTAGGCTTTTTTTATATATAAATTTTAATAAACCATGGACATAGTAACGATTATCATTTCAGGAATTATAGGTATTGCGGGAGGTTTCATCATCGCCAAAATAATAGAGAAAAGCAACATCTCTAATTTAATTAAAAATGCAAAAAAAGAAGCATCATCGATCTTAAAAGATGCCAATCTTGAAGCGGAAAACATCAAAAAAGACAAAATTCTTCAAGCAAAGGAAAAATTTATCGAATTGAAATCAGAACACGAACAAGTAATCCTTTCTCGCGATCAAAAAATGGCAGAAGTGGAAAAAAGAATTCGTGACAAAGAATCACAAGTTTCGAATGAATTGTCGAAAGCCAAAAAAGTAAACGATGATTTTGAATCAAAAACATTAGAATACAATTCTAAAATTGAAACCCTGGAAAAGAAACAAATAGAAGTTGACAAACTGCACAAAAGTCATTTACAACAACTAGAGGTTATTGCCGGTTTATCTACAGAAGATGCCAAAAACCAATTGATTGAAGGCTTGAAATCGGAAGCCAAAACCGAAGCAATGTCCCACATCCAAGATACTATTGAGGAGGCAAAATTAACGGCACAACAAGAAGCCAAGAAAATCATCATCAACACTATTCAAAGAGTTGGAACAGAAGAAGCCGTAGAAAACTGCGTTTCTGTATTCAACATCGAATCCGATGACGTGAAAGGTAGGATTATTGGTCGAGAAGGTAGAAACATTAGAGCGATTGAAGCAGCAACCGGAGTAGAAATCATTGTGGACGACACACCGGAAGCCATTATTCTTTCTTGTTTTGATCCGGTTCGTAGAGAAATTGCACGTCTGTCGTTACATAAATTGGTAACTGACGGAAGAATCCACCCAGCACGCATTGAAGAAGTAGTAGCCAAAACCACAAAACAAATTGACGACGAAATCATCGAAGTTGGAAAACGTACCGTGATTGATTTAGGTATTCACGGTTTACACCCAGAGTTGATAAAAGTGGTAGGTAGAATGAAATACCGTTCTTCTTATGGACAAAATTTATTGCAACACTCTCGCGAAGTTTCCAAGCTTTGCGGAATTATGGCAGCCGAATTAGGATTGAACGTAAAACTGGCCAAAAGAGCCGGTTTATTGCACGATATTGGTAAAGTTCCAGATACCGAAAGTGATTTGCCCCACGCTTTATTGGGAATGCAATGGGCCGAAAAATATGGTGAAAAAGAAGAAGTTTGCAACGCTATTGGAGCACACCACGACGAGATTGAAATGAAATCATTGTTGTCTCCAATTATCCAAGTATGTGACGCCATTTCAGGTGCTAGACCAGGTGCAAGAAGACAAGTTTTGGATTCTTACATCCAACGTTTGAAAGACTTGGAAGAAGTAGCTTACGGATTCAGCGGAGTGAAAAATGCTTATGCGATTCAAGCCGGTAGAGAACTTCGCGTAATCGTGGAAAGCGAAAAAGTTTCTGATGACAATGCCGCTACTTTATCTTTCGAAATCTCGCAAAAAATACAAACTGAAATGACTTACCCAGGTCAGGTGAAAGTTACCGTAATTAGAGAAACTAGAGCGGTGAATATCGCGAAATAATAGTTCTCAGTATTCAGTTTACAGTCGCAGTATGACTCACAAATATGTGATTTATACTGCGATTTTTTTATACTCTGACAACTGAACACTGAATACAGAACACTGATTGCTATCTCCTCGGATGAAAATTATTAATCACTTCGGTCAAAAATCTTCTATCCAAATGCACATAAATTTCCGTTGTGGTTATCGATTCGTGACCAAGCATTAACTGGATTGAACGCAAATCGGCACCATTTTCCAGAAGATGCGTGGCAAATGAATGGCGCAAAGTATGCGGACTAATGCTTTTGTTCAAATTTATTTTGGTAGCCAAATCCTTGATTATCGTAAAAATCATGGCTCTTGTGAGCTGACTTCCCCTCCTATTCAAGAACAAAGTATCCTCGTGGCCTTTCTTTATATTCAGATGTATTCTTATTTCATTTCTGTAAATTTGAATGTATTTTTGAGTCAAATTTCCAATGGGAACAAAGCGTTGTTTATTTCCTTTACCGGTAATCTTGATAAAACCTTCTTCAAAAAACAAATCCGAAATTTTCAAGGAAACCAATTCCGAAACACGAAGTCCACAACCATAAAGCGTTTCCAAAATAGCCCTGTTTCGTTCGCCTTCATTGGAACTTAAATCTATGGCAGAAATTAAAGTATCTATTTCTTCCACTGACAAAGTATCGGGAAGTTTCCGGCCTGTCTTCGGTGTTTCAATCAATTCCATTGGATTGTCTTGACGATAGTCTTCGAAGATTAAATAGCTAAAAAAACTTTTTAATCCCGAAATTATTCTGGCTTGCGAGCGAGGATTTACTTCTTTGGAAACACTGTAAATAAATTGCTGGATGGTTTCTTCATTTATTTTTATTGGCGAAACAGCAATAGCATTTTCTTCCAGAAAAAGACACAATCGTTCAATATCAAAAGAATAGTTGTCGATGGTGTTTTTCGACAAACCTCTTTCAATCCTCAAATAAGATTGATAATTTTTGATATCCGTTTTCCAATTCATGGAAGCAAAGTAACGCTATTTTTGTACATAAAAAAACCACCCAAAAAGGATGGTTTTTCTATGATTAAACCCAAGTAGGATTTACCACTTGTACAATAAACCGAACTGTGGAGTGGCAAAAATGTTGTTGAACAAGTTCACGTTAACATTCAAATCACTTGAATTAGATCCTTGTTCTGGATTTACATTGTTATAACTCAAGATATTTGCCAATTCGAATGTTGCAGCCCAATGAGAAGTAAAGAAATAATTCATTCCTAAATCGATATTGGCATTCATGGCGCTATTAGTGTTCTTGTTGGCATTATTAGTCTCGGTTGATACCGAAGAATAGCCTAATCCAATTTCACCATAAGCATTGAAGCTTTTACTGGCACCCAAAGACAAGAAATAATAACGAGCGAAAGCACCAATTCCGAAAGTATTATTTTCAACAGTGCCATTATCTTGACCTGCAAGAGCTAAAAAACCTCCAACAGCCCATTTGTCATCCAGCATAACACCCATTTTTGGCGTAAATGACCAGCTGTCTTCAACATCACCTGAACGAAAGCTAAAACTTCCTTCCACAAACTTGTCTCCTTTAGAGAAACCATTGTTTGTTGCATCTTGAGCGTTTGCAAACCCAAATCCGAGAATTGCAATTACTGATAAAATAATTTTTTTCATGTTTGTTTAGTTTAAAATTTATAATACAATAAAATTAAACATTAAAACTGAAGGGATTTTGGCTACAAAATTTAGTTGTTAACAAAATTAGTAACAATTAATGGAGATTACATAAAAATAACGGCTTCAATGTGACATATTCACAAAAGAAACACTTTGACTGACTATTTGTTAAAAAATGACCGATATGCGAGATAAATACAATAATTAAACATTTAAAGAGTTTTAGATAATGTCCCTAATCAATAAACTTAAAAATTATGAAAAAAACAATTTTGATTACCGCTTTACTATTTGTCCTGTCATTCAGTGCTCAAGCCCAGTTATTACAAATTGGCGCAAAGGCTGGATTAAATTATGCAAACTTTTCTGGTACAAACATTCAGACTGACGCCATAACAAGTTATCATGCAGGATTGATTGCAGAAATTAAACTTCTGGACAAATTTGCAATACAACCTGAATTGCTGTACACAACCCAAGGAGCAACTTACAAAACGGCTTTAGGTGATTTTGAAAATGAATTAGGATATATCGCTATTCCAGTTTTGGCAAAAATATATTTGAGCAAATCTTTTAGTCTTGAACTTGGCCCTCAAGCCTCTTTTTTATTGAGTGAAAAAAGCGAATTTGACGTGAGTGACGCAAATACATTTGATTTTGCACTTGCTGGTGGATTGGGTTTTAAAATAACCAAAAACATCTTCATTAATGGAAGATATGTTTTAGGACTGACCGAAGTATCTCCAAATGCAGACGCAAAAAATTCAGTGCTTCAATTCTCGGCAGGTTTTATGTTTTAACAAAATTAAAAACAATAATTCTTTCAAAACCGTTCTTAATTGGAACGGTTTTTTTATTTTTACCAAAATATGAATTATGAAAATTTCCATCATCAACGGACCAAACCTCAACTTATTAGGAAAACGCGAACCAGAAATTTATGGTTCCCAAACTTTTGAAGATTATCTTGAAATCTTGAAAAGCAAGTTTCCACAAGTAGAATTAACGTATTTTCAAAGCAATATCGAAGGCGAATTGATTGGTAAAATTCAGGAATTTGGTTTTTCTTATGATGGAATTATCCTGAATGCCGGCGCTTACACCCATACTTCAATAGGCATTGGCGATGCCATAAAATCCATAACAACTCCTGTGGTCGAAGTGCATATTTCGAATACTTTTTCTCGCGAAAGTTTCCGTCATCAATCTTATATTTCTGGAAATGCCAAAGGCGTTATTCTTGGTTTTGGAATGAAAAGCTACGAATTGGCGATACAGTCTTTTTTGTAGTTCCTTGATTCTGAAAAGCATTTCAGTTTTGAATTAAAATAACAAAATTTTATGATTGTAATTGAGTCCTACTTGTATATTTGTAGGAAAAAATTACTGCATGAAAAATTACTACTTGCTCTTTCTTCTTTTAGCATCCATTTTTTCCTTTGCACAAATCAGGGGAACCATTACTGACAATAAGGGAATCCCGCTTTCGCTTGTAACCATTCTAGAAGAGAACACCTATAACGGAACTTCATCGAACGAGCAAGGAAATTACGAATTGAATATCAAAAAAGCGGGAAAGCATACTATTGTTTTTCAATATTTGGGGTTCAAAACCCAGAAAGTAACGCTCACAATTGACAAATTTCCGTTCATCCAAAACATAAAATTGGTTGAAGAGAACTTGTCGCTTTCCGAGGTCGTCATCAACTCGAAAGACAATCCAGCTAATGCCGTAATCAGGCAGGCGATTGCCAGCAAAAAAGAAAACTCCGAAAAAACGGCTCGTTATAAAGCCGATTTTTATTCCCGTGGCATTTTTAAGGTCAAGGATTTGCCCAAGAAAATATTGGGACAAAAAGTGGGCGATTTGAACGGCGCAGTCGATTCAACCGGAACTGGAATTATTTATTTATCGGAAACCGTTTCGAAAATTATTTTTGAAAAACCCGACAATTTAAAGGAACGAATTATAGCTTCAAAAGTAAGCGGAGACAACAAAGGTTTCAGTTACAACACAGCACGATCTACGATTTATGATTTCTATGACAATACTTTGGACTTTGGAAGCAAAATAATTTCACCCATTGCCGACAATGCTTTCAACTATTATAAATACAAATTAGAAGGCACTTTTCAGGACGAAAACAATTTGATGATCAACAAAATAAAAGTCATTGCAAAGCGAGATGCCGAACCCGTTTTTGAAGGATATATTTACATTGTCGAAGATTCTTGGGCAATTTATGCCGTGGATTTGGACATCAAAGGCTACAGAATGCACCAGGAATTTGTGGACGTTATGAAGTTGAAACAGAATTTCAACTACAACAAAAACAACAAAGTTTGGGCAAAAAACACCCAAAGTCTTGAATTCTCGGCGGGTATTTTTGGAATAAAATTCAACGGAAAATTCTCTTATGTTTACAGCAATTATGAATTCGAAAAAATGTTTGCCAAAAAAACGTTTACCAATGAAATTGTAAGTTTCGAAGACAATTCCAACAAAAAAGACACACTGTTTTGGAATAAAATCAGACCGATTCCTCTCACCATCGAAGAGAATACCGATTACATAAAAAAAGACAGCGTTCATACTGTTCGAAACTCAAAAAAATATTTGGATTCCATCGACAAGAAGGACAATAAATTCAAATTTCTGAGTCCAATTACTGGTTATTCTTGGAAAAATAGCAGCCAGAAAAAATCGTTCCGTTATGATGGTTTGCTTAATTTATCGTCGTTGAGTTTCAACACGGTTCAAGGTTGGAATCTGGATTCTGGATTTTCTTTCCGAGATTGGAAAAATCAAGAAGAAAAAGGAAAATCGACTTACATCAACACTAAATTCAATTATGGTTTTTCGGATGACAGATTACGAGTTACGGCAGATTATTACCATCGATTCAACAATCAAAATTATGCGACTCTAACTCTTTTTGGCGGAAGCAAAGTCAATCAATTCAATCCCGAAGAACCCATTACGAGTTTTATAAACACTGTGAGCACTTTATTTTTCAAAGACAATTACATGAAATTGTACAACAAAGAATTTGCTGGAGCTACTTATGGTCAAGACGTGGGAAATAATTTTTATCTAAAAGGAACTTTAGAATACCAGCAACGAAAACCTTTGTTCAACACGACCGATTATACATTTATCAAAAGCGACGATGTTTACAGTTCCAATAATCCGTTGTTGCCGGACGACAATTTGACTCCCGCATTCGAGCAACATCATCTTACAAAAGCTGCTGTTTCTGCCAAAATAAATTTCGGAAACAAATACATTTCGAGACCAGACGGAAAAATAAATATTAGAAACAACGACTATCCAACCTTGTCATTTGGTTACGAAAATGCTTTTGCATCCAATGAAAGCAAATACGAATACCAATTGATTACTAGCCAAATCAGGTATGATTTCAATGCTGAAAACAAGGGAACATTAGGCATCAACTTGAAAGCGGGAACTTTCATTCACGGCGAAAATATTTCGTTTGTGGATTACAAACATTTCAACGGAAACAGAACACACGTAGGAACCAGCGACCGTTATTTGAATGTTTTCAACCTAATGAATTATTATTCGAACAGCACGAATGACAGCTATTTCGAAGCGCATTTGGAGCACAATGACAAAGGATACATCATGAATAAAATTCCTTTATTGAACAAATTGAATTCGACTTTGGTTTTGGGATTTCACGCTCTTGCCGTTCCTGACACGAAACCCTACACCGAATTTACGGTTGGCTTGGACAATCTAGGTTTTGGAAAATTAAAAGTATTTCGCTTTGATTATGTGCATTCTTATCAAAACGGGGTCCAAGAAAACGGTGTTGTTTTTGGTTTGAAAATTTTGAATGTTTTGGAGTGAAATAATTTCAATAACTCGTAGGTTCAATATGAATCAAAACGTGTCCTAATTCCGGGATTTCTTCTCGTAAAGTATCTTTGAGCACATGCGAAATTTCGTGGCCTTCCTTTACGGTGATATTCGCATTGACAATGGCGTGCAGGTCAACGTGGTATTTCATTCCCGCTTTTCGAATAAAACATTTCTCTGTATTAACCACTCCATCGACTTGTTGGGCCACTTTCCTGATTTCGACAATCAAATCCTCGTTCAGATGTTCGTCCATAATTTCGCCAAGGGCTGGCCTGAAAATCAAATAACTGTTGTAGCAAATAAAACCCGCCGCAAAAAGTGCCGCCCAATCATCTGCCGATTCGTAGCCTTTTCCCAAAACCAAGGCAATCGAAATTCCGACAAATGCCGCCACCGATGTTATTGCATCGCTTCGATGGTGCCAAGCATCGGCTTTCAGGGAAGAGCTGTTGGATTCCACGCTTCTTTTCATCACTATTCGAAAGGAATATTCTTTCCACAGAATTATGGCACCCAGAACAAAAAGTGTCCAAGTTTTTGGCAATTCGTGAGGAATTCCAATATTGTTGATGCTTTCATGAGCAATAATTGTTGCCGAAGTAATCAGGAAACCCACAACCAAAAAGGTTATCAATGGTTCTGCCCTTCCGTGACCATAAGGATGGTTATCATCGGCAGGTTTATTCGAATACTTGATTCCAAACAACACTAAAAGTGAGGAAAAAATATCGGTGGTGGATTCGATGGCATCGGCAATCAAAGCATAGGAATTGCCAAAAAAGCCTGCCAATCCTTTGATTAATGCCAAACAAATGTTGCCTACGATACTAAAATAAGTTGCCTTTACTGCGGTTTGCTCGTTTGTCATTTGAATAATTATAAAAACCTCAAAGGTTTCTAGAACTTTTGAGGTTTATTTTTTAGTTTGGTATAAAAATTATGCTCTTACTATTTTCGCACCAATGGCTCTCAATCGTTCGTCAATACGTTCGTAACCTCTATCAATTTGTTCAATGTTTTGGATGGTGCTGGTTCCTTTTGCCGAAAGCGCTGCAATCAACAAGGAGATTCCTGCACGAATATCTGGCGAGGACATCGTAGTTGCTTTGAGTTGTGATTTGAAATCGTGACCAATCACAACTGCTCTGTGCGGATCACACAAAATAATTTTGGCTCCCATATCAATCAATTTATCGACGAAAAACAAACGGCTTTCGAACATTTTTTGGTGAATAAGTACATCGCCTTTGCATTGCGTTGCCACCACAAGAACAATACTCAATAAATCTGGTGTAAATCCAGGCCAAGGGGCATCTGAAATCGTTAAAATCGAACCATCAATATCCGTTTTTACTCGGTAACCATCAGTATGTGCAGGAATATAAATATCATCGCCTTTTTTCTCCAAAGTAATTCCCAATTTTCTAAAAACACTTGGAATCAATCCCAAGTTTTCCCAACTTACATCCTTAATGGTGATTTCGCTTCTGGTCATTGCCGCCAATCCTATCCAGCTTCCTATTTCAATCATGTCGGGAAGAATTCTATGTGCACAACCTCCCAAACTTTCAACACCTTCGATAGTCAACAAGTTTGATCCAATACCCGAAACCTTGGCTCCCATGGCATTCATCATTTTACACAATTGTTGCAAATAAGGTTCGCAAGCAGCGTTGTAAATGGTTGTTGTTCCTTTGGCCAAAACCGCAGCCATGACAATATTTGCCGTTCCCGTTACCGAAGCTTCGTCCAACAACATATCGGCACCGATTAAACCATCAGTAGCTTCCACGCCATAAAAATGATCTTCTTTATTGTAACGGAATTTGGCTCCAAGATTGATGAATCCTTCAAAATGGGTATCCAATCTTCTTCTCCCAATTTTATCGCCACCCGGTTTTGGAATATATCCTTTTCCGAAACGTGCCAAAAGTGGTCCAACAATCATGATGGAACCTCTGAGCGAACCGCCTTCTTTCTTGAAAGCTTCCGTTTCTAGATAACCAACATTTACCTCGTCAGCTTGAAAAGTAAAAGAACCTGGGCCATTTTTTTGAATTTTAACACCTAAATTCCCCAAAAGGGTAATCAGTTTGTTGATGTCGATGATATCTGGGATATTATTGATGGTTACTTTTTCAGGAGTCAACAATACGGCACAAAGAATTTGCAATGCTTCGTTTTTCGCTCCTTGTGGCGTGATTTCACCTTTTAGGCTTACGCCTCCTTCTATTTTAAAAACTCCCATATTTTGATTTACGATTTACTATTTACGATTTATGAATTAATTGTCTTTGAGAAAAACACTCAATTCTAAGTCATAACTTATTTTACAAAGGTTTTCTGTTTTGGTTTTTATGTGCTGGATTTGATTTTCCTACTTTTAGATTTTTGTTGCTTTGAATTTTTGGTGGACCGGCTGGAGTAATTTTATTGGAAACCCTCTTGTTGGTTCGCAATAAATCCGTGGTGGTCAAAAGTTCTTCGGTGCTTTGAATCAAATTGAGTTTTCCATCGGACAGTTCGTATAAATGTTCAAAAATAACGTCATCTTTTACGGTGTCTTTATTCCAACTCAAATAGGATTTTTTCATGTGATTGGCGATTACTTTCACCAAGGCATTTTTCATTTCGCCATCTTCCCATTTATTGGCCACATCAATCATGTACTTGATGTTGTTGCCATAAAATCGATACTTTGGAAAATTTTGTGGATATTTCAAAACATCGGGTTTGAGTTGCAATACTTCGCGGGTTGGAACGGGATAAGGCGATTCCACATCCAATCTAAAATCGGACATTATAAAAAGTTGATCCCATAATTTGTGCTGAAAATCAGGAACGTCACGCAAATGGGGATTCAGGCTTCCCATCACTTGGATGATATATTTTGCCGCTTTGTTTCGTTCTTCCCGGTCTTCGATAGCGGTGGCTTGATCAATCAATTTTTGCAAATGACGACCGTATTCCGGAATGATTAAATGCGATCTTTCGGCATTGTATTCCAAATGATGCACGACATCGTTAGAATTTTCTTTAATATATTTTGAATTCATTCTTGAATTATTTTATTGTTTTTTAGACATAAATAATATGCCCATATATAGTAATCTCTTTCGAGAATACAGCTATTTCTTAATGTTTGTTTTGAATTTACAGGGAAATAATACCCTCTATTACGGAAACCTCTATATATTTATCTATTACCTCCTGGGAATCTTTCATGGTAACATCAACAGAAATACTCGTGAATTTTCCGGTTTTGGATTTAGTCGTTTTGATGACCGCTCCCATACAATTAAACGCTTCTTCAACACGCAACACGTTGTCGTTTACAGACGGTACGATAAATTTATATAAATAGGTAGCTGGCCAAGTAGTGCTCAAATCCAACTCCACTTTCAACCTATCATAAAATTCTTGAGTGTTCTTATCCATACTATTTTAAAAAATAAAAGCAAAGATACAGTTTTGATTTTAGATTTGGGATTTTAGATTGCAGATTTTAGATTGCGGAGTTTAGAAATTAAAATTTGAATTTAAACGGTATCCCATTCGACATAAAAGAAAGACATTGCCCTAAATAATCTTTCGGAATCCCGATAACTTTAGGTAAATTTGCGGCTTATTCGAAAAATGTGGGCAAAGAAATCATAGTCATCATTGGCGGACCGGGAACAGGCAAGAGCACTATTATCGATGGATTGATAAACAAAGGTTTTTGTTGCTATCCCGAAATCTCCAGACAAGTAACCTTGGAAGCCAAAAAGCAAGGCATCGAACAACTGTTTCTTGAAAAACCACTACTTTTCAGCGAATTGTTGTTGGAAGGCAGAAAAAAACAATTCACTAGCGCTTTGGAAGAGCCACACGAAGTTGTTTTTATCGACCGAGGAATTCCTGATATTTTAGCTTACATGCATTACATTGGCGACAGTTATCCAGCCCATTTTGATTTGGCCTGTCGTGAAAATTTATATACCAAAATCTTTATTCTACCGCCTTGGGAAGAAATATACGTGAGCGACGAAGCCCGCTACGAAAACTTCGAACAGGCCAAACTCATTCACGACCACCTCACGGAAACCTATCAAAATTATGGTTACCAACTCATAGAAGTTCCCAAAGACACGCTTGATAATAGAATTTTATTTATCTTAGATGAAATTTCCAGCTAATTTAGGAGATTTAAACTTTGAGTTTTTAATTTTTTAATGGCTAATCAACAACTCCTATTTAATGTCTGAAGCATTAGCAATTCTCCAAAAATATTGGAAACACGACGAATTCAGGTCGCCACAAAACGAAATTATAGATTCTGTTTTGGATGGAAAAGACACTTTTGGGCTGATGCCAACGGGTGGCGGAAAATCCATTTGTTTTCAGGTTCCCGCCTTGATGAAAAACGGCATTTGCTTGGTTATTTCCCCTTTGGTTGCCTTGATGAAAGACCAAGTGCAACGTCTGCAACAACTCAACATCAAAGCCATTGCGTTGACGGGCGGAATACAATCGGACGAGATGATTGCGCTTTTGGACAATTGCGAATTCGGCAATTACAAATTCCTGTACTTGTCGCCGGAACGCTTGCAATCGGATTGGATTTTGGAACGGATAAAAACCCTGCCCATCAATTTGATTGCCGTTGACGAAGCGCATTGCGTATCGCAATGGGGACACGATTTTCGTCCCGCTTATTTGAAAATTGCCAATCTAAAAACCCATTTCCCGAAAGTTCCTTTTCTGGCACTAACCGCTTCGGCAACAAAAACGGTTCTTGATGATGTAATTCTTCAATTAAAATTAGAGAAACCGGCTATTTTCCAGAAATCATTTGCCCGAAAAAACATTGCCTACATGGTTTTTGAAGTGGAAGATAAGCTGCATCGAATGGGACAAATCCTAAAGAAGAATCCACAACCTTCCATCATATATGTCCGCAACAGGAAATCGTGCTCGGATACCGCTTCGCAATTGCAATCTTTGGGATTCAAAGCCACTTTTTACCATGGCGGATTATCGGTCAAGGAGAAAGAAAAAAACATGAGTCAGTGGATGAACGAAGAAGTGCAAATTATGGTTGCCACCAACGCGTTTGGAATGGGAATTGACAAATCCAACGTAAAAACGGTAATCCATATCCATCTTCCCGAAAGCATGGAAAGTTATTACCAAGAAGCTGGTCGTGCCGGACGAAATGAAGAGAAAGCGTTTGCCATCATTCTGACCAGTCCATCGGATAAAGCGCAAGCGCAAAGCCAATTCATTAATGTACTGCCCGACAAAAAAATTCTGACCCAGATTTACATCAAACTGTGCAACTATTTCCGAATTGCTTACGGCGAAGGAATTGACGAGCAGTTTTCGTTTAACCTGAACCATTTTTGCCAGAAATATGGATTCCCAACCTTGAAGACCTACAACGCCATCCAATTTTTAGACCGTCAAGGCATTTTGAGTTTGTCACAAGAATATTCAGAGAAAATCACGATGCAGTTCATCATTGAGTCCAAAGAAGTGATTCGCTACATGAGTTTGAATCCGAATGAGGAACTCGTTGTTTTATCTCTTCTTCGAACCTATCCGGGAATTTACGAATCGCAAACCGCCATTAATTTATCCTTGATTGCCAAAAAAGCAAATTGTGAAGAAACCCTTGTTCTTTCCATTTTGGAAAAATTGAAAGAGCGAGACATTATCGATTATCACAAAAAAAACAACGATGCTTCGATTATTTTTAACGAAGTTCGCGAAGACGAAAGAACCATCAATCGGGTTTCGAAATATTTGGAAAACCAGAACAAACAAAAAGTTGCCCAATTCGAATCGGTTTTACATTACATCAATGAGAAGAAAGTGTGTAAAAGCAAGTTGATTCTGGGTTACTTTGGAGAAACAACCGAAACAGATTGCGGCATTTGCTCCTATTGCATTTCCAAAAAAAAGAAACCTATTGACACGCCCTTGATTTTGGAAAAAATTATTGGATTATTAAAAATACAAGAATTGAATTCGAGAGAAATTCAAAAACTGACCAAAAACTCCGAAGACGATGTTATCTTTGCCTTGCAAAATTTATTGGAAAACAATAAAATTGCCGTAAAACCAAACAATAAATATTCACTTAAATAAGGAGGAGATTGCTTCGTTCCTCGCAATGACAATGGAAAAATTAAGAATCGTATTTATGGGAACTCCCGAATTTGCCGTTGGCATTCTGGACACCATAATCAAAAACAATTATAATGTTGTGGGCGTTATCACCGCAGCCGACAAACCGGCCGGTCGTGGCCAAAAAATAAAATATTCGGCAGTGAAAGAATACGCATTGGCCAATAATCTCACTTTGTTGCAACCCACCAATTTAAAAGACGAAAGCTTCTTGGAAGAATTGAAGGCTTTAAATGCCAATCTACAAATCGTGGTTGCCTTCAGGATGTTGCCCGAAGTGGTTTGGAGAATGCCAAAACTGGGCACCTTCAATCTTCACGCATCCTTATTGCCTAATTATCGTGGAGCAGCACCAATAAATTGGGCGATTATAAACGGCGATATCCAAACTGGAGTGACCACCTTTTTCATCGATGACAAAATAGATACGGGTGCAATGATTCTGAGTTCGGAAACAGCTATTGCACCAGACGAAAATGCAGGACAATTGCACGACCGATTGATGCAATTGGGAAGCGAAACTGTTTTGGAGACTTTGGCATTGATTGAAAAAGGAAATCTAACAACAACTATCCAAAAAGAGAGTCCTGAAATAAAAACGGCTTACAAGTTAAACAAAGAAAATTGCAAAATTGATTGGACAAAACCAGCGGTTGAAATCTATAATTTAATACGAGGATTGAGTCCCTATCCCTCGGCTTGGAGTTTCATCAGTGACAAAAACGAAAAATGGAACGTTAAAATCCACGAAGCCAAAATATCATTAGAACCACATAATTATGCTATTGGAAGCTTGATTTGCAGCAAAAAAGAAATAAAAATAGCTGTAAGAGATGGCTTTATTCAGGTATTAAGCCTTCAATTTCCGGGTAAAAAGAAGATGAACACCCCAGAATTTCTGAATGGAGTCACATTTTCAGAGATTGCAAAGGCCTATTAACCTCAATAAAACGGGTGCTTTTTGATTGTTTTTAAGGAATTTTCCCAGCTTTATGAACAAAAAAAACAAGTTATCAACAAAACGTACTAAAATTAAACAAAACACTTGTAAGGTAAGTAAATCCTACTAAATTTGTTATTATTAACAAAGTTTTTTTAACCAACATTTAATAACTAAACATTATGAACAAATCAGAATTAATCGACGCTATCGCTGCTGACGCAGGAATTACAAAAGCTGCTGCAAAATTAGCTTTAGAATCATTTTTAGGAAACGTAGGTAGTACTTTGAAAAAAGGTGGAAGAGTATCTTTAGTAGGTTTCGGATCATGGTCAGTTTCAGCAAGAGCTGCAAGAGATGGTAGAAATCCCCAAACAGGAAAAACAATACAAATCGCTGCTAAAAACGTAGTGAAATTTAAAGCTGGTGCTGAATTAGAAGGAGCAGTAAATTAATTTAAGTTTTTCTTAAATATAACGAAAACCTTCCTTTGGAGGGTTTTTTTATGTCTTTTGTCGATTAATTTTGGACTATTCTCTTATTTATTCTTAATTTTAAAATAAAAATAAAACCAATGATTTCAGCAAAATTAAAAAAGGGAAATCTTCTCATTGCGGAGCCATCATTAATGGGAGATTTATCATTCAATAGATCGGTCATTTTATTGGCCGACCACAATAAGAGTGGCTCAGTTGGTTTTATTATCAACAAACCCCTAAAGTACACTATTCAGGATTTAATCCCTGAAATCAATGCAAATTTCAAGATATACAATGGCGGTCCCGTAGAACAAGACAACCTGTATTTTATTCACAATATTCCTGAACTCATTCCAAACAGCATAGAGATTTCAGATGGAATTTATTGGGGAGGAGAATACGAATCTACAAAGGAACTCATCAATAGCGGCAAAATAAACAAAGAGAATATTAGGTTCTTTTTGGGCTATACAGGCTGGGAAGAAGACCAATTGGAAACCGAAATGGAAGAAAGTTCATGGATCATTGCCAAGAACAACTATGAGAATAGAATAATCGGAAAATCAGCTTCCCACTTTTGGAAAAAACAAATCAAGGAATTGGGCGGCGAATATCTAATATGGTCCAATGCACCTGAAAACCCTGCATTGAATTAATTACTACTTATTTATAGATTCGTTTAGTTTTTGCACCAATATCTTTGATAAATTGGTCGTGAACTCTTTTTTGCGGTATTTGGTGATGGGCTGTATTCCTTTAATCACGTTAGTAATAAACAATTCATCCGCTTTTTGAAGATCAAAGGGGGAAATTACTTCTTCGATAACCTCCAAGTTTTCTATTTTTCGGGCCAAAGCCAAAATTTGCTTTCTCATAACACCGTTCAAACATCCCTCAGAAACTGGAGGCGTGATTAGCGTATTTCCTTTTACCATAAAAACATTTCCTTGCAAGGCTTCAATAACATTTTTACCGTCATTCAACAACAAGCAATTGTCAAAGCCATTTTCGTCGGCAAAAATACTGGCGGTGATATTTATGATTTTATTGGTAGTTTTTATGGAAGAAAGCAACTGTTTTGTCACGTAAAAATCCGTATATAAATCTACAACATAGTCGCTTTGATTGATTGAATACAAGGCACTATCAAGACTCTCCGCGTTAACCAAAAAAGAAACCGTGTTGGTTTTGGGCAAATAATAACCTCCATCATTTCTGTAAACAGTAATACGGGCTCGAGCCGAAATTTCCAAATTTTTGGCTGTTGCCAATGCCAGAATTTGTTCTTCAAAATATTCCATCGTGAAATTCATCGGGATTTCCATTCGAATGACACGCATGGACGACATCAGCCTGAAATAATGATCTTCTAAAAAAAGAATTTTTGAATTTACTATTTTGACTGTTTCAAAAACGGCATCGCCGTATAAAAAAGCACGATTTTGAGTCAATAAACTAGCGTCGTTAGACACGATGGTACCATTAAAATTAATCATAAAAAAACCCTGAATTAAATTCAGGGCAAATATAAGTCATAAAATACAATTTTACTAAACAGAACCAATTACATGTTTAAGATCCAAAACTTGGTTTTCCCACAACTGTTTTGCTTCGCTTAATTCTTCTTTCTCGGCAAAATCAATTACCATCAAGGATACGTCTTTCGTGATTTCGTCCACCAAGATATTCAACTCAAAAAAGTATTCGGTGTCTTTATTGTTTCCATCCACCCATTTGAACCGAACTTTTTCGCCTGATTTCTTGGAACAAAGTCTTGCTTTCTCTTCGGAATCATTCCAAATGAAAGTGAAAAATTCACCTCGAGAATTCACATTGTCAGCAAACCACTCAGACAAACCTGATGGAGTTGAAATGTATTGGTACAACAATTGGGGAGATGAGTTTATAGGAAACTCTATTTCGTATCGTATTTTTAAATCCATGTGCGACAAATTAATTTTTGTGAAATGTATAGAATATAAAGCCAATAAAAAAGCATTTTCAAAAATATTTTTTTTTCTTTCTTTTATGCTTGTAAGCTCTAATTTAATTTTTATATTTGCACCCGCATTCAGGGATGGTTTCCCAATTGCATTTGGCGAGGTAGCTCAGTTGGTTAGAGCGCAGGATTCATAACCCTGAGGTCACGGGTTCAACTCCCGTCCTCGCTACAAAAACAAACCCTTAAACAGCAATTGTTTAAGGGTTTTTTATTGGAGTCAAGTTTCGAAAACACAGACCAATTTATCGATATGTCCTTCTTCTTGTTGAGCCAAATAAGCGGAGCGCTTTTAGAGCATATTTCGTTTTATGTGACAGCATTTTTTGCTGATTATTCGCTAAAACAGTAAAAAAACAATCAACAACCTCGATATACGGAGTTTAAATACGGGCATTGCCAAGTCTTTCCGGAAAGAGATTTCCGTTTTAAGTTTTAAGTATGCAAAAAGCATCCCTAAAAAGAAAATGCAAAAAAAGCTTTCAGTCTGTCCAGTGACGAAAGCTTTTTTTTATGACTCGACAGAGCCAATTCTTTTTTTTTGCGAAAAGCAAAAATCAATCCCTTCTTTATTTTTTCCCTTTTGTGGCTTTCTTCAAATCATCGCCGCCGGGAATCTTCATTTTATCCGTGAGAATGGCAATTTCACTCAAGGAAAAATCTCCCGTCAATGACATCAAGACGGTTTCACCTGCCTTGCTCCCGTCTTCGATAAACATTAGAAGTTCCTTAACCTGAGTATCTGTCGATCCTGATTTGACCCATATTTTCACGTTTTTACCGCTATCGTTAACTCGCATCAACTCTTCTAATCCGGCAGTTTTCATGTATTTGTCGGCAGACAACTTCATGTCGGCAGCAATTTTTGCATTGGTGGTCGTAAACACTTTCAGATTGTCCAACTTTTTCATCAGGCTCAAATATTGTTGGGTTTCCTTGTCATTGGCATCTACTTTGACACTTCCCATCATTTGAAACATTTTCTTGTTGACGACAACCGATGTCACGCCTTCCTGACCATCATATTTATCGAAAGTGGACTGGGCAAAAAATGCATTGGAAACTAATGCCATTAGTACTGTTAGTATAAAATTTCTCATTTTGATTATTGTTGTTTAAAAATTAAATTTTTTGAATTATCGTATTCTTGAAGGTATCGTACATTTTCCATGCCAGTTTTTAAATGCGTCGATAAAACTGACAATGCTTTTTGTGTTTCCCTAAAAGCAACTTCGGGATCATCATAGGTTCCTAGATTTTGATTTTGGTTGGCTTCATAATAATTCAAATAGCCACATATCCCAATTGCCAATAAAAAGAGAACCGAACCGGCAATAGAAAGCCGTCGCCCATTTAGCTTTTTAGGTTTTATGCCCATTTCTTGAACACCATTTTTTGTTTCCACTCTATTCATAACAACTGAATGGTTTTGTCTTTGAAGGTAGCCATTAACTTCATTTAATTGTAAAAATAAATCAATTTAAAGATCCAAAATTATAACGAATCTAATTTATTTTCACCAGTAAATCCACAAAATAAAACTAAAGTTAGTATTTTTACGTTTGATACCCCAAAACCAAAGTATGAAAACAAAGTTCAAACTCATAATTCTTCTTTTTTTAGCCGTTTTTGCTTTCCAAAGTTGTCAGGACAATGACGATGTGGCTGCACCCGTAAATTTAGAAGTGAATGACTTTATTTGGAAAGGACTGAATATTTACTATTTATGGCAAGCCGATGTGTCCAATTTATCCGACAATAAATTTGCGACCCAAACGCAACTAAATAATTTTTTATCGGGATATCCTAAACCGGAAAGTTTATTCGAAAGTTTATTGTACAAGCCCGAAAGTCTTTACCCAGCGAAGGGGGAACACGTGGATAGATTCAGTTGGATTGTTGATGATTATTTGGAATTAGAGGGACAACTTCAAGGAACAACCAATAATAATGGCGTGGAATTTGGTTTGAGCTACAAATCATCCGGTTCTTCGGAGATAATTGGTTGGGTGCGCTATATCATCCCAAATTCGGATGCATCAACAAAAAACATCAAACGTGGCGATGTTTTTTATGGCGTAAATGGAACCCAATTGACGGTAAACAATTACCAAGCCTTATTGTACGGTTCCAACAATGATTACACCTTAAATATGGCCGACATCAATGGCGGAGCATTTACACCAAACGGAAAATCAGTCGCTTTGACGAAAACCGTTCTGGACGAAAATCCTATTTTGGTAAATAAAGTAATCGTTTCCGGATCACACAAAATTGGATACTTGATGTATAATGGTTTTTATGCCAATTATGACACTCGACTAAATGATGCTTTTGGTGCACTTCAATTACAGGGAATCACTGATTTTGTTCTTGATTTAAGATACAATGGTGGTGGTTCGATTCAAACTGCAACCAGATTGGCAAGCATGATCACGGGATCATTTACGGGCCAGGTTTTTTCCAAGGAACAATGGAATGCCAAAATAGAATCTTATTTTAATGCCAACGACCCGGAGTCCTTAAAAAATTTATTTACCGACAAAATGGGAACTACCGCCATTAAAAGTATTGGCATGACCAAGGTTTATATTTTGACTTCCGCAAGCACCGCTTCGGCGAGCGAATTAGTGATAAACGGATTGAAACCCTACATAACTGTTGTACAAATAGGCGACACAACTGTTGGAAAAAACGTGGGCTCCGTTACCCTATATGATTCTCCTACTTTCGGAAAAGAAAACAGAAACCCTAACCACCGCTATGCGATGCAACCCCTGGTGTTGAAAATTGTCAATTCATTGGGTTATGGAGATTATCAAAATGGCTTAGAGCCTACCTATTCATTGAAAGAAACGCTAAGTACTCTTGATGTTCTTGGCAGTCCGACAGAGCCTTTGTTGAGTCTTTCGATTGCAAAAATCACCGGAACCGGCAAAATGAAACCATCCACTCCAGGAATTCAATTTGAATATTTTAAAGATTCGAAATCAATAAATGGAATTCGAAACCAAATGTATCTTGACAAGGCTCCGGAAGGTTTGCTGAAGGCTTTGGAATAAAAAAAACATAAACACACACATAAAGGCTTCTTAGGAAGCCTTTTTTTAGGCTTGAAAAACCGTTATTCAACAAACGTGCGCTTACAAATCAATTTTATATTCACTCAGGATGGTCAAATAAAACAACATGGCTTACCCAATGGCATTGAGCCATCTAAACTCACGAAAAAAGCTCAAAAAAAAAATTAATTCATTGTCATTTAACTCCATTCGAGCAGGTCAAACGCATTTAAAACAATTAGACACCAATTTCACTTGGACATTCGCTTTTAAAACTTGAGTTTCCATGTATTTTTATCAAATTATACGATTGCCACACAGATGACACCGATAATGCCGATTCACACGGATTTTTTTTTATCTGTCAATTAGTGAAAATGAATGAATATCTGTGGAAATCCGTTCAATCCGTGTTATCTGTGTGCCTCTATACAACTTAAATATCTTGCCAATAACCAAAATCTTAGAAGCAAACGCCCTAGCATTTCGCAAATTATGAGGATTCAAAAGTTAAATTACACACATTTTAACTGCCTTTGGCAGATTCTCGGAATTGATATTGAACTGATTTCGTGTAAATTGGTGTAATTCGGGTAAAAAACAATAAAATAATTTAATTCATTTGACCTGATATTCGACAGCTTTTAATCGATTTTAAAAAAAAAAGGTAAATTTGCATCCGTTTTAATCCTCTAATAAACCCAAGGGTGTAATTATTAGAATTTTATAGAGCCGAAAAACAAACTGGGGAGACACCTAAAAAAAGACAGGATAGACCAATTCTTGGTTTTTTAACACAGTACAAAGTCTTCTAAAAATTAAATACAACGACCAAATGAAGCCAGAAGTGCCCTGTTTTTATGAATTCGCCCTAAAAGTTGAATTATTCACTCCCAAAAGACCCAAATAATTCAATTTTTATGGAAAAATCACCATAAAATTGCCTATCTTGTTTCTTTTTGACCGCATAACACAGCAAGTTTTTTGCCATCAAGTTTATGAACATTATACCTCTTTCAAAAAAAACCATCCTTTCGCTATTTATTTTATTATGTAGCGTTTTTGGTATGGCGCAAACCATAGTAACCGATAACACCCCTGGAGGAACAGAAATCTTTACTGTTCCTGCTGATGTAACCTCTGTCACTGTAGAAGTATGGGGTGGTGGTGGAACTGGAGGGTCACGAACCAGTGCTAGTAGTGCTGGAGGTGGAGGTGGTGGAGGAGCCTACTCCAGAAGTGTACTTTCTGTAACGGGAGGAACAAACATAAATTATTTTGTAGGCGCTGGAGCAGCTGCCGTTACAGGAACGAATGGATTAGCGGGACAAGACAGCTGGTTTAGTTCCAATACAACCGTTATGGCAAAGGGAGGCAGTTCTGGATTAAATAATTCCACTAATGGTGCTGCTGGAGGAGATGTTGCTTCTGGATATGGTGATGTAAAATATTCAGGAGGAACAGGAGGTACTGGTTCAAATTCAAATCGAGGTGGCGGTGGTGGTTCTTCAGCCGGTAGTGCAGCAAATGGGAACAACGGATCAAATTCATCACCTCCTTTAGGTGGGATAGCTCCTATTGACGGGGGAAATGGAGCGGATGGACCTACTGTAACTGGTACCGCAGGGTCTCCTGGTTTTAGTCCTGGAGGAGGGGGTAGTGCATCTTTGCGTGCCACTACTAACATAGCCTCTGGAGCTGGAGCAAATGGCCAAGTAAGAATTACTTATATCACTAGTGGCTCCCCAGAAATAAACATTCAAGGAAACGCAACCAATATAGCTGATGGAGCCACAGGAACTTCCACAACAAACCACACTGATTTTGGAACTACCAATACAGGAACGCCCGTAACACGCACTTATACCATACAAAACACAGGCGCAGGAGCGCTAAGTATTGGCACCATCACTTTGGGTGACCCCACAAATTACTCGGTTACAACGCCTCCAGCTGCTTCGGTAGCTGCGGGAGGTTCGACCACGTTTATCGTTACCTTCAACCCTACGACAGGAGGAGTAAAGCCTTCAACTATTTCTATCGTAAATGGAGACAGCGACGAAAACCCCTATAATTTTGCACTAACCGGAACAGGAGTTGCGGTTCCCGAAATCAATATTCAAGGAAATTCAAACAATATTGCGGATGGGACTTCCGTAACTTCAACCACAAATCGAACTGATTTTGGCACTACTCCCATCGGAACACCTGTAGCCTATACTTATACCATACAAAATACAGGCAGTGCGACATTAACTATTGGAGCAATTACATTAGGAGATCTTACTAATTACACACTAACTACTGCCCCAGCCGCTTCGATAGCTGCGGGAGGAACTACCACATTTGTAGTCACTTTCACCCCCACAGTTGGAATGGCACTCCCTACAACCATTTCTATTGTTAATGGAGACGGTGACGAAAACCCCTATGACTTTGCTCTTACAGGAACTGGAGTTACAGTCCCAGAAATCAACATTCAAGGAAACGCAACCAATATAGCTGATGGAGAAACAGCTACTTCCCCAACAGACCACACTGATTTTGGCACTACCAATACAGGAACGCCCGTAACACGTACTTATACCATACAAAACACAGGCGCAGGAGCGCTAAGTATTGGCACCATCACTTTGGGTGACCCGACAAATTACTCGGTTACAACGCCTCCAGCTGCTTCGGTAGCTGCAGGAGGTTCGACCACGTTTGTCGTTACCTTCAATCCTACGACAGGAGGAGTAAAGCCTTCAACTATTTCTATCGTAAATGGAGACAGCGACGAAAACCCCTATAATTTTGCACTAACCGGAACAGGAGTTGCGGTTCCCGAAATCAATATTCAAGGAAATTCAAACAATATTGCGGATGGAACTTCAGTAACTTCAACCACAAATCAAACTGATTTTGGCACTACTCCCATAGGAACGCCTGTAGCCTATACTTATACCATACAAAATATTGGCAGTGCGACATTAACTATTGGAGCAATTACATTAGGAGATCTTACTAATTACACACTAACTACTCCCCCAGCCGCTTCGATAATTGCGGGAGGAACCACCACATTTGTAGTTACTTTTAACCCCACAACAGCAGGCATAAAGCCTTCGACTATTTCTATCGAAAATGGAGACAGCGACGAAAACCCGTATAATTTTGCCCTTACGGGAACAACCCCTCCAGAAATGAATATCACAGGCAATGGAAACAGTATTGTGGATGGAGATTCAACCCCAACCACAACTGACGACACTGATTTTGGCGCTACCAATACAGGCACAGCCGTTAGCCATACCTTTACCATACAAAACACAGGCACAGGCACATTGACACTTGGCTCAACCACTTTGGGTGATTTAACAAATTACAAAATTTTCCTTCCAGCTGCCTCAATAGCCCCTGGTGGATCCACCACATTTACGATTATTTTTAATCCTACAACTGCTGGCACAAAAACCACCACGTTTTCGATAGTTACCAATGATGGCGACGAAAATCCATATAATTTCTCCATCACGGGATTTGGTGTTGCAGCTACTGAAATTGACATATATGGCAACGGCGTAGCGATAAATGATGGCAGCACAAGTCCATTAACGACTAACTGGACCAATTTTGGTTCAGCTGATTACACTTTAGAATCTATTGTTAAAACCTTCACTATTCGAAATACAGGAGCTACAACCCTAAACATATCTTCTGCAACACTTTCGGGCTCTTCCGACTTCACAATTACAACTCCGCCGGCCGCCACAGTAGCGAGTGGAACAAACACAACCATTACAATAACATTCAATCCGAGTTCCCTGGGTGTAAAAAATGCCACGGTGACCATTTTAAGCGACGACCTCAATGAAGCTACTTATGATTTTGCCATCCAAGGGTTCGGAATTCAAACCTATTATGACAGTGATGGAGATGGTGTTGATGACAATGTTGACATTGATGATGATAACGACGGAATATTAGACGCAACCGAAGAAACCAATTGCAATCTATCGAACGGAACTAAATCCAATTATAAGTTCTTGAATGAAACTTTTGGTACAGGAGGAAGAACTACCATCAACACTACTTATGCAGCAGAAACGACCTATTGCTATGAGGATGGTTCCATTGAAGCCAGTACTGCTGCTTGTCCAAAACTAAATGAATACAGTGTAGATGACGGAGAATACAGCGTGAGTTCTACTGCAAAAATCTCTCAATGGTCAGACGGAACAACAAACACCAAATGGTATCAAGGAGACGATCACACTACTGGCGACACCAATGGTAGAATGGCAATATTCAATGCAAGTCCCATTGCTGGTCAAGTTTTTTACACCGCCACCATAAAAGGCACATTATCCAACGTCCCGATTACTTACAGCTTTTGGGCCCTTAATTTAGACCGGATAGATGATCCAAACATTGCAACCAGAACACGTCCCAACATCAAAGTGGAATTTAAAGACATGAATGATGTAGTATTGCAAACTATAAATACCGGCGATATTGCACCATCCGGTCTTACTCCATCAGCCAGTGATTGGCACCAATTTACGGCAAACTTAACTTTAAGTGTAAGTTCTTTTAAAGTGGTATTTACCAACAACAATGGTAATGCCGGCTCCGGAAATGACTTAGCCATCGATGACATCTCGATCAACCAGTCCTTATGCGATTATGACTCAGACAGCATTGCCGATTTATTTGATTTAGATTCTGATAACGATGGCATTCCAGATGTTGTAGAAGCTGGTTTAGGTCAATATAGTAATGGAAAAGGAAAAATGGATATTGGTTCAGTAGGTACAGATGGTTTAAACACTAATGCAAGTGCTGCATCCGGTTTACCAACATTAGACTCTGACGGCGACGGAATTCCGAACACTTTGGATTTGGATAGCGACAATGACAGTGTTTTTGATGTAGATGAATCGGGAGCAGGAAACAGTAATGCCGTAACCGGATACATCAATGGCGACGGAGACATTACAGGCGACGGAATGGCAGAAGGACCAGATACCGAAGCTTTTAGAGAAAAAGATTCTGACGGCAATGGTATAATTGAATATATTGGAGATGGAATATTGGATATTTATGATTATGGAACAGGTATGCTTTTTGCGAACCAATATGGCAATTCAGGACAAGGTGTTGCAACAGGAGTTCCCGCAACGGATTATCTAAAAGACACCGATGGGGACGGAACCCCTGATTATTTAGATGTTACGTCTAATGGTTCTACCCATGACATTGCCAACAACAAGTTAATCTATGCTCCAAAAGTTTTAGACGGCAACAATGACGGTATTTTAGATACATCTGCCGATGCAGACAAAGATGGTATTTTAGATATTTTTGACACCAATACAACTGTCAAAGGCTCGCCAAGAAATCTAGACAACAAACTCTATTTAGACTTTGATGGCCGCAATGATTATGCCCAGGACGTAGCTGTTTTAGCAGGATCTGCAGGATCACTGATGGCTTGGATTGACCTTAATAGTGCTTTTGCTTCAGAAGGATTTGTAGTAGGACAAGACAGTTTCCATTTAAAAATAACTAGCGGCAGAATTTTACAAGTTTCCTGCAATGGCACAACGCTAAGTTCGCCAACTGCTTTGGATAGGCAAAGATGGTATCATGTTGCCGCAACGTATAGCGCAAACAACTTAAATTTATATCTCAACGGAGTTAAAATCGCCACCTCGGCAACACCAACAGGCACTATTGCAGATTCGTCATTATTAACAATAGGCAGAAGCCCAAGTGCTAGCGCCAATTTCTTCAAAGGAAAAGTAGATGAAGTGCGTGTGTTCAATGTTGGACTAACAGACAATCAGGTACAGCGAATGGTGTATCAAGAGATTGACCCAACAAGTTCCAACTTAAAAGGAACCTATATCACGGGCAAAGAAATAGCCCAAAATCTAACAACATCTACTGCGGGAACATTGACATTTACCACTATGCTTCGTTATTATAGAATGGATGCTTTCAAAGATGACATCATTGATAATTTAAGCACTCCCGCCATTGATATTGCGGGAACAAAAATCTACAACCACAAAAACATACACCTGCAACAAGCACCAATGCCTTTTGTAACCCTTGCCGATGGCGACTTGGCAACATCGATTACAGATGCGACCAAAGATATCCAAGGTACAGATGTCAATAATTACAATACCATTGTAAATGTAAAACACAACAATACAACCACCGTTTCCAGAACCGACATTGGTCTGTTTGTGGATTCAGGCAAAAGCCTAACCGTAAATAACGATCAAGGATTAACCAATAAATGGTGGGTGAAATTAGACGGAAAAATTGATTTGGCTGGAATGTCGCAATTGGTACAAAACAGCACGAGTGATTTGGACGTTACCAGTTCTGGATTTATCGAAAGAGATCAGCAAGGACAATCTAATCTTTATAATTACAACTATTGGAGTTCTCCGGTTAGTCCAATAAACACAACCGCCAATAACACCAATTATACTGTTGATGGCATGATGAAAGACGGATTCAATTCAATTCCCAGAAATATCAACTGGATTTCGGGTTATGATGGTGTTGCAGGAAATGCAGGAACACCAGTAAGTTTGGCTCGATACTGGTTGTATAAGTTTGACAACAATACTGATGCTTATCCCAATTGGGTACCCTTTTTAGAAACCGATGCGCTTCGGGTTGGACAAGGATACATCTTAAAAGGTAGTGGTGCGGCAACCCATTTTACTTTTGTTGGAAAACCAAATAATGGAATTCTTAATTCAAATACCGTAACTGCCGACAATCTATTATTGGTAGGGAATCCATACCCATCAGCCTTGGATGGACATCAATTCATAAACGACAACATTGGCTCGGTCAACCAAGGCATCGGCGATGGTTCAGTCACGGATGGCACTTTGTATTTCTGGGAACATGCCCCAGAAAACAATACCCACGTCTTGGCTGGTTATGTTGGTGGTTATGCAGTACTTAATTTATTGGGAGGATTGCCCCCAGTAGCTCCATCGCTAATTAGTGGTGCAGGATCGAGTTCAAAAGTACCTCAACAATACATTCCAGTAGGACAAGGATTCTTTGTCTATGGAAGCGCTAGTGGTGGCTCTGTTATTTTCAACAATGGACAAAGAGCTTTTGTAAAAGAAACCGATGCAACATCAAACACTTTGTTCAAAACAAAAAACAACAACAAAATAAGCAAAGTACAATACGACAATAATAGTGTTCCAAAAAAATACAAGAAAATCCGTTTGGGATACAACACCAACGATGGGTATCACCGGCAAGTTTTATTGGGTTTTGCAGAAGACAAAGCCACAAACCATATCGACTACGGTTATGATGCCGAAATTATGGACGATTTGCCAAATGACATGTTCTTGTTGAATGGCAACAAACAATTGGTAATTGAAGGAGAAGGCTGCTTTGACGAAAATGCTTCCTTCCCTATTGGCATAAAAGCGGACAAAGCCGGAAAAGTAAGTTTCGTTATTGACGGCATTGAAAACTTTACCCCTGAACAACCCATTTATATTTACGATAACACAAACGATACTTACCATAATATTCGAAGCAATCCATTTGAAGTTGTCTTGAAAACACAACCAGCAACACTTGTAAACACAAGATTTTCATTGCGTTTTAAAGATAAAACACTTGGAGTGGACGAAAACACGATTGCAGAGAATGGCATCAAAATTTCGCATTCCCAAAAAGGAAATTTACTCGAAATCAACAATCAATTGGTCGATACCGGTATTGAAAAAGTGACTTTGTACACTATTGCAGGACAATCCATTACTACCTGGAAAATTGAAAATCCGGCACAACAAAATATACAATTACCCCTAAAAAATAGTAGTTCCGGAGTATATGTTGTCAAAATAAAAACATCCAAAGGTGTGTTGAGCCAAAAAATAATTGTCAAGTAATTACTTGATCAAAAAAAAATGAAACACCAGTGTAAATACAATTGATTTTCAACAAATTACCTTTAAAAAATTAAAAACCTCTTCTCTCCTACATCTTGGAGTCAAGAGGTTTTTTTTTATTCCATAATTTTAATACGCAACCATATATTTACCTTATCATAAAAAAAAGCATTTTCTTATATAATATCTAACAATGTGTATTTAGTCGATTATTTAAGCCTTTTGTCTGGTTTTAAAATGATTATAAATACCTTTATGAATTGAAAATGAGCTTGTAACAAAATTTATTTTTACAAAAAGAGATTCTGACGATTAATTGATAATAACGTTATGAAAAAAAATACTCTACTTTATAGAAAATTACCTTTCTCATTAGTGATATTATTAAGTTTAGTCTTTAATAATATGGCAAATGCAACTGTAACTATTACCAAACCCTCTTTAACCATATCAACTTGTTCTTTCCCATCAAGCTACTCCACTTTAGGAAACATTGTAATTACTGAAGGTAGCGGTAGTGACTTTTCGGCTGCTGTAGGCGGAACTATAGTGCTTACTGCACCTGCAAATTTCCAATTTGACACAACTGTTAATCCAACTGTAACATTTGCAGCTGGAAAAAACATTACAGCTGCAGCTGGAATAGTAAACTCGGCTACGCAAATTACGATAACATACAGCTCTACCGGAACCACACAACTTGATGTCATGACCATTGCAGGAATACAAATAAGAGCTACAGCGGCATCTGGTGCAGTAAACATTACAAAATCAGGATCAGGAACTATTGCTGGATTAACAACCGGGACAACATTAACAAACACATTAACATCAACTTTAATCACAATACCGGCACAACCCAGCACAATTACAGGAAGTGCATCGCCTTGCTCTGGAACTTCCCAAATTTATAGTGTAACCAATGTTGCTGGAACAACATACAATTGGACTTTCCCTTCGGGTTGGTCACAAACTGCTGGCGGGACAACTAATTCTGTTACCGTAACAACCAATGGAAATACTGGAACTATTACAGTTACCCCTTCAAATACTTGTGGTACAGGAACTGCAAGAACTTTAGCCGTAAGTCCCATTATTAGCCCAAAAATCACAAGTACAATACCCAATTCTAGGGATCTAGCCGGAACAGTTACTTTAGGTGCAACAGCATCGGCAGGAACTATTTCTTGGTATTCTGCACTTACAGGCGGTAGTTTACTAGGAACAGGAACTAGTTATACTACTCCAAGTATAACAACAAACACAACTTATTATTTAGAAGTAAACAATGGCGGTTGTATTTCATCGCCCCGAATACCAGTTGTGGCCACGGTAAATTACCCCGAAATAAACGTTCAAGGAAACACCTATTCTATTGGAGATGGCGACATAACCCCACAGTATATCGATTTTACAGACTTTGGAGAAAGTGTTGTAGGAACACCCATTTCAAAAACTTTTCTAATCCAAAACACGGGTGCTGGAGCATTAACGGTTAGTTCCATTGCTTTCTCAGGATTGAATCCTGGAGATTTTACAGTGACTACACCTCCTAGCACCACAATTGCAGCTGGAACCTCTTCAACATTTGTGGTTACGTTTAATACAGCTACTGCTGGACTTCGATCCGCAATATTGACTATCAACAATAACGACAGCAACGAAGCTGCGTATGATTTTAAAATTCAATCTACGGCAGCTGCATTGAATGCCGGTTCCGAAATAGCTATTCTAGCAAACTCGACTTATATTCCTGATGGCGATACCGCTTATAACATTCCCGATTTTACTGAATTTGGAGAGAATTACACTGGAACTCCCACCACACGAAATTACTCCATTTATAATACAGGATCGACTACTTTGACCATTGGCGCCATCACATTTTCAGGAACCGCCGCGGCCGATTTTTCTATCTCAACTTCTCCAAGTGCAACAGTAGCGCCAGGAAGTTCTACGACCTTTGCCATAACTTTCAATACCGCAACAGCCGGAACAAGAAATGCAGCAATTTCTATAGTAAATAATGACAGTAATGAAAATCCATATAATTTTAATATCAGGGGAACCGGAGTTGTATTTGGAGCTGCAGCAGAAATTGACATTTTAGGAAACAGCAATTCAATACCTGACAATAGTACTTTTACCTCAACATCAAACTTCACCAATTTAGGAGATTCTTTTGTGGGTTCTCCATTAGTAAGAACATATACTATCAAAAATACAGGAACAGCCAGTTTGAGTATTACATCCAGAACAATAACAGGAGTAAATTCAAGCGAATTTGTCGCTTCTTCTATCACTTCTTCAATAGCAGGAACAAGCCAAACCACATTTACCATAACTTTCACTCCAACTGGAACTGGAGCAAGAAGTGCCACAATTTCAATAGTCAACAGTGATGCCTCTGAAGGAACTTATAACTTTTCAATTGAAGGTAATGGGATTGCAACAGCAGCGGGCGTTTCAGAAATTGACGTACAAGGAAACTCAAATTCAATTGTAAATGGCGACAGCACACCATCAATAGACGATTTTACTGATTTTGGCAGTAATCAAATTTTAACCAATACAGTAAAAACATTTACTATCCGAAATTATGGTGGCAGCAATTTAAGTTTAAGTGGAACTCCCCTGGTTAGCGTTTCAGGAAGTGCTGATTTTACGGTCACAAGCCAACCCACAACTCCAGTAACCAGTCTGGGCACAACCTCATTTTCAATTCAATTTAATCCAACAAACGTTCTCGCCCCTACATCAAGAACAGCAATAGTAACAATCGCCAATAATGATTCTGACGAAAGTTCCTATACTTTTACTATTCAAGGAACTGCAATACAAACTTATTTTGACAGTGATGAAGATGGAGTATTCGACAATGTTGATGTTGATGATGACAATGACGGTATTCGAGACATAACCGAAGAAACCAATTGCAACAATTCGAATGGACACAAGGTAAATTATAAGTTCTTGAACGAAACTTTTGGGTCTGGAAGCAGAACAACCATCAATACCACTTATGAAGCCACAACATCTTATAGTTTTCAAGACGCCTCTACCCCTACCGATGTGGAAGGCAGCGGCTTAAGCACAGAGTTAAATGATGGTAAATACACCGTGGGTTCCAGTGCACAAGTAGCGTCTTGGGCTGACCAGTTCTGGTACAAAGGAGTGGACCACACTGGTGATGTAAATGGGCGAATGGCTATATTTAATGCCTCATACACACCCGGAATTTTCTATACGGCATTGATTACGGGAGCTTTGCCCAACATCCCGATTACCTATAGTTTTTGGGTACTTAATCTTGACCGAACTGATGCTCCAAACATTGCCACTCGTTTAAGACCAAACATCAGGGTTGAATTCAGGGACATTAACGACAACGTTTTGCAAACTATAAATACACTTGCAATTGCACCAACAACTGCCGGAAATCTATCTGGCAATTGGCAACAATTCACGGCAAATTTAACCTTTAGCGTGAATACCTTTAAAGTAATATTTATCAATAATGAAACGGGGGGTATTGGAAATGATTTAGCATTGGATGACATATTAATTACCCAACAATTATGCGATTTAGACAATGATGGAGTAGCCGATGTCTTTGATTTAGATGCAGACAACGATGGAATCGAAGATGTTATTGAAGCTGGATTGGGGAACACAAGCAACGGAAAAGGAAAAATTGACACAGCTTGGGTAGATGCTAACGCCAATGGTTTACTCGATAGCGCTGAACCTACAGCTGCAGTACAAGCATTGGATTCTGACGGAGACGGCATTCCAAATTACATTGATTTGGACAGCGACAACGACAGTCTTTTTGATGTGGATGAATCGGGTGCAGGAAACACAAATGCTGTAACGGGTTACGTTAATGGCGACGGCGACATCAATGGTGATGGCGTGGGCGATGGTCCAGAATCAGAAACTTTCAGAAGCAAAGACACGAATGGCGATACGGTTGTCGAAGGTTTTGGTGACGGGATATTGGATATTTATGATTATGGAACTGGAGGTACTTTTAGCAGTCAATACGGAAATTTATCCCAAGGAATTGCAAATGCAAATCCTGCCACAACCTATCTAAATGATACTGATGGTGACGGAATTCCAGATTATCTTGATGTCAAATCAAATGGAACCACATTTGACATAACCAACACCCTTTTGATTTATGACTACAAAACATTAGACACGAATGGCGATGGAATTATAGATGGCACAACCGACATAGACAAAGACGGTATTCTAGACGCATTCGATACCAATACTGCTTATTTTGGTTCGCCAAGAGATTTGCATACCAAATTATTTTTGGACTTCGATGGTCGAAATGATTATGGGCAAAGCACCGCAATTCTTGGTGGTTTATCCAATGCTTCACTTATGGCCTGGATTGATTTAAATTCAGCTTTCGCCAGCGATGGAATTATTGTAGGTCAAAATAATTTCCAAATCCGAATTTCAAGTACCAAGAAACTGGAAGCAGTTGTAAATGGCACTACAGCAACTTACAACGCCGCATTAAATGTATCGCAATGGTATAACGTGGCGGCAGTTTACGGTGGCGGGAATTTGAAATTATATTTAAACGGGAATTTAGTGCTCACTCAAGCCGCTGCTGGAGCCATTTCGGCTGATGCATCACTATTGACAATCGGAAAAAACCCTTCTGCAAACGACAAATACTTCAAGGGAAAAATAGACGAAGTACGTGTTTTTAATGCCGCTTTGACTGATTCTCAATTGCAAAGAATGGTGTACCAAGAAATCAAAGACTTTGGCTCCGAAATTAGAGGAGAAATTGTTCCTAAAAACGTGGCTACATCACCAGCTTCTTTGCCTTTCGCTAATTTGTTGCGTTATTACAGAATGGACAATTACAAAGACGATATTATCGATGACTTGACCACTCCAGCCATTGACGTTACGGGTACAAAAATATACAACCACAAAAATATTTATGTGCAACAAGCTCCAATGCCTTTCTTGACAGAGCGAACCGGAGATTTTGCAACAGCAGTAAACAGCCCAACAAAAGAAATCCGGGGAATGGACATAATGGATCAAGACTGGTCTATTGTAAAAGTGCAACACGATATTACGGAAACCTCAAACAACATTGATTTAGGTATGCTTGTCGATTCAGGAAAAACCATCTTAATCAATAATGACAACAAAACACAAAATGATTGGTATCTGAAATTAGACGGGAAAATAGATTTGGTTGGAAAATCACAATTGGTACAAACTACAGAAAGCGATTTAGACGTCACCAGTTCCGGTTTCATCGAAAGAGACCAACAAGGACAATCCAATCTATACAATTACAACTATTGGAGTTCACCGGTAAGTCCTATAAACATTATGAGCAACAACAACAATTATTCTGTTAACGGTGTAATGAAAGACGGGACAAATCCTTCAGCTCCAGCAAATATCAACTGGACAAGCGGTTATGATGGTGCTCCAACGTCACCCATAAGTTTGGCAAGATACTGGCTCTATACTTTTGACAATTATGCCAATGCTTATTCCAATTGGAATCAAATACAGGAAACCACCCCAATCCGAGTGGGCCAAGGATTTACCTTGAAAGGAAGTGGAGCTTCAGTATCCCAAAATTATGTCTTTACCGGAAAACCAAATAATGGGTCGATAACCACGAACTACGTTGACATAGATCAATTATTGCTTACAGGAAATCCTTATCCGTCGGCTTTGGATGCAACAGCATTTATAAACGACAATTCAGGTTCCATAGATGGCACTTTGTATTTCTGGGAACATTACACTACCAACAACACTCATATTTTAAAAGATTATCAAGGTGGATATGCCGAAAGAAATCTTATTGGCGGAGTAGCTCCCGTTTCGCCAACATTAATTAGTGGCCTAGGCTCCAGCACTAGAATTCCAGAACAATTCGTTCCCGTGGGACAAGGATTTTTCGTCAATGGAAATTTAACCACTGGTGGAACAGTTACATTTAAAAATAGCCAAAGAGGTTTTCATAAAGAAGACGAAACAGGAGTTTCGAATAGTCTGTTTAGAACTAGCTCCAATAAAAAAACACAAACATTGGGAAGCAATAACAATGACCAAATTGTTGCCGAGAATTTTATGAAAATTCGCTTGGGATACAATACCAACAATGCCTACCATCGTCAAGTTTTGTTGGGATTCATGAATGAAAAAGCGACAAGCGAAATAGATTATGGTTATGATGCCTTAAACATCGATGATTTTCCAAACGATATGTGCTTTTTGGTGAGAGAAAACCAATTAGTAATTCAAGGCGTAGGCTTTTTTGATGCAAATGCCTCGCTCCCAATTGGCGTAAAAGCTGATATCGAAGGCAAAGTGTCATTCGTGATTGATGCTTTGGAAAATATTCCTCCAGATCAACCCATTTTTATACATGACAATCTTTCAGACACCTATCACAACATTAGAGAACAAGCCTATGAAGTTGTTTTGCCAGTGGGTACGGATGATTCTCGATTCTCGCTTCGATTTATGGATAAAACACTAAAAGTCGAACAGCATTCAATTGACAGTATCGAAATCACGCCTATTCAAAATGGAAATATGCTTCTAATAAACAACAACTTATTGGATGTCAACGTTGAAAAAGTGAGTCTTTACAATATTCTTGGTCAATCCATTTCCTCTTGGAAAATTGAAAATCAAGATCAACAAAATATTCGAATTCCAATAAAAAATATGCCTTCTGGAATTTATATTGCCAAAGTCAAAACTACAAATGGCGAAAGCAGCAAAAAAATCATTATTCCCTAAAATCAAATAATCCAAAAATTAAAGTTGTTCCTTATGGGCAGCTTTTTTTTATATGTTACAAATTGAATCAAAAACACTTTTAAAATTATTTAACAATTTTAAAATCAATTTACTACAACAAAAATAGAACCGAATTTTATTTTACCTAAAAAGTCCTTTTTTTAAACAAAAAAATATTCAAAAAAAAGAAAAACAGGTTTTATATAAAAACAAAAAAATAAATTGTTAAGAAAGCATTTTATCGATTAAACAAATCCGTTAATCGGAATAAAAAATTAATCCATCAATATATCTACATAAATACCTAACTTTGAGATAACTACAAACAAAATCAAACCTAAACCTTAGATTTTTGATTTTAAAATGTAAATACTATGAAGAAAAACTACTTTTTCATATTTGCATTATTTTTTAGCTATTCATTCGGGTATGGACAGGATTTTGGCCAATTCGCATCTGGAATACAAATTAACACTACACTTTACAATACCTCTGGTGATATTGGATTAACCCCATTCAATGGCTCAAATCTGGGTACTTTTGGAATTAATTCTAGCTGTGCCAAAATAACCGCAGGCGAAATAAAAACATGGAAAAGCGGTACAGGAAATATTTGCAATAGTTCCCTTTTTTGGCGTGTTTATCCAACAGGCCTTCCGTCTGGAAGCTTTAATTCAATTTCTTTGAATAATGTTTACAATTGTACAGCCAGTATTTTCGATGATGGAATTGGTTCTTGTTCCAATTTAAATAGCGAACAAAAATGGAAAGATTATGCTTTAAATATAGATTTCACAAATGGTTTAAGTGCCGGCAATTATACCCTCGAAATTTATTATGAATCCAAAGGTGATCTAGGTTCCGGAAATTGTGATCTTCAAAAATTCACAAACAATTCAGGAAATAATTTTCAAGCAAATTTCACAATAATCAATCCTACCGTCACTTGCCCTACAAATATCTCGCAAAATGTCGATATCGGAACTTGTACAGCAAGTATAACATCAGCTAATCCAACCATAGGAAACAATTGTTCCGTAACCAAATTGACTTGGGCTTTGACTGGAGCAACCATTGCCAATTCAGCAACAACAGGAATCAACAACTTGGGAACACAGATATTTAATTTAGGAACAACAACCGTTACTTATATTGCTTCAGACGCCGAAAACAACACCGCAACTTGTTCTTACACGGTAACCGTAACCGACAATGTAAATCCAACAATAACGGCTCCAACAACAATAAACACGACAACCAACACGGCTTGCACAGCAACCGGAGTCGCTCTTGGAACACCGACAACCGGTGATAATTGTTCCGTGGCTTCGGTAACCAATAATGCTCCTGCCGCTTTCCCATTGGGCAATACAATCGTAACTTGGACTGTTACCGATGGTTCGGGAAATACTGCTACGGCAAATCAAACGGTAACCGTAACCGACAATGTAAATCCAACAATCACGGCTCCAACAACCATAAACACGATAACCAACACAGCTTGCACAGCAACCGGAGTCGCTCTTGGAACTCCAATTACAGCCGACAATTGTTCCGTGGCTTCGGTAACCAATGATGCTCCTGCAGCTTTCACTTTGGGCAATACAACCGTAATTTGGACAGTAACCGATGGTTCAGGAAATACCGCAACGGCTAACCAAACAGTAACAGTAACCGACAATATCAACCCAACAATCACCGCTCCCGCAACCATAAACACGACAACCAACACAGCTTGCACCGCAACCGGAATAACTCTTGGAACACCTACAACCAGTGATAATTGTTCCGTGGCTTCGGTAACCAATGATGCTCCTGCAGCTTTCACTTTGGGCAATACAACCGTAATTTGGACAGTAACCGATGGTTCAGGAAATACCGCAACGGCTAACCAAACGGTAACCGTAACCGACAATGTAAATCCAATAATCTCGGCTCCCGCAACCATAAACACGACAACCAACACAGCTTGCACCGCAACCGGAATAACTCTTGGAACACCTACAACCAGTGATAATTGTTCCGTGGCTTCGGTAACCAATGATGCTCCTGCAGCTTTCACTTTGGGCAATACAACCGTAACTTGGACAGTAACCGATGGCTCTGGAAATACCGCAACGGTAAATCAAACGGTAACCGTAACCGACAATGTAAATCCTACAATTACTTGCCCAACAAATATTTCACAAAATGTTGGCGCGGGAACTTGTACAGCAAGTGTGGTCTCACCAAATCCAACCACGGCCGACAATTGTTCCGTAACCAAATTGACTTGGGCTTTGACCGGAGCAACTATTGCCAATTCAGCAGCAACAGGAATCAATAATTTAGGAACCAAAGTATTTAATTTAGGAATTACTACTGCAACATACCGAGTAGAAGATGCCGCTGGCAATTTTGCAACCTGTTCTTATACCATAACCGTTGTTGACAACATCAATCCGACAATTACCGCTCCAGCAAATATTGCCACAACCACCAACACCGCTTGCACAGCAACAGGAGTCGCTCTTGGAACACCGACAACCGGTGATAATTGTTCCGTGGCTTCGGTAACCAATAATGCTCCTGCAGCTTACCCTTTGGGCAATACAACCGTAATTTGGACAGTAACCGATGGTTCGGGAAATACCGCAACGGCTAACCAAACGGTAACCGTAACCGACAATGTAAATCCAACAATCACGGCTCCCGCAACCATAAACACCACGACCAACACGGCTTGCACCGCAACCGGAATAACTCTTGGAACACCAACAACCGGTGATAATTGTTCCGTGGCTTCGGTAACCAATAATGCTCCTGCAGCTTACCCTTTGGGCAATACAACCGTAATTTGGACAGTAACCGATGGCTCGGGAAATACCGCAACGGCTAACCAAACAGTAACAGTAACCGACAATATCAACCCAACAATCACCGCTCCCGCAACCATAAACACAACAACCAACACGGCTTGCACAGCAACCAGCGTAGCTCTTGGAACACCTACAACCGCAGATAATTGTTCCGTGGCTTCGGTAACCAATAATGCTCCTGCAGCCTTCCCTTTGGGCAATACAACCGTAATTTGGACAGTAACCGATGGTTCGGGAAATACCGCAACGGCAAATCAAACGGTAACCGTAACCGACAATGTGAATCCTATAATTACTTGCCCAACAAATATTTCACAAAATGTTGGAACGGGAACTTGTACAGCAAGTGTGGTAACACCAAATCCAGCCACGGCCGACAATTGTTCCGTAACCAAACTGACTTGGGCTTTGACCGGAGCAACTATTGCTAATTCAGCAGCAACAGGAATCAACAACATTGGAATAAGAGTATTCAATTTAGGAACTACCACGGTCACTTATATTGTTTCAGATGCCGCAAACAACACCGCAACTTGTTCTTACACGGTAACCGTAACCGACAACGTGAATCCAACAATTACTTGCCCAACAAATATTTCCCAAAATGTTGGAACGGGAACTTGTACAGCAAGTGTGGTAACACCAAATCCAGCCACGGCCGACAATTGTTCCGTAACAAAATTGACTTGGGCTTTGACCGGAGCAACTGTAGCTACTTCAGCAGTAACAGGCATCAACAACATTGGAACAAGAGTATTCAATTTAGGAACTACCACGGTCACTTATATTGTTTCAGATGCCGCAAACAACACCGCAACTTGTTCTTACACGGTAACAATTACAGACAATATCAATCCTACGATTACTTGCCCAACAAATATTTCACAAAATGTTGGCGCGGGAACTTGTACAGCAAGTGTGGTCACACCAAATCCAGCCACGGCCGACAATTGTTCCGTAATCAAACTGACTTGGGCTTTGACCGGAGCAACTATTGCCAATTCAGCAGCAACAGGAATCAATAATCTAGGAACCAAAGTATTTAATTTAGGAATTACTACTGCAACATACCGAGTAGAAGATGCCGCTGGCAATTTTGCAACCTGTTCTTATACCATAACCGTTGTTGACAACATCAATCCGACAATTACCGCTCCAGCAAATATTGCCACAACCACCAACACCGCTTGCACAGCAACAGGAGTCGCTCTTGGAACACCGACAACCGGTGATAATTGTTCCGTGGCTTCGGTAACCAATGATGCTCCTGCCGCTTTCCCTTTGGGCAATACAACCGTAATTTGGACAGTAACCGATGGTTCGGGAAATACCGCAACGGCTAACCAAACAGTAACAGTTACCGACAATATCAACCCAACAATCACCGCTCCCGCAACCATAAACACCACGACCAACACAGCTTGCACCGCAACCGGACTAACTCTTGGAACACCGACAACCGGTGATAATTGTTCCGTGGCTTCGGTAACCAATAATGCTCCTGCAGCTTACCCTTTGGGCAATACAACCGTAATTTGGACAGTAACCGATGGCTCGGGAAGAACTGCCACAGCTAACCAAACGGTAACCGTAACCGACAACGTGAATCCAACAATTACCTGCCCGGCAAATATTTCACAAAATGTTGGAACGGGAACTTGTACAGCAAGTGTGGTAACACCAAATCCAGCCACGGCCGACAATTGTTCCGTAACCAAACTGACTTGGGCTTTGACCGGAGCAACTATTGCTAATTCAGCAGCAACAGGAATCAACAACATTGGAATAAGAGTATTCAATTTAGGAACTACCACGGTCACTTATATTGTTTCAGATGCCGCAAACAACACCGCAACTTGTTCTTACACGGTAACCGTAACCGACAACGTGAATCCAACAATTACTTGCCCAACAAATATTTCCCAAAATGTTGGAACGGGAACTTGTACAGCAAGTGTGGTAACACCAAATCCAGCCACGGCCGACAATTGTTCCGTAACAAAATTGACTTGGGCTTTGACCGGAGCAACTGTAGCTACTTCAGCAGTAACAGGCATCAACAACATTGGAACAAGAGTATTCAATTTAGGAACTACCACGGTCACTTATATTGTTTCAGATGCCGCAAACAACACCGCAACTTGTTCTTACACGGTAACAATTACAGACAATATCAATCCTACGATTACTTGCCCAACAAATATTTCACAAAATGTTGGCGCGGGAACTTGTACAGCAAGTGTGGTCACACCAAATCCAGCCACGGCCGACAATTGTTCCGTAATCAAACTGACTTGGGCTTTGACCGGAGCAACTATTGCCAATTCAGCAGCAACAGGAATCAATAATCTAGGAACCAAAGTATTTAATTTAGGAATTACTACTGCAACATACCGAGTAGAAGATGCCGCTGGCAATTTTGCAACCTGTTCTTATACCATAACCGTTGTTGACAACATCAATCCGACAATTACCGCTCCAGCAAATATTGCCACAACCACCAACACCGCTTGCACAGCAACAGGAGTCGCTCTTGGAACACCTACAACCGGTGATAATTGTTCCGTGGCTTCGGTAACCAATAATGCTCCTGCAGCTTACCCTTTGGGCAATACAACCGTAATTTGGACAGTAACCGATGGCTCGGGAAGAACTGCCACAGCTAACCAAACGGTAACCGTAACCGACAACGTGAATCCAACAATTACTTGCCCAACAAATATTTCCCAAAATGTCGGGGCAGGAACTTGTACAGCAAGTGTGGTAACACCAAATCCAGCCACGGCCGACAATTGTTCCGTAACAAAATTGACTTGGGCTTTGACCGGAGCAACCATCGCAAGTTCTGCCGCAACAGGAATCAACAACATTGGAACAAGGGTATTCAATTTAGGAACTACCACGGTCACTTATATTGTTTCAGATGCCGCAAACAACACCGCAACTTGTTCTTACACGGTAATAATTACAGACAATATCAATCCTACAATTACTTGCCCAACAAATATTTCACAAAATGTTGGCGCGGGAACTTGTACGGCTAGTGTCATTACACCAAATCCAGCCACGGCCGACAATTGTTCCGTAACCAAATTGACTTGGGCATTGACTGGAGCAACTGTAGCTACTTCAGCAGTAACAGGAATCAATAATTTAGGAACCAAAGTATTTAATTTAGGAATTACTACTGCAACATACCGAGTAGAAGATGCCGCTGGCAATTTTGCAACCTGTTCTTATACCATAACCGTTGTTGACAACATCAATCCGACAATTACCGCTCCAGCAAATATTGCCACAACCACCAACACCGCTTGCACCGCAACCGGACTAACTCTTGGAACACCGACAACCGGTGATAATTGTTCCGTGGCTTCGGTAACCAATAATGCTCCTGCCGCTTTCCCTTTGGGAAATACAACCGTAACTTGGACAGTAACCGATGGCTCGGGAAGAACTGCCACAGCTAACCAAACGGTAACCGTAACCGACAACGTGAATCCAACAATTACTTGCCCAACAAATATTTCCCAAAATGTTGGAACGGGAACTTGTACAGCAAGTGTGGTAACACCAAATCCAGCCACGGCCGACAATTGTTCCGTAACAAAATTGACTTGGGCTTTGACCGGAGCAACTGTAGCTACTTCAGCAGTAACAGGCATCAACAACATTGGAACAAGAGTATTCAATTTAGGAACTACCACGGTCACTTATATTGTTTCAGATACCGCAAACAACACCGCAACTTGTTCTTACACGGTAACAATTACAGACAATATCAATCCTACGATTACTTGCCCAACAAATATTTCACAAAATGTTGGCGCGGGAACTTGTACAGCAAGTGTGGTCACACCAAATCCAGCCACGGCCGACAATTGTTCCGTAATCAAACTGACTTGGGCTTTGACCGGAGCAACTATTGCCAATTCAGCAGCAACAGGAATCAATAATCTAGGAACCAAAGTATTTAATTTAGGAATTACTACTGCAACATACCGAGTAGAAGATGCCGCTGGCAACTTTACCACTTGTTCGTTTTCAGTAACTGTTGTGGACAATATAGCTCCAACAGTAACTTTATCAAATGTAACGGCGCAATGTTCTGTAACATTAACTGTCCCAACAGCCTCCGACAACTGCGCCGGAACAGTTACTGGAACAACAAATGATGCTTTAACTTACAATACACAAGGAACTTTTGTTGTTACTTGGGCATTTAATGATGGCAATGGCAATGTTACGACAAGAACTCAAAATGTAATCATTGACGATACAATAGTGCCAGCAGCAAACGTGGCAAGTTTGCCGACATTAAATATTTCGGGCTGTCAAATAGACACATTAACACCTCCAACGGCAACCGATAATTGCAAAGGAATCATTAGTGGCACAACAACAACTCCATTCCCAATTACTACACAAGGAACCACGGTAATTACTTGGACATACGATGACGGCAATGGCAACTCAACAACCCAAACGCAAAATATAATACTGACTGCACCACCTATTTCTGGAGGCACTTTGGTAGGTTACATTTCTACCATAATTCCTGCAATGACACCAACAGAAAATATTGCCATCACATCTTGTCCCGATGAAGTAAACCCGATAACAATGAATTTATCGAGTCAAGTAGGCACAATTGTTCGCTGGGAAAAATTTGAAGCTGGAGATTCAGCATGGAGTGTTATTCCCAACACCACTGATTCCTATAATATTGTTTTTAATTTTAGCAACACTAAATCCACATTATTTAGGGTTCTAATACAAGTAGAAAACTGTACCAGATACTCCAATATTTTAAATGTACACGCTATTCCACCAGATGTTCCTCCCGTATTAGATCAAAATTATTTCAATATCTGTCTAAACACCCCTGTTACTTTGGTAGCTCGCAGCGGATATACTTCTTCTGTTGAAGTTGGAGATGGAGGCGATTTCAATAGCGGACAATTTCCAGAAAAATGGGATCCCACACAATGGAAAATTGACGGAGAAGTTGCGGGTGCCCAATGGACAGCAGCAGGAAACAACACCAAATTCAACAATTGGTCAGGCACGAACAATCATCCCGTTGGAACATTATATAGAATTGAATACAATTCAAATGATTTGAAATTTGGGATAGCCCATGGTAATTTCAATAGCCCAGCTTACATTGCTGAATTTGGTGTTGGTCCAACAACTTTAGAAACCCCCATATTTAGCCTTGTAGGATTAAAAACCGCCGCAATTCAATTTGACCAAGCCTATAATCTTCACGCAGGAGACTATGCCAAACTGGAATTATCGTTAGATGGCGGATTGACTTATACTGTTGTTTTACAAAATTTAACAGGAACAAGTCCACATGCCCTTTCTTGGGGAGATACGCACGGCGCTCCTGTTCCTTACCCATACCAAGCACCAAAATCCAACAATTCTACCACCACTTATTTTAATTTTCAAAACGACAACTCCTCTTTTGACCTATCTGAATATATTGGAAATGATAATGTCAGGGTTAAATGGAGCTTTTTTGGAACAACCGATGAAAGTGCTTGGACAATAGACAATATCGCAATTCCGGTTAAACCTTATAGCGATATCATAGAATGGACTGATGGTCTTGGAACTCCTGGCGAATACATCATAAGAAATCAATTGGCCGCTGCCTATACTTTTACACCTACAGCACCTGGAACACATTTATATGGAGCCACTTCCTTGATTAACGGATGCAGGGCTTATGATGTGGATGGAACGGCAATGGCAACAGTGAAAGTAAATTATGCTTATGCAGGCGAAACCATCGGATATACCAATGCCGAATGCGGAGAAAGAACAGTTCAACTCAATGCCTACGACAACACAAAATCAGCTGACCAAAACAAGACTAATGGAGCCTACCCATTGGCACTAAATACTTACAGTGATGATCCGGGCACAGGTGAAACAGGAAAATGGTCTGTTTTTTCCACTACAAACATCTGTGGAACCTATAGCTTTTCTAATATTTCAAGCCCAGCTTCTTCTTTTTCAGGAGATGCAGGAGTCTATACTTTGAGATGGACACTAGACATTTCAGGTTGTTACAGTGATGTACAGGTTACATTGACCAACTGCAGTGTTGTAGATTTTGATGGCGTTGATGATTATGTGACTTTTAAAAATAATTATGGTTTGGGTACTGACTTTAGCATAGAAATATGGGTAAAACCAGATCCACAACCGGCAAATCCATTAAGCAACATACAAACAATCCTTTCCAAACGAAATGCAAATAATCCTATCGATGGCTACGACTTGAGACTTACAGGCAATATTCTGTCATTTAATTGGAACAATGGAAGCCAAATAGCTTCACCTTTCACATTAACCACCAGCAGATGGTATCATGTTGCCGTTACCCGCAATAGTGGAATTTATAGATTGTATATTGACGGAATTGAAGTAGCAAACGCAGCTGGTTCTGCACCAATAACCAATAATTCTGACTGTATTGCGGGAGCCATGAATCAAACCGAAAACTTGCCAAATAGACCCGTAAATCATTTTTCAGGATGGATAGATGAATTACGAATCTGGAATACAGGCTTGAGTCCTGAACACATACACCAAATGATGAACCAACAAATTGTCGATAACGGTACTGCCGTTAGAGGAGAAATTGTGCCTCTTGACATTAATGGCCCAGATGTCAATAAAGACGGAGTCGATGACCAACAACTATTTTGGACCAATTTAATAGGCTATTATCGCATGAACCAAATTGATTGCGGCTATCTCAAACCTTATGGAGGAAAAGGTGTTGATGCCAAATTAAGAAACATCACGAGTTCACAAGAAGAAACTGCTCCCTTGCCTTATACAACGACAAGAGATGGCAATTGGATGGATCGAGGCACTGGAACAACTCCATGGAAATACGGTGATTCGGTTTGGGATTATCCCAATAGCACTGGATATAACGGAACTCCAATAGATTGGAATATTGTGCAAACTGCCCACAACATCAATTCAGGAAATAAAGACATTACTGCATTGGGCTTAATTTCGACAGCTGGAAAATTAACCATCGCAGATCCTGTTGTGACTTCACCCATCGAAAACAATGACGGTCAAGGACTCTGGATTACCCATTATTTAAAACTAAACGGTACTATTGACTTAGTGGGTGAATCACAATTGATACAAAAAAGATATATTCCAAACCAGTTCAGCGAAAGCATCTTGGACGTAACCAGTTCAGGATATATCGAGCGCGACCAGCAAGGGCAACGAAATAGTTTCAATTATAATTATTGGTCATCACCCGTGAGCAATATTCAAGGAATAATCAATAACACAACTTATTCGCCGGCAAGCGTTTTGAAAGACGGAACAAACTCTTCCATTCCTAAAAACATAATTTTTGGTGACGGAGCCTATTTTGCCGACGGCTCTTTATCAATTCCGATATTAACGAGCAACCGTTGGATATGGTCTTATAATTCTCAAACACTCGATACGAATACCGAATGGCAAGATTATTTTCAGTGGAACTACATTGGAAATGCTGGTCTTTTAAAAACAGGAGAAGGTTTTACCATGAAAGGAACGGGAGGAATTGCAGCAATCGATGCAACCCAAAACTATGTTTTTGTTGGAAAACCAAATAACGGAAATATCGCTCTTTCATTGACTTTCGACCAAACCTATTTAGTTGGAAACCCCTATCCTTCTGCCCTTGATGCCGATGAATTCATTTTAGACAATTTAGCTGGTCGCGCCGGAGTCAATGTTTTCAATGGTACACTCTATTTCTGGGATCATTTCGGGTTATCCAACAATCATTATTTAGCCGAATATGAAGGCGGTTATGCCACTTACACCTTAATTGGAGGAGTCAAAGCCATTGGAACCTCGTCTTTAACTGCTGGCGGAGCAGGTTCAAAAGTACCACAACGATACATTCCTGTGGGACAAGGTTTCTTTGTAGATGCCTACATAGACCCAGCCTTGTCAGGAACTGCTGCAACAGTTAGCGGAGGAACCCTAAATTTCAAAAACAGCCAACGCGTATTTATGAGGGAAAGTGTTCCTAATTCTGTCTTCATGAAAAAAAGAGAAAATACCAAAACAAACACCCAAACCAAACCAAAAATTAGATTGGGTTTCGATTCATCTGTTGGTGCACATCGACAATTATTGGTTGGTGCAGATTCTAATACAACCAATCTCTTTGATATAGGTTATGATGCTCCTATGTTTGACACCAATGAAAATGATATGTATTGGATAATAAACGACAGTCAATTCGTGATTCAAGGCGTGCCCGATTTCAATACCAGCCGAATAATTCCTTTAGGAATAGTCGTGGCAAATGAAGGCGAGATAACCATCAAAATTGACGAACTCGAAAACGTTACTTCCAGTACCCAAATTTATTTACACGATACCAAAACAGGAATATATCATGATCTTAAAAACAGTAATTTCAAAACAACTCTTGCTGTTGGAAACCACGACAATCGTTTCTCGTTGACATTTGAAAATCTAACGACTGAAATTGCACTCGACCTTACTGAAAACAATTCAAATGATGGTATTATAGTCTTGTTTTCCAACAATTATAAAATATTGACAATCAAAAACAACATTCCAGATGCAACGGTAAACGCAATTTCTCTTTACAACATATTAGGCCAATTTATTTCAAATTGGGATGCAAAAGACAAAGAGCAAACCAATATCCAGATTCCAATCAAAAACATGCCTTCTGGAATTTACATTGTAAAAATAAAAACTTCGAAAGGAGAACACAGCAAAAAAATAATCATTAATTAACCCAGTATATTAAGGAAATATTAACTTGTTATTGTATTTTACCTAAAGTATTCTTTATATATTTGGGATACAAATTCAAGAATACTCTCAAAATAATAATCAATAGTAAAAAACTCTTAATTTAAAAAATAATGAAAAAAATACTTATCGCATTAGCCGTTGTTTTATTCACAATCAATGCTGGTGCACAAGACACAAAATCGACTGCTAAAGCAACTCCAAAAAAAGAATCCTGTTGTGCAAAAGCAATGACGACCGAAGAAATCGCCAAATGTCAAGAAAAATGCAAAGCCGAAGGAAAAGAATGCACTGCTGGAGAAATGGCTAAATGCAAAAAAGAAACAAAAAGCTGTTGTGCAAAAAAATAACAACAACCCTTTTGCAAACAAAAACGTCCCGAAAATTTCGGGACGTTTTTGTTTATATGGAAACTGGAATTATAACAAAGCTTCTTTCAATCCTTCAAAATCAAGCAAAACTTGTTCCCCGGAAATTAAATTCTTCAAGGCAAATTTTTCCTCATTCATTTCGGTTTCGCCAGTGATTACGGCAAAAGGAATTCCACGTTTATCTGCGTGTTGAAACTGTTTACCGACTTTTACATTATCAGGATACAATTCCACTTTTACTCCAAAACTGCGCAATTTCGTGATGGCTTTCATCGAATAAAAAGCTTCTTTTTCGCCATAATTGATAAACAAGGCTTTTGAGGTCGAAGTCACGGTTTCTGGAAACAAATTCAATTCTTCGATAACCAAATAAATTCGGTCCAATCCAAAAGAAATCCCTACTCCACTCATATCTTTCAAACCAAAAATCCCGGTCAAATCATCATACCTTCCGCCACCTCCGATGGAACCCATCGAAACCGTTTTTGGTGCCGCAACTTCAAAAATAGCTCCGGTATAATAATTCAATCCACGAGCCAAGGTCACATCCAAATCTAAAACAGCTTTATTCAAACCAAGGCTTGTCACGTTGTCACAAATAAATCGCAACTCTTCCACCCCTTTCAATCCTTCTTCGGACTCGGCCAATAAAGCGGAAAGCTTTTCTATTTTTTCCGAAATGGTTCCCGTGAAATTAAACAACGGTTGCACTTTTTCTATTGCCGATTCTGCAATTCCTTTCTCGATCATTTCTTTTTTTACGCCATCCTCGCCTATTTTGTCGAGTTTGTCCAAAGCTACCGTGAAATCAATCAATTTGTCTTTGGCTCCAATAACTTCGGCAATTCCCGAAAGGATTTTTCTATTATTGATTTTAATGGTGACGCCTTCCAAACCTAATTGGGTAAAAACCGAATCATATAATTGCACCAATTCTACTTCTTGCCACAAGGATTTTGACCCGACAACATCGGCATCGCATTGAAAAAACTCCCTGAAACGTCCTTTTTGCGGTCGATCGGCACGCCAAACGGGTTGAATTTGGTATCTTTTGAATGGAAACTCAATCTCGCTTTGATGTTGCACCACGTATCTTGCAAATGGAACGGTCAAATCGTAACGCAAGGCTTTCTCGGAGATGTTTGAAGTCAACTTATTGCTTTCTTTATTTTGCAATAAAGTGGCATCGGCTTTCGCCAAATAATCACCGGAATTCAAAATCTTGAAAATCAACCGATCACCTTCTTCTCCGTATTTTCCCATCAGAGTTTCGGAGTTTTCAAACGAAGGCGTTTCTATGGGTTGGAAACCAAATTTCTCGAAATTACTTTTGATGGTTGCTATAATATATTGACGTTTTGCCACCTCGGCAGGTGAAAAATCTCTTGTACCTTTTGGAATGCTTGGTTTTGATGCCATTTTTTTAAGTTAGAAGTTTAGGAGTTGGAAGCTGGGAGTTGGAAGCTGGGAGATGGAAGTGGGAAGATGGGAGCAGGAAGATGGGAGCAGGGAGTAATTGTACCTCCGACTTCTAACTTCCAACTTCTAACCTCCATCTTCTAACTTCCATCTCCCTACTTCCATCTTCCTACTTCACTCTGCAAATATCTTGTTTTTAAAATAAATATCACATCTTCTAAAGCAAACTTGTAACAAAAATTGTAATTTCGTGTCAAATAGGCACTATGTTTAAATTATTCCGAGAAAACGTCCGAATTGCTACAGGTTCCATCAGAACCCAATTGTTGCGCACCATTCTTACCGTGTTGATTATTGCCATTGGAATCACAGCTTTGGTAGGAATCCTGACGGTAGTTTCGGCTTTAGAAAACACGCTATCTTCTGATTTTGCTTCGATGGGAGCCAATACTTTCAACATCAATCAATACGAAAACACGGCTCGACGCCACGGCGGCAGGGAAAGAGAAATTATAAATCCCATCATTTCTTATCCTGAAGTGGTGGCTTTCAAAAACAAATACAAATACCCTTTTACTGAAACTTCGGTTTCCTTCACGGCCACTTCAACAGCCGAAATCAAATACGAATCCACCAAAACCGACCCCGAAAACACGATTGTTGGCGTTGACGAATACTTTATCACCAATTCCGGTTTAGAAACCAGTTCAGGAAGAAATTTCACTGGATTCGACATTCAAAACAACACCTATAATTGCATCGTGGGTTCCGATTTTCAAAAAGGATTACTGAAAGACATCAACCCAATAGACAAAATAATTTCGATTCGTGGCGCCAAATTCAAAGTGATTGGTGTACTGAAAGAAAAAGGCTCCACCTTTGGCAACAGCCAAGATTTAAGGGTTTTAATTCCTATTCAAGTCGCACGTTCGTTGTTTACCGCGCCCAATATCAATTACACGGTAAGCGTAATGGTTAATCAAAAAGAAATGCTGGATCAAGCCATTGACGATGCCAACAACACGATGCGAAGAGTGCGCAAATTAAGCCCTGTACAAGACAACAATTTTGCCGTAGTGCGAAGTGATGATTTGATTAACCGAATACTTAGCATCACGCAATATTTAGGAATCGCTTCCTGGGTTATCAGCATTATCACAATCCTAGGTTCATCTATCGCCTTGATGAACATCATGATTGTTTCGGTAACGGAACGCACCCGCGAAATTGGCGTTCGAAAAGCATTGGGAGCCAAAAAAAGTACCATCGCTTTCCAGTTTTTCATAGAAACTTTGCTCATTGGTCAACTCGGTGGTTTGGCTGGAATTGTTTTTGGAATTTTGGTTGGTTTTGGCTTTGCATCGGCTATGGATTTTGCTTTTGTAATTCCTTGGGGAGCAATTATGGCGGCTTTCGCAACCAGTTTTGCTGTAGCAATAGTCTCTGGATTATATCCAGCAATTAAAGCCTCTAAACTCGACCCGATCGAGGCGTTGCGATACGAATAAATATACGACTTACGATATTTGATATACGATATTTGTGATATCTCCAGTATCTATTTTTATTCTGAAATCTGAAATTTCACTTCGTATCTCGTACTTCTTACCTCGTACCTCGAATCATTCTATCGTTCCCGTAAATATCCTTCCTTAATTCAACGTTTTTGAAACCCATTTTTTCAAGTAATTCCATCATTTCCTTACCAAGATATTGATTGATTTCGAAGAATAATTGTCCGTTTGGAGACAAGTTTTTCAGGGCCAATTCGGCTATTTTTCTGTAAAAAACAAGCGCATCGTTATCATCAACAAAAAGTGCCAAATGCGGTTCATTGTCTAAAACATTTTTCTTGATTTCCTGTTTTTCCAATTCTCGAACATACGGCGGATTTGAAACAATAATGTCGAATGTAGTGGGAAGTTGTCCTTCGACTCCGCTCAGGATGACAGTGGGAAGTTTTTCTAAATCGTTGGTTTTTAAAATATCGGTTTTTATAAAATTTACTTCGACTTCATTGATAACGGCATTTTTTTGGGCTGTTGCCAATGCTTTTCCCGAAACATCAATCGCAAAAACTTGGGCATTCGGAATGTTTTTTGCCAATGAAACGGCGATACAACCACTACCCGTTCCAATGTCCAAAATTTTTATCTTCCCACTGTCATCCTGAGCGGAGTCGAAGGACAACTTCTGACTTCCAACTTCCACCTTCGTACTTTGAATAATCCATTCGACCAATTCTTCCGTTTCCGGTCTTGGAATCAGGACATTTTCATTGACTTCGAAATCCAAACCGTAAAAACTGGTTTTCCCAAGCAAATACTGCACTGGAATTTCTAATTTTAATTGTTCCAAAATCGAATTCCAAAGCTGGATTTCTTCATCAGAGAAAGTCAAATCGGGATTCAATGCTAAATCAATTCTTTTCAATTGATTTTTCTCTTCCAAAATCAAATAGAAAAAACTTTCGGCTTCGCCAGCATCGTAAATTGGCGAAAGTTCTTGAATGAATTGGGTTCTGTAATTTTTAATATTCATATTTCAATTGCCGTTGGTTTTAACCAACGGAATAAAAGTGTTCAATAATTATTGGCTTTAGCCAAAAGTCAGTTAAATTTTGGCTAAAGCCAACAAAATTCAAATTCAAAATCCGTTGGTTAAAACCAACGGCAATTCATTAGTGTTAAAATTGATTATCCATAACTCATAATTCTTTCAACATCCACACCGGGCAAGAAACGTGACCCGTACTTCCCATTGGCGAACAAATGTAATTAAAACCAGCTTTCTTGTATAATTTCTGGGCATCATGCATAAAAGGCATTGTTTCGAGATAACAGTTGTAGAAACCAAAATCCTTGGCTGCTTTCAAACAGTTCTCCATCATTTGGCTACCAATTCCCAAACCACGAGCTTCCGGCAAGAAATACATTTTTTGCAATTCACAAATGGTTTCGGCTTCGTTTTCCAATGGTGCGACTCCAGCTCCACCGATTATTTTACCATTATTTTCGACCACAAAATAAACTGATTTGGGCTTGTTGTATTCCTCAAACATCAAATCCAGATACGGATCGGCATAAGCAGTCCCCACTTTTGCGATATTCAATTCGTCAAAAACAGCGCGTATTAATTGGGCAACCGCTTGATTGTCTTTCTTTTCTATTTTTCGAATACTCCAATTTTCCATTTTTTAAAATACTGGTTTTAATGACACAAAAATAGCTATTGTTTATTGGATAAATCCAAAGCAGGGCATTCGCTTTTAAAAAAAATTTTACACAAATTCCACAAATTTACACGAAGAGTAAGTTTTAAAAATTCCACAAATTCATAAAAATGGTAAAAATTAGTGACAATCTAATTCTAATAAATGATAAAATCTGTGTTAATTTGTGCAATTGTTTCGCCTATTCGCTATCGCTCGGGTCGTGTCTGATAATTTTAAATGCGAATGCCCTGAATCCAAAGTTAGGCCTTCGATTCTAAAAATAAAAACTTCTGAATTAGCATACCGATTAGACTGATAATGCTAATTCACACTAATTTTTTGTCCATTGGTAGTAAAAGGAAGGAGAAATCGGTTCAATCCGTATGCCTCAGGGCCTTCGCATTTAAATTTTAGACCACAAATGCCACAAATTATCACAAATTTTAAAAATTTTGCTACAGATTTTCACCGCTTTTTTGGTTTTCAAACATTGTTGCCCTATAAAATTTTCAAGAATAAGCAACAGCTCGCTCCACTGGCGCTTTATTCAACAAAATTACTATTCCCTACCAACTGTTCCCTCCTAACGGAGCTATTTTTGTCCCATCGGGACATGCTGTTTGTAGCAAATGGGAATCTCCAAAAACAAGCTCCAGAGGAACGACCTTTTAGTAAGTGTCCTAAAGAGGATGCCCAAAATTTCATTTCTGTTTTTTATCAAACCACCTTAAAAGCAAATAATCGATACCTCTTTTTTAAACCTATTCCCTATTCTTTTTGTTTTGAAAGACCAGCAAATAAGGCAAAATACCCCTTAGAAGCTCAAAATTAGCAGTCCGAAGACTGTTTCAGGCCTTCAGATGATCGTTTCAAGCAGTCAGATGACCATTTTATGCTCTCAAATAACTGTTTCAAGCAGTCCGGAAACCGTTTCAGGCTCTCAGATGACTGTTTCAGGCTCTCAGATGACCGTTTCAGGGCATTATTTAAGCTTCTGAGCACCTCTAGCGTTCTTTTTTGACCATTTTACCTCTTTCGGACTACAAATAATCCTTTTATAAAAACCAGTATGCTTTTTTTAATACTGAATTGAAAATGAATTTTACCAAAGCAGTTGTTTCTTATCGTAGAATGCACCAACCGAAAGGACTATTTTTTATATCTAGGCGGGTGTAACTATTGTAAGAAAGTTTTTCTATTACTTGAGATTATTTTATATATTTGAGAAATAATAAAACGATACAAAACTTTCACCAATCTACCCAATTTTGGGTGTATATACGAAGGTTTGTTTCTCCTAAATGCAATTTACTAGCAATATAAAAAAAGAAAATGACAAACATTTCAGAAACATTAACGGAAACAATTAAAGATGAAAAATTTCAAGATGTAATAGTTGATTTATCTGAAACTACGATAGACAGTTTATTAAAAGATGGAGTTTTGAAAGATATTCCCATCATTGGTGTATTATTTGGAATAGCAAAAACTACATTGACAGTACAAGATAAACTTTTTACCAAAAAACTAATGGTATTTCTTCTCCAATTAAAAAAAACATCTAATGAAAGTAGAAAGAAACAAATTGAGAAAATAGAGAATGATAATGAGTATAAAACCAAAGTTGGAGAAAAATTACTTTATATAATTGATAAATGTGAAGATCACGAGAAAGCTAAATATATTGGAAAACTTTTTCAATGTTTTATTGAAGAGAAAATAGAATATGATAATTTCCTTCGTGCTTCAAGAAGTATCGAACTTACTTATTTAGGCGATTTAAAAAGATTTATAAAAGACAAATGGAAAGATATGGCCATGGAAGAAGGTGGAGATTTACTTGGTGCAGGTTTAATGGATGCTATTTATTCATCTGGTGAATCTATGCATGGAAACAGTAGTTCATATTTGAAATTAAAAGTGTCTTACATTGGAATATTGATACAGGACTTACTTGCAGAATAGAAAATACTGCTGGTTCAACCGTCGTTTGGCATTATGGCGAGATTAGGCTTAATTTGAAGATGGTTTTGCATTTGTAAAATTTGTGTTTAACCTAAAAATGCCGTATCTTCATTCCCCAACCTCGCCAAGCGCCAGAACGAACTTTAGTAGCTAGTTTCAAAAAATCCGACAATTCAAGAACCAAATCATAAAAAAAGTAAAATGACTTCAAAAAAAGATGTAACTGTCGAAAGAGAATTTAATCAAAAAAAGATAAATCATATTTTTCACTATACTGATAATTTTGATATTTTACTTAAAATCTTAAGAAATGGTTTCGCACCATCTTATTGTGCAGAAAAAATTAATGATGTCGAATATTATATTCCAATGGTAAGCTTCTGCAATATTCCACTTCGAGATGTTGATTTATATATGCGATATGGAAAATATGGAATTGGAATGAGTTTAGAATGGGCATTAAAAAATTCTATTTCACCTGTAGTCTATATTCACGAAACAACTCCTTTCAAAGATTTTTATCTTAATATGAATAAGATTCATTTTGATAAGATGCTTAATGAAATCTTTGAGAATGAAAAAATTGAGAATTTGGAAAATAAGATTCAGAATTTGGATTATTCACAATATGATTTAATGCTCAATAGAATTAATGATATTACTATACCTGCAGTTCAATTCTTTAAAAATTGGAAAACATTTTATAAAGGACAAAAAATTATTACTTATCAAGAAAGAGAATGGAGATTCATTCCTAAATTAGAAAATGAAAAAAGAATAATTACAAAAACTGATAATGAGTTTATAGAATTAGAAAACAAAAATTTTAGAAAAAAACCTCATTTACCTAATTATGCTGCCGACCTAATTAACATCGAAAATATTCGGTACATATTAATAAAAAATGAAGCTCAACGAGAAAAAGTAATTGGAGTTTTAAATAGAAAATTTGGAGAAGAAAATGTAATTGAATCTATATTATCAGGGAAATTAATGATTATAAAAGAAGATCTAATTCATAATGACTTCTAAAAAAACCAGCTAGTAACAGCTAGGATTTCGTTGCGTGCGCAGCACCAACAATGAATTAAAAATCACTGAACACCAAAAAAAAATAATAAACAGTGAAGTAAACTCCTGTTGAACCCTTCGTTAAACTCAGGGCAGGCTCACTGGACTACCTACCGTCAACACTATGGAGTTATCGTAAAGTTTTGAGAGCGAATTGCAAGAGGAACATCCACTTTTAAAAAAGAAAATTAGCGTTGTTTTGTTTTTATTCTTTATTAATCCGTGAAATTTGTGGCTAAAAAATTTTAAAAGAGAATAACCCTGATTCGAAGATTCAAAACAAAATCCTAAACTCAAAAATCACTACTTTTGCATTTGTGAAAACAAATGAGAAATACATCCGCCGCTGCATCGAATTGGCCAAAAATGGCTTGGGAACCACTTACCCAAATCCAATGGTGGGAAGCGTTATTGTTTGCGACGGAAAAATCATTGGCGAAGGCTGGCACAAAAAATCGGGCGAACCCCACGCCGAAGTGAATGCCGTGAATGCTGTAAAAGACAAATCGCTATTGAAAAAATCGACCATTTACGTGAGTCTGGAACCTTGCAGCCATTTCGGAAAAACACCGCCTTGTTGCGATTTGATTATCGAAAACAAGATTCCAAATGTAGTTATCGGAACGGTTGACCCCAACATAAAAGTGGCTGGAAACGGCATCAAAAAATTATTGGAAGCGGGTGCCAATGTCACTGTAGGCATTCTCGAAACGGAATGCAACGAACTCAACAAACGCTTTTTTACTTTCCACGAAAAGAAAAGACCTTACATCATCTTGAAATGGGCCGAGAGCCAGGATGGTTTTATTGCACCTTTGACAAAACAGGAACAAAAACCAGTTTGGATAACCAATGAATTTTCGCGACAATTGGTACACAAATGGCGAAGCGAAGAGCAAGCCATTTTAGTGGGAACGCAAACCGTTATTGATGATAATCCAAAATTAGATACCAGAGATTGGTCTGGAAATAATCCTGTTCGAATTGTTTTAGATCAACATAACAGGATTCCAAAAGACAGCCGCATCTTTAACAATCAAGCCAAAACCATTGTTTTAACAAATTCTTCAAATACAATTAACGAAGAAAACATTATCTTTGAAATCATCGATTTTAAACAAAATGTAGCTAGTCAAATAGCTGACTTCTTGTACAGACACCAAATTCAATCCGTTATCGTAGAGGGCGGCCGACAAACATTACAGACTTTTATTGACGAAAACCTTTGGGATGAAGCTCGCCTATTCGTTGGAAACAATTCCTTCAAAAAGGGAATCAAAGCACCAATTATCGCTTTAAAAAACAGCATCAAACAGACTATTGGAAACGACACAGTCATAATATCTAGAAACCATGATTAACACCATCATTTTTGATTTTGGAGACATTTTCATCAATTTGGATAAACAAGCCACCATTGATGCCCTTAAAAAATTAGGTTTAAAGGAATGGAATAAGGATTTAGATCAATTAAACATACAATTTGAAAAAGGCCAAATCTCGAGAGAAGATTTCGTGCTTGGCTTTCAAAAACAGATGCCAAATGCTTCCATTGACGAAATTTTAGAAGCTTGGAACGCCGTTCTTCTGGATTTTCCATTGTATCGATTGGAATTTCTGCAAAAACTTTCGAAAAAATACCGCTTGTTTTTATTGAGCAATACTGATTCCATTCATATAGATACTTTCGAAAAAGAAAACGGAACTTCATTTTATAGTGATTTTTACCAATGTTTTGAAAAAGTATATTTTTCGTTTGAAATGGGGATGCGAAAACCTGATGCCGAAATTTATGATTACCTCATCAAGAACCATGAATTACTAGAAAAACACACTTTATTTGTTGACGACAAAAAAGAAAATACCGATGCTGCGCTAGCCTTGGGTCTTCATGTCTGGAATTTACAAGTAGGACAGGAAGATGTCGTGGATTTGTTTACAAAAATAGATTTACCGCTTTGATAATTTCAATTAATAATTTCATTTGAAAGATACCTATAAAACTATTGCTTACCCTTCGCCAGAGATTCTACTTAAAGAAAAAAGCAGCAAATTCTTTGGCTATGCCTTCCCCATTGAGTCTGAAGATGAAGTAAAACCCATCATTGAAGGTTTACGCAAACAACATCCCCATGCGGTTCATTATTGTTATGCATATCAAATTGGGACAGAAAAAATAGTTTACAGGGCAAACGACGATGGAGAACCAAGTAACAGCGCAGGAGCCCCTATTTATGGTCAAATCCAGTCCTTTGGCATTACAAACACTCTAATTGTAGTTGTCCGAATTTTTGGAGGCATAAAATTAGGCGTTGGCGGATTGATTACTGCCTATAAAACTGCCGCCCAAATGACTCTCGAAATATCGGAAATTATCGAAAAAACAATCGATGTTCATTATTTGGTTACATTCGACTACAAGAACATTAATAAAGTGATGCGCATTGTTAAGGAAAAAAATGTGGAAATTGTATCCCAAAAAATGGAAATGAGTTGCGAAATCGAGATTGTGACCCGAAAAAAAAATGCCGAAATGGTATTCGACATTTTTAATTCGATGTTTGAAATCGAAATAAAACCGCTCTGACAGAATCTCAAAAAAGATTCCTATTTTTCATTATTTCGTAAAAAACAGACGCCTCTATTCCATTCTATTTAAAAGTTCCAAAAGATATAATGGAGGAGCCATCGGTCTACCTGTTTTCATGTTCACAAAAACCAAAACCGAGTTGCCAGTTGTTAATAACTCACCTCCTTCGTTATAGAGTTCATAGTCAAATTCAATCTTGACGGACGTCAGTTTTTTCAAGATGGTTTTCAAAGTCAAAAGTTCATCATAACGAGCCGGTTTCTTGTAATTTATGGTCAAGGAAACCACGGGAAGCATAATTCCGTTTTCCTCCATCCATTTATACGAAATCCCTTTGTTTCTTAGCCATTCAACCCTTCCAACTTCAAAATATTGAGCATAATTTCCGTGATAAACGACCCTCATTTGGTCGGTTTCTGAATAGCGGACACGGATTTGGATTTGGTGATAATTCATTACTTATATATTAATTTTTTTGAGCCTCATACGATAATATTTTAAAAAAATTACATGCGAAATATTTTTTTTTAGCGAATTTTATTCACATATTTGTTATCCCGAAAAAGCGATAAAAAACCGACGATTTTTTATACAACACACAAACCAAATAAACATAATTTAACTGAATATATGAACAAGACTGCACAATCAGTATGGGAAAACTGTCTGTCTTTTATAAAAGACAACATTCAAGATCAAGCCTACAAAACTTGGTTTGAACCAATCAAATCAGTTGAACTTACCGACAATGCACTTTATATTCAAGTTCCAAGTAAATTCTTCTACGAATGGCTGGAAGAACACTATGTTAAATTATTAAAGGTAGCATTAACCAAAGAACTAGGAAAAAATGCAAAGTTACTCTATAAAATCAAAATGGAAAACACTTATGGCAATAAACAACCGTTTACGGAACAATTGCCTAGTGCCAATCGTGCCCCGATGAAGCCGCAAGATGTAGATGCTCCATACAAAAACTTAAATCCTGAACTGAGAAATCCGTTTGTGATTCCTGGTATTCGAAATTTGAAAATCGAATCGCAACTGAATCCCAATTACAGTTTCGACAATTTTCTGGAAGGAGATTCTAATAGACTGGCTCGTTCAGCAGGTATGGCCGTAGCCAATAAACCTGGCGGAACTTCATTCAATCCATTGTTGATTTTCGGTGGAGTTGGTCTAGGAAAAACGCATTTGGCTCACGCCATTGGAGTGGAAATCAAAGACAAATATCCCGAAAAAACGGTTCTATATATTTCAGCCGAAATTTTCACGCAACAATATATTGACTCGGTCAAGAAGAACAACAGAAATGATTTCATCCATTTCTACCAATTGATTGACGTTTTAATCATTGACGACGTTCAATTCTTGTCCGGAAAATCAGGAACTCAAGACGTGTTCTTCCACATATTCAATTACTTGCATCAAAACGGAAAACAAGTAATCTTGACTTCAGACAAGGCTCCGGTTGACATGCAAGATATCGAGCAACGTTTGTTGTCCCGTTTCAAATGGGGATTGTCTGCAGAATTGCATCAACCTGATTATGAAACCCGAATTTCAATCTTAAAAAATATTTTATATCGTGATGGAGTAGAGATTCCTGAAGAAATCATTGAATATGTTGCCAGGAACATCAAATCTAACGTAAGAGAACTGGAAGGCGCCATCATTTCCTTGATTGCACAATCTTCTTTCAACAAAAAAGAAGTGACGCTCGAACTAGCCAAAAGCGTCGTAGAAAAGTTCGTCAAAAATGTAAAAAGAGAAATTTCCATCGATTATATTCAAAAAATTGTTTCCGATTATTTTCAATTGGATGTTGAAACCCTTCAATCCAAAACCAGAAAAAGACATATTGTCCAGGCCCGTCAATTAGCCATGTTTTTCGCCAAGAAATTCACGAAAGCTTCATTGGCAAACATCGGTTCTCAAATAGGCGATCGCGATCACGCTACCGTATTACATGCATGCAAAACCGTAGATAATTTGGTAGCCACCGACAAACAATTCAAAAAATTTGTTGAAGACATCAATAAAAAATTAACGTTATAAACGGATGCCCATAAAGATTTTAATGGTTTGTTTAGGCAATATATGCAGGTCTCCATTGGCCGAAGGAATATTGGCTTCAAAACTCCCAAAGGACAAATTTACGGTAGACTCCGCAGGAACAGGCTCTTGGCACATTGGTCGCGCTCCTGATGAACGTTCTATTGCAGTGGCAAAAAAAAACAAACTAGACATTTCAAAACAAAAAGGGAGACAATTCACCACAAGCGATTTTGACGCTTTTGACTATATCTACGTGATGGACAATTCTAATTACTGGGATGTTGTTCAACTTGTGGACAACAAGAAGCAAACAGAAAAAGTGCAACTCATCTTGAATGAATTATTTCCAAATGAAAATGTTGATGTTCCAGATCCTTACTTTGGATTACCCAACGGATTCAATACAGTTTACAAAATGCTTGACGAAGCCTGCGAGGTAATTGCCAAAAAATTGATTGCAAAACACCCCTAATTCCTTATATTTTAGCATCAAATAGCATCAAAAAATTCCATTTGAAGCATCATCAATAAAACAAGACAAATGAAACCAAGTACGTTTTTAGGAAAACTATATTTGATTCCAACTACATTAGGAGAAGAAGGCAATCCCGATGATGTTCTGCCTCAAACCATAAAAAGAAGCATTGATTTTATTGACGATTATATTGTTGAGAACGAAAAAACAGCTCGAAAATTCATAAAAAGCATTCAGCCGCAGAAAGTTCAAGCCACACTCCGATTAAGTGCACTGAACAAACATACCGAAGTCTCGGAACACGCCAAGATGTTGCAACCTTGTTTGGAAGGCAAAAACGTTGGATTAATGAGTGAAGCCGGTTGTCCTGGAGTCGCCGATCCTGGAGCCGTCATTGTAAAATTGGCACATGAAAAAGGAATTCAAGTTGTGCCGCTTGTTGGGCCATCTTCCATTTTATTGGCGATTATGGCCTCTGGAATGAATGGACAAAGTTTTGCTTTCAATGGCTATATTCCAATCGACAAAGCCGAGAAAAAATCGGTTTTGAAAAACTTGGAAAAATTGTCCCAAGACAAAAATCAATCCCAAATATTTATTGAAACCCCTTATCGAAACAATAAAATGCTGGAGGATATTGTTCAGGCATTAAACCCTTCAACTTATCTTTGTGTTGCCACTGACATCACTTTGCCGACAGAATTCATTAAAACAATGCGAGCGGCAGACTGGAAAAAAATCAAGGTGGATTTGCACAACCGTCCCACTATTTTTATCATCCACAAGATGTAAGACCAATAAAAATTCTTTATCAAGAGATATATCAATTGATGTTTTCAAAGAAAAGATCTGTTTTTCAACTTCTCATTTCCCGTTTTCTTAAAAAAATCTGGATTATTTCTCGTTTGAATGAATGGAGAAAAATCTTGCTATTCGCAAAATCACGACACTTTTTCATCAATTGATTTTAATGATTATTCGCATTAAAAAATTGGAACAACAATGCGTTTTTTTAACACAACTTGTGGAATACATTAACTAAAAACGCAAAATAAATACCCTAACTTTATGGATGTAAAAATTAACAATTTTTATTAAAAAAATTTAATACACTGAAAAACAGTTATTTAAAAAATAAAAAGCAAGTTTCAAAACACATTAAATTATTGAAATTATTCAAAAAAAATATTAATTTAAAATTAAATATTATGAAAACATTTATTGTTATTTTGTTGATTTTAGGCTTTACCACTTTCTCCTATTCACAAAAACAACCCGAAACGGACAAACAAGAAGGAAGAATGGACATCATCAATTTGCCGGAAATTGTAATTAAAAAAGCTGGTGCAGATTTTTCTGTGTATGTACCAGACAACAATCCAGACACTGATGTAAGAAGACTCGAAGAGAAGTTCATTGCCTATGATCTTGGCAAAGATTATGAAGGAAACGAAACCTATTTAGTAACAATGTATATTAAAAACGGCTCATTATCTGCAACTTATGATGAAAACGGAAAATTAACTCGTGTTGTGGAAAATTACAAAAACGTGAAACTTCCAAGCGAAGTGATATATTCCATTTATAAAAAATACCCGGAATGGTCAATCGTAAACGACAAATTCCTTTATAGTCAAGATGAAGGCGACATCCTTAAAAAGCAATACAATATCAAAATTAAAAAAAATGACAAAATTCGTAAATTGGTAGTTCATCCTGATGGCGAAATTGTAAAAGGACTTTAAAAAAAGATTTAAATAAGGCTGCCAAAAATTGATTCTGGCAGCCTTTTCAAGTATAAATTCATATTAAAAAAAATCTTAACGAGTCCAACTAGTTCCAAAAACAATGTAGTATGCCCATTCTTCAGGACCACGGGCAATATCAATTCCCATACGCAATTTAAGTTTTCTTGCAATCAGATATCTTGCTCCCATACCGCCTGCAGCTTTCCATGAAGAATCCTGAAAATTGCTTTGTTTAGAAACAGCAGTGGACAAACCTCCAAAAGCAACCAAGCTGTATCGACCAGTAAAATCCCACCTCCATTCGGTTTCCGCCAAAGCCACGATATCGCCTTGATAACGCATAACCGGGACACCCCTCATATTGACATAAGGCAGCATATAAAAAGGAGCGTCACCAAAAATTTGCTGGTATTCGACCCTAAAACCAGAAGTGATCTTATTTGAAATTGGCAAGTAAGCAAATGCCGCCGAATTAATTAAAACATAATTATAATCGCTCCCCAAAAAATCTTCTGAAGCGCCAATCAAACTATTGAAAAGAAATCCTTTATTGGGTGTAAATATATTGTCTCGTTTATCATAGTCCACCAATAAGCCCAATCGACTTATGATGCTATTTACTTCTTTTGGAGTATTAAAATCAATATTGGTGTTTTTTAGTTCCGTTTTCAGGAACAAATAATCCAAGCCAGCATACCAAGAACTTCGATTGATTTGCTTAATCAAATAAGCACTAAAGGGTATGGTTTTCATGTTGAATTCAAAGGAACACTCACCAATAGTTGGAAAATCTCTGTAAAAATTAAGATTAACATTTGCCAATCCAGTAGCCACTCGGTAATTTGCCCTCCATTTTTTTATGGCACCAGTTGTAAAACCACCCACAAGCCAAGTACCATTGGCCGTATAACCACCAGCGCCACCATAAATATTGGGTTTCACTCGAGTTTTAACCAGTTTTCCATCTATAGAATCAAGATAAGGAGTGTTTGGTTTAATAAAAACCGCTGCCATAAGCCCTCCACCCCCCCCAAGAGCCGGTTCAGTAATAAGTATTGGTACGGGAATAAATCCTTTAGCACTGATAACCCAATCACTCAAATCCAACTTATGATCGAGAGAGTCTTTGAAAGATATTTTCTGCTGTCCTTGCATTAAAAAAGTACCTGCACTAAAAAGAATAAAGAAATAAATTGATTTCATATCTGATGTTTATTGACGGCAAGAATTTCTATTAATAAATTCACTCAAAACTCAATTCCATAAAACGATATTACGCTTTAAAATACTGAATCAAAGAGAATCACGCATATCCATTCTATAATTTACATCGATAAAATTAAAGAAATAATTTGTATAATTGAAAGATTTTCTTGAGATTATTCTTAAATAAAAAAGCCTTTTAATTTGGATATTATATCCAAATTAAAAGGCCGTATTCTATTTTTAAAAATTAATTTGTTCTTTATTCTTCAAAAAAAAGAATAAAAAAAAATCTTATTTTAAGTTTCAAAACAAGCTATTTAATCACTTTTGCATTTGCATCGGCTAAAATTCCAGAAGTTTCATAACCTCCAAAATCTCTCATATAACTTCGTATCGATGTTCCGTAAGCATCCCTATAATAGCGATTCCCTTTGTTTCTAAAAAACTTTTTGACAGAACCTACTCCACCAAGATGTGCCGCAGCCAATATTCCAGATTCAGTTACTCGAATACCGGCAACAATTTGTCCTTCATATTTTTCGATAATGTCTTTTAACTCTGATTTGTTTTTGGACAAAAGAGCCACAAACGCTTTTTCCTGCATTCTTGGGCTATTCAAGAACTGTCCACTGTCGTGAATTCCAACCGTTTTCAGGGTTTCCTTGCCAAACTGATATTTACCCATATACCCCAACGAATTAACTTTTTTGTATTTTCCCTGTGATTCTTTGAAGGCAATCGCTTCTTTGTAACCAATGAAGAATTTCCCCGTATAAGGAACACTTAAATTAGTATAATCGTTTTGTTTTTGGGATGGAAATAAGTAGTGTGTCGCATCGGAGTCCTTCACAAGAAACCATTGATTGGTTTCTATATCAAAAGCTTTAAAACCCGAGCTTAAAAAGGCAATAATAATAGTCAAACTTGTATAAAAAGACCACTTCTTTATCATAAATTGTTTTTCTTCAAAACGCTGTCCCGTTAAGAAATTTCTACGGTACAAATATACAATAAAAAACAATAACCTGATTATCAGTAAGTTGAAAATACCTAAAAATACAAGGCATAAAATTTGAATCCCCGCTGAGGCGAGTATTCAAGGGTCGGGGCAGGGATTTTGACTGTATTTAAAACCGAAAAAACGGTCTTTAAAAAGTGCGATTTTGTGTTGATTTTTGTCAAATCTAAATCCAAACTTAGGTAAAATTGTTTGTGTTTTTCAGGTTTTATAGGAAAAATAACCGAGTTTTTATCGTCGTTTTCACCTATTAATCCTTCGGCTCCATAACCCAAAGCAAGGTTCAACCACTTCGGAATTTTTGATTTTTTGGAAAAAGAATACAAATTGGCCGAAAACCAATACGTTTGTCCATTGTAATCTTTCAGGATTTGTTCTTGAGTTGAACTTCCTAATAAATCGGGTCTATAATTGGAATATTCTGTTTTGTGAAAAGAGAATTTTGGTATGATGCGTTGTTCTTTCCAAATCAATTCCTGTGAAACATACAAAGCTGTTCCTGTGGCATTGGCAACAACATCTCCCATCGATGCTCCCCATTCTTCCGAAAATCCGTCCATAACTTCAACAGCGGTCAAAAACACGAATCCTAAACTGGCTCCATAAATCAATTGATTCTTCTTGCTGGTTCCACTCCAATTCAATGTTTCTGCACCCAATCGTCCAATTTGGTAGGAAGAATACAAATGCCCCACTTTGTCCATTTGCATCCACTCGGAATTGTCGTTTATAAAATGGAAATCGGATTTGGGATAATCGGCATACCAAAGTTGGTTCAAGCCAATCAAGGCACCAGAAGCCAAAACTGTTTCGGTAACAAATACGGAATTCTGCCTTTTCTTGTTTAAAGAATCGGATGGTTTGAAGAAATTATCGAATGAATTTTGCGCAACAACACATTGAAACACGAAGAACAACAAAAAACAACATTGTTTTTTATATCCCAAAATTACCTAGTTACGCCTTGACTGTTGATCCAATCGGAATATTTTTTGGCATTTTTGTTATGCTCTTCCAAAGTGGCAGCAAATTCGTGGTAACCAAAACGGTCCACACTGGCACAGAAATAAATAAAGTTGTGTTTTTCGGGATTTAAAACGGCGTCCAAAGCCGTAATGTCCGGCATTGCAATTGGCCCTGGAGGAAGTCCTATCACTTTATAGGTATTATAAGGCGAGTTCAAAAACAAGTCGTTGTAAAAAACCCTTTTGATTACTTGATCAAAATCATTGTCTTTCTTTTTTATGGCGAATATCACGGTTGGATCAGCTTGAAGTGGCATTCCTTGTCTCATTCTATTCAAATAAACCCCTGCAATTCGTGGTCTTTCGTCTTTTTTAACGGATTCTTTGTGCACAATCGAGGCCAAAATGGTTGCTTCAATTGGAGTCAATCCTTGTTTAGCCGCTTTTTCAGTTCGCTCTTTATTCCAGAAATTGCGGTATTCCTTGATCATTTTATCACGGAATTTTTCGGCAGAAATATTCCAATACACTTCATAAGTATTGGGAATAAACATTACAAATACATTCTCGTCGGTAAAGCCATTTTCTTTCAAGAATATAGAATCCTTGAAGGTATTTAACAACAATAAACTATCCGGTTCTATTTGAGAACTCACGCGACCGGCAAAATTTTCCAAACGTTCCTGATTGTTGAAAGCCAATTTCACGGGAATGTTACTTCGCATCGCTTTGACTAACTCGTAACTATTCATCCCTTTGGTGAATAAAAAACGCCCCGGTTTTACGTTTTCAGGATAGCTTCTTTTGTTAGCCACCATTTCAAAACGGTTCATATTACCCACAAAAGGTTCAATTATTTTCTTTACATCTTCATAAGTAGATCCTGTTGGCACAAAAACATAGACTTCACTTTGTGAAAACTTGGTGTTTTTAGAAAAAATTTGATTCGCCACAATACCTCCATAAATCAGTAATCCCGATATTAGAACTACAGATGCTATTGTTATGATTTTCTTTAAGTTCAAAACTAAAAATTTTAAAAAGTTGATAAATTTAAACCCGTAAACGGATTGTTTTTTTGACACAGATTACACAGATTCACACAGATTAAAAAACAAAAACACTTTTACAAACAACAAATCTGTGTTAATTCGTGTAATCTGTGTCTATACTTTTTTAATTAATTGAAAAATAGCCTCGTCTTTATAGACTCCATTGACTAAAATCCAATCTTTTTTGGTTCCTATTTTCTGGAATCCAAATTTAGAAAAAAGAGCCGTACTCGCAACATTTTCTGTATCTATATTTGCATATAATTGATGTAGATTCAAATGATAAAAAGCATATCGAATCAAGAGTTCCAAAGCTTCGGAACCAATATTCTGTTTTCGGTTTTCTGTTCCCTGAATTACAATACCAATTCCTGCCCGATTATTCTTCGGATCAAAATCAAACAAATCGATTAATCCGATGGCTGGAAAATCTTCATCCTGACAAATTGCCAATCGCAATTGTTTGGCTTCATAAATATCCTGATGCGCATTTTCGAGGTATTGCTTTACCAAAAACCGACTGTAAGGCGTTTGCGTATTGCTCACTTCCCAAATACTTTGGTCGTTTTCCATAGCATAAACAAACTCCAAATCATTGGGTTCGAGTGCTCGGAGGTAGATGTTTTCGCCTTTTAGTGTGATCATTTTGATTTGAGTTTGAGGTGCCAAATTGGCTCCTCAAGTTTTATTTATTTTTTTCTGCAGTTGCTCCGCGTGAGGGATTGCAGTGGAGCTCTTTTTTCTTTTCAATTGCCCCGCCTTTAAAGGCGGGGCAATTGAAAAGAAAAAAAGCGGGAACGTAAAGCCCGACCCGTAGTTTTTACGGAGGGTCACGCCCAAATCATTATTTTTCTAAATTTCAATTTGCCCTTTAAACACAAATTCCGCTGGCCCAATTAGGAAAACATTGGTAAACTGATCACCAATTTTATCAAAAGAAACGGCTAATTTTCCGCCTTCCACATTTAAATTAATGGAAGAAGCATTGGTTTGTCCTGTAGCATTCATTGCAATGGCAACGGCTGTAGCTCCTGTTCCGCAAGCCAATGTTTCATCTTCTACCCCTCTTTCGTAAGTGCGAAGCGAGAAAGTATCTTCATTGATTTTCTTAACGAAATTGATGTTGCTTCCTTCTTTTCCGTATAATGACCCGTAACGAAGAGCTGCTCCGTTTTCTTTTACATTATAATGTTCCAAATCTTCCACCAGTTGCACGTGGTGTGGCGAACCCGTATTCATAAAAGTGTAATCGGCTTCTTTTTTTATATCGGCAACATCAATCATTTGCAAAGACACAATTCCATCATTGGCAACGCTGGCGTGATGCAAACCATCGGTAGCGATGAAAGTACAATTGTCTTTAATCACGTTCAAATCTTTGGCGAAAGCCACCAAACAGCGACCACCATTCCCACACATGGAGCTTTGGTTTCCATCGGAATTGTAATAAACCATTTTAAAATCAGTTTCGGTGTCGTTTTCCAACAGAATCAATCCATCCGCTCCAATTCCAAAACGTCGGTCGCACAAACGAGCCACGAGTTGTACATTTTCCTTTGGGAAAAATCCGGAGCGATTGTCTATCATTACAAAATCGTTTCCTGTTCCCTGGTATTTATAGAATTCTACTTGCATTATAGTATGTATTAAGAGTTACAAAAGTACAAAAAACATTGGGTTAATTTCTACCGCAAAGACGCAAGGGCGCAAAGTTTTAATTAAAAGTACGCTTTGCAAAATTTCAAATTTATCAGGATGATTACTTTGGAAGCTTTCCAACTTTTTTCTTTGCGACCTTGCGTCTTTTCAGTAAAATTTCAAAATATTAATGATACGTTAAAGATTGTTAAACGAGCGTTAAACTGTTTTTTTGGAATAGCAAAATTTTTAATTTTACAGTGTAAATTCTTAAATAACTATAAAACTATGAAACGATTTTCAAGCCTATTTTTGGTATCATTGTTGAGCGGAGCCGTAACATTGGGTTCTTATAAATTGTTATTTGACGACAATGGCTTTTTTTCAAACAAATCCATTACAACTTCAGCTCCTAATTCGTATGGACGAACAGTTGGCCTATCGGCAGAAGCAGTTGATTTTACCGAAGCTGCCGACAAAACCATTCACACGGTGGTTCACGTAAAAAATGTTTCCCGAAAAAATGTTTCGAATCCTATTTTGGAATATTTCTACGGTTACCGTGGCGACCAATTGCAGGAACAAGTAGGGACGGGTTCGGGAGTAATCATTTCGGAAGACGGTTATATAGTGACCAACAATCACGTGATAAAAGACGCATCGGAAATAGAAATCACCTTGAACAACAAAAAATCCTACCCTGCAAAACTCATCGGAACAGACTCAAAAATGGATATTGCTTTGTTAAAAATCAATGCTGACGAGAAATTACCTTATACAGTTTTTGCCAACTCGGATTCGGTAAAAATTGGCGAATGGGTTTTAGCAGTAGGAAATCCTTATAATTTAAATTCGACGGTAACGGCAGGAATCATTTCGGCCAAAGCCAGAAATTTGGAAACTGGCGGAATTCAATCGTTCATTCAAACCGATGCTGCCGTAAACCCAGGAAACAGTGGTGGTGCCTTGGTCAATACTCGTGGGGAATTAATTGGAATCAACACGATGATTTCGTCGCCGACTGGTTCTTACGCTGGTTATTCCTTTGCGATTCCTTCGAATAATGCCAAAAAAATCATTGATGACTTGATAGAGTTTGGAAACGTACAAAGAGGCGTCCTTGGTGTTGAAGGAGGTGAATTGAACGCTCAAGCCTCAAAAGAACTGGGGATTAAAGAAACACAAGGCTTTTACATCAACAAAGTACAAAAAAACTCTGGAGCCGAAAAAGCAGGAATACAAAAAGGCGACATCATTGTTAAATTGGACAATCAAAATATTGCCACCTTTGCCGACCTTTCGGGTTATATCAACACCAAAAGACCCAACGACAAAGTAGAAGTTACTTTTATTCGTGAAGGAAAAAATAAAGCCGTTCCAGTTGTTTTGAGTAAAAACGAGTTTTTCAGCACTGAAATCAAAGGTATCGAATTGGAAAATATTGATGCGGCAGACAAAAAGCGATTTCATTTGGATGGAGGTGCAAAAATAAAATCCATCACCAATGAAAATCTAAAACAATACGAACAAGATCTGAAAGGAAATATCATCTTGAGCATTGACAATGTAAAAATTAAAGACATCGAATCGGCTTCAAAACTTTTGAACAACAAGGCCGAGAATCAAAGTATTCAAATGGAAATGATTAATAAAAGAGGAGAAATCATCCGAATTATTATTTAAATCAACTTCTAAAATTGGATAAAAAACAAACCTCAGATTCGCAGATTAATAAAAAAAAGCTGCGAATCTGAGGTTAACTTTTATATAGGCAAAACGGTTGTGCTCTTTACTTCCGAGATAATAAAAAAGCTGTTAATCAACGAAACCTCGGGCAAAACCGACAACTTTTTTTGGTGAAAATTATGGTAGCTTTCCATATCGGGCAAAATGATTTTGAGCATATAATCGAAACTTCCCGAAATAAAATTACATTCAACCACTTCCGGCATATTCATAATCGATTGATTGAATCCTTCCGAAACATCGTAGGTTTGTTTCACCAACGTCACTTGACAATAGACCATCAAATTATTGCCCAATTTCTTCTTGTTCAAAATCGAAACATATTTTTCGATAATCCCTTCCTTTTCCAAACGTTTCACTCGATCGTGAACGGGCGTAAGCGAGAGATTTATTTTATTGGAAATATCTTTTAAAGTCAAATGCGCATCCACTTGTAGCAATCGCAGGATTTTTTTGTCCGTTTCATCTAAAATCATAACAATTGTTGTTTATTTTGTTATTTTTAAAACATTTAAAATCAGATAATTTTTCTTTTTAAAACTACTATTAGCCTTCAATAAAGAAATATTTTGTGTAAAAATACCAAATTAAACTGTTATTTTCTTAATTCAAATCCGTTAAACATAATATTTTCTTTAAGTAGTAAATTTGTATATATTTAAAACACAACTACTAAACACAACTATTATGATCATTGGAATCCCAAAAGAAATCAAAAACAACGAAAACCGTGTAGCGCTAACCCCAGCCGGAGTAGCCGAATTCAAAAAACACGGACATCTTGTATATGTGCAAAAAAGCGCAGGAGAAAACAGTGGTTTCAGCGACAATGCCTACACAGAAGCTGGAGCCGAACTTTTACCAACCATTGAAGCCGTTTATGACATTGCCGAAATGATTATCAAGGTAAAAGAACCCATTGCCTCAGAATACCCACTTATCAAAAAAGACCAATTATTATTCACTTATTTCCACTTTGCTTCCTCTGAACCATTGACTTATGCGATGATTGAACGCAAAGCGGTTTGTTTGGCTTATGAAACGGTTGAAAAATCAGACCGAAGTTTGCCATTATTGGTTCCAATGTCGGAAGTGGCGGGAAGAATGGCCATTCAAGAAGGTGCAAAATATCTAGAAAAACCAATGAAAGGAAAAGGAATTCTCTTGGGAGGTGTTCCCGGAGTTGCACCGGCAAAAGTAGTCGTTTTAGGCGGTGGAATTGTGGGCACGCAAGCTGCAAAAATGGCTGCCGGCTTTGGTGCCCAAGTAACCATCATGGATGTGAGTTTGCCACGTTTAAGGTATTTGTCTGACGTGATGCCAGCCAATGTAACGACGCTTATGTCGAACCATTATAATATTCGCGAAGCCATTGCCCAAGCGGATTTGGTTATTGGAGCCGTTTTGATTCCAGGTGCCAAAGCGCCACATTTGATTACCCGGGATATGCTAAAATTAATGAGTCCCGGAACGGTAGTAGTTGACGTTGCCGTTGACCAAGGAGGTTGTATCGAAACTTGTTCCCCGACAACACACGAGAATCCAACTTTTATCATCGATGACATTGTCCACTATTGCGTGGCGAATATGCCGGGCGCAGTTCCTTACACATCTACTTTGGCGTTGACCAATGCCACTTTGCCTTACGCTTTGCAATTGGCCAACAAAGGATGGAAAAAAGCTTGTGCCGAAAACGAAGAATTGAAAAAAGGACTCAATGTTGCCAATGGTAAAATTCTATACAAAGGAGTTGCCGACGCTTGGAACCTGCCTTTTGAAGACGTGGAAACTGCTTTGAAAGATCTTGTTTACGCTTAATCTTATTAGTATTAAGATCTGAGTATTAAGTATCAAGACTTGATTCTACTAAAAAATCAAAATCCGTCAAGTTTTAAAACTTGACGGATTTTTTATTTGTCTTAATACTTAATACTCAAATCTTAATACAAAATCTACTCCTTCTGTTTTGTCAAATAATAAATCGGAATCCCTATTAGCATTATAAAAACGCCCCAACCACAAGTATCTGGTTTTGTGTATAACAAAGCAATTCCAATCGCGCTGGCTACAACAATATAAAGTCCCGGCAAAAACGGATAACCAAAAGCCTTATAAGGTCTTTCGGCATCAGGCATTTTCTTGCGAAGAATAAAAATTCCGTAAATCGTCAGGATGTAAAATACCAAAACGATAATCACGACAAAGTCCAATAAATCACCATATTTCCCGGTCAAACACAAAGCCGAAGCCCAAAAACACTGCGCCCACAATGCCCAAGCTGGAACACTCGCTTTATTCAAATGCGATGCTTTTTTGAAAAACAATCCGTCTTGCGCCATCGTATAATACACTCTTGCGCCCGCCATAATCAAACCATTATTACAAGCAAAAGTCGAAATCATGATCATCAAAGCGATGATTAATGTTCCAATGTTTCCGAAAATATTTTGCGAGGCCACAACCGCCACTCTATCCGATTCGGCTGTAGCAATGTCTTGCAAAGGAACCACCGCCAAATACATTACATTGGCCAAAATATAAATACAACTTACAATCAAAGTGCCCAGAAACAAACTCAAGCCCACATTTCGTTTTGGATTCTTGATTTCGCCAGCGATAAAAGTCACACCTTCCCAAGCCACACTCGAAAACAACGAACCCACCAATGCCGCCGACATTGCCGAAATCAAGGCCACGCCACTAATTGGAAGCCAAGAACCTGTGTCAACATTCATAGATTGTGAAGTCCAAGCATTCGCCCAGTTGGCATCCCAAATTTCTGCTTTGGCAGCCACGAATCCAAAAATAATCAATCCAAAAATAGAAGCCACTTTAATAACCGTCAAGACCGTTTGCAAAATCTTGCTGTTTTTCACGCCACGACTGTTGATGTAACTCAACAAAATAATGGTGATTATCGAAACAATTTGCGCTGCGTGCAATTGGAAATCGCCTAACTCAAAAATTATATTTTTTTCGCTCACCGGTTGATACAAATAAGCGGCAAATTTAGAAAAAGCCACGCCCACAGCGGCAATGGTACCGGTTTGTATCACGGCAAAAAAGCTCCATCCGTACAAAAAACCAATCAGTTTTCCGTAAGCTTCCTTGATATACACATATTGTCCACCCGCTTTAGGAAACATCGAACTCAACTCTCCATAACTCACGGCTGCAATCACGGTAATAAATCCCGTGAGCACCCACATCGCAATGAGCCAGCCGGCAGAACCCAATTGGCGTACCATATCCGAGCTTACAATAAATATTCCCGAACCAATCATTGAGCCCACAACGAGCATTGTTCCATCCAGTAATCCTAATTCTCTTTTAAAATGTTCTTGATTGTGGTCTTGCATATTATTTTTAGATTTTTGGTTGGCTAAAGATATACTTTTTTTGGAAATAGAGGGAAAAGTAGTTTTATTTTGGCGTGCCCCTCCGTAAAAACTACGGGTCGGGCTTTTCGTTCCCGCTTTTTTTCTTTTCAATTGCCACGGGTTTAAACCCGTGGCAATTGAAAAGAAAAAAGAGCTCCACTGCAATCCCTCACGCGAATCGCAATTTCAATGACAATTGTTGGTTAAAGATAAAACTAGTAAAAAGAATAACTCATTGACGAATTGGCTAAAGGAAAAGCAATGGAGAAGATTTTGAGAAGTTAAAATTACCTTGTCTAAAATCGCCTTCAGTTATTGCGAGGAGCGAACTTCATTATCATCATACTACAAATAAAATGGCATCCCTTTCTTGCAATCATAAACAAAACCTCTTTTAAGCCGTTAAATGTTTCTTTGGACATCATTTTAAAAAGCCATTGCCATAAAAATCATTGCCAACGACATAAAAATTATTTCATCAATACAAATACTATAAAAGATGTACATCTTTTACCAAAAAGATATATAGAAATTAAACAAAAGATATATAGGAATTAGATAAAAGATGTATATCTTTTTTAAAATTGATAATGACGGCTTTAAAAACAGGTACTGACGAAGGCAAAAACACATTAACTTCTTATTCGATCTTAAACAAAAAAGCGGCTTATTGCTAAACCACCTTTTTTAAATATTATACAACTAAACGCTATAATTAAACCAAATCAAAACGATCTATATTCATTACTTTGTTCCAAGTTTTTTTACAAAATCCTTCACAAATTGTTCTTGAGAATCGGCACATCCATAAACTTCTACCAAAGCTCTAAGCTCTGAATTCCACACTCCTGAAAGAATATATTCTAATGGTCTATTTATTGGATTACACAACAAAGCTTACAACACCCGATTAATCTGGGCCAAATTCCTCTCGTAATAGGATTCTTTGGTAGAAGAAATAATCACGCCACCGTGAGTTGCAGAATGAATGAATTTAATTTCGCCATCAAGAACTTCGACCACCATTCCTACGTGATTGATTCGGCCGCTTCCGCGGGTTTTGAAGAAAATTAGATCCCCTTTTTGGGCACTTTGAGCATCAACCCTAGAACCGTAAGAAGCCATTTCCATGGACGATCTTGGCAACTTGATATCGTAACTACTAAAAGTGTAACACATCAATCCCGAACAATCGAATCCGGCTGTGGTCGTTCCACCAGAGCGGTACCTTGTTCCAATATTTTCGGAAGCTTTGGAAATCAGTTGATCTACAAATGCAGCATCAAAAGTTCTATTGACATTAGAGACGAAATCCTTGTTGTCTGATTCTTCTTTTGCCACAACTGGCTCGACAGCTGGAGACTTGGTTTCCATCACTTTCGAAGTACTAATTTTGAGTATGGAACCAACCAATAGTTTCTTTGCAATATTTGGGTTTTGCTTTTCCAATTCGGCAACCGTAAGTCCGTATTGTTTGGCAATTCCGTACTTGGTTTCTTTTGGCAAAACTTCGTGGGTCATTTCGGTTTCCGGCTTCTTGTCTTCAATGATGACTTGTGGCACAACAGCAACATCTTTTTCGGTTTTAATTTCTTTTTTCTCCACCGTTTTTTCCACTACCGAACTCAAATTACCCTCTGCTTTTACCGGAACAACAATCTTTTGACCAGCTTTTAAAGGCTTTTTTTCTAAATCCGGATTGGCTTTTTTTAGTTGAGAAACCGTTATTCCATATTGTTTTGCGATGGAATAAAAAGATTCTTTTGGCAGAACTTCTCTGGTGATTCCAGACTCTGGATTCTTTTCTTCAACAACGGTTTTGGGCAAGACTGCAATCTCATTTTTAGTTTTTACCTCTTTTTTTTCGACAACTTTATCCACAGTCGAAATAGCATTAGCATCAGCTTTTACGGGGACAACAATCTTTTGACCTACTTTTAAACCTTTAGACCCTAAAGTTGAATTGGCCTTTTGCAAATCGGCAAGCGTGATTCCATATTTTTTAGCGATGGAATACAACGATTCTTTAGGCAAGACTTCATATTCAATTCCTTCGTTTGGAATTTCTTTTTTCTCTTCCACTTTTGAAGCAACAACTACTTCTTCTTTTGGAATATTTTTTTTGGAACCGTTTGGATTTTTTGGTTCGATTGCTTTTTCAGTCACTTTGGTTACCGCCAAATCTTCCAAAGCCGTTTCGGGAATCTTTATTGTTTGTCCAATCTTCAATCCTTCTTTTTCCAGACTTGGATTGATTTTGTATAAATCTTCTATAGAAACATTGAGTTGTTTTGCAATCCCGTAAAGCGTCTCTTTCGGTAGAACTTCGTGTGTTTTTTCAGGATGATTGCTTGAAATATCAGGAGAGGAAACGGTAGTATTCTTTTTGTTTTTTGTTGGAATCAATAAAACCATCTTCGATTTAATTCCATTGGCAGCATCAGGATTGAGTTCATAAATCGCCGATTGTTTTACATTGTATTTCTGTGCAATTTCACTGATTGTTTCGCCCTTAGAAACAGTATGTTGTTTGTATTTTTCTTGCGAAAAAAGACTCATACTACTAAAAAAAACAATCAAAAAAAGGCACTGATAATACTTCATAAACGTAATTTAAATTTAAACTTTTACCGCACCAATTTTTTAATTTTCAATGCGATAGAAAACTGTAATTATTCGAAAATTGAATAATTGTTTCACTTTAACGGCAAAAGCTGTCAAAAAAGTACAACACAAAACAAATTTAAACTTAAAATATGAATTTCGCAATTTTTAAACAACTCTTTATATTCAATTTAACAAAAAAAACACCCTGTAAGAACAGGGCATTTATAAAATTTAAAAAGCATGAAATTAATTATGCATTGGCTTCGGCAGCAATCAAATTCAATGCTGAACCCGCAACAAACCAACCAATTTGACTTGCATTATACGTATGGTTTGCCAAGATACTGTCTTTAGAACCATCTGCGTGAACGAATTCTAAGGTCAATGGTTTTCCTGGAGCAAAATCAACCAAGTCCACGAAGTTGATGGTATCGTCTTCTTGAATTTTGTCGTAGTCTGCTTCATTCGCAAAAGTCAATCCAAGCATTCCTTGTTTTTTCAAATTGGTTTCGTGAATACGAGCGAATGATTTTACCAAAACCGCTTTAACACCCAAGAAACGAGGTTCCATTGCGGCGTGTTCACGAGAAGAACCTTCACCATAATTGTGGTCTCCTACAACAACTGAAGGAATTCCAGCTGCTTTGTAAGCACGAGCCACAGCAGGAACAGCATCGTATTCTCCCGTTAATTGGTTTTTAACTGAATTTGTTTTTTGGCTGAATGCATTCACAGCTCCAATCAACATATTGTTTGAAATATTGTCCAAGTGACCACGGAAACGCAACCAAGGCCCGGCCATAGAAATATGATCCGTGGTACATTTTCCGAAAGCTTTGATAAGCAATTTAGCTCCCATAATATTTTTTCCGTCCCAAGCTTCGAAAGGTGCCAAAAGCTGCAATCTGTCTGAAGTTTCACTTACCAAAATTTGAACGCCCGAACCATCAGCAGCTGGCGCTTGGAATCCGTTATCTTCAACTGCAAAACCTTTTTTAGGTAATTCATCACCATAAGGCGCAGTCAATTTCACTTCTTCGCCATTGTCGTTAATCAAAGTATCTGTCAAGGGATTGAAATCCAAACGACCTGCAATCGCCAATGCAGCCACCATTTCTGGCGAAGTTACGAAAGCGTGGGTATTTGGATTACCATCGGCACGTTTAGAGAAGTTTCTGTTGAAAGAGTGAACGATGGTGTTTTTCTCTTGCTTGTCAGCTCCTGCCCTGTCCCATTGTCCGATACAAGGCCCACAAGCATTGGTAAATACTTTGGTACCCATTTTTTCGAAAGTAGCGATGATGCCATCTCTTTCAATTGTATATCTAATTTGCTCCGAACCCGGATTGATACCAAATTCCGCTTTTGGAGTGATTCCGTGTTCCACAGCTTGGTTTACGATTGACGCAGCACGAGCCATATCTTCGTAAGAAGAGTTGGTACAAGAACCGATTAATCCCCATTCCACTTTTATTGGCCATCCATTAGCCGCAGCTTCTTCTTTCATTTTGGAAACCGGCGTTCCTCTGTCGGGAGTAAAAGGCCCATTAATGTGTGGCTCCAATTCCGAAAGATTGATTTCGATTAATTGGTCAAAATATGTTTCGGGATTGGCATACACTTCTGGATCGGCAGTTAGGTAAGAAGCTACTTTGTCGGCAGCATCGACCACGTCTTGACGACCTGTTGCAGAAAGGTATCTTCGCATTGACTCGTCATAACCAAAAGTTGATGTTGTCGCACCAATTTCGGCTCCCATATTACAGATAGTTCCTTTTCCGGTACAAGACATTGAAGTAGCTCCTTCTCCAAAATATTCAACAATAGCTCCTGTTCCACCTTTCACGGTAAGAATATCGGCTACTTTAAGGATTACGTCTTTTGGTGCCGTCCAACCCGATAATTTTCCAGTTAATTTCACACCTATTAATTTTGGAAATTTCAATTCCCAAGACATTCCCGACATTACATCCACAGCATCGGCACCACCAACACCGATAGCCAACATTCCCAATCCTCCTGCATTTACGGTATGCGAATCGGTACCAATCATCAAACCTCCAGGAAAAGCATAGTTTTCCAAAACGATTTGGTGAATAATTCCTGAACCTGGTTTCCAAAAACCAATTCCGTATTTATTGGACACTGAAGAAAGGAAGTCGAAAACTTCTTTTGATTGTGTATTGGCTGCAGCCAAATCAAATTCGGCGCCATTTTTGGCCAAAATCAAGTGATCACAGTGAACGGTTGTTGGTACGGCAACTGTTTTCTTTCCAGCATGCATGAATTGCAACAAAGCCATTTGAGCCGTTGCATCTTGACAAGCTACTCTGTCTGGAGCAAAATCTACATAATCCACACCTCTTTTAAAAGTTTGGGTAGGTTGTCCTTCCCAAAGGTGAGTGTATAAAATTTTCTCTGTCAATGTTAGGGGACGACCGACAAGTTCACGTGCTTTGTCCACTCGAGTTGCCATATTTGCGTACACTTTTTTAATCATTTCAATATCAAATGCCATAAGATTTATATTATTTGGATTTGTAATACATTTTTGAACATCACAAGTTACAAAAAAATTGAGTACAAAAAAAAGCCTGAGTCATTAGACTCAGGCTTTTAAACTATAATTAACTAATTATGTGAATTATTTAACCAATAACTTATGAGAAGGTGCAAACTTAGTCAGGTTGATACCTTCTACCGCCATTTTATATTCTTCAATTGTTGGAGTTCTACCCAAGATTGTAGATAATACCACAACCGGTGTAGAAGAAAGTAAAGATTCTCCTTTTTTACCTTCTGTATCTTCTACGACTCTTCCTTGGAAAAGACGAGTAGATGTTGCCATAACCGTATCTCCTTTGGCTGCTTTTTCTTGGTTACCCATACAAAGGTTACAACCTGGACGTTCTAGATACAACATTTTTTCGTATGAAGTTCGTGCCGCAGCTTTAGGAACATTATCGTCGAATTCGAAACCAGAATATTTTCTTAAAACATCCCAATCTCCTTCGGCTTTTAGTTCATCTACAATATTATAAGTAGGTGGTGCTACTACAAGTGGCGCTTTAAACTCTACTTTACCATTTTGCTCTTCTATGTTTTTAAGCATCTGAGCAAGGATTTTCATATCCCCCTTGTGAACCATACAAGAACCAATAAATCCAAGGTCAACCTTTTTGTCTCCACCATAGAAAGAAAGAGGTCTAATTGTATCGTGAGTATATCGTTTAGAAATATCAGCATTATTTACGTCTGGATCTGCAATCATTGGTTCAGCAATTTGATCCAAATCTACAACAACTTCAGCGTAATACTTAGCGTTTGCATCTGGTCTTAGTGCTGGTTTTTCACCTGATATAATCTCGGCAATTCTCTTATCAGCAATAGCAATCAACCCTTTAAGGACTTGATTTTTATTGTCCATTCCTTTGTCGATCATGATCTGGATTCTACCTTTCGCCATCTCAAGAGATTCGATTAAAGTATAATCCTCAGAAATACAGATAGAAGCTTTTGCTTTCATTTCTGCAGTCCAATCCGTGAACGTAAATGCTTGATCCGCATTAAGAGTTCCTAAGTGAACCTCAATGATTCTTCCTTGGAATACATTCTCTCCACCAAATGTTTTTAGCATCTGAGCTTGTGTAGCGTGAACCACGTCACGGAAATCCATATACCCTTTCATATCTCCTTTGAAAGTTACTTTCACAGATTCTGGAATTGGCATTGAAGCCTCTCCAGTAGCCAATGCAAGAGCAACAGTTCCTGAGTCAGCACCAAAAGCAACACCTTTTGACATTCTTGTATGAGAGTCACCACCGATGATGATAGCCCATTCGTTTACAGTAATATCATTAAGTACTTTATGAATTACATCCGTCATTGAATGATAAACACCTTTCGGGTCACGAGCCGTGATTAATCCGAAGTCGTTCATAAATTTCATCAATCTCGGAATATTTGCCTTAGATTTATTATCCCAAACTGAAGCAGTATGACAACCTGATTGGTATGCACCGTCAACGATTGGAGAAATCACGGTAGCAGCCATAGACTCTAATTCCTGAGAAGTCATCAAACCAGTTGTATCTTGTGAACCAACAATATTTACGGTAACACGAACGTCTGAACCAGCGTGTAAAATTTTACCCGGAGTTGTTCCAACCGCATTTTTATTAAATATTTTTTCAACTGCCGTAAGACCTTGCCCTTCAACAGAAACCTCTTTTGACGGAGCATATACAGGCACAATATCAACACCTAGAGTCTTTGATGCAAATGTTTGCAATTTTTTTCCAAACACGATAGCATAAGACCCACCAGCTTTTATAAATTCGATTTTCTGAGGCGTGAATGCTTTAGAAATATCAATCAATTCTTTATCTCCGTTGTAAAGTTTCTTAGTTTTTGTGTTGATAGTAAGAACAGTACCTGTAGCCACAGAGTAAACTTCTTCAAGAATAGGATCACCACTTTCATTAAGAAGAGGTTTTCCATTTTCGTCTAATTTTTTAACCCAGTTTTTAAGATCCAAACCAATACCACCAGTAACATCAACAGTTGTTAGGAAAATTGGAGAAATACCGTTTGTTCCCGCAACGATTGGAGCAATATTAATAAATGGAACATAAGGACTTGCTTGTTTTCCAGTCCAAAGAGCCACGTTGTTTACACCTGACATTCTTGAAGAACCTACACCCATAGTTCCTTTTTCAGCAATTAACATCACGCTCTTATCAGGATTCGCTGTTGCCAATGCTTTGATTTCAGCTTGTGCTTCAGGAGAAATTAAACATTTTCCATGCAATTCACGATCTGAACGAGAGTGGGCTTGGTTTCCTGGAGAAAGTAAATCAGTCGAAATATCTCCTTCACCAGCAATAAAAGTAACTACCTTAATTTCTTCTGCAATTTCAGGTAATTTAGTAAAGAACTCCGCCTTGGCATAGCTTTCTAAAATATCTTTGGCAATTACATTTCCGTTTTTGAAAGCCTCAGCTAAACGATCTGTATCGGCCTCATAAAGATAAACTTGTGTTTTCAAAACTTCAGCAGCTTGCTTAGCAATAGTAACATCATTACCTAAAGCTAAATCAAGTAATACCTTTATAGAAGTTCCACCTTTCATGTGTGACAACAACTCTAAAGCAAAAGCAGGGGTAATTTCAGCAACTACTGATTGACCAAGCACGATTTCCTTTAAAAAATTAGCTTTCAAATTGGCAGCAGGAGTAGTTCCTGGAACAACATTATAAATAAAAAATTTAAGAGAATCAACTCTATTTGCGTTAGCCAAATCTTTGATTTGTTCAATGATTTCGCTTAGTAATTCAGCACCATCAATCGGCTTCGGGTGAAGTCCCTGAATTTTGCGTTCTTCGATTTCCTTGATGTAATCGTTATAAGTATTCATAATGATGTCTTTACAATGTTAATAGCAGATTTTCTCGATTATTTCAAAATCAAAAAAACCACAATATTAGTTTTTTTAATTTGTGATGCAAACTTAAGAATTAAAGATGAGAATTTAAAAAAATCAGCAAAAGATGCCATTTAAACCATAATATTTATAAATAAAATAAATATTATGTGTTTTATTGAAAAATTCTGAAAAACTGAAAGATTATTTGTGTAATTACTACTTTAGAAGACAAAATTACCTTTTTACCCTGATTGCTTTTTCGTTTTTTTCTAAATTATAACACCAAATATGTGATATTACAGGAGACAAACGGTAAATTGGCATTTTACGAATAAAACAACTTCTTAAATTAACTTGTCAATAATCATTTCTTCGGTAATTCCTTCAGCATCGGCTTTGTAGTTTTTGATGATTCGGTGACGAAGGATTCCTGTAGCAACGGCTTTCACGTCTTCGATATCAGGAGAGAATTTTCCATTGAAAGCTGCATTGGCTTTGGCTGCCAAAATTAAATTTTGGGATGCTCTTGGTCCTGCTCCCCAATCCAAATAATTTTTTACAAATTCGTTGGACAAAGCATTATCAGGACGTGTTTTACTGACCAAAGTAACCGCATATTCTATAACATTATCAGCTACAGGAATTCTACGAATCAAATGTTGGAAATCAATTATTTCTTGGGATGTAAACAACGGATTTATTTTGGAATTCAAATCGGCAGTAGTTCTTTTAACCACTTGAACTTCCTCCTCAAAAGATGGGTAATCCAGTTTGATAGCAAACATAAACCGATCTAATTGAGCTTCTGGCAAAGGATAAGTTCCTTCTTGCTCAATCGGATTTTGGGTAGCCAATACAAAATAAGGCAAATCTAATTTATAATTATGACCAGCTATAGTAACCGAACGTTCCTGCATCGCTTCAAGCAAAGCCGCTTGGGTTTTTGGAGGTGTTCTGTTGATCTCGTCAGCCAGAATAATATTCGAAAAAATAGGCCCTTTTATGAATTTGAATTGGCGATTTTCATCCAATATTTCACTTCCCAAAATATCCGAAGGCATCAAATCAGGGGTAAACTGGATTCTTTTAAAATCCAACCCAAGTGCCTGCGCCAGCGTGTTCACCATCAAAGTTTTTGCAAGTCCAGGAACTCCCACCAAAAGTGCGTGTCCACCAGAAAAAATACAGAGCAGGATTTGATCTACCACCGCATCTTGACCCACGATAATTTTGGCGATTTCACTTTTTAGCTCATTCCTTTTTTGAACCAAGTTATGTATTGCAGCTACGTCTGACATATTAAGAGGTTAGAAGTTAGAAGTTGGAAGTAATCTTGATACTTAATACTCGTATCTTAATACTACTTCTTAAGCCAATTGTTTGTAAAAGCACAATCTCTGTACTCTCCGATAACTTTAATGTAAGTATCTTTAATTTTATCGTCAAACCATTTCCCGATAGCTTTTATTTGCTTTTCTTTCAATGCCAAATCTTTTATTTTGGTATAATCCTTGGCGTAATCAGCTGTATGATCTTCTATTCTATTGGTAACGGTAATCAACTTGTACTTTTTCTTTCCTGATTGGTCTTCATCCAATATTGGCAATGAAATTTCATTTTCTTTTAAATTTGAAATCTGACCGTACAAAGTAGGCTCCATTTTTGTCAATTCGAAACGGGTGTCTTGGGTTCTTGGATTGATTAAAGCTCCACCGTTTGCCCTGGTTTCTTTTTCGTCCGACATTGTTTTTGCAGCTTCGGCAAAAGTAATTTCCTTGTCTTCTATTCTTTTTCTAATCAAGGTTATTTTTTCTTTGGCAGCCTTTAAATCTTCGGATGTTACTGCTGGTATCAATAATATATGACGCAATTCAACATCCTGTCCTTTGATCTTTTCAACATAAATAATATGAAAACCAAAATCTGTTTCAAAAGGCTCGGATATTTCACCCTCGGCAAGGCTAAATGCCACTTCCTTGAATTCTTTTACAAATTGTGTTTTTCGATTCATTTTATAATAACCTCCTGTAGCTCTAGAACCCGGATCTTGGGAATACAAAACCGCTTTTGTGGCAAAACTGGAACCTCCTTCTTGAATTTCTTTTTTGAATTCTTTCAACTTGTTGATTACTTTTTGCTTCTCGGCATCCGATACTTTTGGAGTAACGACAATTTGCGCAACTTCCATCTCGGCTCCAAAAACAGGAAGATCAGCTACAGGAATTTTTTTGAAAAAATTACGAACTTCTTCCGGTGTTATTTCAACACCGTCAATGATTTTCTTCTGCATTTCAGAAGTCAATTTTTGTTCTTTCAAAATATCAAAGAAATAAGTTCTAAAATCCTCTTCAGAGCTTTTCTTATAATATTTTACCACCTTCTCCATAGAACCAATTTGTTCCACCATATAGTTCAATCGCTCTTCCATCAAGGATTTCACCTCAGAATCGGTAACCTTCAAACTATCCTGCACGGCTTGGTGGGCATACAATTTATCTTCCATTAATTTCCCCAACATTTGGCATCTCGTAATGTCTTTTATGGAACCGCCTTGACTTGAAATCTCCAAGTATGATTTGTCAATGTCCGAATCCAAAATAATGTAATCACCCACTTTTGCAATTACTCCATCAATTTTTTGCTTTTGCCCTGTATTGGTTTTTTTAATGGTATCAACTGCAGTTTCCTTGATTACTTCTTGAGCTATGGCGATACCGCTTGAAAATAGTAAAAGAAAAGCAAGTGCAATTTTATTATTAATGGATTTCATTCGTCTTGATTTTAAAAGCATTATTTTTTTGATATTTTATTTTAATTATAAATTACACATAAAACTAAGATCAGATTCAATTTTGTATACCTGATAAATTTTGACCAAATATACGCTTTAAGAATCAAGATAAAGCACTGTTGACCGCAACAATTTCTTTCCAAAGTTGTTGAAAAACAAAAATAACAATTCAATCACATAATACAAGTTTCCGTAGGAGTATTAACAAAACTTTATAGACATTTCTAGCTGAATTTCGAAATAATTCAGATAGTTTTACAATCAACTAATTCCAAATAATGAAAGCTAGCAAATTTATTCCCATACTTTTATTTATTTCGCAATTTGGATTTTCGCAAACCGAAAAGCCTATAAAAGGGAAAGTTTTATGTGATAACCTACCACAATCCAAGGCATTGAAGTCGTCAATTTAGTTTCCGAAAAAAACACAATCACCAATAGCAATGGCGAATTTTCAATTTTGGCAAAAGCCGAAGACATGCTTGTTTTTATTTCAAAAAAGTATGATTACAAAAGGGTTTTATTAGATAAAGAGTTTCTTGACAAAAACAGTTTTATAATTTTACTGACACAAAAGCCAGAGGAACTTGAAGAAGTTGTTGTGGTCACAAAAACAGCATTTCCAAAAATAAAATTTGATAAAAATATTGCTAGCCAATTAAATATTGAAAAAGCTGCAAAAAACCCAAAACCATATGGCGTTTATGATGGAACTATAGAAAATGGCATAGGAATGATTATAAATTTATCAGGCAATCGAAAAAAAACGAAAGAAATTAAATTTAAAGAATTGGCCACAGCGTCTTGTACCCAAGATTATTTCAACAAAACATTACAATTAAAACCTGATGAAGCAGCCCTTTTTCTAGAATTTTGTGATGCTGACCCTAAATCAAAAACAATTTTAGAGAACAACAGTAACCCGTTAACTTTAATGGATTTTTTGTTTTCCAAAAATGAAGAATTCAAAAAACTTACCTCTGTCAAAAAAAGTGAATAAAAAAAAGCCGCCAAAAATTGACAGCTTTGTATTCGAACAAACATCCATAGAGGAGTTTATTTTTTTATGTTTTCAATAAATTGATCAAACAAATAAGACGAATCGTGTGGTCCAGGACTTGCTTCTGGGTGGTATTGAACAGAGAAACAGTTTTTCTCTTTCATTCGCATTCCCGCCACAGTACCGTCATTCAAATGAAGATGCGTGATTTCTATGTCAGGATTATTGTCCAACTCTTCTTTGTTTACGGCAAAACCGTGGTTTTGAGAAGTGATTTCTCCTTTTCCGGTAATGATATTTTTAACTGGATGGTTGATTCCTCTATGTCCGTTGAACATTTTATAAGTGGAAATTCCATTTGCTAAACCAATAATTTGATGCCCTAAACAAATACCAAATAAAGGCTTGTCGTTTGCCAAAATTTCTTTGGCAACTTCAATCACACCAGTAAGTGGCTCTGGATCCCCTGGTCCGTTCGACAAGAAAAAACCATCTGGATTGAATGCCGCCAATTCAGAATATGTAGAATCGTATGGAAAAACTTTGATGTAACAATCTCTTTTGGCAAGGTTGCGAAGAATATTGGTTTTGATTCCCAAATCCAAAGCAGAGATTTTATAACTTGCATTTTCATCACCAAAGAAATAAGGTTCTTTGGTAGAAACTTTGGAAGCCAATTCCAATCCTTTCATATCCGGCACTTTAGCCAAAGCTGCTTTTAGTTCTTCAATTGGCGTTCCGTCAGTACAAATTACCGAGTTCATCGCTCCATTGTCGCGAATGTAGCTCACCAATCCGCGCGTGTCAACATCAGAAATGCAGATTAAGTTTTGTTTTGTAAAATAGTCTTCCAAACTTCCTGAAGCGTCTTCACGAGAATAATTGAAACTGAAATTTTTACAAACCAATCCAGCAATTTTAATGCTGTCAGATTCGATTTCTTTGTCATTTACTCCGTAGTTCCCAATGTGGGCATTGGTGGCCACCATAATTTGTCCAAAATAAGAAGGATCGGTGAATATTTCTTGATACCCCGTCATTCCAGTATTAAAGCATACTTCACCAAAAGTAGTCCCTGAAATTCCTATAGATTTTCCGTGGAATATAGTTCCGTCGCTTAATAAGAGTATGGCGCTTTTTCGTGTTGTGTATTTCATTCGTCGTAGTTATTGTTTTTTAATGGTCTCTTGGAACTTCACAATGCTTCGTTTCATCAGTAGTTAAATATTTTGCAAATTTAATTTTTTAAAACAGTGGATGCAACGTTTTTTTAAAATTTATATTTTTTTGAAGCATTTCTTATGGATATCAAAATTTTTAATCCGTAAAAAATGTATTGAAAACAGAATATTTTCGCCCCAAAAAATCAAAAAAAAAGGACAAACTAACAAAAGTTTATCCTTAATTTTTATTGAATGATTATCTTCATAATTATTCGGCAGCCTCTGATGAAGTTTCAGGTTCAGCAGCAGGAGCTTCTGTTTCGGCAACTGGAGCTGCAACAGCTTCATCTGCTTTCTTGGCTTTGCCACCACGACGGCTTTTTGCTTTTTTAACTTCTTTTTTACCTCCGTTGTAAAGTTCATTGAAATCTACCAATTCGATCATTGCCATATCAGCATTATCTCCTAAACGATTTCCAACTTTAATGATACGAGTGTATCCACCTGGACGGTCACCCACTTTGGCAGCTACGTCCCTGAACAAGTCAGTTACGGCATATTTGCTACGTAAGTATCCAAAAACGATACGACGGTTGTGAGTCGTGTCAGCTTTAGATTTTGTTATTAATGGCTCAACAAATTGTTTAAGCGCTTTTGCCTTAGCAACAGTAGTGTTAATACGTTTGTGCTCGATAAGAGAACAAGCCATATTAGCCAACATAGAACTTCTATGTGCAGTCTGTCTGCTTAAGTGATTGAATTTTTTTCCGTGTCTCATTGCTATGTAAATTTAAACCTTTGAAGGTTTAGATTATTCTTTATCTAGTTTGTATTTTGCTAAATCCATTCCGAAGTTCAAATTTTTAATTGCCACTAGTTCATCTAGTTCAGTTAAAGATTTTTTACCAAAATTACGGAATTTCATTAGGTCATTTTTATTGAAAGATACTAAATCTCCAAGTGTGTCAACTTCAGCCGCTTTTAAGCAATTTAATGCTCTAACAGAAAGATCCATATCAACAAGTTTGGTTTTAAGCAATTGTCTCATGTGCAATGACTCTTCGTCATAAGATTCTGTTTGTGCGATTTCGTCAGCCTCAAGTGTAATTCTTTCGTCAGAAAACAACATGAAATGGTGAATCAAAACTTTGGCAGCTTCAGTAAGGGCATCTTTTGGATTGATTGAACCATCAGTTTTAATTTCAAAAACTAATTTTTCGTAATCTGTTTTTTGCTCTACACGGAAGTTTTCAATAGCATACTTAACATTTTTTACCGGAGTAAAAATAGAGTCAGTAAATATAGTTCCAATTGCAGCATTTTGTTTTTTGTTCTCTTCAGCAGGAACATATCCTCTACCTTTTTCGATTGTTAAGTCGAAATGTAGTTTGATTTTAGGATCTAAATTACAGATAACAAGTTCTGGATTCAAAACTTGGAAACCTGAAATAAATTTCTGGAAATCACCGGCTGTCAATTGATCTTTACCAGTAACCGAAATAGTAACTGATTCATTATCTATATCTTCGATTTGACGTTTGAAACGTACTTGTTTAAGATTAAGAATAATTTCGGTAACGTCTTCAACAACTCCTGAGATAGTAGAAAACTCATGATCTACACCTTCGATGCGAACCGACGTGATTGCATAACCTTCTAATGCTGAAAGCAAAACTCTTCTAAGTGCGTTACCAACCGTCAATCCATAACCAGGTTCCAAAGGTCTAAATTCGAATTTACCTTCAAAATCGGTTGAATCGATCATGATAACTTTATCGGGCTTCTGAAAATTAAATATTGCCATAAATTTCGACTAAGTCAATTATTATTTGTTGTACAACTCTACGATTAATTGTTCTTTAATGTTTTCTGGAATTTGAAGTCTAGCTGGCACAGAAACGAAAGTACCTTCTTTTAATTCATTGTTCCATGTAATCCATTCATAAACATGACTTGAATTTGATAAAGAACGTTCGATAGCTTCTAATGATTTAGATTTTTCACGAACAGCAACTTTATCACCAGGCTTAAGGTGGTAAGAAGGAATATTTACATTTTCACCATTAACAGTAATATGACGGTGAGATACGATTTGACGTGCACCTCTTCTAGAAGGAGCAATACCCATTCTATAAACTACGTTATCTAATCTTGCTTCACACAATTGTAATAAAACTTCACCAGTAACACCTTTAGTAGCTGATGCTTTTTCGAATAAATTTCTGAATTGTTTTTCTAAAATTCCATAAGAATATTTAGCTTTTTGCTTTTCCATTAACTGGACAGCATACTCAGATTTTTTTCCTCTTTTTTTAGCCATCCCGTGTTGTCCAGGAGGGTAATTTCTTTTTTCGAAAGCTTTGTCGTCTCCGAAAATTGCTTCGCCGAATTTACGTGCGATTCTTGTACTTGGACCAGTATATCTTGCCATTTTAATTTGTTTAAGATTGAGATTATGAATTCAGGTCTTATCCTTCGATAATCGTTGTTCAATCTAGGTTATACTATAAATTGTTTTGAGTATTAAACTCTACGTCTTTTTGGAGGACGACATCCGTTGTGTGGCATTGGAGTAACGTCGATGATTTCGGTTACTTCAATTCCACCGTTATGCAAAGAACGGATAGCAGACTCACGTCCGTTTCCTGGTCCTTTTACATAAACTTTTACTTTTTTAAGTCCTGCTTCTAACGCTACTTTACTGCAATCTTCTGCTGCCATTTGAGCTGCGTATGGAGTGTTCTTTTTAGAACCTCTGAAACCCATTTTACCTGCTGAAGACCAAGAAATAACATCACCTTTCTTGTTTGTCAAGGAAATGATGATGTTGTTAAAAGTGGCACTAATATGAGCTTCACCCGTTGATTCAACGATAACTTTACGTTTTTTTGCTGTTGCTTTAGCCATATTACTTATTATTTAGTTGCTTTTTTCTTGTTGGCAACAGTTTTTCTTTTACCTTTTCTTGTTCTAGAGTTGTTCTTAGTTCTTTGTCCTCTTAATGGAAGACCAGATCTGTGACGGATACCTCTATAACATCCAATATCCATTAAACGTTTGATGTTTAAGGAAACTTCTGAACGTAGTTCACCTTCAATTTTGAAAAATGAAACAGCTTCACGAATTGCTCCGATTTCGTCATCATTCCAATCTTGCACTTTTGTATCTTGGCTAACTTGAGCTTTTTCTAAAATCTCAACTGCTCTACTTCTACCAATTCCGAAGATATAGGTTAAAGCGATAACTCCTCTTTTGTTTTTTGGGATGTCTACCCCTGCTATTCTTGCCATAACTATCCTTGTCTTTGTTTAAATCTAGGATTCTTTTTGTTGATTACGTATAATCTGCCTTTTCTTCGTACAATCTTGCACTCGGCACTTCTTTTTTTAACTGATGCTCTTACTTTCATTTTGAATATCTTTAATATCTATAAGTAATTCTTGCTTTTGACAAATCATAAGGACTCATTTCCAGTTTCACTTTATCACCAGGTAATAATTTGATGTAATGCATACGCATTTTTCCAGATATATGAGCAATTACAATATGTCCATTTTCTAACTCAACACGGAACATTGCATTTGACAATGCTTCTATAATTGATCCGTCTTGTTCTATTGCTGATTGTTTTGCCATAAGATTAAGCTACTGCTTTTCTATTTTTACCACTTTTCATTAGACCATCATAATGTTTATTCAACAAGTATGAATTGATTTGCTGAATAGTGTCTATTGCGACACCAACCATAATTATCAATGACGTTCCTCCAAAAAACATTGCCCAAGATTGTTGTACATCCATAAGACTAACTACAATGGCTGGGAACACAGCTATCAAAGCAAGAAATAAAGAGCCTGGAAATGTGATTAAAGACATCACTTTGTCAAGAAAGTCAGAGGTTTCAACTCCCGGTCTAACACCTGGAATAAAACCACCACTTCTTTTTAAATCATCAGACATTTTGTTAGTAGGAACAGTGATTGCAGTATAGAAGAAAGTAAATACAACTATTAAAGTTGCAAAAACAAAATTATACCAAAATCCGAACATATTACTAAAAGCACCAACGATTGATTGTGAAGCATCTGATTTTGACAATCCTGCTACTGCTGCAGGAATAAACATAATTGCCTGGGCAAAGATGATTGGCATAACACCAGAAGCATTTAATTTTAATGGAATCCATTGCCTGTTACCACCCATCATATCTTTTTCAAAATCACCAGAAGTAGTACGACGAGCATACTGTACAGGGATCTTTCTAACTGCCATTACTAGCAAGATACAAGAAATGATAACTAACAACCAAACAATAATTTCAACAACCAACAACATAGGACCACCGTTATTATTGGTAACCCTTGCTGCAAATTCTTGAATGAAAGCTTGTGGAAATCTAGCCAAAATACCAACCATAATTAATAGTGATATTCCGTTACCAATTCCTTTATCAGTAATTTTTTCTCCTAACCACATGGCAAATATTGTACCTGTAACTAGAATAACTACTGAAGAAAACAAGAATTCGAAAGAATTAAATCCTAACAAGAAAGCATTACTAGGCAATGTTCTATAAAGATTGTAAATGTATCCAGGTCCTTGAACCAATGTTATACCAATTGTTAACCAACGAGTAATTTGATTGATTTTTTTCCTGCCACTTTCTCCATCGCTTTGAAGTTTTTGCAAATAAGGAATCGCAATTCCCATTAACTGAACAACAATCGAGGCAGAAATATAAGGCATGATACCCAATGCAAAAACTGAAGCTTTAGAAAAAGCACCACCAGTAAACATGTCAAGAATTGAACCAATTCCCTCTTTTGTTTGTCCGGCTAATCCAGTCAATTGTGTAGCATCAATACCAGGAAGCGTAACATGTGCTCCAAAACGATAAACCAAAAGAATACCCAAAGTAATCAGGATTCTATTTTTTAGTTCCTCTATTTTCCAAACATTAATTAGTGATTCAATAAATTTCTTCATCTTAATCGGAAAATTAAATGGTTACAGCTTCTCCACCAGCAGCTTCAATAGCAGCTTTTGCAGTAGCAGTAAATTTGTGGGCAGTTACTGTTAATTTTGCTTTCAATTCTCCTCTTCCTAAAATCTTAACGATTTCATTTTTGGTAGCCAAACGGTTAGCAACATAAACAGTCATGTCAACTGCATCAGTTACGATACCATTATCCACCAATAATTGAAGCGTGTCAAGATTCACACCTTCGTATTCTTTACGATTGATGTTTGTGAAACCAAACTTAGGCACACGTCTTTGAAGCGGCATTTGTCCACCTTCAAAACCAATCTTTTTAGAATAACCAGAACGAGATTTTGCTCCTTTGTGTCCACGTGAAGCGGTACCACCTTTTCCAGAACCTTCTCCTCTACCCAATCTTTTATTTTGATTGTGTGTTGACCCTTCAGCAGGTTGTAAGTTACTTAAATTCATAACGTATTTGTTATTTAGCTTCTTCAACAGAAACTAAGTGTTTAACTTTATTTATCATTCCAAGGATAGTTGGATTTGAATCGTGTTCTACAACTTGACCCATTTTACGAAGACCTAAAGCCTCTAATCCTCTTTTTTGAGTAAGGGGACAGTTGATTTTGCTTCTAACTTGTTTTACTAATAATTTAGCCATAATTTCCTTGAATTAACCTTTAAAAACTTTTTCTAAAGAAACGCCTCTTTGTTTTGCAACAGTATAAGCACTTCTCATTTGTAATAAAGCATCAAAAGTTGCTTTTACCACGTTGTGAGGATTTGATGATCCTTGAGATTTTGACAATACATCATGTATTCCAACTGACTCAAGTACTGAACGAACAGCTCCACCTGCAATAACTCCAGTACCATGAGAGGCAGGAATCAAGAACACACGAGCTCCACCAAATTTACCTTTTTGTTCGTGAGGAACAGACTGACCATTCAAAGGAATTTTTACTAAATTTTTCTTTGCATCTTCCACTGCTTTCGCAATTGCTTCAGAAACGTCTTTAGATTTTCCTAATCCGTGACCAACTACTCCATTTTCATCACCTACAACTACAATAGCAGAAAAACCAAATGCTCTACCACCCTTTGTAACTTTAGTAACACGATTAACACTTACCAAACGATCTTTCAATTCAAGACCACTTGGTTTTACTAGCTCTACATTCTTGTATTTACTATTAGACATACTATATTAGAATTTAAGTCCAGCCGCTCTCGCGCCTTCCGCTAATGATTTAATACGACCGTGATACAAATAACCTCCTCTATCGAAAGTTACTACTTCAATCCCGGCTTTTAACGCTTTTTCAGCAACAAGTTTTCCAACTGCTGTTGCAACTTCCACGTTTGTACCTTTTCCTATTTCTTTTTCTCTTGAAGAAGCAGCCAATAAAGTAACTCCGTTTACGTCATCAATAAGTTGAGCATAAATTTCTTTGTTACTTCTAAATACAGAAAGTCTTGGATTAGTGGCAGTACCACTAATTGTTTTTCTAATTCTGAATCTGATTCTCTGTCTTCTTTCAGGTTTTGTTAATGACATAATGTTATTTTTTACGCTGATTTACCTGCTTTTCTTCTTAATACTTCACCTACAAATTTAACACCTTTTCCTTTGTATGGTTCTGGCTTACGGAAACCTCTGATTTTCGCAGCTACTTGACCTAAAAGTTGTTTGTCAAATGATGTTAATTTTACAATTGGGTTCTTTCCTTTTTCAGATATAGTTTCCAATTTCACTTCTGGAGCAATTTCCAAAACAATATTGTGAGAGAATCCAAGAGCTAAATCTAATTTTTGTCCTTGGTTTGAAGCTCTATAACCAACTCCTACCAATTCTAATTCTTTAGTAAAACCTTCAGTCACACCGATAATCATATTATTGATTAAAGATCTGTACAAACCGTGTTTTGCTCTTTGGTCTTTGTGATCAGATGATCTGTCCACTTGAACTTGATCTCCTTCAACTGTTACAGTAACATCTGAATATTCCTGTGTAAGTTGACCATTTTTTCCTTTTACTGTAATAATACCATTTGCAACTTCAACAGTTACACCGGCAGGGACTACAACGGGATTTTTACCTATTCTTGACATCTCTTATAAGTCTTTTAATTAGTATACGTAACAAATTACTTCACCACCTACATTTAATTGCTTGGCTTGTTTCCCAGTCATAAGACCTTTTGAAGTTGAAACAATGGCAATTCCTAATCCGTTAAGGATTCTTGGGATGCTTGAAGAACCTGAATACTTACGTAAACCTGGTTTACTAATTCTTTGGATATCTTTGATTACTGACTCTTTAGTATCTTTATCATACTTCAAAGCGATTTTGATGGAACCCTGAACAGTGTTCTCTTCAAATTTGTAACTTAAGATATATCCTTGATCAAATAAGATCTTAGTTATTTCTTTTTTTAGATTAGATGCTGGAATTTCGACAACTTTGTGGTTTGCAGCCACAGCGTTTCTAACTCTCGTCAAATAATCTGCAATAGGATCTGTATACATATGTATAAATTTGCGGCTATGGTTTTCACAGGATACTCATCCAATGAACCTTTAACCAATTAAAATTATTTTTTGGATTGCAAAAGTACAAACTTTTTACGAGATTACCAAGATGCTTTTTTAACACCTGGAATTAATCCATTATTTGCCATTTCACGGAATGTTACACGTGAAATACCAAATTGACGAATATAACCTCTTGGTCTTCCTGTTAATTTGCAACGATTGTGCAAACGAACCGGTGAAGCATTTTTTGGTAATTTTTGTAAACCTACTGAATCTCCAGCTTCTTTCAAAGCTTTTCTTTTCTCAGCATACTTTGCTACCGTTTTTTCTCTCTTCACCTCACGGGCTTTCATTGATTCTTTAGCCATGTCTTAATTCTTTTTAAAAGGTAATCCTAATTCAGCCAATAGTGACTTTGCTTCCTTGTCTGTTTTAGCAGAAGTAACAAAAGTAATGTCCATACCTGATATTTTGTTTACTTTGTCAATATCAATTTCTGGGAAAATGATTTGCTCCAAAACACCAAGGTTATAGTTTCCTCTTCCGTCAAATCCAGTAGCTTTGATTCCACTGAAATCTCTAACACGTGGCAAAGCAGAAGTAACCAATCTATCTAAAAATTCGTACATTCTTTCTCCACGCAAAGTAACTTTTGCTCCAATAGGCATCCCTTTTCTCAATTTGAATGACGCAACGTCTTTCTTTGAAATTGTAGATACTGCTTTCTGTCCAGTGATCTTTGTTAACTCCTCAACTGCATAGTCGATTAGTTTTTTGTCAGATACAGCTGCACCAACTCCTTTACTTAAAACGATTTTTTCCAATTTTGGAACTTGCATTACGTTTACGTATCCGAATTCTTCTTTAAGAGCAGAGATAACTCTACTCTTATATTCTTCTTTTAGTCTAGGTATATATGCCATTACTATAGTACTTGATTAGATTTTTTTGAAAATCTTACTTTCTTATCTCCTTCAACTCTAATTCCAACTCTAGTTGTTTCCTTAGTTTTAGGATCAATTAGAGATATGTTGGAAATTTGTATAGAAGCTTCCTTTTTTACAATACCACCTTGAGGGCTTTTTGCACTCGGTTTCGTGTGTTTTGAAACCATGTTTACACCTTCAACAATTGCTTTGTTTTTTTCCTTGTACACACGTAATACTTTACCTTCAGCACCTTTATGGTCACCAGCGATAACTCTTACAATGTCACCTGATTTTATTTTTAGCTTTATCATCTTAAAATAATTAAAGCACTTCTGGTGCTAATGATACAATTTTCATGAATTGTTTTTCACGAAGTTCTCTTGCTACTGGACCAAAAACACGAGTTCCTCTCATTTCTCCTGCAGCATTCAAAAGAACACATGCATTATCATCGAAACGGATATAAGAACCATCGGCTCTTCTCACTTCTTTTTTGGTACGTACAACAACTGCAGTTGAAACAGCTCCTTTTTTTACGTTTCCGTTTGGAGTTGCATCTTTGATAGAAACTACAATCTTGTCACCAACAGAGGCATACCTTCTTTTGGTACCTCCTAAAACACGGATAGTTAAAACTTCTTTTGCTCCCGTGTTATCTGCTACTTTTAGTCTTGATTCTTGTTGTACCATAATTATTTAGCTCTTTCAATGATTTCAACTAACCTCCAACATTTAGTTTTACTTAAAGGACGCGTTTCGCTAATCCTTACAGTATCTCCAATGTTACAGTCGTTATTTTCGTCGTGTGCGTGATACTTTTTAGTTTTCAACACGAACTTACCGTATAGTGGGTGTTTTACCTTTGTTACTTGTGCAACAACAATGGATTTATCCATTTTGTCTGAAGTAACAACCCCAACTCTTTCTTTTCTTAAATTTCTTTTTTCTTCCATCTTTCAGCAGAATACAGTTATTGTAACTCTCTTTTTGTAAGTTCTGTAGCTAATCTAGCAACTGTTCTTCTTACACTTCTAATTTGAAGCGGATTCTCAATTGGAGAAATAGCGTGAGCCATTTTTAAGTCGGCATATACCTTCTTAGTTTGGTTAAGTTTTTCTTGCAACTCTGCTGCAGAAAGATCTTTTATTTCTGATTGTTTCATAATATATAATTAATTATGCTTCGAAATCTCTAGCAACAACGAATTTAGTTTTACAAGGAAGCTTTTGAGCTGCAAGACGTAACGCCTCTTTTGCAACTGACAAAGGTACTCCTCCTACTTCAAACATAATTCTTCCGGGTCTAACAACGGCAGCCCAATACTCAACTGCTCCTTTACCTTTACCCATACGTACCTCAAGAGGTTTCTTTGTGATTGGTTTGTCTGGAAATATTTTGATCCATAATTGTCCTTCTCTTTTCATGTAACGAGTTGCAGCGATACGCGCAGCCTCGATTTGACGTGAAGTCAAGAACATTCCATCTTCGTGAACAGATTTAATACCAAACATTCCATTAGAAAGTTCGTGCCCTCTTTGGGAATTCCCTTTCATTTTACCCTTTTGTACCTTACGGTATTTTGTTCTTTTAGGTTGTAACATTTTTCTTTAATTTAAAAAATTACTTTCTTTTACGAGCGTCTGGTTTTCCACCTTTATTAAAAGGTTTTCTGTCTCCTCTAGGAGAATCGCCACCTTTACCACCACCAGTTCCAGATTGTTTTTTATCCATTCCTGCAAGTGGAGAAAGATCTCTCTTTCCATAAACTTCACCTTTCATGATCCATACTTTGATACCCATTCTACCATAAGTAGTATGTGCTTCAGCCAAAGCATAATCAATATCAGCCCTGAAAGTTGATAGAGGAATCCTTCCTTCTTTGAAACCTTCTGAACGAGCCATCTCAGCACCATTCAAACGACCAGAAATCAAAACTTTGATACCTTCAGCGTTCATACGCATAGAGGCAGCAATAGCCATTTTGATTGCACGTCTGTAAGAAATACGGCTTTCGATTTGACGACAGATGCTTGTGGCAACTAGATACGCGTCAAGTTCAGGTCTTTTTATTTCAAAGATGTTGATTTGAACCTCTTTGTCAGTAACTTTCTTAAGTTCTTCTTTCAACTTGTCTACCTCTTGGCCACCTTTTCCGATAATAATACCAGGTCTAGCAGTAGTGATAGTAACGGTTACAAGTTTCAAAGTTCTCTCGATGATTACTTTCGATACACTAGCTTTTGATAAACGAGCATGGATATACTTTCTGATTTTGAAATCTTCGGCAAGTTTATCGCCGTAGTCATTTCCACCATACCAGTTAGAGTCCCATCCTCTGATGATACCAAGTCTATTTCCAATTGGATTTGTCTTTTGTCCCATCTTTAATTATTTTGCTTGTGTGTTATCATTAATAGCTCCTAACACGATTGTTACGTGGTTTGAACGTTTTCTAATTCTGTGTGCTCTACCTTGTGGAGCTGGACGAAGTCTTTTCAACATCATTCCACCATCTACAGTGATAGTTTTTACGAATAAGCCTGCTTCTTCCATATTAGCGTCTGGGTTTTTTGCTTGCCAGTTGGCAATAACAGATAAAACCAATTTTTCTAATTTTCTTGAAGCTTCTTTAGAACTAAATCTTAAAATATTTAGTGCTCTTTCTACCTTCTGACCTCTTACTAGATCTGCTACTAAGCGCATTTTTCTAGGTGAAGTAGGGCAGTTATTCAATTTTGCAAAAGCTAGTGACTTGTTAGCCTCTTTTCTTGCATCTGCTGTTTCTCTTTTACGAACTCCCATTGCTTCTTATTTTTTACCTTTATTTTTTGCTCCAGCATGACCTCTAAAAGATCTAGTTGGTGAAAACTCTCCTAATTTGTGACCTACCATGTTTTCTGTTACGTAAACTGGTACAAATTGACGACCGTTATGAACTGCGATAGTCTGTCCAACAAAGTCTGGAGTAATCATGGAAGCTCTAGACCAAGTCTTAACCACTCCTTTATTACCACCGGCAATGTTTTCTTCAACTTTCTTTTCTAACTTATAATGAACGAAAGGTCCTTTTTTTAATGAACGTGCCATATCTTATTATTTCTTTCTACGTTCTACAATGTACTTGTTACTCGGGTTTTTCTTAGAACGTGTTCTATAACCTTTAGCAGGTATACCGTTTCTAGAGCGTGGATGTCCACCAGAAGAACGTCCTTCACCACCACCCATTGGGTGATCGACAGGGTTCATTGCAACAGGTCTTGTTCTCGGTCTTCTACCTAACCATCTTGTTCTACCTGCTTTACCAGATACAACTAATTGGTGGTCTGAATTAGAAACCGCACCAATTGTAGCCGAACAAGTCAACAAGATCAATCTTGTTTCTCCAGAAGGCATTTTGATTGTTGCATATTTTCCATCTCTTGCCATTAATTGAGCAAATGTTCCAGCAGAACGAGCAATTACCGCCCCTTGTCCTGGTCTCAATTCGATACAAGAAATTACAGTTCCAAGAGGAACTCTACTTAAAGGTAATGTATTTCCAATTTCAGGTTGAGATTCTGGACCAGAAACTAATTTCTGACCAACTTTCAATCCGTTTTGAGCAATAACATAAGTTTTCTCACCATCAGCATAAGCTAATAAAGCGATAAACGCAGTACGATTTGGATCATATTCGATTGATTTCACTGTAGCCGGAATTCCTTCTTTTGTACGTTTGAAATCAATAATACGATATCTCTGCTTGTGACCACCACCCGTATAACGCATGGTCATCTTTCCTTGACTATTTCTACCTCCAGAGTTTTTTATCGGCGCTATCAAAGAGCGTTCCGGCTTATCAGTTGTAATGGCGTCATAACCATTCACAACTCTAAATCGCTGACCTGGGGTAATAGGTTTTAATTTTCTTACTGACATTTTTCTATCTTAGATATTGTTGTAAAAATCAATTGTTTCTCCTTCTTGTACTTGTACAATTGCTTTTTTGATTGCATTTGTCTTTCCACTGATAAGACCACTTTTAGTGTATTTTGTAGTTCTATCCGGTCTTACGTTCATCGTGTTAACACTCAAAACATTCACTCCATAAGCAGCTTCAACAGCTTTCTTAATTTGTACTTTGTTTGCTTTTCTGTCAACAACGAATCCGAAGCGGTTTAAAACTTCACTTTCTTTGGTTACTTTTTCCGTTACTATAGGTTTAATTATGATGCTCATATCCTATTATTTGCTTAAATTTTCTTCAATTACCTCTAACGAACCTTCTAAAAGCACTAAAGTATTAGTGTTTAAAATTGCGTAAGTACTTAATTCTGAACTACTTATCACGTTAGACGCCTTTAAATTGCGTGACGACAAATATACATTTTTATTCGAATCGCCCAACACAAATAAAGATTTTTTATTCTCCAACTCTAAAGCTTTCAAAACGTTAATGAAATTTTTAGTGTTTGGTGTTTCAAAATTGAAGTCTTCAAGAACGATAATATTCGCTTCTTTTGCTTTAATTGAGAAAGCAGATTTTCTTGCCAATCTTTTCAAGCTTTTATTCAATTTGAATGAATAACTTCTTGGTCTTGGCCCAAAAACTGTTCCACCACCTTTAAACAATGGATTCTTTGCACTACCCGCACGAGCAGTACCAGTTCCTTTTTGTTTTTTGATTTTACGAGTACTTCCCGCTACTTCAGCTCTTTCTTTAGCTTTGTGCGTTCCTTGACGTTGGTTAGCAAGATATTGCTTAACATCAAGATATACTGCGTGATTGTTTGGTTCTATACCGAATACTGAATCAGAAAGTTGCACTTTTCTTCCAGTATCTTTTCCGTTGAAATCTAATACTTTTGCTTCCATTACTTCTGAATGATTACATAAGAGTTGTTACATCCAGGAACACATCCTTTAATAACAAGTAGGTTCTTGTCAGCCACTACTTTTAAAACTCTAAGGTTTTGAACTTTTACATTGTCTCCTCCCATTCTTCCAGCCATACGCATTCCTTTGAATACTCTAGATGGATAAGATGAAGCTCCTACAGAACCTGGCGCTCTTAAACGGTTGTGTTGACCGTGAGTTGCTTGTCCAACACCACCAAAACCGTGACGTTTCACAACCCCTTGAAAACCTTTACCTTTAGATACACCTTGCACATCTACAAATTCTCCTTCTTCAAAAATTGAAACGTCAATAACGTCTCCTAATTTTTGTTCTGTTGCAAAATCTTGGAATTCAACGACTTTTTTCTTAGCTACAGTTCCTGCTTTCGCAAAGTGACCAACGGCCGCTTTAGTGGAATGTTTCTCGTTTTTGTCATCGAAACCTAGTTGCAACGCTTCATACCCGTCAACACCTTTGGTTCTGACTTGGGTAACTACACATGGGCCAGCTTCAATAACAGTACAAGGAATGTTTTTCCCGTTCTCGTCAAAGATGCTTGTCATGCCAATTTTTCTTCCGATTAACCCAGACATAAATATTAATTATTAATTATTAAATATAAATATAGAACGCAGCTTTTAAGTGAGCCCTATTTTTTTTAGTGGTGCAAAAGTAAACATTATTTACACACAAACCAAAAAAATATTTATCACTCAAAAACAGCGTCCTTTTCTTACTAGTAAGCTATTTAAACTTTGATCTCTACTTCAACTCCGCTAGGCAATTCAAGTTTCATCAACGCATCAATAGTTTTTGATGAAGATGAATAAATGTCGATCAATCTCTTGTATGACATTACTTCAAATTGCTCTCTCGCTTTTTTGTTAACGTGTGGAGAACGTAGTACAGTGAAAAGTTTTTTGTGAGTTGGTAATGGAATTGGTCCAGTTACTACTGCTCCGGTACTTTTAACCGTTTTTACAATCTTCTCGGCAGACTTGTCTACCAACATGTGATCGTAAGATTTTAGTTTTATTCTGATTTTTTGACTCATTTTCTTAAAGATTATGCGTTTCCTTTTGCTTTTTTGATAACTGCTTCCGAAATATTGGAAGGTGTTTCTGCGTAGTGTGAAAATTCCATTGTAGATGTTGCTCTACCAGATGAAAGCGTTCTTAATGTTGTTACATAACCGAACATTTCTGATAATGGCACATCCGCTTTGATGGTTTTCGCACCTGCTCTGTCACCCATGTCATTCACTTGACCTCTACGACGGTTGATATCACCCACGATATCTCCCATGTTTTCTTCAGGTGTAATAACTTCCATTTTCATGATAGGCTCAAGAATAATTGCTCCAGCAGCTTTAGCCACTTCTCTATACCCCATTCTAGCCGCTAATTCAAAAGAAAGAGCATCAGAATCCACAGGGTGGAAAGATCCGTCCAACAAAGTTACTTTCAAGCTATCTACTTGGTACCCCGCTAAAGGACCAGTTTTCATAGCTTCACGGAAACCTTTTTCTACAGATGGTATATATTCTTTAGGAACGTTACCACCTTTTACTGAATTCACAAATTGCAATCCTACAGGAGTTTTACCGTCAACTTCATCTGCTGGCTCAAGGATAAATACGATATCACCGAACTTACCACGACCACCTGATTGTTTCTTGTAAGTTTCTCTGTGTTGTGCTTTTTTGGTAAATGCTTCTTTGTACTCAACTTGAGGCTCCCCTTGGTTCACTTCAACCTTGAATTCACGACGCATTCTATCAACAAGGATATCCAAGTGCAACTCTCCCATTCCCGAGATAATTGTTTGACCTGAAGCCTCATCAGTTCTAACAGTAAACGTTGGATCTTCTTCAGCTAATTTAGCCAAAGCCATACCCATTTTGTCTACGTCAGCTTTTGTTTTAGGCTCAATTGCAATACCAATTACCGGTGCAGGGAATTTCATTGACTCAAGAATGATTGGATGTTTTTCATCACACAATGTATCCCCAGTTTTGATATCTTTAAATCCTACTGCTGCTCCAATATCACCTGCTTCGATATACTCGATTGGGTTTTGTTTGTTGGCGTGCATTTGGTAGATACGAGAGATTCTTTCTTTGTTTCCTGAACGAGTATTCAAAACATAAGAACCTGCATCCAAACGCCCTGAATAAGCACGGAAGAAAGCTAAACGACCTACGAATGGATCAGTAGCAATTTTAAATGCCAAAGCAGCGAATGGCTCTTTAACATCTGGCTTACGCAAGATTTTAGTTTGATCTTCTTCCAACAATTCAGCATCATCAGGATGAATTCCTTCGATACCAGCTTTATCCATTGGAGATGGCAAGTATTTACACACAGCGTCCAACATAAATTGAACTCCTTTGTTTTTGAAAGAAGAACCGGCAATCATAGGAATGATAGCCATATCCATTACAGCTGCTCTCAATGCAATGTTGATTTCCTCCTCAGTAATAGAGTTCTCATCTTCCATGAATTTTTCAAGCAAATTCTCATCATAATCAGCTACTGCTTCAATAAGAATTGATCTGTATTCTTTAACCTCTTCAAGCATGTCTTCAGGAATAGGCACAATATCATAAGTTGCTCCCAAACCTTCTTCATGCCATACTATGGCTTGATTTCTAACTAAATCTACAACACCTTTGAAATCATTTTCTTCACCAATTGGCAAAGTGATTGCAACTGCATTAGATTTCAACATATCTCTTACTTGTTGACATACCATCAAAAAGTTAGATCCTTGTCTGTCCATTTTATTAACGAATCCAATACGCGGTACGTGGTACTGATCAGCAAGTCTCCAGTTAGTTTCTGATTGTGGCTCAACACCATCAACAGCACTAAACAAGAAAACCAACCCATCCAATACACGCAAAGAACGATTTACTTCTACAGTAAAATCTACGTGTCCCGGGGTATCAATAATATTAAAGTGGTATGGTAAACTTTCAGGCAATAATTTACCTTGTGTAGTTGGAAAATTCCATTCACAAGTTGTAGCAGCAGAAGTAATTGTAATACCTCTTTCTTGCTCTTGTGCCATCCAGTCCATTGTTGCAGCACCATCGTGCACTTCACCAATTTTGTGTGATTTTCCAGTATAGAATAAAATACGCTCGGTTGTTGTTGTTTTACCAGCATCAATGTGAGCAGCAATACCTATATTTCTTGTATATTTAAGATCTCTAGCCATTTCTTAAGAATTAAAATCTAAAGTGAGAGAAAGCTTTGTTAGCCTCTGCCATTTTGTGAGTATCCATTCTTTTCTTAACAGCCGCTCCTTCTTCTTTAGCCGCAGCTAAACATTCTGAAGCCAATCTTTGAGCCATTGATTTTTCGTTTCTTCTTCTTGAATAAAGAATCAACCATTTCATGGCCATAGAAATTTTTCTGTCTGGTCTAATTTGCATTGGAATTTGAAATGTAGCTCCACCTACTCTACGACTACGTACTTCTACGTGAGGCATAACGTTACTTAAAGCATCTTTCCAGATTTCCAATGATGGTTTTTCTGCATCTTGCTTTTTAGTTTCGATGATGTCAATTGCATCATAAAAAACTTTAAAAGCTGTTGATTTCTTACCGTCCCACATTAAGTTGTTCACAAAACGTGTCACCAATTGGTCGTTAAACCTTGGATCTGGTAAAAGTGGTCTTTTCTTTGCCGCTCTTTTTCTCATGTCTTTTTTTTAATTAAACGTCATACTTAGCTAGTCGCGATAAATCGCGGGTCTACAAGCACAACTTTTTAAATTACTTTTTTGCTTCTTTTGGTCGTTTTGCTCCGTACTTAGATCTTCTTTGCGTTCTTCCTGCAACACCTGATGTATCAAGTGCACCACGAACGATGTGATATCTTACTCCTGGCAAATCTTTTACCCTTCCACCTCGCACTAATACTATCGAGTGCTCTTGTAGATTATGTCCTTCTCCAGGGATGTAGGCATTTACTTCGTTTCCATTAGTCAAACGTACACGCGCTACTTTACGCATTGCAGAGTTTGGTTTTTTTGGAGTTGTAGTGTAAACACGCGTACAAACACCTCTTCTTTGAGGACAAGAATCTAAAGCAACCGATTTACTCTTCTTAGTGATTTGAGTTCTTCCTGTTCTTACTAATTGTTGAATAGTTGGCATAGTTAAATACTAAAAATTACTTGTTTATAAAATTCCCGCTTTTTACGGGGTTGCAAATGTAGAAAATATTTTTCACTAAACAAATCATAATCCATTAATTTTCACGCTAAGTAAACATTTATTTAACCCAGCCAGACAATCATTACCCTAATTAAAAAATACAAAAAAACACAACCCGCCTCGACTTTACCCAAAGAGAGCTTAAAACACATAAAAAAAGAGAAAAACCCCCATTTCGAAACCGATTTACCAATCAACTCTTTAATGAAGCCCAATAAAACCACTAAAAACATCTCTCTCCACAAGATTACCTCCATTTGTCTTCGCAACTTACCCAGAAGATTTAAACAATCATACCCTATATAAGACTGCTATACAATTACCATACAGTTACTATACAGTTACTATACAGTTACTATATAGTTACTATATAGTTACTATATAGTTACTATATAGTAACTATATCCCTACTCTATCCATACTCTTGGCCCGTCAAGAACATCTTTTTTGTTCCACGATGATTATATTGCCTGAATTAATTTAATCTGTAAAGAAACAACCTACAAGACCTTGCCGTAACTCCCCATATTAAATCCCCACAAGACAAAACAACAATCGGACTTGGACCATAAACTTATCCAAAGTTTGCTTCGCACCACTTCAAACAATACATCCGATCCTCTTCCGTTTTAAATATTTATCCCATGAATAGTTACGCAACCTTTATATATTTGCATTACTTTTATTGAAACTTAGATTCTTTTGAAACCAACCGCCCTTTTATTATTGTTTTTCATTATTGGATTGAATTGTTCATCCCAAAATTTCCAATTACGACTAATTGGAAGTTCCGATTTCGAGAACAAGACACTTGACTCGTTGCATTACAATTCGAAGCATAAAAACTTAAAATCCCTAACCGACGAAATCCACTTAACCTCCGAAAAGCTATCAAAAATAGGCTACATCGAAAATCGAATATTGGAAAACAGCAAAGAAAACGACTCCACCTATACCGCAAAATTTAGTTTGGGCGAAAGGACAAATTCCATACATATATATATAGGTAGAAAAATCCTCTCCCCAACCCTCTCCAAAGGAGAGGGAGCCGAAACTGAAATAGAGAACAATAATGTTATAATTAAAGATTTAATTTCAATAGACAAAACAAAGGACAGCATCATTCTGCCTTATAACGGAATAGAATCCTTCCTGAACCAAACCCTACTTAAATTGGAACAAAAAGGTTTTGCATTGGCAAAATTAAAATTAATGAACATTCAAAAGAAAAACCACTCACTTTATGCCGATTTGCAATTTGAAACCGGACAACAAAGACAATTAAATGAAATTGTGGTGAAATTTGCCGAAAGCAACAAAAAAAACAGTTTCCCAGAAGGACATCTGAAACAGATGAACCGAAAATACCGCAACAACCCTTTCAATCAAGATGTCGTTCGAAAAATTCACGATGATTTCGAAAAATTCAGGTTTGTCAGCCAGATAAAATATCCGGAAATTTTATTTACCAAAGACACCACCAAAGTATATGTATATATGGAAAAAAGAAAATCAAATACTTTTGACGGCTTCATAGGCTTTACCAATAACGAAAACAACAAATTAGTTTTTAATGGTTATTTGGATTTAACATTGGAAAACGCCCTTAAAGCTGGAGAGCAATTATCAATTAATTGGAAAAGTGACGGAAACAATCAAAAGAACTTTAAAGCCAGCATTGATTTACCCTATTTATTTAAAAGCCCAATAGGCCTGAAAGCCCAAATTTACATCTTCAAACAGGACAGTATCTTCCAAAACACAAAAACCACAATAGATTTGGGTTATTTCGTGGATTACAACACCCGTATTTACCTTGGATACCAATCTACGGAATCCAGCGACATCCAAAACACCAACAGCAGCACCATAAGCGATTACGAGAACTCCTTTCTAACATCTAATTTAGAATACACGAAATTGGATTACTTGAATTTGACTTTTCCAAAAAAAACCAGCCTTTCCCTTACTTTAGGAACCGGAAAAAGAACAACGAATGGACTAAACGAAACCTTGGAAACCCAAAAACAAACCTACATTAACCTCAATGCGACGCACAATTTCTATTTGAACAAAAAAAACTGCATTAACATCAATTATCAAAATTATTTCCTGAAAAGTGATTCCTACATAATCAACGAGTTATACCGATTTGGCGGAATGAACTCCATTCGAGGATTTGCCGAAAATAGCCTGCAAGCCAATTTTATGACAGCCATCCTAACAGAGTATCGCTACATCGTTTCTCAAGACCTATTTATTCACTCTATCATGGATTATGGCTATTATGAAGACAAAAGCACAAACAATAAAGGAAACCTACTGGGCTTTGGATTAGGAATGGGGTTAAAAACCAAAAATGGACTACTTAAATTAACATTTGCCAACGCCAAAACCACTAGCCAAGAAATAAAATTTTACAACACCGTTGCCGCAATAAATTACAATATTAAATTTTAAGTCGATTAAAATACACATTATATAACAATAGTGCTTATATCTGTTAAAATGTTAAATCTTGTATGCACGCATAAAAAAACAATACAATCATTAGGAAAGTTAACAAATTATTAAGAGTTTTGCTTAACTAATTCAAAATATTTAAAAATGAAACTAAAGTACAATGGATTCTTAGTACTACTTATAGTACTTGTGGCGCAAATTACTTTTGCGCAAGAAAGAGTTGTTTCGGGTGTTGTTTCCGATAATGCAGGATTGCCTTTACCAGGCGTGAGCGTATTAGTGAAAGGGACTCAAAACGGAACTCAAACAGATTTTGACGGAAAATATTCCATCAAGGCAACACCAAGCCAGATCTTGATTTTTAGCTTTATTGGGATGAAAACCCAAGAAGTTAAGGCTGGAGCTGCCAAAATTAATATTAAAATGCAATCATCGGAAGAACAACTAAGTGAAGTTGTTGTTACGGCTTTTGGTATTAAACGAAATCCGAAAAAATTAGGATATAGCGTCAGTAGCATCAAAGCCGCAGACATTACCGAAAATTCCGAGCCAGATTTAGTACGCTCCCTTCAAGGGAAAGTTGCTGGTCTTAATGTGAACACTTCCACAGGGGTTGCTGGTGCTTCAAACCAAATTACAATTAGAGGTATTTCTACATTTAGTGGAGACATACAACCTTTAATTATTGTTGACGGAATTGCATATAACAATACTCAGGTAACAACATCCAACCAAGTAACAGGGGGTGGTGGTTACGAATCCGCTTTGTCAAGCTTAGACCCTAATGACATTGCCTCTGTAAACGTGCTGAAAAGTGCTGCAGCAGCTGCATTATACGGTTCTAGAGCTGTAAACGGTGTTATCGTTATAACAACCAAATCAGGTTCTCAAAACACTAAAAAAGACAATAAGCTAAGTGTAAACTTTGGATCAGGAGCTTATCTTGAAGAAATTGCAAACTTACCAGATTATCAAAATACGTATGGTGCTGGTGCAAATTTTCAATATAGCAACGCAAATGGTTCTTGGGGACCAAAATTTGGCACAATAGCAACTATCCCAACATGGCCTACTCTTTTAGCTGCTTTTCCAGACCAATTTGGCCCAACAGTTCCTTATGTTGCCAAACCAAACAATGTAAAAGACTTGTTTAGAACTGGATCAATATTAGAAAACACTCTTGGATTTAATTATGCGGGTCAAGATGGAAGTTTTAACGTAACCATTTCTGATTTAGGCCAAGATGGATATATCCCATTCAACACTTATGACAGAACCACTTTCTCTTCAGGTGGTACTTTTAAATTATCAGAAAAACTTACTGCAGGAGCAAATATGAGTTATGCTGACACAAGACAAGTTGGTGGTTTTTTTGGTGAAAATCAATTTGGCGGATCCTCTTCCTCTTTTGCAAGAACATTATTTTTAGCAAGAAACTGGGACATGAATTTACCTTATGAAGATCCAAAAACAGGAGCATCAGTAACACCAAACGGAACTCAATTTGACCACCCAATGTGGTCATGGGAACACGATCAAATCATTACCAATACTACCAGAACAGTAGCAGGTTTAAATTTGAGTTACAAACTCAACGACAACATAGATTTTTTCTACAGAGCCGGTCTTAACTCCTACTCATTGGACAGAAAAGAAATTCGCGATTTAAACTCTAGAGCCAACGGAGGTTTAGGAGCTTTGACTACGGATAACTTCAACAACCAAGACATAGAATCAACCTTATTGATTAACTTCAATTACAAATTAACAGAAGATATTGGATTGACCGCAATTCTTGGAAACAACATCTTGCAAAACACCACTAGTAGAACAGCAAATCAAGGAACAGAATTTAAAGTTCCAGATATTTTTAATTTAAGCAATGTAAAAACTGTAGTAAACCTATTGGATTCAGGAAGTGAAAAAAGAAGTATTGGTGTTTTTGCTGACGCAACTTTCGACTACAAAAAATTTATATTCTTAAACGTTACAGGAAGAAATGACTGGAGTTCTTCTTTACCAAAAGCAAATAATTCTTATTTCTATCCTTCAATCAGTGGATCTTTTGTAATTACCGAAGCCTTGCAAATGAAAAGCGACATCTTGTCTTTTGCAAAAATAAGAGGTGGTTATGGAAAAGTGGGTAGAGATGCTCCATCAGAGTTCACGAACCAAACTTTTGATTTAGGTGTAGGATTCAATGGAATTCCAACAATTGGAAATTCAACTAGTTTGGCAGATCAAAATGTTAGACCAGAGTTTACCGAAGAATTTGAAATTGGAGCAGATTTAGAGTTTTACAAACGAAGAATTATTTTGGATTTCAGTATGTACAAAAAAACATCAACTGATTTGATTACTCCAATCACTGTACCATCATCTAGTGGATTTTCAGAGTACAACACTAATTTAGGCTCAATAGAAAACAAAGGGGTAGAAATTGCATTAACGCTTGTTCCGATTAAAACAAAAGATTTTAAATGGACTTTGCTAACGAATTTTACAAAAAACGAAAACACTGTAACCAAATTAATAGAAGGTTTAGATAGATTTGAATTAAGAGCAAATGCAGTTGGTTATGTGGAAGTAGGACAACCTTACGGATTCTTTTATGGAACAAAATTTGCTAGGGACGCTAACGGTAACTTCCTTATTAATCAATCAGGGGGTGGAATCATTCAAGACCCTACACCTGGTAGAATAGGAGACCCACAGGCCGATTTCAAAATGTCTTTCATCAATACCCTTACCTACAAAGGATTCACTTTGAAAGCACAATTTGATTGGAAAGAAGGCGGTGACGTTCATTCTACAACTATTGAATCGTTATTAGGTCGTGGTATAACTAAAGATACTGAAGACAGAGAACATACATATATAATCCCTGGATACTATGGTAATCCAACAACTGGAGTTCCATTAGTAGACACGGCAGGAAATCAAATTCCAAACACTGTTCAATTAACTAAGAATGAACTGTATTTCTCACCAGCGGGTGGAAACACATTTGCAATAAACAGTGTGGATGAAGCATCAGTTTATGACGCTACCGTATATAGATTAAGCGATTTAAGTTTAACTTATGACGTTCCTAAAACATTTATTGACAAAACCCCATTTGGTCAAATAAGTTTGAGTTTAATTGGAAGCAATCTATGGTATTTTGCACCAAACGTACCAAAATACACGAATTTTGACCCAGACATTACTAGTTTAGGTTCAGGAACCTCTCAAGGAATTGAAATTTCAGCTGCTCCCACATCTAAAAGATTTGGACTTAAACTTAATTTAACATTCTAAAAAAAAAAATATGAAACTTTTAATAAAAATAAAAAATAACAAATACAATATTGCTTTGTTATTACTTACAACACTTTTTATTAGTTGTAGCGACTTCTTGGATGTTAATACAGACAAAGATAACCCTACCGTTGCACCTTTAGCTCTTTTGCTTACAAATACTCAAGTAGGCGTAGGTCGTGTAACGGATTACAACGATTATTCTGGTAATATTCTTGGAGTGTATACACATCAAATGACCTCAAGAGAAGAATATGATCAATACGGAACCAAAGTTGACAACGTATTAATGCAAAATGATTGGAATATGGTTTATTTGACATTGACCGATATTGAAACATTGATAAAGCAATCAACCGAATCCGGAGATTTAGTTTATTTAGGTATTGCTCAACTAGAAAAAGCTTATTTAATGGCTTTAGCTGTTGATTTATGGGGAAGTATTCCATATAGCGAAGCAACAAAACTGACAACAGGTATAGTGAGTCCAAAATTTGATGAGCAAAAAGCAATCTATGCTGATATTTTTAAATTGATCGAGTCTGGAAAAGCGAATATTAAATCTAATGCAGGGGCAAAAAAACCAGTGAATGATGACCTTTTTTACAAAGGAAACACAGCAAAATGGATTAGATTTGCCAATAGTTTCAAATTAAAACTTTACAATCAAGTACGATTGACACCTGATTTTGACACTGCAGGATTTAATGCATTGGTTGCCGAAAACAACTTTTTCACTTCAATAGCAGATGATTTCCAATTCAATCGCACAAAAAACATTTCACCTGAAGAAAGAAACAATTACTTTTTAGATTCATACAACAGCACACAGTTTGGCACATACCAAAGCCCTTGGTTTTATGAAATCCTAAAAGGAATGAATCCAAGAATACACACGGGAATTCCTGACCCAAGAATAAAATATTTCTTCTTCAATCAGTTACGACCAGGCGTATTACCTCCTGACCAAGGAAACGCAACAACAGGACAACCAAATGCTGATTATTGGGATAAATCAACTGGTTTCTTCAGTATCAGATTTGGTAGCACTGGACCAGACAGAGATAAAAGTGCTGAAAACTCATATACTTACCCAGGTATTTTTCAAACAGGTGGTAGATATGATGATGGACAAGGCGGTGTTATGACTGGATCTTCCGGCACTGGTGTTGCTCCATTCAGAATGTTCACTTACGACGAATTCTTGTATGTTCAAGCCGAATTGATTCAAGTTGGAAAACTAACCACGGCAGGAACTGTTGAAGCAAAATTAGAACAAGCAATGAAGGCCAGTTTTGCTAAAGTAGATGAAGTGGTAGCTCTCAATAAAGTAAGTGGTAACACACAAACGATACCTGTACTAACTGGTTCAGTTGCAGTAACAACATTTATAAATAATGTAAAGACTGAATTTACTCTTGCTGCAACTCCAGCAAAAAAACTTGAAATCATAATGACCCAAAAATGGGTAGGAACTTGTGGTGATCCAATGGATCAATATACTGATTACAGAAGAACAGGTTTCCCTGTTTTAGCTAATCCACTTGAAACTTCACCTGAGTACCAACTTAACAATGGAGACGCATGGCCATTGATTGATTCACAAACGGTACAAAACAATCCGTATCAAGTATCGTTTTTCTGGCCACAAAGTGAATTAAATTCAAATCAAAATGCACCTACCCAAAAAGACGCAACAACCTACAAAATATTTTGGGATCTTTAATCTAAACACAACATTATGAAAAAAATAAAATTAATATTCGCAATATTTTCAATGGTTGTACTTATGCCATCTTGTACAGATGATGGTGGTAAGTCAAAAATGGATTTTGAAATTGGTGCTACTCCTAACATCATTAAAGCTACCGGAACAGATTCATCAATTAACTTGGTATCGGTAGCCAATGGTGTAAAAATTAACTTGGGGGTTACTGTTTCTATTGGTCAAGGCGATGTTGCATCAATTGACATTGTTGGTTTTTATAAAAAAACAACTACATATGAGAAAGCATACCTTAAAAAAGGGGTTACTGCTTTCCCAACAGATTTCAAATTTGACCAATTTGATATAATGAATGCTTTTACAACAGTAAATACATCAAGTGATTTTACTTTAAATAGCTCATTAATAGTCTCTGCTGAAATGACCTTGAAAGATGGTAGAGTAATTAAAATGTACACAGATGATGGAACTCCTCTCTTTGGAGCTGATGTAGCCAATTCATCTTTGTTTAAAGTTCAACAAACTTATCTTATGTCTTGTCCTTTAACTGATGCTTCCAACTTTAATGGAGACTATAAAGTTGTAAAAGACGATTGGGCAGATTATAAAGTTGGAGATATAGTTCCTGTAGTATATGATCCTGCAAATGGAAAACTTACATTTAGAATATTGAACACAAACAACATCTACATATTAAATCCAACAACATCGTACATGATTTGTGTAATTGATCCAGCTACAGCAAAAGTGACCGTTACAGCAAATGAAGAATTTAACTACAACCCAGGTTACGGCCCAACAACAGGCACAGGTTCTGTTGGCTCTTGTTCTGGGGCTATTAATTTAGTTTTAGCATTTGGACCTTATGGTGGCTATAATTTTAATTTAGTGAAAAAATAATTTATTTTTTAGTTAATCCTAAAAACCACCCACTAAAAACGGGTGGTTTTTTTTTATATATTTGCACCATGGAAAAAGAACATTTAATATTCGGGATAAGAGCCATTATTGAGGCGATACAAGCAGGAAAGGAAGTCGATAAAGTCTTTATACAAAAAGAAATATCTGGCGAGTTGATGAAAGACTTGATGAAAGTGATGAAACGTGCCAACGTGAATTTTTCATACGTTCCTGTCGAAAAATTGAACAGACTAACTCCAAACAATCATCAAGGTGCGGTAGCTTCTATTTCTCCAATAGGTTTCATTGACTTGGAACATTTGGTGGATGCCACAGTTGAATCCGGAAAAACGCCCTTGTTTTTAATTTTGGACCAAATATCGGATGCGCGTAATTTTGGCGCCATCATCAGAACTGCCGAATGTACTGGTGTAAACGGAATTATTGTCCAAAAAGCAGGTTCTGCTCCAGTAAATGGTGACACGGTAAAAACTTCGGCTGGTGCCGTGTTTAATGTACCTATTTGCAAAGTGGAACACATCAAGGATGCCATTTTCTACCTGCAAGGTTCAGGAATAAAAACTGTAGCTGCAACTGAAAAAACAGACCAAAATATTTATGACGTTGATTTAAAAGAAGGCGTTGCCATAATTATGGGTTCGGAAGATAGAGGAATCAATCCTTCGGTTCTGAAAATCGTAGATGAAAAAGCAAAACTACCCATGTTCGGGACAATTGGCTCACTGAATGTTTCCGTGGCTTGTGGCGCTTTTTTATATGAAGCGGTTAGACAGAGGGCATAGATTGCAGAATTCAGATTGCAGAATTTAGAATTTAAGAAATGTAGAAAATGAATCAAGGCTCCGGTTTTGATTCATTTTTTTTGTTTTCCACAATAGTGTAGTCTACAGGAAAATTGGAAGAATAATAAGCCTGAACTTCTTCTTCTCGCTCAATGATTGGAAGATTTACAAAATCACCATTTTCATCAAACCGTTGCATAAACTTGTCTTGTGTTGGATCAAAATCTGGATGCTCCCAATCGTATTTGATTATCTTTTTATATTCCGGCGTTTTGTAAAATAGCGAAAGTGCAAAACCGGTAATCAATCCTGCGAGATGTCCCTCCCATGAGATCTTGTCTTCCACTTTTGGAAAAACATACCAAACCAATCCACCATACACCACGACTACCGCAAGCGACAAGGCTACTAAACGATAATACTTGGTTTGAATTCCCTTAAAAAAAATAAAACCGACCAATACATAAATTAATCCGCTTGCGCCAATATGGTAACTGTCTCTTCCAATTATCCAAGTGATGAACCCCGAAACTAAAATTCCATAACCAATAACCGCTAAAGACTGTTTGGAATAAAAGAAACGCAAAGCTGCCAACAAAATCAATAGTGGAATCGAATTGTTGTATAAATGATTGATGTCAGCATGAATAAATGGGCTAAAAACAATGCCCTGCAAGCCCGAAAAGGTTCTTGGAAGAATTCCGTTTACGTCAAAATCAAAATCAAATTTGATCTGTAACCAATATACAAACCACAGAAACCACACAAAAAAAAGAGGCAACGCAATGACAGAATTAGAATATTTGAAATGATTGTCGTTCATATAGACCGTTTGTGGTTATGTGTTTTTCGTTTATTGTTTTGTTAGCTAAATTACTCAAAAATGTATCCAAACCTAAATTAGTGCTATTTTGTCATACTTTAAAAAGAGAATAGAAAATAGATTAAAGAAAATAGACAAAATAAGTTTATCAGAATATCTTAGATTTCTAATTGCAAAATCATAAATTTGAATGTTCAAAATTTTCGATTAAACAATTAAGCGATTAAACGAATAACCTAAAAATGGAAGCACCATTAGCAGAACGCATACGTCCGCAAAAACTGGAAGATTATATCAGTCAACTACATTTGGTTGGACCAAATGGTTCGTTGACGCAACAAATTGCCAAAGGAATTATTCCCTCATTGATTTTCTGGGGACCACCTGGAACCGGAAAAACAACTTTGGCACAAATCATTGCCCAAGAATCGAAGCGGCCTTTTTATATTTTGAGCGCCATCAATTCGGGCGTGAAAGATATTCGAGACGTGATTGAAAAAGCCAAGCAAAGCGGCGGACTTTTCACCACAAAAAACCCAATCCTTTTTATCGACGAGATTCATCGTTTCAGCAAATCGCAACAAGACTCCTTATTGGCAGCCGTCGAAAAAGGATGGATTACACTGATTGGTGCCACGACGGAAAATCCAAGTTTTGAGGTCATTCCCGCCTTGTTGTCCCGATGTCAAGTCTATATTTTGAATGCGTTTACCAAAGACGATTTGGAAACCTTGCTGCACCGTGCCTTGAAGACGGACAAATATTTGGCAACCAAAAATATTAAACTAACCGAAACAGAAGCGCTATTGCGACTTTCCGGTGGTGATGGACGCAAACTATTAAACATTTTCGAACTCGTCGTAAACGCTTCCGATGCAGACGAAATTTCAATCACTAATGACCGAGTTTTTGAACTCGTGCAACAAAACACCGTTTTGTATGACAAAAGTGGCGAACAACATTATGACATTGTTTCGGCTTTCATCAAATCGATTCGAGGCAGTGACCCGAATGGAGCCGTTTATTGGCTTGCCCGAATGATTGAAGGTGGCGAGGACGTTAAATTCATCGCCAGACGAATGCTCATTTTATCCAGTGAAGACATAGGGAATGCCAATCCAACTGCTTTTATCATGGCCAACAATACTTTTCAGGCTGTCACCACCATTGGTTATCCCGAAAGTAGAATCATTTTGAGTCAATGTGCCATTTATTTGGCCACTTCCCCAAAAAGCAATGCTTCTTATTTAGCCATTGGAACTGCCCAACAATTAGTAAAACAAACCGGCGATTTGCCTGTTCCCATCCATTTGCGCAACGCACCAACCAAATTGATGAAAGAATTGGGCTATGGAGACGAATATAAATATTCCCACGATTATGCCAATAATTTTGCCGAGCAGGAATTTTTACCCAATGACATTTCCGAAACTGTATTTTATAATCCTGGAAACAATTCCAGGGAAAATTCAACCCGAGAATTCTTAAAGAACCGTTGGAAAGACAAGTATGGGTATTAGTATTCCGTTTTCACTCGCAGTAACCAGTTGTAGAATGTAGGATAAAAAAAATCAGATTTCAGATTAGAGGTTTAACCATCTTAATCTGAAATCTGAAATCTGAAATCTGGACTAAAACTTAACATCCACTTTTTCAGAAACTAATTTGTCTCCTTGATAATATTCGAAAAACCATTGATTGTCTTTAGAAACCAATGCCCCTTGAACCTCTCCTTTTTTGGCCATAAAACTGGCTGGATTCGAGGTTTTATATACTTTCATGACAACTTTTGGCTCGCTGTCAATCAATTGATATCCGTAAGACGTGGGTTGTGCATATAACAAACCTAAATTTTTATTCTCCGAAATTTTAAGATCGTTTGCCTCATTTTTAGCTGCTACAGCCGGAACGGCCACTGCAGGAATTAATGGAGCTGCAGGCGCATTAACTATCGGGGTCACAGCTGTTGTTGGAGCCGCAACCACAGGAGCATAAGCAGATGTTGGTTTTGCGCCACTTCCTCCATTATATTTATACTGCAAGGCCACAACTGATTTAAAGGCTTCATTCAAAGCCTCGGAATAAGCTGTTTCAAACTCTTTTTCCCTACTTTTTCCGATGGCTGACTGGAAAATTATAGTGCCAAAACAATCTTTAAAAGTGATATAAAGTTTGGTAACCAAGAAAGCATTTTCTTTTTTCACATCCAAATACAACATGCTGCATCTATCATTGAATTCAGAAGGAATTGCCTCGTTGTTGTAGAAAGATTGAAATCCGGCTTTTGTCAAATTGAGCTTTGTCAATGTCTGGAGTCGATACTGATTTTCTGTTTTTTGAAGTTCATACCTCAATGGAATAATCACCCCTTTATAATCATTGATCGTTTGCGAAAAACCGTAGCTCGCCATAAATAACATCAGGAATAGGATTCTAGTTTTCATATATGTAATTTTTTATTTTTCAGCTGTCCTATATGTTATCGCCTTTTTGCTTATTGGTGTTTGCTTACGCAAACTTGTTGTTAGTGGCGATTTCATACTTTATAAATATTTTTTTAATTCTAATAAATGGTTCACTTGTTTTATGTTTTCTGTCACGGGCGTATTATTTTCATTGAAGAAAATGGCGTCCAAGCCAGCATCCAAAGCGCCTTGAACATCAGCCTCAATGCAATCGCCAATCATTATACTGTTCTCTTTTTTGGCTTTGGCCAAATCCAGGGCATACTCAAAAATAAGGGAATTTGGCTTTTTGACGCCCGCCATTTCCGAATTGGTAATACTTTTAAAATAATGCGTAATATACGAATTGTTCAATTTGTTTTCTTGAATTTCTGCAAAACCATTGGTAATGATATGCAAATTGTATTTTGCCTTCAAATAATCCAATATTTCAATTGTTCCATCAAACAAATGGTTGTATTTGGGCAAATAATGGATGTATTCTACCGACAACAATTCAACTAAATCATCTGAAACCGCATATTGAATCAAGTCAAAAGTGTCTTTCAATCTGCCATATCGCAGTTGTTTTTGGGTAATTTCGTCTTTGCGATATCTTTCCCAATATTCTCGGTTTATTGGCACATAAAAATGGAGAAATTCGCCCATATCCACTGCTACATCCTGCATCTTGAAAACTGTTTCAAATGCCAACGCCGAGTTTTTTTCGAAATCCCAAAGCGTGTGATCCAAATCAAAAAAGACGTCTGTTACATTGTTGTTTGTTGTACTCATATTTTAAAAAATTCCTTCGTCATTAAAACTATAATAGCCATTCTCGGCAACAATCACGTGATCCAAAACCTGGATATCCATATTTTGGCCAGCCGCTTTTAGCTTTCGAGTAATTTGTTTGTCGGCATCGCTGGGCGTCAAGGTTCCCGAAGGATGGTTGTGACACAATATCAAAGCCGTTGCGCCCAATTCGAGAGCCGTTTTAAAAACCAAACGAACATCAATCAAAGTTCCCGTGATTCCTCCTTTGCCTTGTTGCGATTTCGAAAGCACTTTGTTCGAATTATTCAAATACAATACCCAAAATTCTTCGTGTGGCAATTCGCCAATAATGGGTTGCATCAATTCGAAAATCATTTTGCTGGACGTAATTTTCTTTAATTCCACCGCCTCTTCTGCCCTTCTTCGTCTTCCCAATTCCATTGCGGCCATAATCGAAATAGCTTTCGCCTCGCCTATTCCCTTAAAATTCATCAATTGTTGGATAGTCAATTTTCCCAAAGCATTCAAATTATTGTCGACACTCGCCAAAATCCTTTTGCTCAATCCGACCGCCGATTCGTTTCTGCTTCCAGAGCCAATCAAAATGGCAATCAACTCGGCATCGCTCAAAGCACTTTTGCCTTTCAGCATCAGTTTTTCGCGAGGCTTATCGTCTTCAGACCAATTCGTTATGGGAAAATTAGTTTGTTCCATTATTGTGCGGAAAAGAGATAATTAATCTTAGAATTAAAAAAATTAAAAGTAATGAAAGGATTTCTATTTTTTGCTCTATGCAATACAATTTTTGTTTTAACAAAATAAAAAATGAGATTCCTACGGAATGACAAACGGTTCCATATCTTAAGAAATACTAACCTAGATGATTTACTTTTTGAGTACAAAAACTATACACAAATTTGTCATTCCGTAGGAATCTTTTGTTAGTTGAGATTCCTACGGAATGACAAACTTTGGACTTTTTATGCCTTTTATTAGAAAAAAAACATACACAAATTTGTCATTCCGTAGGAATCTTTTTTTTATAATGAGAATTCCAAAACTCTAAATTTGGGTTTATTTCCTTAATTAAATTTAATTTTCTTTCTCTTGAAAGATTTTTAATGTCTTTTTCTCTTTCAATTGCCAATTGAATCCAAGTAAATTTTTCATAATAGATTAAAAAATGCGAATTATATCTTGCTGTAAAACTATTTGAATTCAATTTATTTTCGTGTTGTTGCAATCGCAATTTTAAATTATTGGTTACACCTGTGTACAAAACAGTCCTATTTTTATTGGTTAAAATGTACACATAAAAAGTATATATTCCTTCGGTGTATTCAATCATGACAATCTTTTTAATTGTGTTAATGAGATTCCTACGGAATGACAAAGGGTTCTATATTTCAATTTAGTGTCAAACTGAATGGTTCAAGCTTTAAACGCAACAACTATTTACAAATTTGTCATTCCGCAGGAATCTTTATTTACTGATTTGTCTTTCCTTAAATCTTTTAACAAAATAAAAAAGAGATTCCTACGGAATGACAAATAGTGTATTATATTACTCTATCAACTCTTTCACCTCATCAAAATTTAATCCACCATAATTTCCTGAACTCATCAACAATAAAGCGGAATTATCGAGATTTTGGTTAAACAAGAACGTTTTAAATTCGGCTGGATTAGTATAGATAATCAAGTCTTCCCTGTTGAAAGCTTTGGCGATTTGTTCGTAAGTCACTTCTTCGAGTTGCTTGATTTTTACGGCATCTGGCGAATAGAAAACCACGGCCACATCGGCATATTCCAATGCGCCTTCGTATTCTTTGAGGAACTCTGCATTCAAGCTGCTGTAGGTATGTAATTCCAAACAAGCTACCAAAGTTCGGTTTGGATATTGTTCTTTTACGGCCTTGGTGGTGGCGGCCACTTTACTTGGCGAATGGGCAAAATCTTTGTAAGCCACTTTTCCTTTTCCTTCTGCGATTTTTTCCAATCGTTTGGATGCACCCTTGAAACTGGCAATGGCTTCATAAAAATCGGCTTCGTCAACACCCATATTTTGGCAAATCCATTTGGCTCCAGCCAAGTTGTTCAAATTGTGCGCACCAAAAACTTCGATTGGCATCAAACCTTCCGGTGTTTCTAGAAGTGTAACTCCATCTTTCACTTCGTATTTTGGAGTTGTATAAGGTATTTTTCGAATAGGATTCAATGCGGCTTCCGCAACACGTTTTACCTCTGGATCTTCTTCGTTATACACCAAAATTCCGCCATTGGTAATTTTGGCAATAAAAGTTTCGAACTGTTCCACATAAAAATCGTAGGTTGGAAAAACATTGATATGATCCCAAGCAATTCCTGAAATCAGGGCAATATTAGGCTGATACAAATGAAATTTTGGTCTTCTGTCTATTGGCGAAGATAAATATTCGTCGCCTTCGAGAACGATAAAATCATTCTCTTCGGTAAGATGCACCATTGTGTCAAAACCTTCTAATTGTGCACCCACCATATAATCCACTTCGATATTATGATAATGCATCACGTGCAAAATCATCGAAGTGATGGTCGTTTTTCCGTGTGAACCACCAATAACCACGCGGGTTTTGTTTTTGGATTGTTCGTACAAGAATTCTGGATAAGAATATATTTTCAATCCCAATTCTTGTGCTTTTAGCAATTCTGGATTGTCAGCTTTGGCGTGCATTCCAAGAATTACGGCTTCGATATCTTGGGTTATTTTTTCAGGGAACCAACCCATTTCTGCCGGCAAAATTCCTTTTTTCTTCAAACGGGTTTTCGATGGTTCAAAAATGGCATCGTCACTACCTGTAACTTGATATCCTTTGTTGTGTAAAGCCAGAGCCAAGTTGTGCATCGCACTTCCGCCAATGGCTATAAAATGAGTTCTCATATTTTTAATTCTTTTTTACAGATTTTTTCATCTTGTTTTTATGCAAATTATCCAGCATTTGCCCACCCACTTTTGTGCTTCCCGCTGCAATTGCTTTTTTATATTGCTGTTCGGCAGCGGTGTATCTTTTAAAATGTTCGTCGATTTGACCTCTAGACAGGTAGCCGTCAACAGGCGACAATTTAAGCAATTCATTCGAATATTTAATCGCTTTCGTTTCGCTTCCGCCAACAATTCCCGGCAGTTGAATGTATATCATAACCAATGCCCAACGTGCTTCAATGTGCTTTGGATTCAATTCAATCGCTTTCTCGAAAGATGCCTTCACTTCCCCAATCATTCCAAGAGCAGCAAATTTATTAGATTCTTTGGCTTTCATCCCAAGTACGCCACCATATTTGTAATAATAATTGGCTTCAGAAGGCTTTAGTTGCTTTAGTTTTTTATAATACACAATGGCCTTGTCCCAAGATTTGGCGTGACCGGCAATGTCTCCCAAATATTCCAAGGTTTTTAAATGGGAAGGATTCTCATTTAAAAAACTTTCGAAAACAGGTCTCGCTTGGTCGTATTTCCCGGTTTCGAATAATTTTTCGGCCTTGCCATAATCGGATTGGGACCAAATCATTAGCGGAAATAATAAAAGGAAAGTTAAAAATTTTTTCATTGTTCAAAAATAAGAAAATACAGGAAATTTCGTTAGTATTTAAGTAAAATTTAGTAATTTGTACGCAATTAATTTAGGTGCTTTCCAACCTTTTTGAAATAATATCTCTCTTATAATATAAAACTATCTTATGAAAAATATTTTGTTTGCCTTTCTGCTAATTACAACGTCATTCTATGCCCAAAATTATGAGAAAAACTGGAATACCGTCATAGAAAATGAAAATAACGGCAAAATAAAATCGGCGAATGCCATCGTTGCCAAAATTCACAAAAAAGCCATTGCCGACAAAAACGAAGTGCAAATCATCAAATGTTTTTTCTACGAATCCAAATATTTGCAGGTGGTTGACGAAAATGCGCAAACCAAAATCATCAACAATTTAAAGGCCGAAATCAATCGAGCTTCCATTCCTTCGAAAGCGATTTTGAATTTGGTTTACGCGAAATGTTTGAGTGATTATCAACAACAAAACAACTATTTGATATATAACAGAACCAATACCGTTAGTCTGGATGATGACTTTTTGACTTGGACAAACAACAATTTTGAAAACCAAATCAACACTTCATTTGAAAACACTTTAAAAAACGAAGCCGTTTTAAAATCAATTCCTTTAAGCCAATACGAAGAACTATTCGATATTTCAACTTTGGAAAATTTCAAGAAAGAAAGTTTGTTCGATTATCTGTCACAAGAAAACATTACTTTTTATACCAAAAAAATAGAACAATGGAGTATCAAAAAAAGTAAATTCAGTGTTTATGAGAAAGAACTATTGGGAAAATCAGCAGATTTTATAAATCTAAATTTTGATTTTGTAAAAGACGAAAACTTGAAAACAGTACTTGTTTTACATCAAAAACAGGAGCGTAATTTCCCTACCTTGGAAAACCAATTCTACAGGATGCGGTTTTGCAACACTTATTTACTTGAGGATGATACTACATTTATAAAGTCATTGAATCTTCTTCAAAAAGAGACCAAAGACATTGCTTTAATTCAAAAAATTCAATTCGAAAAAGCGGTTGTTCTGAACAAAAATGCCTCAAAAGAAACGCATCCTGATTACAACATTCAAGCCATTGCAACACTTGACAGCATCATAAAAATCAACAATCGTTCTAATTCGCACAAGTTGGCTTTACAAAAAAAACAAGATATTATTTCAAAAACGCTTAACATTCAGCTTCAAAAATACAGTTATACCGAAGAAAATACTAGGGCTTTTGTTTCCTGCAAAAACTTAGATGGCCTCTCCATTACATTTTATGAAATTGACCAAAAGACCATCAAAGAGTTATATAATTATCGTTACAACAATGACAATTTCGCCAGTACAATCATTAAAGACAAAAAAGCGGTAGCTACCAAAAATTATCTTTTGGAAAACAAAAAAAACTATCTTGAATATACTACGGAAGTACTTTTGCCTAGGCTCAAAACAGGAAGCTATTTAGTTTGTTTTGAAAGCAACACCGACACCGAAAGTAAAAAAGCATTTGCTTATGAAACAATTACCGTTTCCAATATTGCCTTATTGGCTTGGCAAAAAGACAAGGAAGAAAACTATCAAGTTTTAGACAGAAAAACAGGCAAACCGCTAGAAAATGTGAGCCTAAAAACCCCAACATTTTCAATTAAAACAGAAAAAAATGGGATTGCTGTTTTCGAAAGAAAAAACACCAATAGCTACGATTATAGATACGAAAATATTGAATTGGTTCACGAAGGCGATTCCATTCAATTCAACAAAAGCTATCTGAGCAACTTCAATCCTTATGCTAATGAAAATGAAACAAAAGCCAAAATCGAATTTTATTTGGACAGAGCTATTTATCGTCCCGGGCAAACTGTTTACTATAAAGGAATTGCGTTTTTAAAAAAGCAAAACGAAACAGGAATTATTGCCAATACTTCTTTTAAAATCAAAATCAAGGACGCCAACAATCAAGAAATCAAGGCTTTTGATGCCGTCACCAATGAATTTGGTTCCTTTTCAGGAGAGTTTGTTCTGCCAAAAACCGGGTTGACAGGCAATTTCAGGATGGAAGCCATAGGCCATTATCCCTACGACAACAAAACAGTTTATGACAACATAAAAGGCGAACACCCTCTTTGGGATGGTTCTGGATTTGAACATTCCCAAATTTCATTTAGCGTCGAAGAATACAAACGTCCCAAATTTGAAGCAAATTTTGAGCCAGTAAAAAAAGCGTATCAAGTCAATCAAAACGTTAATGTAATTGGACTTGCCAAAGCTTTTGCTGGAAGCAACATTTCGGATGCAAAAGTACAATATGAGGTTAGACTTACACCCTACACGTTGACTAATGGTTATTATCACAATCAAAACGGGGTATCTGAATCCATTTTGGTTGGCGAAACCCAAACAGATACCTCAGGAAAATTTGAAATAAATTTCATTGCCAAACCTTCCGAAAATGCTACAAAAGAAAAGCTCCCTATTTTTGAATATCGCATCTCAGCCACGGTTACCGACATCAATGGAGAAACACACAAAACCTATACATCTGTTAATATTGGGTATCATTCTTTGAAACTTTCTACAACCGTTCCGCAACGAATTGAAACCAAAGATAAAAACGAAATAATCTTGAAAAGCACCAACCTCAATGGTGAATTTTTGCCTACCCAAGGCGAAATTAAAATCTATTTTCTACGTGCGATTTCAAACAAATTCAAGAAGAGAATTTTTCCAAAACCAGATATTGAAAGCATTACCAACGAAGATTTCGAACGATTATTTCCTTTTGAAGACAATCAAAAAACCTTGACGGAAAAAGAATTGGGGACTTTGGTTTATTCCAAAAAAATTGACACCGAAAAAGACAAAAAATTGATATTGGATTTTATTTCCAATTACCAATCCGGAAATTACAAAGTGGTATTTTCAGCAAAAGACACTTTTGAAAATCATATAGAAACCAGTTCTTATTTTAAAATCCTGCAGAGCAAAGAAAAACTCAATCCGAGTCAACTATTTACAGTAAAACAAATCAATACAAATGTGGTAAAAGATGGTTTTGCATTGGTAAAAATCACATCGACCATTCCAGAATTGTATATTTCGACAAAGACTATTTATCAAAGAAAATTATTTTTTGAAGAAAATTCCCTTTTGCAAAACGGCGAATTATTGGTAAAAGTTCCAATTAAAAAAGAATTTAAAAAGTCTATAAAAATAGGCTTCGAATGCTTGTTTGACAACCAAAATTTCAACGACCAAATTGAAATACAATTACTCAAAGAAGAAGCGCAATTAGAATTTTTTGTCGAAAGTTTCAGAAACAAAATACAACCTGGAAGTAGCGAAAATTGGTCTTTTAAATTAAAAGCCAAAAACACCTCAAAAGAAGCCGAAATTCTCGTCTCGATGTATGATAGTTCTTTGGATAAATTCACCAAAATGGATTGGGATAAACTGGATTTTCAAACGAATGATTATTATAACTATTTTAATTATAAAACGAATATGGGTTTTGAAACAACCCATACTTCATTCAGAAATTTGAATCCGAATTTAATTCCATTAAATCTTCAAGAGGAAGCGACACAACTACTGTGGTTTGGATTCAACTTCAACGACTCTTTCACGGCATTGCAACTTAGAGAATATCAAAAACAATTAAACAACAAAAGCAAGAAACCGTTAAATGCAAAAATGATTTCAGGAATTGTTTCTGACAAAAGTGGCCCTCTACCCGGCGTAAGCGTTATAATAAAAGGAATTCAACGAGGCACAGCAACTGATTTTGACGGTTATTATCAAATAGAAGCAGCCATTGGCGAAGAATTGACATTCTCTTACATTGGTTTCGAAACCCAAAAAATAAAAATAGCCACCAAATCACTTGATGTGCAATTAAAAGCATCTGAAAACGTCCTAAACGAAGTAGTTGTAGTTGGCTATGGAAGCGTAAAAAAGAAAGGATATACTGGAGCAGTTGCTGCCGTTGTCGAAGAAGACAATACTGTATATAACACCGCTGGAATAGATATAAGATTAGAAGACACACTGAAAGGCAAAGTAGCTGGAATTCAAATCAGAGGAGCTTCTTCTTTGAACGGCAAAAATATAATGTATGTGGTAGATGGCGTACCCATTACTGAAGAACAATTCAAATTACTTTCTCCAACCGATATTATTTCAATCGATGTTCTAAAAGGAGACAAAGCCACCGCATTATACGGAAGTAAAGGAGCCAATGGCGTCATCATCATCACGACCAAAAAAGCTCTTGAAGCTTTAACTCAGGTAAAAGCTAGAAAAAATCTATCGGAAACGGCGTTCTTCTATCCCAATCTAAAAACCGATGCGAAAGGAAAAGTAAGTTTCAATTTTACTTCGCCAGAAGCTTTGACTGCTTGGAAACTTCGTTTAATGGCGCACAACAAAAATGCTGTTACAGGTTATTTAGAAAAAAGCGTCATTACCCAAAAAGAGTTGATGGTAACGCCAAACTTTCCACGTTTTTTTAGGGAAAAAGATTCAATTGTCATCACGGCAAAAGTAGCGAATGTCACCAATGAAGCCAAAACTGGAATTGCAGTTTTGCAACTATTCGACGCCAGTACAATGCAAACCATCGATGCCAAAATGGCGAATACCAAAACTGTCAAAAACTTCAATATTCCTGCTTTTGGCAACACCACCGTGAGTTGGAAGATCTACATTCCCGAAGGATTGCAAGGCGTTCAATATAAAGTTTTGGCAAAAGCCGGCAACTTTTCGGATGGAGAAGAAAACATACTTCCTGTTTTGACCAACAATATGCTCGTGACCGAAAGCATCCCGATTTGGGTTCGAGAGAATTCCAAGAAAGAATACACTTTTGAAAACTTAAAAAACAATAGTTCGACCACTCTAAAAAACCATCTGTTTACGTTGGAATACACTTCGAATCCATCTTGGATTGCGATTCAATCTCTGCCCTATTTAATGGAATACGAGCACGAATGTGCCGAACAGACTTTTGCTCGGTTTTATTCCAATGCTTTGGCTTCGGAGATTATTAACAGTAATCCGAAAATCGCCAGCCTATTCGAAACTTGGAGAAAAAACGGTAAATTGAATTCGAAACTCGAAGAAAACGAAGAACTGAAATCGATGATTTTGGCCGAAACACCTTGGCTCAACGACGCTCAAAATGAAGACGAGAAAAAGAAAAATCTGGCTTTGCTTTTCGATTTGGAAAAAATGAAAACTTCGCAAGAAACCACTTTTGACAAATTAAAACAAAAACAAAAACCTTCGGGAGGATTTGCCTGGTTTGACGGAAGTGACGAAAACGAATACATCACCCGACATATTTTGGCCGGTTTAGGACATCTTTCAAAATTAAGTCCAAGCGAAAACAATGCTGCCAAAATCAAACAAATTGCCTCAACTGCGATTCCGTTTTTGGATCAAAAGTTTTTGGAATATCATAAAACAAGAATTCAAAAATTGAAGAAAACCGACAAATTAATTTGGCTAAATCCCTATTCGGATTTGCATTATTTATACACCCGAAGCATTTATTTGGAAAATTACCCGCTTTCGGATACTTTAAAAAAGCATACTAAACGATATTTGGAAACTGCCAAAAAGGATTGGTTGACCTATTCTTTATATGAAAAAGGATTGGCTGCCTTGACTTTAAATCGCTTTGGCGAGGCAGCAACTGCCAAAAAAATCATCGAAAGCCTGAAAGAAACCGCTTCGAACAACGAAGATTGGGGAATGTATTGGATTGCCAACAAATCGGGCTGGTATTGGCATCAAGCACCGATAGAAACCCAAGCCTTATTGATTGAGGCTTTCGCCGAAGTGACAAACGACACCAAATCTGTAGATGCGATGAAGGTTTGGTTACTCAAAAACAAACAGACCAAAAACTGGCCCACCACAAAATCGACCACCGAAGCCGTCTATGCTTTGTTGATGCAGGGAACGGATTGGTTGAGCGTAAAGGACAACACGATTATCAAAATTGGAGAACAAAAAATCCTAACCAAAAAGCTATCCGAAAACGAAAAAGAAGCCGAAACGGGTTATGTAAAACTCAACTGGAAAGCTGACGAAATCAAAAAAGATATGGCCACTATTTCCATCGAAAACAAATCGAAAGTTCCGGGTTTTGGAGGTGTATATTGGCAGTATTTTGAAGATTTGGATAAAATCAAAATCAACTCTGGAGCTTCATTGTCTGTTTCTAAAGAATTGTATTTGAAAAAGAATACGGATAAAGGCGAAAAACTGGAACGAATCACTTCAAATAATCCACTTCAATTGGGCGATTTAGTGACCGTTCGATTAGTTATTTCTGCCAAAGAAGCTATGGAATTTGTGCATTTAAAAGATATGCGAGCTTCTTGTTTTGAACCCGTAGATGTCCTTTCAGCATACCAATACAAAGGCGGATTGGGCTTTTATCAAAGCACCAAAGATGCCGCAACCCATTTCTTTTTTGACTCCATAAACAAAGGAACTTATGTTTTGGAATACGACATTCGAGTAAACAATCTCGGGAATTTCTCAAACGGAATTTCAACGATTGAAAGTATGTATGCGCCAGAATTTTCGAGTCACACTAAGGGGATAAGGGTGAATGTGAGGGAGTAAACTTAAATTTTCGTATTCAGTAATTAGTGAAAAGTGATTAGTCATTGGCAATGAAAAATCTATTAACAAAGCTAATTATCTCGCATTTACCCCAGTTTTGGAGCAAATTCTCCCAAATATTCTATCGTTTTTAGATGCAAAGGATTTTCTTTGAGAAAGCTTTCAAAAACAGGTTTCGCTAGATCATATTTTCCGGCCTTGAACAATTTCTCGCCTTTATCAAAATTAGATTGACCCAAAATCAATAACGGGAAAAGCAAAAAGAAAATTATTTTTTTTTCATTGTTCAAAAATAAGAAAATACAGGAAATTTCGTTAGTATTTAAGTAAAATTTAGTAATTTGTACGCAATTAATTTAGGTGCTTTCCAACCTTTTTGAAATAATATCTCTCTTATAATATAAAACTATCTTATGAAAAATATTTTGTTTGCTATTCTGCTAATTACAACGTCATTCTATGCCCAAAATTATGAGAAAAACTGGAATACCGTCATAGAAAATGAAAATAACGGCAAAATAAAATCGGCGAATGCCATGGTTGCCAAAATTCACAAAAAAGCCATTGCCGACAAAAACGAAGTGCAAATCATCAAGTGTTTTTTCTACGAATCAAAATATTTGCAGGTCGTTGACGAAAATGCACAAACCAAAATCATCAACAATTTAAAAGCCGAAATAGAGAAAGTTTCCATTCCTTCGAAAGCGATTTTGAACTTGGTTTATGCGAAGTGTTTGAGTAATTATGCTGATTCGTACGTAGATACAACTGCTGTAGTTGTTGATACAGTCTCGGCAGAACCATCAAACAATGAAGTGTCAGTTGATTCCGCAAAAGTTAATGATTTTAATAGTGAAGAAGATGCTCTTAAAATATTTGAAAAAACACTAGAAAATGAAGCTGTTTTAAAAGCAACTCCTTTGACCAATTACGAAGCTATTTTTGATTTCTTCACTTTGGAAAAATTCAAAAAAGAAAGTCTCTATGATTATTTATTGAAGGAAAACATTGCTTTTTATAAATCAAAAATTAATGAATGGCAATTTGAATCCAAAGAATATGAAGCTCATAAAAACATTTTTTTGGGCAATACTAATCTCTTTACAAAACTAAATCTTGATTTTATCAAAGATGAAAATCTAAAAAAAATACTTTCATTATACCAAAAACTAGAAGTTGATGCTCCTACTATTGATAATCAATTGGAACGAATTTTATTTTGTTCGCAGTACCTTTTAAAATCAGACGAAGATTTATTGAATGCTTTAATTTCCTTGGAAAAAGAGGCAAAAGAAGCTTCTCAACTACAAAAAATTCAGTTAGAAAAAGCGACTATTTACACCAAATTAGCTTCCAAAGAAAAATACCCTGATTACAACATCAAAGCAAATTCTGAATTAGATCGTGTATTGGCAATCCAAAACAATTCTAATGCTTATAAACTGGCGATTCAAAACAAAGAAGAACTGCTTACGAAAAACATTGAGGTAGAACTTCAAAAATACATTTACAACAAAGAAAACACCAGAGCTTTTATCCGATATAAAAACTCGAATAATTTGACGATTTCATTTTTTAAAATAAATTACAGAAAAATAGCTGAATTTTATAATAACCCAAACAAACGGGATAGTTTAGTGACCCAAATTGTAACCAGCAGAAAACCTTTAATCGTAAAAAACTACGAACTCGTTGACAAAAAGGATTACTTCGAATATACAACCGAAGTCCTTCTTCCACAACTAGAAACCGGAAGTTATTTAGTGTATTTTGAAAGTGACACCAACTCTAAAGATAAAAAAGGTTTTGGCTATGAAACCATTACAGTTTCTAATATTTCTGTTTTAGCAAATTCAAAGGGCGATACCGAATATTACACTGTTCTCGACAGAAAAACAGGCAAAAACATACCCGATGTTTCTTTAAAATCAGCCTATTTTGATTTAAAAACCAATGCTGACGGTTTAGCTAGTTACAAACGAAAAGAAGGCAACAACAGAAATAATAATTTCCCCATTAAATTAGCAACGGCAAACGACACCATCTTAATCTCTAAAAACTATCTCGCTTATGCTTCAGATTATTCAGAAAATAACGAAGACGAAAACTTTAAAGGCAAAGTAGAATTTTACTTGGATCGCGCTATTTATCGTCCAGGACAGACCGTTTATTACAAAGGAATTGCCTTCCAAAAAAAGAAAAACAAATCAAGCATTGTTCCAAATACTTCTTTCAAAATAACTATCCAAGATCCTAATTACAGCCATTTTAAAGAATTTGAAGTTACTACAAATGAATTTGGCTCCTTTTCGGGTGAATTTGTTTTGCCTAAAAATGGATTGACTGGTGATTTTAGAATAGAAGCTGATGAACCTAAAGACACTAAAAAAGAGGCTTCTTACGATAAAATAAAAGATGAACATCCGTTTTGGGAAGACGTAGATTTTCAAAACTCATCGATTTATTTCAAAGTCGAAGAATACAAGCGTCCAAAATTTGAAGTGACTTTTGAACCTAAAAAAGAAAGCTTTCAGGTAAATCAATCGGTTACCGTAAAAGGAACTGCCAAAGCATTTTCAGGAAGCAATATTTCGGATGTAAAAGTAACTTATACCATAACCCGTTTTACGAATTCTTTCAGAAACTATTACAGCAACGAGCCTGAAGAGGTTTTAGTAAGTAGTGAAACCAAAACCGATGCTTCCGGGAAATTTGCGATTGATTTCATTGCAAAACCGTCAAAAAACGCTAGTAAGGAACAGCTTCCTATTTTCAATTACCGAATAAACGCAAGCGTTACCGACATCAATGGAGAAACGCACACTGCTGTAACCACTATTAAAGTCGGTTATCACGATTTGGCACTAACAACTTCGGTTCCAAACAGCATCGAGACGAAAAATAAAAATGAAATTACGCTGAACAGCACTAATCTGAATGGGGAATTTAAAGCCGTAAAAGGAGAAATCAAAATCTATTTTGTAAGTCCGTTTTCAAAAAAATTCAAATCCAGAGTTTTTGAGCAACCCGAAATCAACACTATTTCGGATACTGATTTTGAAAAATTATTTCCATACGAAATAAACGTTTCTAAAACAGCCGAAAAGCCTGTTGAAACTTTAGTTTTTTCTAAAAAAGTGGACACCGAAAAAGACAAAAAAGTCGCACTTGATTTTATTTCCAATTATCAATCCGGAAATTACAAAGTGGTATTTTCTGCGAAAGACAGTTTTGACAATGCTATTGAAGCGGTTTCCAATTTTCAAATTAACCAAAACAAAGACAAATTCAATTCAAGCAAATTATTTACCGCTGAACTAGTTAATGACGACCCTAAAAATGATGGTTTTGCCATAATAAAACTGACATCGGTTATTCCAGACCTTTATATTTCAGCCAATGCAAATTATCTAAGACAATCCTTTTTTGAGGAAACTGTACATCTGCAAAACAACCAGGTTATGGTAAAAATTCCATTAAAAAAGGAATTTGAAAACAGTATAGAAATAGGTTTTCAAAGTGTTTTTGAAAATGAGGATTTTAGCGACCAAATTAAAGTGACGCTAAAAACAATAGTTCCTCAACTCGAATGGAATGTAGAAAGTTTCAGAAATAAAATCCAGCCCGGAAGTAGCGAAAACTGGTCTTTTAAGTTAAATGCCACTAACACCAAAAAAGAAGCTGAAATTTTGGCATCGATGTACGACAGTTCTTTAGATCAATTTAGCAAAGCTGAATGGGGAACATTACGCTTTTATGAATATAATAATGGCGCCAATTTTAAATCAAGTTTAGGGTTTGATAAAACATATACTGAGATTCAAAATCTCAATTTAGCAACAAAAACCATAGAATTACAAAATGAAGAAACACAACTAAAATGGTTTGGGTTTGATTTCAATAATTCGATTTATGGAGATGTTATGGCTGTTTCCGAAATCAAGGATAAAAAAATTGGAGCTGAAATGATTAAAGGCGATGCTGATGCAGATGTTATAGAAGAAATCGCTTTGGTCAAAGATGCAAAGGTTGACCAAATAAAATTTTCAAGATCTGGATTAGCAAAAGCAAAATTAGAGGAAGTTGTTGTAGTTGGATACGGTTCAATGAAAAAAACATCACTTACTGGCGCAGTTATGAACATATCAATTAGAGGTGGTGGTTCAGTAAATGGAGCAACACCTTTGTATATTATCGATGGAGAAATTGCTTCTGAAGAAATCTTTAAAAATCTGAATCCGTCGGATATTCTTTCTATAGATGTTCTAAAAGACGCCAAAGCATCAGCTTTATACGGGAACAAAGGAACAAACGGCGTCATCATCATCACGACAAAAAAAGCCCTAGAAGCCCTAACCCAAGTAAAAGCCAGAAAAAATCTATCTGAAACGGCTTTCTTTTATCCTAATCTAAAAACTGATGCCAAAGGAAAACTGAATTTCAATTTCACTTCCCCCGAAGCTTTGACCGCTTGGAAACTACGTTTAATGGCACACAACAAAGATGCTGTTACTGGTTATTTGGAAAAAAGCGTAATTACCCAAAAAGAACTGATGGTTACTCCAAACTTCCCAAGATTTTTCAGGGAAAAAGATTCGATTGTCATTACTGCAAAAGTGGCCAATGTCACCAATGAAGCCAAAACTGGAATCGCTGTTTTGCAACTATTCGATACCACCACAATGCAAACCATCGATGCCAAAATGGCTAATACCAAAACTGTCAAAAACTTCACGATTCCTACTTACGGCAACACAACCGTGAGTTGGAAAATCTATATTCCAGAAGGATTGCAAGGAGTACAATATAAAGTTTTGGCAAAGGCCGGCAATTTCTCTGATGGGGAGGAAAATATTTTGCCTGTTTTGACCAACAATATGCTCGTGACCGAAAGCATTCCGATTTGGGTTCGAGAAAACTCCAAGAAAGAATACACTTTCGAGAATCTCAAAAACAATAGTTCGACCACTTTGCGAAACCATCAATTTACGTTGGAATACACTTCCAATCCAACTTGGATTGCCATTCAATCTTTGCCGTATTTAATGGAATACGAACACGAATGTGCCGAACAAACTTTTGCTCGGTTTTATTCCAATGCTTTGGCTTCGGAGATTATTAACAGCAATCCAAAAATCGCCAGCCTATTCGAAACTTGGAGAAAAAATGGAAAATTAAATTCAAAACTCGAAGAAAACGAAGAACTAAAATCGATGATTTTGGCCGAAACACCTTGGCTTAACGATGCTCAAAATGAAGATGAGAAAAAGAAAAATATGACTTTGCTTTTCGATTTAGAAAAAATGAAAACTTCCCAAGAAGCGACTTTTGATAAATTGAAACAAAAGCAAAAAACGTCTGGAGGTTTTGCTTGGTTTGACGGAAGTGAGGAAAACGAATATATTACAAGACACATTTTGGCAGGTTTGGGACATCTTTCAAAAATAAGCAAGAACGAAAATAACGCTACCAAAATTAAACAAATAGCCGCAACTGGAATTCCGTTTTTGGATCAGAAATTTTTAGAAAACGACCAACGCAATAATCCAAAAGCAAGCCAAAAATTGATTTGGTTTAATCCATATTCAGATTTGCATTATTTGTATACTCGAAGTTTTTATTTGGAAAATTATCCGCTTTCGGATACTTTGAAAAAAGTGACAAAATTGTATCTCGAAACGGCAAAAAAGGATTGGCTAACCTATTCTTTATACGAAAAAGGATTGGCTGCATTGACTTTAAATCGTTTTGGCGAGGCAGCAACTGCCAAAAAAATTATCGAAAGCCTGAAAGAAACCGCTTCCAACAACGAAGATTGGGGAATGTACTGGATTGCTAATAAAGCAGGCTGGTATTGGTATCAAGCACCAATAGAAACCCAAGCGCTCTTAATTGAATCTTTCGCCGAAGTTTCAAACGACACTAAATCAGTGGATGCAATGAAGGTTTGGTTATTGAAAAATAAACAAACCAAAAACTGGCCCACCACAAAATCCACCACCGAAGCCGTGTACGCTTTATTGATGCAAGGAACGGATTGGTTGAGTGTCAAGGACAACACTGTAATCAAAATTGGTGACCAGAAAATCCTAACCAAAAAACTGACTGAAAACGAAAAAGAAGCCGAAACCGGTTATGTAAAACTCAACTGGAAAGTTGACGAAATTAAGAAAGATATGGCCACTATTTCCATCGAAAACAAATCGAAAGTTCCGGGTTTTGGCGGTGTGTATTGGCAATATTTTGAAGATTTGGATAAAATCAAAACCAATTTAGGAGCTTCATTGTCTGTTTCTAAAGAATTGTATTTGAAAAAGAACACGGACAAAGGCGAAAAACTGGAACGAATCACTTCAAATAATCCACTTCAATTGGGCGATTTAGTGACCGTTCGATTAGTTATTTCTACCAAAGAAGATATGGAATTTGTACACTTAAAAGATATGCGCGCTTCTTGTTTTGAACCCGTAGATGTCCTTTCTACATACCAATACAAAGGCGGATTAGGGTTTTATCAAAGCACCAAAGATGCCGCAACTCATTTCTTTTTTGACTCGATAAGCAAAGGAACTTACGTTTTGGAATACGACATTCGAGTAAACAATCTGGGGAATTTCTCCAACGGAATTTCGACAATAGAAAGTATGTATGCTCCTGAATTCGCCAGTCATACCAAGGGTATTCGGGTGAATGTGAAAAAGTAAACAATAGTCCTAAATAAATCAGCTTTTAAAATCGCACTTTAATTTTCCTTATATTTGTAATAAATAAAATGATTATGATAACCGATATCAACCAATTGGATTTTGACAAAACTTATTCCTATGCTGATTATCTTACTTGGAAATTTCAGGAAAGGTTAGAAATCTTCAAAGGTAAGCTTTTCAGAATGAGTCCTGCTCCTAGCACTTCTCATCAAAAAGTCGCCAGTAATTTACACGGGATATTGTGGAATAAATTCAAAAATCATTCTTGTAAATTATTTTCAGCTCCTTTCGATGTTCGCTTAATGGATAAAAAGAAATCTACAAATGATAGTGAGGTTTTTACTGTGGTACAACCCGATTTATGTGTGATTTGCGATGAAAATAAATTAGATCAAAGAGGTGCTTTTGGTGCGCCAGACTTGGTTATCGAAATACTTTCTCCAGGCAATTCCAAAAAAGAAATGAAGTACAAATTTGATTTGTATGAAGAAGCAGGTGTTTTAGAATATTGGATTGTAAATCCCGAGGATAAAACCTTTTTAATTTATGTTTTGAAAGACGATCAATTTATAGGAATACACCCTTTGATTGAAGAAGACCAAATAAAAAGTCTATTATTTCCGCAATTGGATTTCATTTTAGAGGAAATTTTCAACTAATAAAAATGTAAATTAAATTATAAAACCATACTTCTCAAAACCGTCTTGTCACAACTTGACGGTTTTTTTGTTTACAAAAACCTTAACACAAAACAAACATTTACCTAACATTGTCCACTTACTTTCGTAAAAACTTTTTATGAAAAGAAAGCGAAAAATACCCTTAGTGGTTTTAAGTGATGTGCATCTAGGAACTTACGGCTGTCACGCCAAAGAATTATTACAGTATTTAAAATCAATCAACCCTCAAACCTTAGTTTTAAACGGCGACATCATTGATATGTGGAGTTTTAGCAAGCGCTATTTCCCGGTTCCCCATATGGAAGTGTTGCGTTACATCATAAAAATGTCCAATTCAGGAACTCGTGTCATTTACATTACTGGAAATCACGACGAAGCCTTGCGGAAATACTCCGATTTTATTTTAGGAAATTTAGAATTGGTCGACAAACTCATCTTGGATTTGGACGGGAAGAAAACCTGGATTTTTCACGGTGATGTATTCGATTCTTCTACAAAAGGATACGCCAAAATCTTGGCCAAATTGGGCGGAAAAGGATACGATTTACTGATTCTGATTAACAGTCTTGTCAATTGGATTTTAGTTTCACTCGGAAGAGAAAAAAGAAGTTTTTCGAAAGCCATAAAAAACAGTGTAAAGAAAGCGGTTTCTTTTATCTCCAATTTTGAAACTACAGCTGCCGAAATCGCCATCGAAAAAAAATACAGTTATGTAGTTTGCGGACACATTCATATGCCTCAAAAAAAAGTGGTCAAAACCAAACACGGAAAAGTGATGTATTTGAACAGTGGCGATTGGGTAGAAAACCTTACTGCATTGGAATACAAGAAAGAAAAATGGAAAATTTATCACTATAAAAAATCTGATTTTTCACAACAAGAAAATAAAGAAGATGTTGTCATCAATGATATTGTTGCCAAAATTTTATCAAACTAATTAAAGTGTTTTTTAGTAAATCATTCCCCAAACAATCTAAATCAATGAAAATATTTTATGCCATACAAGCTACGGGCAACGGACACATCAGCAGAGCGACTCAATTGTATCCTTATTTGAAAAAATTTGGCGACGTAGATTTTTTTTTAAGTGGCAACAATGCTAGTTTAGATATTAATTTACCAATAAAATTCCGAAGTGAAGGTTGTAGCTTACATTACAGCAAATGTGGCGGTTTGAATTATTGGGATATTGCCAAAAACATTCAACCCATTCAAATGTATAAAGATGCCAAATCATTAACTTTGAAAGACTATGATGTCATTATAAACGATTTTGATTCGATTACTTCCTTGGCTTGCAAAATGCAGAAAGTGCATTCGGTGCAGTTGGGTCACCAAGCCAGTTTTGTTTCGCAAAATACACCAAGACCCGAAAAAAGAAGCCTTATGGGCGAAATGATTCTCAAACATTATGCGCCTTCGCCCAAACATATTGGTTTGCATTTCGAGAAATACGATTCCTTTATTCCATCCTCCCATCATCAAGGATAAAATCGTGCAAGCCGAACCCAAAGACTTAAAACACATCACGGTTTATTTGCCTTCTTTCCAAAAAGATTGTCTGGAAAAAGCCTTCAACAAACTATCTGATGTCGAATTTCATTGGTTTTTGAATGATGTCCCGTTCAAATACACCGAAGGCAACATTACCTATTATCCCGTAAATCAAAAGTTCTTCAACGAAAGTTTGATTAATTGTCACGGAATTATCACGGGTGGCGGATTTGAAACTCCTGCCGAAGCTTTATATCTTGGAAAAAAGATATTGAGCATCCCCATTCGCGATCATTACGAACAAGAATGCAATGCGGCTGCCTTGAAAAAAATGGGAGTTCCCGTGGTTCATGAAGTGGGCAATGATTTTGATTTGGTTATAGAAAATTGGTTGAAATCAACAGTAATTTATCCAAAGATGAAAGCCAACAACATCCCGGAAACTTTGCAGTTTTTGTTTGACACTTATTATGAAACCAATTAAAATTAAAAACCCATCTCAAAAAAATGAGATGGGTTTCTATACTTTAATTTAAGTTGTCGGTAGCGATTGTCATTTCGTCGACAATATGTTTTGCACCTGCATATTTATCGATAATCCAAAGTACATATCGAATATCGACATTGATGGTTCGTTGCAATTTCTTATCAAAAATAACGTCCCCAGCAATTCCTTCGATGTTGCCATCAAATGCAATTCCTATCAATTCTCCTTTTCCGTTTAATACTGGCGAACCTGAATTTCCTCCTGTAATATCATTGTCTGTCAAGAAATTCACGGGCATATAACCTGCTTTGTCGGCATACTGACCAAAATCTTTGGCTTCATTCAACTCTAATAATCGGGCTGGGATATCAAATTCTTCGTCTCCTGCTTTATACTTTTTGACCATTCCAGTCATCGTAGTATAATTGTTAATTTTCGCATCGTTACGTTTGTCTTTTGGCAACGAACGAACTTTTCCGTAGGTCAATCGTAAAGTTGAATTGGCATCAGGATATTGAATAGCACTCGTGCTAGACGCTCTCATTCCTTTAACCATATTGCGGAATGCTTTTTCAAAAGCATCATCCAATTGATTTTGCTCGTCCGATTTTGCTCTAACTCTTGTTTGCAAATCATTTGAAACGGCATATAAAGGATCCTTTGTAATATTCTCTATTTTTGGATCTTTCATAAAATTCAAAACGCTTTCTTTTGAGGCAAAAATACTTTTGGAAACAGCATCATTTACATAGGCTGTAAAATCGCCTTTATTTTCTTCTTTCCATTTGGACATCATTGGCGAAAGCCCGTATTCAGACCCTTTGGAAGAATATAAATTTAACTGGGCTATGAACACTTCTTTTTCTAAGGGAGCATAAAATTTTCCGTAAACCGTTTCTATCAAGGCATTCACTTTAGGAAGTAGTTCAGCTCTTTTTGCTTCATTTTCATTGTAATAATCCAGCAGAGTATTTCCCAAATTAGCTGGAGCCGAACCAAATGCTGCTGTTCGCATCAATTGAGAAAGGTAATTATCATGGCGTGATTTCAAATTTGTTTTGGCATAATAACCATTAATTGTTGCCATTACATTACCAAATTCAGCTTTGTTTTCGGGTTTATTTGCCCAATCGTTGAATTTTGTTTCTTGTATTGTTTTGGTTTTAACCGTTCCTGATTTGGTCAAAGCATCAATCATTCCTTGACGATTTTTCCAATAATTAGCTGTCGAAGCATATTTTGAAGCATATTTCAAATTAACGGTTGCGTCTTTATCCATATACACTTTCATTCTGTCCATCCCCAATTTTGCTCCCTCAACCCAAGCAGGATAAGCAAACTTGATGTTTTGCTCAATTCCATTAGCTGGCATCCATCGATTGGTTCTTCCTGGATAACCCAAAATCATGGCAAAATCATCTTCTTGAACTCCTTTCAAACTTATTGGCAAATAATGTTTTGGTTTTAGAGGTACATTCTCTGTAGAATATTCGGCTGGATTTCCATCTTTATCGGCATACACTCTAAACATCGAAAAATCTCCTGTATGACGCGGCCATTCCCAGTTGTCTGTATCTCCACCAAATTTTCCAACACTTTCCGGAGGCGTTCCTACCAATCGAACGTCTTTGTAATCTTGGTAAACAAAATAATAATATTCATTTCCTTGAAAGAAAGGACGAACCGAAACGGTATATTTTCCTCCTTCGCTATTCTCCTTTTCAATTAAGGCAATTTCTTGCTGAATGGCTTTATCCCTGTCTAATTCGCTCATTTTATCATTCACTTTTGATAAAATTCTTTTAGAAACGTCATCCATTCGAACAAAGAATCGAACGTATAACGACTTTGGTTTCATTTCGGCAGTTTTGTCTTTGGCCCAAAAACCGTCTTTCAAATAGTTTTGTTCGGCTGTCGAAAGCTCTGCAATAGCACCATAACCGCAATGGTGATTAGTCAAAACTAATGCTTCTTTCGAAACGATTTCGGCGGTACACCCTCCATTAAACTGCACTATCGCATCTTTCAAACTACTGTGATTGATGCTGTAAATTTCTTCGGAGGATAATTGTAATCCCTCTTTTTCCATATCACGGTGGTTCAACCTTTCGATAAACATTAAAAACCACATTCCTTCATCTGCTTTAACACTAATTGGCATTAGCATTAATCCAGCAATCAAGGCAAAAACAACTTTTTTCATTTTAAAAAATATAAAGATTAATTGAATACCAGCTAAACGTATAAAAAAAAGATGATTTTTATACAAACGCAGATTATTCACTAAAAATAGTGTCGCAAAAGTAGTGCTATTTAAGGTTTTGATAAAATATTTATAGCGGTTATTCTTTTAAAAAAAACAGTAAAAACTATTATTTTTAATACAAAAAAAGGGTTCTAAAAATAGAACCCTTTTAAGTATAAATCTCGACTTTTAGTCGTTCAACATTTTCCACAATTTGTCTTTCAACTCCTGCAAGCCTTGTTGGGCAACAGAAGAAATAAACATGTAAGGAATGTCTTTGAATTCTTTGTCCAATTGTATTTTCAATTCCGCTTTGAGTTCATCGTCCAGCATATCGCATTTTGATATTACCAACAAACGTTCTTTGTCCAACATTTCGGGATTGTATTTTGTCAATTCGTTTACCAAAATATCGTATTCCCCTTTGATGTCCGGCGTATCTACAGGAACCAAGAATAGCAAGGTCGAATTTCTTTCGATATGTCTCAAGAAATAATGTCCAAGACCTTTTCCTTCAGCTGCACCTTCAATAATTCCGGGAATATCGGCGATTACAAACGATTGAAAATCTCTGTAAGCCACGATCCCCAAATTGGGTTTCAAAGTTGTAAATGGATAATCGGCAATTTTGGGTTTCGCCGAAGTCAATACCGACAACAAAGTCGATTTTCCTGCATTTGGAAAACCTACCAAACCTACATCGGCAAGAACTTTAAGTTCCAATATCACGTCCATTTCCACACCCGGCAAACCTGGCTGGGCATACCTAGGAGTTTGGTTAGTTGAGCTTCTAAAGTGCCAGTTTCCTAGACCTCCTTTTCCACCTTGACAAAGAATTCTTTTTTCTCCTTCTTCTGTAATTTCGAATAAAGTTTCACCCGTTTCTTTGTCTTTCACCACTGTTCCCAATGGTACTTCGATGTATTTATCTTCACCATCGGCACCCGTGCTTCGGTCACCACTTCCATCTCCACCATATCCCGCTTTGATATGACGCGCAAATTTCAGGTGAAACAATGTCCAAAGCGCTTTGTTACCCACCAAATAGACGTGTCCTCCACGACCACCATCACCACCATCCGGACCACCATATTGAATAAATTTTTCTCTATGCAAATGCGTAGATCCTTTCCCTCCTTTTCCGGAAGAAACAAATATTTTTACGTAATCTACAAAATTTCCCTCTGTCATTTTTTCTTGTTTAAAAGTTTAAAAGTTTAAAAGTTTAAATTTGTTCAGAAAAACCAACAATATTAAACACTTAAACCCTAAACCAAATTAACCCTTTAAGGCTTTCACCATCACTTTATCAATCTTCACGCCATCCATATCAATGACTTCCAACTCAAATTTTTGCCAAACCAATATTTCTCCTTCTTTCGGGATATGAGAAAGTTCGGTCATTATCAATCCACTCACGGTGGTCACTTCGTAATCATTGATTAGTTCGTCCAATTCGAAATAGGTCAAGAAATCGTGCAACGAATAATGCCCGTCAACCATCCAAGTTCCGTCTTCTCTTTCAATCAATTTAAAATCATCTTTATAAAAATCGGAAGCATCACCCACCAAGGCTTCCAGGATGTCGTTCAGGGTAATTATTCCTTGAAAAACGCCATATTCGTCAGCAACCAATGCATAATGTATTCCAGTGTTTTTGAACTGTTCCAACGCTTTATAAGCCGTGGTTTGCTCCATCATAAATGGTGCTTCGGTCATAATTTCGGATAAATTGAAACTGTGATTTTCAAAATGGGCGAAAATATTTTTCAAATTGACCACCCCCACAATATCGTCGTGATTAGCACCATAAACGGGATAAACGGAGTGCAATTCTTTAAGCATAAACTCTTTAACCTGCTCTTTATTGGAATGCAATGGCAACATCACCACCGCTTTTCGATGCGTCATCAAGGAGTTTATTTTTCGGTCGCCAATATGAAAAACGCGTTCCACGATGTCTTGCTCAATTTCCTGGACTTCGCCGCCTTCGGTTCCTTCCTTGATGATGGCCTTGATTTCTTCCTCGGTCACTTTCCCGTCGGCAGTAGGCTTAATTCGCAGAACTTTCAACAAGAACTCTGTCGAAGTAGTCAAGAGCCAAATAAAAGGCGCCGTAATTATCGAAATAACTTTCATTGGCAAAGCCACTGCTTTGGCAATCGCTTCTGGATGATTTAATCCAATTCTTTTGGGCAATAATTCACCCAAAACCAAGGAGAAAAACGTCAAAACCACAACAACAATCCCCACGGCTATTGAAGGAGCAAAAGGTTTCAGTATTTCAAATCCTGCCACAAAAGCTTGAACGTCATGCGTGATTTTGTCTCCAGAATAAATACCGGTCAAAATTCCGATAAGCGTTATCCCTATCTGGACTGTCGATAAAAATTTATTTGGTGAATTGGCCAAATCCAATGCAATTTGGGCATTTTTGTTGCCTTTTTTGGCCGCCGTTTCCAATCTGTTTTTCCGTGCCGAAATCAACGCGATTTCCGACATGGAGAAAACACCATTCAAGATAATTAAAAAGAATATTATTAAAATTTCCATAGTTGATTAGAAAACGTATGTTCCTTTATAGACTTTCTATTACGGTGCTCAGTCGCTCCGTAATTTCGGCTATGGAACCAATCCCATTTACTGGATAAAATTTGTTTTGTTTGGTATAATACTCCATCAAGGGAGCCGTTTTTTCGTTGTATTCTTGGTAACGATTCCTGATTTTTTCTTCGTCTTGGTCGTCCACTCTTCCGCTGGTTTTTCCTCTTTCCAACAAACGTTGAATCAAAATTTCGTCGTCTGCTTCCAATGCAATTGTAGCGGTAATTTTATCGTCTTTTGTAGCCAAAAATGCATCCAATGCTTGGGCTTGTGCAATTGTTCTTGGAAAACCGTCAAACAAGAATCCTGCTGAATCTTGATTTTTATCCACTTCGCTTTGCAACATTTTGATGGTTACTTCATCAGGAACCAAATCGCCATTGTCCATATAGCTTTTGGCCAATTTTCCTAAATCTGTGTCGTTTTTGATGTTAAATCTAAAAATATCCCCTGTTGAAAGATGTGTCAAATTGTATTTTCCTTTCAAAAACTCGGCTTGAGTTCCTTTTCCTGCACCTGGTTTCCCAAATAAAACAATGTTAATCATTTTTGTAATTGTAAGTTGTGAGTTATGTAATTTATTAGTGTTTCAATTTCTATTCTGCCAATTGGTATATTTCGGGTAAATTTCTACCTAAACCATCGTAGTCCAATCCGTAACCAACAATGAATTTATTCGGAATTCGGATTCCAACATAATCAATTTTAAGGTCTTTTTTATAAGCTTCTGGTTTAAAAAACAGCGTGGCCACCTTAAAATGTTTTACATTTTGTTTTTTGAATAATGCTTTCAATGTCTCCAAAGTATTACCCGTATCGATAATATCTTCGATGATAACAACAGTTCGCCCTGTTAAATCCTGATCCAAACCAATCAATTGTTTCACTTCATTTGTAGATGTGGTTCCTTCATAAGAAGCCATTTTTATAAAACTCACTTCGCAAGGCGATTTATAATGTTTCATAAAATCGGAAACCACCATAAAAGCCCCATTCAAAACACCAATAAACAATGGGGTTTCGTCGGCAAAATCATCTTCTACCAATGCAGCGATTTTTGCAATGGCAAAGTCTATTTCTTCGGCAGAAATAAACGGAACAAATTGTTTATCGTGTAGTTGTATCACTTTTTCAGTTTTAAAAATAATTGGCAAAGATAGGGATTTCACTTTTGACAATTGACAATTGATTTGTACTTTTCAATCAAAATTAAAGTCGATGGACAGCAAATTCCAAAAAAAATTAGATTCCGTAACGGGACACAGGGCAAACAGACACAAATATGCGGATGAAGTGCTGGAAAATCCAGCGCTTTTCCCTGAATTAATGAGGCTTTGTTTTCTAACTTCCAACAAAAATGCTGCAAAAGCCTGTTGGATCCTGGAATTGGTGTGTTATGAAAAACTGGAATGGCTTCAAGAATATTTGGACTTTTTTTGTTCCAATATCAAAAATCAAACCGACAAAAGTGCCATTCGTGCCCTATCCAAAATTTGTCTGTTGCTGGCCATCTCTCATTTCAAGAAAAAAGAAATGCTGCTTACCGAAAACCAGCTGCAACAAATCACCGAAACCTGTTTTGACTGGCTGATGACTGATGTCAAAGTCGCTTCGAAGTGTTATTCGATTCGGGCTTTACATCTATTGGGCAATCATTTCGACTGGATTCATCCCGAACTGAAAGTTATTTTAGACAAAGATTACAACAGCCATTCTGCTGCCTACAAAGCCGTTGGAAGAGAAATCCTGAAGAAAATAAAATAGCGTTTTCCTATTCGGGCTTTATGAAGTATCTTTGCTCTTTATAAACAACGACACAATGAACTATTTTTCTTCCGATTTCAAATTGGGAATTCTCGGTGGTGGGCAACTCGGCAAAATGCTCTTGTTTGACACCCGAAAATTCGATATTCAAACTTATGTTTTGGATCCAAGTGACGAAGCCCCTTGCAAAATCGCCTGCAATCATTTTTTTCAAGGTGATTTAATGGACTTTGAAACCGTTTATAATTTTGGCAAAAAAGTTGATGTTTTGACTTTCGAAATTGAATTGGTCAATCTTGAAGCCTTGGAAAAACTGGAAAATGAAGGCAAAAAAGTCTATCCTTCGCCAAAAACATTGAAATTGATCCAAAATAAAGGAATCCAGAAAAACTTTTATTTAGAACACAATATTCCGACTGCACCAGCCAAAACCTTCAAAAATTTAAAAAAGTTGGTGATTGATATTGTCGAATCCAAACTAGAAATGCCTTTCGTTTGGAAATGTACCGAGTTTGGTTATGACGGAAACGGCGTGAAAATTATCAGAAGCGTTCAGGATGTGGAGAATTTACCCAACGTGGAATGCATTGCCGAAGAAATGGTCGAATTCAAAAACGAATTGGCCGTTATTGTTTGCCGCAATCCTTCCGGCGAAATCAAAACTTATCCTGTCGTGGAAATGGAATTTCATCCCGAAGCCAACCAAGTGGAATACGTGATTTGTCCAGCAAGAATTGACGACAAAGTGGCCGCAAAAGCCAGGGCAATTGCACTCGAGGTTTCCGAAAAATTCAACCACGTGGGACTTTTGGCAGTAGAAATGTTCCAAACTTTTGATGACGAAATCTTGGTAAACGAAGTCGCTCCTCGCCCACACAATTCAGGGCATTACAGCATCGAATCCAGTTATACATCGCAATTCGAAAACCATTTGCGCGCCATTCTGGATTTGCCTTTAGGAAACACCGACAGCAAAGTGGCCGGAATTATGGTCAATCTCACCGGAGCCGAAGGATTTTCGGGAGACGTGATTTATGAAAACATCGAAAAAATATTGGGATGGGATGGTGTTACGCCTCATATTTACGGAAAAAAACAAACCCGTCCTTTCCGAAAAATGGGACACGTCACGATAGTAAACGAAGACATCGATAAAGCGAGAAAAATTGCCGAAGATGTAAAGAATACGATTAGAGTGATAAGTGCAACATTTTAGTTTTTTTTTATGACAAAACTAGAAGAAACTTTAACTATTTTAGACTTTTATGGAAAAAGGATAAAAGGGAAAAATGATTTTTTATTGAAAAATAAATCTTTTGATTTAGGTGCTTGTATCAAAGAAAACTTATCTCTTGGAAAAAGTACTAATGAAACAAGTATTATTTGCAAAGATAAAATTGTTCAAATTCATACTTATTTCTCTATGAACATTATTGATTTAACATCTTTTATAGATGAATATGACAATAAGTTTGATATAACTGTAACCGAAAACAAAATAATTGCTAAAAGAATTAATAATTTTAAGGTCGAAAATAAAAATTTAAAGAAAAAAATAAATTGGAATAAACTAAAGAATATTAGAAATACTGTTTTTGCTCATAATTTAAGAAACAAAAACAACAATTATAGATTATCTATTAATGAGTTATTTGAAGCAAATTCAATGTTTAACAATTTGAATGATTTTACAAGTATGATTATATGCTTTAATGAGTTTTTTGACCAATTTCAAAATGAGTTCCAAGATGAAATCAAAATTGGTTATGAGTCATTTAAGTCTGAATATGAAAAATTAAAGTTAGAAAAAAAACAAAGATAACAAATGAGCAAAGTAGCCGTAATAATGGGAAGCATATCCGATATGCCCGTAATGCAAGAAGCCATCGACATCCTAAAAGGATTTAATATAGAAACCGAAGTCGATATTGTTTCGGCACACAGAACACCTGAAAAACTATTTGATTTTAGCAAAAACGCCCACACACGTGGTATTTCGGTAATTATTGCCGGAGCTGGCGGAGCGGCACATTTACCGGGAATGGTAGCCTCAATGTCGCCACTTCCTGTAATTGGAGTTCCTGTAAAATCAAGCAATTCCATTGATGGCTGGGATTCAGTTTTGTCTATTTTGCAAATGCCGGGTGGTGTTCCTGTGGCAACAGTTGCCTTAAACGGAGCAAAAAATGCCGGAATTCTGGCGGCCCAAATCATTGGAAGCCACAACAAAAGCGTTTTGGATAAAATAATATTATACAAAACGGGATTGAAAGAAGCCGTAATCATCGCTTCCGAAAGTTTAAAAAAATAACTGATTCAAAATTATCCTGTTCTTTTTCAGGAGCTATTCCCGCTATTCGTTGCAATCTTTTCTTTTTTTAAAGAAAAAAAAGAAAAGGATTTCCACTGCTATCGGGGCTAAAAAACAAAACAATGAGCGTCTTAACACACCATTTCAATACAAAATACAACACTGCGCCTTTTTCGAAAATCAAAAACGAAGATTTCCTTCCTGCTTTTCAAAAAGGAATCGAATTGGCAAAATCCGAAATTAACGGAATTGTAAATAATCCCATCAAGCCCACTTTCGAAAACACGATTGAAGCCCTGGATTTCAGTGGCGATATTTTGGATCGAATTTCAAGCATTTTTTTCAACTTGAACTCGGCAGAAACCAGTGACGAAATGCAAAAAATAGCCCAGGAAGTTTCACCTTTGTTGTCTGAATTTGGCAATGATATTCGATTAAATCCTGATTTGTTTGCTCGAGTAAAAGCAGTTTACGAACAAAGAGAACATTTGAATCTCAATCCAGAACAAACTACTCTTTTAGACAAAAAATACAAAAGTTTCTCCAGAAACGGAGCTAATTTGCCCGAAGACAAAAAGAATCAATTGCGCGAAATCGACAAGGAATTATCGAAGTTGAGTTTGCAGTTTGGCGAAAATGTTTTGGCCGAAACCCACGCTTTCGAATTGCATATCACCGACGAAAATGATTTGGTCGGATTGCCTGAAGGAACTCGGGAAGCAGCTCGTTCTTTGGCGAAAAGCCAAGAAAAAGAAGGTTGGATTTTTACCTTGGATCATCCAAGTTACATTCCGTTTGTGACTTATGCCGATAATCGCGAATTGCGCAAGAAAATGTCAATTGCCTTTGGTGCCAGAGCTTTCCAGAACAACGAATTCGACAATCAGGAAATCGTCTTGAAAATTGCCAAATTGCGTTTCGACAGAGCGCAAGTTTTGGGTTACAAAACGCATTCTCATTTTGTTCTCGAAGAACGAATGGCAGAAACGCCGGAGAAAGTAATTTCATTTTCGAACGATTTATTGGCGAAAGCCAAACCGGCAGCCGAAAAAGAATTCGCACAATTAACGGCTTTCGCCAAGGAATTGGACGGACTCGAGCAACTAGAAAAATGGGACGGTGCTTACTATTCGGAAAAATTGAAACAGCAATTGTTCAGTTTGGATGACGAAATATTGAAACCGTATTTCCAATTGGAGAAAGTTTTGGACGGTGCTTTCACGGTGGCACAAAAATTATACGGAATCACCTTCGAAGAAACTTTTGAAGTAGATAAATACCACGAAGACGTAAAAACCTACGAAGTAAAAGACGAAGAAGGCCAATTAGTGGCGATTTTCTACGCCGATTTCTTCCCGAGAAAAGGAAAACGAAACGGCGCTTGGATGACATCTTTCAAATCACAATACATCAAAAAAGGAATCAACGAAAGACCGCATATTTCGAACGTTTGCAATTTCACGAAACCTACGGAAACCAAACCATCGCTTTTGACATTCAACGAAGTGACAACCTTGTTTCACGAATTTGGTCACGCTTTACACGGAATGTTGGCCAATACTACTTATCCAAGTTTGTCTGGAACTTCAGTTTATTGGGATTTTGTGGAATTGCCAAGCCAGATAATGGAAAACTGGTGTTACGAGCCGGAAGCCTTGGCTTTATTCGCTTATCACTACGAAACCGGCGAAATGATTCCGATGGAATTAGTGCACAAAATCAAGGAAAGCGCGAGTTTTCAGGAAGGAATGGCAACAATGCGCCAATTGAGTTTTGGATTGTTGGATATGGGTTGGCACGGACAAGATCCTTCGAATATTACAGACATCAAAACCTTCGAAACGGAGCAATTTGCAGCGACACAATTGTATCCTGACGTGAAGGAAAACGCAATGAGCACCGCTTTTTCACACATTTTCCAGGGCGGATATTCATCAGGATATTACAGCTACAAATGGGCGGAAGTTCTCGATGCCGATGCTTTCGAATATTTTCAGGAAAAGGGAATTTTCAACAAAGAAGTGGCAGCAAAATTCAAGGAAAACGTGCTTTCAAAAGGCGGAACAGAACATCCTATGATTTTGTACAAACGCTTTAGAGGACAAGAACCTAAGCCGGATGCTTTATTGAAACGAGCAGGATTGATTTAGATAAAAACCGAGGCAACAATGCTTCGTGTTTTTTGCATATTAAAACAAAAAAGATTGCCTGATTTAGGCAATCTTTTTATATTGTCTGTTAAAAATCTAAACTAATTGCTCTCAACCAAACTATTTATTGCTGCAACTGGTACATTTTCAACTTGGTGTTGGTAATAAGTGAATCCTCCTTTTCCGTTCCAAGCATTATCAATAGCCAAATGGGCATCAAAATTAGCCAAGAAAGATCCTATTGCCGGAGGCGGAACAGAATGCACGTACTGACCTTGTAAACTAACTACTTTTGTAACATTTCCAAGTCCAGTTGCATATATTTTTCCAGTTACTGGAACAACAATATAACTGTCTGGACCACTTATGGCCTGCGTAATTACAACCGTGCCTGACACCGAATTTTGTGATGGCACAACTACTAAACTAAATGTTGCAACTGGGGCACCAGACATTCCAACATTTCCAATAGTACCTTTTGCTAAATAAGCACCTGCTAATAAATCTGACATAATTTTCTGTATTATATTTGTTCCTACTCGTAGGCTTTTCGGAACCGCCTCGTTTTTTTAAGTGGTTTCTGCTCCACTTTTCTATATCAAAACTATATTAGATATATAGATTTAAAATAAAAAATGTTACAAGACGAGAATTCATTGCCACAAGGCAGGAAAAACAAGTCACAACACTATTTAAAAATAATCACAAGTAACAAAAAATGAATGATTTACAAACTAGCTATCCATTAAAAAAAGTTCTTATTGATCTATTTTTAACTGGCAAAAACCTCAAGAAAAGACAACTTCCTTTCTAAAGGAGGAACTGAATTTCCAATAGAATTGTACAAAAGTTTTAAAGGACAGGAGCCAAAAATAGATGCTCAGTTGAAAAAAACGGGGTTGATTTAAAAGATAGCAAAATTTAGATTTCAGAATACAGATAGAAACCGAAGTAGGAATGCTTCGGTTTTCCTTTAGAATAACTTTTTAAAATAATAATGTTTCTATACATTTGACCAAACAAGAATTAGAATGGATATCAAGGCAATAAAAAAATACATTAAAACAAATAGCAACCCCAATTCAAGGAGTAATTCAAGACAAGTAGATGCCTATTTTATAAGTCAAGAAGGTAATGTATTTATTTTTGAATGTATTGGTAGTGATTATTACAATATTAAAATCGACATAGAAAACAACAACATAAGTACCACTTGCTCTTGTCCATACAAAAGAAGCTATTCCGGAATTTGCAAACACGTAATTGCCTCTTTAAAGATAATTATAGAAGATTATAGCGATGTGCTACCTACAACAGCTACAAAAGAGGAAAAAATTTATAGTCTATTTGAAGAACTTCCTATTACAACTGCAAATAAAATCGAAAAACTCAAAGGCAACCAAGTAAAACTAACCGACGGAATTATTACCTTAAACACGATTAATAATTGGACGGTTGCTCCTAGATACCGTGGCTACAATTATGATGATTACAAAATAACGGCAGTCTCCCAAACCGAAGTTAGCACACAAACAACGGGTTGGAACGCATCTAAGCAAATATTTAAATACAACCCTGAAACCGAAATTTTAGAATTTGAATGTAGTTGCACCAAAGCAAAAAAATCCTGTGAACATATTGGAAAAGCATTACAAGAAATAGAAACTGTTTTTGGAGAAAATTTGTTTGCTGAAAAATATATCGAAGAAAAAACAAAAGAAGCCATTGCAAAATATGGCTTCACAACGGAGGATGACTACAACAGTGTTTTTAGTTTCAAAATCACAACCAAAGGATTTGAAGCCAAGCCAAAAGCCAAAAACATCACTACCGATTCTAGAGATTACTCCAATATATTCAAAACTGCCGAAGTAGAAACCATCTTAAATCTACCTTCTTCAGACAACAAAACCGCTGATTTTGGATTAGGAATTTGCTTTGAATTTGAAAGAAAAAAATTCACTGAACTCATTCTTTTTCAAGCCAAATACAACAAAGCCAAAACCGATTTTTCTTCCTCAATTACACGAATAAACCACTACAATTTTGAGGATGCCTTGACGATTTACAGTTCAGAGGAAGAACAAAGTTTGATTGTAAAAACAATGCAAATCAATACCGCATTGTCCAAATACAGATCGACCAAAGACGTAAATTATTTAAAAAAAGCCATCGCTTCCAGTCAAAAACTTTTGGAAGTGCTGCAAAACAATTTTAGCTATACTTATGATGGTAGTAAAACCTTGGTTCGAAAAAACTTAACGCCTTGTGTGTATGACAACAAAACAATAAAATTGTTTTTCACAATAAGTGAAACAGCCTATTTCTACACACTAAAAGCTAAAATTTCGCTAAACGACAAAAACTATAATTTAGACGCCGCTGCCATACAAATAACTCCTTTATACCTATTTGTAGATGACATAATTGTACCCATAAATGACGCCAAACTTTCGGTATATCTCAACCATTTTAGCAATTTTGCCGAGATTAATTATCTAAAAAAAGACACTCCCGATTTTTACGAAAAAATTGTTAAGCCCTTGTCCGAAAAATTTGAAATTCAATCGACAATTTTCAAAAAAAGCAAAGTAGAAATTGAAGAAACTACACTCGAAAAACACGTTTACATTACCGATTATGAAGGGCAATATATCGTTTTCAAACCTGCAGTAAAATACCCAAACCAGTTAGTTTCTGTTTTTTCCAATGAGATGCTTGTCGAAGAATCAAAAAATAACACAATCAAAAAATCCATTTTATATCAAGAAAGAAACCAGTCTTTTGAGGATAATTTTATAGAAGAATTTAGAGGATTGCATCCCGCATTTTCCGAGCAGGACGAATTCTTTTTTCTCACGCCCGAGCAGTTGATGGAAAACTATTGGATGCTTCACGCTACCGACAGAATGCATCAGCAGGAAATGAAGGTTTTTGGTGCCAATAACTTAAAATCGTTTCAATTCAACATCAATAAACCCGTTATTAGAATTGGTTTAAAATCCGATATTGATTGGTTCGATTTGGAAATTGACATCAGTTTTGGCAACCAAAAAGTAGGTCTAAAAGAACTGCAAAAAGCATTTTTAAAACGAAGCAATTATGTGGCGCTTGGCGACGGAACGCTAGGAATTCTGCCCGAAGAATGGATGAAAAAATTCTCTAATTATTTTAAAGTTGGAGAAATCAAGAAAGACGGGATCAAACTTTCCAATTATCAGTTTGGAATCATCGACGAATTGTTTGAAGAAATGGAGAAAAAACCTCCGTTTTTGGTTGAATTATTAGAAAAAAAGAAACGTTTACAGAACATCTCCAACATAGAAGAAGTTCCAATTCCGAAAGGCATCAAAGCCAAATTAAGAGATTATCAGCACCACGGATTGAATTGGTTGGCGTTTTTGGACAAAAACCAATTGGGCGGATGCCTAGCCGATGATATGGGATTGGGAAAAACATTGCAAGCCATCACGTTCTTGCAATATTTGAAAGGGAAAGACAACAAATGCCTGCCTTCGCTAATAATTGCACCCACTTCTTTGATTTTTAATTGGAAAAACGAAATTGAAAAATTTTGTCCTTCGCTAAAAATGCTGGCTTTTGTGGGTTCTAATCGAATGGAAAACAAAGACGATTTCTCTAAATATGACTTGATCATTTCTACTTATGGTTCCTTGTTAAATGATGTGGAATTTATGAAAGATTTCAAGTTCAATTACATTATTTTGGACGAAAGTCAAGCGATTAAAAACCCAAATTCCAAACGATACAAAGCCGTTCGCTTATTAAATTCCTACAATCGATTGGTACTTACCGGAACTCCTATTGAGAACAATACCTTTGATTTGTATGCCCAAATGAACTTTATTAATCCAGGATTATTGGGTAATATGACGCATTTCAAAACTGAATTTTCGGACGCAATTGACAAAGAAAAAAATCACGATGCCTCGCATTTATTAAGCAAAATGATTGCTCCTTTTTTGCTTCGAAGAACCAAAGAGCAGGTTGCCAAAGAACTTCCAGAGAAAACCGAAAGTATTATTTATTGCGAAATGGGCAACGAACAGCGCAAGGTATATGACAGCTTTAAAAACAAATACCGCGATTACCTCATCAATAAAATAGACGAAAACGGAGTTGAAAATGCACAAATGTATATTTTGGAAGGATTGACTAAATTGAGACAAATATGCAATTCACCCGCCTTAATTTCGGATGAAGAAGATTATGGAAATCAATCGGTTAAACTTGATTTATTGCTAGAAAACATCAAAGAAAAAACCGGAAATCACAAGATATTAGTGTTTTCGCAATTTGTAAAAATGCTGCAACTCATCAAAACCAGATTAGATGAAGAGCAAATTCACTACGAATACCTCGACGGACAAACGACCAATCGGGAAGAAAAAGTGAATAGTTTTCAGAATAATACTGATGTCCGAGTGTTTTTAATTAGCCTGAAAGCGGGAGGAACAGGACTCAATTTAACTGAAGCCGATTATGTTTTCTTGGTCGATCCGTGGTGGAATCCCGCTGTCGAAAACCAAGCCATTGACCGTTGTTACCGCATTGGACAGAAGCAAAAAGTAATGGCTTACCGAATGATTTGCAAAGATACCATCGAGGAAAAAATAGCTTTGTTACAAGGCAAAAAGAAAGCCGTTGCCACAAGTATTATCACTGTCGATGAAGAGAAAAAATCGTTTGATGTGGATCAGGTGAAATCGTTTTTCTCTTAATTTTTTAGTTTTAAAATTTTCAAAAACAAGAACCGAAGTAAAAAAACTTTGTTTTTTTTAGAAATATAATGTTTCAATATCTGATTTTTTAGAAACATCCCTCCAATCAATATCAAACAAATCATTTGGATAAAGTTTTTCCTCCAATAACCGACCATTCCTATGCAATTTAAGCTTTATAAAATCATTCCCTTTTCCAACAACTTGAACAGTTTGTATTGTTGAAATTTCAAAATAACAATGCACCAACCAAGGTTTCAAAACAAAACAATAACTCGTCTGATTTCTAATAATACTTGGATATAACAAGCCATCTGTTTGTATAATACTTCTTTTTCTATCTGTTCCATCCGTCATAAAAATATGTGATAACGCAACACTTAACTTATATTTGTATGTTTCGATATCATCCACATTCTGATGAAATAATTTATCCAAAAAATCTTCAATTTCAATTTTGTCTTTATTTAATTTATAATCTTCAAATAAATTTTGAAGATTATGAATTTTAGATAAATATGTTTTGCCGATTGCATTAATTCTAAATCTAGGAATATTTTCCGTATATAAGTTACTGAAATTTGAAATAGTAATATAATCTCCAATTTCAGGTTTAACTTCAAGAACAGCAGTTAAAAAATCACTTGAACAATAAAACATACTTTCTCCGTCTCCATTACATCTTCCCATTTTAACATTTCTAGCAGGCGGATTCCAAAATTCTTTTTCATTAACAAATTCCATTAAAATTTCATCCTTACAATCGCCTTTAACATCATTGTGTTTTCTTGCACGATAAAAACCATTGAATGTAAAAGTTGTGAAAATATCAGTCGTGTATTTCTTATCCAACATTATTTGACTAATCTCCTCTTTCAAAGTTGCTATATCTTTCTCTTTACTATCTATAATTAATTTTTCAAAATCCATATTTCAAAACCCATTAATTTTCCATATAATTATTAAAGCAAATTTCCTATTCACCAATTTTATATATTTTTTGGTGAACGTATTCACCAATATTGTATATTTTTCAGTGAATACACTCACCAATATTAGTGTTTTTAAAGAATTAAAAGCATTAACCACCACAAAATCGGCACGCTTTCGACCCAAAAAGAAGTGTAATATTTGGAGCGTTTTTCATTGGCGAAAGCCAAAAACAAGGCGGTAATTGTCGCAATAATAAAGGATGAATATTCAAAGTTGACATCAATGATAAAACTAAAAAAATTCAATCCAAAAAACAAAGCCAACAACAAGAAACCCAATTTCTTTGTCCGGTTTACCCCTATTTGTTGTGGAACGGTTTGCAAATGTGGGTCGTCTTTGGCTAAATCAATGATTTCAAAAATGAGTATCAATACAAAAATCAGGATAAATCGTTGGATGCATTTGATGTAAAAATCGGAAGTCAATGAAACATCGGCATTTAAAACAGGCAGAACAACCGTTACTCCAACCCAGCATAAAGCCACGATATAAATTTTCACGCCAGCCCAATTTCGGGCATTTTTCCGGTTCGAAAAAAAAGGAAGCGCATATAATAATGTCAAAATAAAAAAACCGACCGAAACAATTTGAGTAATTCTTTCCAACTGAAAAAAATAAAAACCAACAGCCCACAACGACAAAAAACTCAGGATTGCAATCGCTTTTAATTTGTTTTTCATTTGCACTTTTTTGGCTCTGGCCAAAGCTTCATATTTCACGAAATTATATCCTACAATTGCCCCGAAAAAGGCGAAATAAGCCATCGGATAATCATTGGAAATACTGAAATAATGTTGCGTGATTTGAACCAAGGCAAAGCAGGACAAAGCAACGTGAATGCTGCCCTCTAGGTAGAAATCGAATGCCTTCTTGAAAATCTTCATTCCACAAAAATAATGAACGTTGTTATCAAATATCCGTTTTAGTTGAAAGATTGCTAAAAATCAACCGCTTTAACCCCTTTTAATTTGATATTTATCCATAAATTTGCGGCTCAAAAAACAACCCTTTTTTTTCTATGAAAACAGATTCTTTTGCTTTAAGACACATTGGCCCGAGAGAAACCGACCTGCAACACATGTTGAAAACCATAGGAGTTGACTCGATTGAGCGACTTGTTTATGAAACACTTCCGGATGACATTCGTCTAAAAGCACCACTTGCTTTGGATCCAGCCATGACCGAATATGAATATTCCAATCATATCGCCCAGTTGGGAAGCAAAAACAAGATGTTTCAATCCTATATAGGTTTGGGCTACAATCAAGCGATTGTTCCTGCAGTAATTCAAAGAAATATTTTTGAAAACCCAGGCTGGTACACGGCTTACACGCCATATCAAGCCGAAATTGCCCAAGGTCGTTTGGAAGCGATTTTGAATTTCCAAACTATGGTTATCGAATTGACCGGAATGGAAATAGCCAATGCCTCTTTATTGGACGAAGGAACTGCTGCTGCCGAAGCCATGGCTTTGCTTTATGACGTTCGTTCCCGCGACCAAAAGAAAAACAACGTTTGCAAATTCTTCGTTTCGGAAGAAATTTTACCACAAACATTATCCGTTTTACAAACCCGTTCTACGCCAATTGGAGTTGAATTGGTAATAGGAAACCACGAAACGTTTAACTTCTCGTCAGACTTTTTCGGAGCCATCCTCCAATATCCGGGGAAATACGGACAAGTTCATGATTATGCCGATTTCATTGCAAAAGCTGCCGCAAATGAAATAAAAGTTGCCGTAGCCGCCGATATTTTGAGTTTGACAAAACTAACACCTCCCGGAGAAATGGGTGCTGCAGTTGTTCTTGGAACCACGCAACGTTTCGGAATTCCGTTGGGTTATGGTGGACCACACGCCGCCTATTTTGCCACAAAAGACGAATACAAAAGAAGCATGCCGGGAAGAATTATTGGCGTGACCGTTGACACCGACGGAAATCGTGCGCTTCGTATGGCTTTGCAAACTCGCGAACAACACATCAAACGCGACAAAGCGACTTCCAATATTTGTACCGCACAAGTTTTATTGTCGGTTATGGCTGGAATGTACGCCGTTTATCACGGGCCAGAAGGTTTGCGATATATTGCCAATAAACTTCACGCTTTGGCCGCAACTTTATCCAATGAATTGGAAAAACTAGGTTTGCAGCAAACCAATACGGCTTTCTTTGACACCATCGTAGTGAAAGCTGATGCCAAAAAAATAAAAACAATCGCCGAACAAAACGAAGTTAACTTCTATTACATCGACGAAAATACCGTTTCTATTTCCTTGAATGAAACCACGAGTATTGCCGACATCAACAAAATTGTTTCGATTTTCGCTTCCGCAAATAATACCCAGGCCAGCACAATTGAAGTTTTGACGGAAACCAATCATTTCCCTTCCCATTTGGAAAGAACTTCAACATTTTTGGACCACGAAGTTTTCAATAAATTCCATTCGGAATCAGCAATGATGCGTTACATCAAAATGTTGGAGCGCAAAGATTTATCCTTGAATCATTCGATGATTTCGTTGGGTTCTTGCACCATGAAATTGAATGCTGCAGCCGAAATGTTGCCATTAAGCAATGCACTTTGGAACAACATTCACCCTTTTGCACCGCTAGACCAAGCACAGGGATATCAGGAAATGTTGTCTAAACTGGAGCAACAATTGAACGTAATTACCGGTTTTGCAGGAACGACTTTGCAACCCAATTCTGGTGCACAAGGCGAATATGCAGGACTTATGGTTATTCGTGCTTACCACCAATCTCGTGGCGATCACCATAGAAATATTGCCTTGATTCCTTCATCGGCACACGGAACCAATCCGGCTTCGGCAGCGATGGCGGGAATGAAAGTTATCGTTACCAAAACATTGGAAAACGGAAACATCGATGTGGAAGATTTACGCCAAAAAGCGATTGAACACAAAGACGATTTGTCTTGTTTGATGGTAACCTATCCTTCGACTCACGGGGTTTTTGAAAGCGCCATCAAAGAAATTACACAAATCATCCACGACAACGGTGGACAAGTTTATATGGATGGCGCCAACATGAATGCACAAGTTGGTTTGACCAATCCGGCAACCATTGGAGCCGACGTTTGCCACTTGAATTTGCACAAAACTTTCGCAATTCCTCACGGAGGTGGTGGACCAGGCGTTGGACCAATTTGTGTGGCCGAACATTTAGTTCCTTTCTTGCCATCCAATCCTGTAATCGCAACAGGTGGAGAAAATGCCATCACGGCTATTTCTGCTGCGCCTTGGGGCTCGGCATTGGTTTGTTTGATATCTTACGGCTACATCACGATGTTGGGCGCAGAAGGATTGAAAGAAGCAACTGAATTCGCCATATTGAACGCCAATTACATCAAGGAAAAACTAAACGGTCATTACGACACTTTATATTCTGGCGAAATGGGTCGTGCCGCCCACGAAATGATTTTGGAATGTCGCCCTTTCAAACAAAAAGGAATCGAAGTGACCGACATCGCCAAACGTTTGATGGATTATGGTTTTCATGCGCCTACGGTTTCTTTCCCGGTGGCTGGAACCTTGATGATTGAGCCAACCGAAAGCGAAAACTTGGAAGAATTAGACCGTTTTTGCGATGCGATGATTTCCATCAGAAAAGAAATTGAAGCTTCGACATTGGAAGACAAAAACAACGTTTTGAAAAATGCTCCTCATACACTGGCGATGCTTACTGCCGATGTTTGGAATTTCCCATACAGCAGAGAACAAGCTGCTTTTCCATTGGAATATATTGCCGAAAACAAATTCTGGCCAACCGTTCGCAGAGCCGATGATGCTTATGGCGACCGAAACTTGGTTTGTAGTTGCGCTCCAATTGAAGCGTATATGGAGAGCTAGAAATAATTTCAGAAAATAAATACAAAATGTCTCGAGAAATCGGGACATTTTTCTTACTTTTGGTTCCACAAAACCAAATCCTACTAAATAGTTGAAAAAAGCCATCTATTCTTTATTCTTATTTTTGATTGTTTGTGAAATGCATTCCCAAAATCAGCTTTTAAATTATTCACCTCAAAGTATAGATTCCCTAAAAAATTATCTCAGCTCGATGTCAAACAAAAAAGCTAGTAATTTTGACATAAAAAAACAAAAGAAAGTCAAGGAAATACTTCTGGAAAGAAACACTTCCTTTTTAAAGGACGTAAAAGACAGCACTTTTATTTTTGATAAAACAATCCAGAAATCAATCAATGCCATTCTTTCCAAAATATACCTTGCAAATCCCCAAATTAAACATGACGACTTTGTTTTCCTTATAAACAAATCAATGATTCCAAATGCAGCCTGTTATGGCAACGGATTGTTTTCCATTAATCTGGGTTTATTCATATTAATTGAAAACGATGACGAACTTGCGTTTATAATTTGTCACGAGATAGGCCACCATATACTGAAACACGGCGACAAAGCCATCAACAAATATCTTGACTCGTATAACTCAAAAGAAACCAAAAATCAAATAAATAAGGCCGCAAACCAAACCTACGGACGTAGGGCTGCGGTTTCTGCTTTGTTGAAAGATTTAGATTATAATTTTATGAAACAAAGCAGAAGTGCCGAAATTCAAGCGGATTCTTTAGGTTTCGTCTTGTTCAACAAAACCAATTACAACAAACAGGCTTCGGTTAGCGCACTCAAAAAACTGGATTTCTCCAACAACATGATCTTTAATGCCACTACCAACCTGAAACAAAATTTTGATTTTAACGAATATCCCTTTAAAGAAGCATGGATCAGCTCCGAGGAAAAATTATTCAATCTCAAAGAAAGTGCCGATGATTTAAAGTTCAATGCAGATTCCTTAAAAACACATCCCAACATTCCCTTCCGGATGGAAACTTTAAATAGAAATTTCAAATTCAACCCCACAAACTCGACTACTTCTGAATTTGAAAAACTGCAAAAAACGGCTTTTGACAGCAGTATCAAAATTTATTTTGACAATCTCAAATCAGACTTTGCCTTGTACCAATTATTGGCTCTTCACGAACAAAATAAAATACCGGAAGACGAATTCTGCAATTCAATTGCCTATCTGTTGAAAAAAGTATATCTATTGAAAGAAAAACACGTCTTCGGGAAATATGTGGGAGGAGTCAGTCCTTTTTCCGAAGAAAAAAACATCAACGAAATACGATTGTTTTTGAACAATATCGAATTGAAAAACATTCGAAAAATAGGTTACTATTTTTGCCTCAAAAATGAATCAAAAATTAAAGACAAAGCTGCTTTTCAGGATTCTTTCAATTTCTTTAAAAATTTAAACCAAAATTAATACAAATCAAAATCAAACAACCAATGAGAAAACTTGCTAGTTTACTTTTAATGTGTCTTGCCGTAAACCTTGCGCTTGCACAAACAAAAAAAATCAATGAAGTTAACACCTTCACAGTAAAAAATTCAGGAGTAATCTTGAATAAAGAAAAAGATGTGGAAGGCTACTATTTTTTTTATGAAATGGACAAATTAAAAAAAGGAGATCGAGAATTTGCCATTCAAATCTTGGACAACAATTTGGTTGAAGTGGCAAAAAAAACCTACATCAACAACAAAAACACCTTTTTGATGAACAGCAGCTTTAATAATCAAGCCATGCTGTTTGCCTTAGCCAATTATAAAGAAAAAAAGATCAACTTGCTTACCTTTAACAAAAAAGCAGAACAAAGTTCGTCCATAGACATTCCTTTGGAAAGCAAAGAAATAAAGTGGATCGAAGCAATGAAACTTTCCGGTGATTTCAACATTCTTTTTCCTGTCAACAACAAAGGTTTTTTGTTCAACAAAGTAGCCGACAACAAAAAAATAGGATATTCTTTGAAATACTATCCAACCGATGGAGGAAAAGCTTGGGAATTTAATTCTCCCGTAGATTCACAAGAAATATTGATGATAAATCCCATCGAAGTAAATGAAGATGTCGTTGTAGCATTGGAATTTTCAAGAACCAGCGTGTTTTCCAGAAAAGTCATGATTAAAACACTTGTCATAGATGCAAATACCGGTAAACTTTTGTTTGACAAAGAATACAGTAAAAACAAAAATCCAAGATTAATATCCAATGCCTACATAAACGATAATAAGGCAGTGGTGTTGTTAGGTGAATATTTCAACGAAGGAGACAATATCTTTGACGATCAAAGCCAAGGTCTTTTTTCGGAAGAAGTTAATTTATCCGGACAAACCAATAAAGAAGTTTTTGTAAGCTGGAAAAATGACGTAAGCAAATTCTATAAGCCTCAAGCAGGAGAAAAGGAAATAGGCCATGTTTATTTTCATAAAATCGTGAAAACAGCATCTGGCGAAATCTATGCTATAGGTGAAAAATACAAGAAAACGGCAAGTGCAAGCGGAATTGCAATGGCTGTTTTAAACAAAGGACAAGGAGCTACAACTCAATTAACCATAACAGATGCAGTTGCTTTTAAATTTGATCGTGACTTTAAATTAAAAGACATCAAAATATTTGAAAAAGGAAAATCGAGAGTGCCTTGCCTAACCGATTTTGGAAGCCCACAACTTAATGCAAATGCCTTGAAAAACCAAGGTGCATTTGATTATGTATTTACACAAATAGACAAAAAGAACGATCGCTTTTATTCTTGTTTTGTAGATTATGAAAGACTTTCGGGCGAAAAAAACAAATTTGCTTTCAAAACCATTATTTATGATGAAGGTTCTCTTTCACAAGACAAAATCTATTTGTCCAGTGAAGACAAAGAATTCAGGGTAATGGCAGGCAAAGTAGGTTATGTCGCTTTGATAGAGTACAACAAAAAAGATAAAGAAATTAATTTACACTTGGAAAAACTAAACATCAAATAAGATTTTCAATCAATTGTACCGCGATTGAAGCTTATGTGAAAAATTAATGTTATTTTAGTAAAATGTCTCGAGAAATCGGGACATTTTTTTTCAAAAAAAAAAATATGACAGACATTCAAACCCGAGAAGATTTACATCTGTTGATGAGTGAATTCTACAAGAAATTACTCGCCGACGACAAAATCAATTTTATATTTACCGAAGTGGCCCAAATCGATTTAGAACCCCATTTATTGGACTTGGTTGATTTCTGGGAACAAATCCTTTTTGACACCGGCAGTTACCGAAAAAACGTGCTTCAAATCCACATAGACATCAACCAAAAATTAAAATTATCGGAAGAACATTTTTCCATTTGGCTTCATTATTTCAACACCACAATTGACGAAAACTTTGAAGGACAAATTGCCGAAAACATGAAAACAAGAGCCTTGTCCATTGCCACAGTAATGAAAATAAAAATGTAACTTTTTACTATTTGATGCATAATAATCGGTTTTTTACTAAAAAACAGGTTTTTATACAATTATATGCGCGCATAGTAAGTTTTATCTTTTTTTATCATTTTTTATCTATAAATTTGTTCTAAATCTTTTACTTTTTTCTAATGAAAATAAAAATAAGCGGAATAGGGAGTTATATTCCAGAAATAAAAGTTGCCAATGCAGACTTTAACAAACATGTATTTTTAAATGAAGACGGAACCCCTTTTGCTTACCCGAACGAGGTTGTCATCAATAAATTTAAAAGCATTACCGGAATCGAAAAGAGACGATATGCTTCTCCTGAACAAAACACCTCAGACTTGGCCTTTCTGGCTTCGATAAAAGCAATCGAAAATGCAAGAATAGATCCCGAGACCATTGATTACATCATTTTTGCCCACAATTTTGGCGATGTGAAATACGGTTCAAAACAATCGGACATCATCCCTAGTTTGGCCACTCGCGTCAAGCATAAATTGCAAATAAAAAACCCAAAATGTGTGGCTTATGACATTCTTTTTGGTTGTCCAGGATGGATAGAAGGCGTGCTTCAGGCCAATGCTTTCATCCAATCCGGCATGGCAAAACGTTGTTTGGTGATTGGCGGCGAAACCCTTTCGAGAGTGGTCGATCCACACGACAGGGATTCCATGATTTATTCTGACGGTTCTGGAGCAGCGATAATCGAAGCTTCGGATGACGAAACGGGAATGCTGTCTTATGAAAGCGCCACTTATGCCTACGATGAAGCTGGTTATTTGTTTTTTGGAAAATCATACAATCCCGATTTGGCAAAAGAAGATACTTGCTACATCAAAATGCATGGCCGAAAAATTTATGAATTTGCCTTGAGCAATGTTCCAGCAGCCATGAAAAGTTGTCTAGACCAAAGCGGATTGGACATTGACGACGTGAAAAAAATCTTGATTCACCAAGCCAACGAAAAAATGGACGAAGCCATCATTCACCGTTTTTACAAATTATACGGCAAATCTGTTCCCAAAGACATTATGCCAATGAGCATTCACGAACTGGGAAACAGCAGCGTGGCTACCGTTCCTACCCTTTTGGATTTATTGATTCGAGGAAAAATCGAAAATCAAGAACTACATAAAGGCGACATTCTCATCTTCGCTTCCGTTGGGGCAGGAATGAATATCAATGCCTTTGTTTATAGATATTAAAAAAATAAAAACCCTTTTAAGAAATCACTTAAAAGGGTTTTTTAATTTATGCAACTACTTCTTTTATTGTTTCACTATCTTTTCAGTGGCGATTCCATTATTTTCATCTTGAATTCTAACCATATAGATTCCAGAAGCCAAATCGGAAACATTAGTTTGTTTTTGTGTGGACGTTTTTACTTTTTGCCCTTGAATGTTATAGATTTCAACTGACTTCAATTCTGTTTTGGTTTCGATATTTAGAACATCTTTCACAGGGTTTGGATATAATAAAACTTTTAGGTTGTTTTGAGAAAAATCTTGAGAAGACAAAGTGTTATTGGTAAATAAACTGTTTACATCAGCTTGAGTCAAGGCATAATTGTAAATTTTTAAATCATCAATGGCTCCACTAAAATAGCCTGTCGATCCGTTTTCTGTCAATCCTAATCTAAACTTATCCAAATTGTTTACTGTATTCCAAGTTGTAGCAGCACTTGAAATCAGTACACCATCTTTATAGATTTTTGATATCGTGCCGTCATACGTACAAACATAATGATACCAAGCATTGTTTGTATGTGAAGTGGCAATGCTATTGTTGCCTCCCGAACCCGCAAAAAATATTGATTGCGCTGGTTTAAACAAAAAACCATTTCCGTTTGCCGCATCTCCATAATGAAAGGCATAATTGAAAAAAGTATTCATCGTAGTCGTTTTTACCCAAAATGAAACCGTTCTACCATTCGAGCCATAAGGCAGGCCAGTAATAGTTGCTACAGCTCCATTGTCAGAAAGACTCAAGGCTGCATTTGCGTTTCCGTGTCTGTCTGCAGTGTAGGACAATCCAAAAAGATGAGAAAAAGGCGAATTTCCATTTACATTATTTGGTGTGTTATTGAATGTATATTCAGCAATCAATTGTGGCGGAGCAGCTGTAATAAAAGTAAATAAATTAGTGTTTTCAGTCCCATTGCTATTAGTTGCTTCAAGTCTGTAAATATATTGCGTATTAGCCATTAGCCCTGTAAAGGTAACACTCCCAGTCGTGTTGGTTGTTCCTGTTGATGATACACCAGTAATTTCAGTTTGAATAATCCCTCCATCTAGTGTATAAACTGTTGAAGTTGCATTACTTCCATTGGCGTTTAAGGTATAATTAATGGTTGCTGTAGTTTGCGTAACCGATGCAGAAACAGCGGAAATAATCGGAAAAACAGTAGTCGTTGTAAAAGTACCAATAGACTCGCTTGTAGTGGTTCCGTTTGCATTAACCGCTTCAACTTGATAATAATACTGTCTATTAGGCGTAAGCCCTGTTAGTAAAGTGCTTCCTGCCGTGTTTGAAGTTCCCGTTGCCGAATTCCCCACAACTTGACTTGTCATTGTAGCAACAGACAAACCATATTTTACCACAGAAGTAGTATTGAAACCTTGGGCATTTAAAGTATAATTAATAGTAGCCCCATTAGTTGTAATTGCTGAAGAAGTAACTCCAGAAATTATTGGCACTAAAGCCGCAGTTGTAAAAGAACTTATAGCTGAATTGGTATAAACTCCAAATGCAAGTGCACGGAATCTAAAATAATAAGTCGTATTGGGTAATAAACCGGTTAGGTTTTTAACAAGATTATAAGAACCCGCAAAAGTGTTTTGAGAACCTTGATTGGCTGCCGAAGCAACGCCAGCTGAACTTGTCGCAATTTGATACGACACTTGATATGTGTTGTTTAAATTCATGTACACATTAAGATTGGCGGTAGTGGCTGCAACACTCGATGCATAAGGCGCATTGAAACTAACTTGTGCTTGGCCAAACGAAAATGCCAGTAAAAAAAAGAAAAGTAATCGTGTTTTCATAATAATTGGTTTTATAATTATGTTCCAAAACTATTTCAATAAAAACAAGAAAAACCTTTGAGTTTGAGAACTGCCGTTTTGAGTTTGAGAACCGTCTTTTTATATTGTATATTTCCTATACTTTTACAAAAAATAATTTAGCTCATTTGTTGATGAAAAAAATAGCACTCCTTTTTATCCTGTCTATCTATTGTTTTGGACAAGAAAACCCAAAAGACGCCTTAAAAAAAATTGAAACTTATTCTAAAAAAGACACTATCAAAGTCGAAATGATGGTGGATTATTGTGTGGCCAATACTTTTTCCAATTCAGATAAAGTGTTGAAAATGGCGCAAGAAGCTTACACACTTTCAAAAGAGATTAAATACACTTTGGGCGAAATTCGTTCCTTGAACTGCATCGGAAATTCCTATTACCAACAAGCCATTTACGACAAAGCCATCGCCCATTACACCAAAGCCCTTTCTATTGCCGAAAAATCAAAAGACACCAAAAACATCGTTATTGGAAAAAACAATTTAGGAAACCTCTATGTTCGAACCAATCAACCCGAAAAAGCATTGCCGATTTTAAAAGAGGCCGATAAAATTTTGTTGCAATCAGGACAAGAAAATTCTCAAAATCGAGCCGCAATTCTAACCAACATCGGCGGTTTATATTCCTCGCTAAAAAAACATAAAGAGGCTATCCAATACCACAAAAAAACCTTGGAACTCTGCGAGAAACTTAAAATTTCATTCGGAATAGCCATTGCCACTTGCAACATTGGTGAAGAATATGTCCTATTGCAGGATTACAAAACTGCTTATGGTTATTTAAAAAAATCGCAACTTTTATCCAAAAAAGAAGGATTCAATAATTTTTTAGGAAAGAATTACAAAAATATTGGAGTGGTGCTTTGGCATCAAAACAAAAAAGAAGAAGCGTTTGAATACCTTAAAAAAGCCATCACAGTTTGCGAAAAAACAAACGAACAAAACGTATTAATCGAAACACTGGAAATTCAACAAAAATTTTATGCCGAAAACAACGACTTTAAAAATGCTCATCTCACGGGATTAAAATTAAAAAAAGTGACCAATAGCGTCATTGGCATCGAAAAACAAAAAGCCGTTTCCGAAATCAACACCAAATACGAAACCGAGAAAAAACAAAACCATATCATTTCGCTACAAAAAGACAATGAAATTGCCAATCTGGAAAACAAACGGCAAAAATCGATAGTTTTATCGCTGTCATTATTCATTCTTTCCGCACTGATTTTAGGCTATTTTATTTTTAATCGTTTCAAAATCAAGAAACAAAACGAGCTTCTGAAACTCCAACTTCAGGAAGCCGAGAAAACAATTCTTGCCGAGAAAAAAGCTTCGCAAAGTGAACTCAAGGCCTTGAAATCGCAAATGAATCCGCACTTTTTCTTTAATGCGCTCAACACCATCCAATCCTATATTGCCACCAATGAAACTGAAGAAGCCACCGATTATTTGAACAAATTTTCGAAACTGACTCGAATGATTCTCGAAATGACCGACAAAAACTGGATTACCATCGACGAAGAAATAAAAATGCAAACCTTGTATTTGAATTTGCAAAAAACACGTTTATCCAATTTTAATTTCCAAATTAACATCAAAAACCCGAGCATTCACAATGCAACGATTCCAACAATGCTCTTGCAACCTTATATCGAAAATGCAGTCATTCACGGATTAGCACACAAATTAGGAAAAAGAAATTTATGGGTCAATTTTGAAATCAACACCCAAAACCAATTGGAAATCATAATAAAAGACAACGGAATCGGACTGACAAAAGCCAATGAAATCAATCAAAAAAACAGCAACAAAAACACTTCGTTTGCCACAAAAGCCACGCTGGAGCGACTGGAAATCATCAACAGAAATGATTTAAAGATCGCTGTTGAAACCAATGAAGTATTCGACAGCAACGAAAAACCGGAAGGAACAGAGATAAAAATCACAATGGATTTGCGCTATGAATAAATACAAAACCATCATCATCGAAGACGAAAAAAGGGCACAAATGCTGTTGCAAAACATCTTGGAAAAACACTTCCCGAATATCGAAATCATGGCTATTGCCGACGATTTGCCATCGGGTGTAAAAGCCATTCACAAACACAAACCCGATTTTGTTTTTCTTGATATTGAAATGCCTAATTTCAGCGGATTGGAAATTTTGGATTTTTTCAACGAAAAAGAAGTTGATTTCTCCATCATTTTCACCACCGCCTACAATCATTATGCGATTGAAGCCTTGAAAATTGCCGCCGTCGATTATTTACTGAAACCCTTGAACAAAGAAGACATCAAAGAAGCTTTGGAACGTTTTGAAAAGAAAAACAACACCTACAATCAAGAATCCTTTTCGAGTTTGAAAAGCATTATTTCTGATAAAAAAATCAACAAAATTGCGGTTCCCGAAGGCAGTCAACTGCATTTCATAAAACCTGAAGACATCGTTTACATCAAGGCCGACAATTCGTATTCTGAACTTTATCTGGAAAACGAAAAACAAATGATCGTTAGCCGTTCCATAAAAAATTTCGAAGACGGACTCAAAGAGAATCCGTGTTTTTGCCGAATCCACAAATCCTATTTAATCAACACACAATTTGTGGAAAAATACGACAAATCGAATGGAGGTTGGGTCACGCTTTCCAACAAAAAAGAGCTTCCCGTTTCGTCTGAAAAAATCGAAGCTTTTTTGGCCTTGATCAATAAAATATCACGATAAATTTGATTACAAAAAGACACCAAAACTTTGTACATTTACAGCCTAATTAAACTTATGAACGAAAGACTATTTCGTTCCTCGCAAAGACTATGTACGAAAAAACATTTCCCAATAAAAGATTCAAACACACTTTAGAATTTTTACAAAAACACGTTCCAACTTCCGAAACCATCCTTGATTTAGGCGTTCCAAATCCTTTTTCCAAAATAATGGGAGAAAACGGATACAGCGTAAAAAACACTACAGGCGAAGATATCGACAACAATCAAGCGGCATTGCAAAACGAGAACTACACTGTTTTTACCGCTTTTGAAATCTTCGAACATTTATTGAATCCTTACACGGTATTGGAAAACGTGAAATGCAACAAACTACTGATTTCCATTCCGTTGCGTTTGTGGTTTTCGCCGGCTTATAGAAGCAAAACCGATATGTGGGACAGACATTACCACGAATTTGAGGATTGGCAATTGGACTGGCTTTTGGAAAAAACAGGCTGGAAAATCATCGACAGGCAGAAATTTACGCATCCTGTAAAGAAAATTGGATTCCGACCCTTATTGCGATTTTTCACGCCGAGATATTATATCGTTTATGCTGAAAAAGTGACTAATAATTAGTAATTAACCTCATGAGATATTACATAGTTATTCCGTCTTACAACGAAGAAGCACTTATTCCTTTGACCTTGCAATCCTTGATTTCGCAAACCGTTTTGCCGTCAAAAATTGTGGTGGTCAACGATAATTCCACGGACAAAACTGCCGAAATTGTTTTGGATTTTGCCAAAGAAAACCCGTATATCAGTTTAGTAAACAAAACTTCCAAAAACATACATTTACCAGGAAGCAAAGTGATTCAAGCTTTTCAAAAAGGGTTCGAAACATTGGATGAAAACTACGATTTAATCGTGAAAATTGATGCCGACTTGATTTTTCCTCCAAATTATTTCGAAACCGTCATCAAACATTTTGAATCTGATCCAACAATTGGAATGGCAGGAGGATTTTGTTACATCGAAAAAAATGGCGACTGGATTCTGGAAAACCTGACCGACAAAGATCATATTCGAGGCGCACTCAAAGCATATAGAAAAGCAACTTTCCAGCAAATTGGAGGTTTAAAACCAGCAATGGGTTGGGACACGGTTGACGAATTGCTTTGCAAATTCTACAATTGGAAAGTGGTTACTGACGAAAGTTTGCACGTAAAACACCTCAAACCCACGGGCGCCAACTACAACAAAACGGCACGCTACAAACAAGGTGAAGCTTTTTACACCTTGGGTTACGGATTTTTTATTACCGCAATTGCTTCGGCAAAACTGGCAATGATGAAGAAAAAACCATTGCTTTTTTTAGATTACATTCAAGGATTTTGGAAAGCCAAATCTGCCAAAAAAACCATATTGGTCAATCCAGAGCAAGCCAAATTCATTCGAAAATACCGTTTGCAGAAAATGAAGGAGAAATTGTTTTAATATTTCGTAATCAAAAACAAAATCCAAAATTCCAACAAAATACAGTATTTTTGCGTACTTGTATTCTTGATTGAATACTGCAAACCGTAAACCGAACACTAAAAAAATGATGCTCATTCGCTATATATCACAGATAGGCAAATACTTCTTGATGTGGAAAGAAATTTTCAGCAAACAGACCAAATGGTCCGTGATGAGGGTACTTGTCTTCAAAGAAATTGATGATTTAATTATTGGATCACTCGGAATTGTGGCTTTTATTTCCTTTTTTGTGGGAGGTGTTGTCTCCATTCAAACCGCATTGAACCTGAACAATCCGCTAATTCCCAGAACCATTATTGGATATGCCACCCGAGAATCCGTAATATTGGAATTTGCCCCAACATTTATCTCCATTATCATGGCCGGAAAAATGGGTTCCTTTATCACGTCCAGTATTGGATCGATGCGCGTGACAGAACAAATTGATGCCCTGGAGGTTATGGGTGTGAATTCGCTAAATTACCTGGTATTTCCAAAACTTATCGCCATCCTGCTTTATCCATTCATAATTGGGATAAGCATGTTTTTGGGGGTTTTTGGCGGATATATTGCAGCCGTTTATGGTGGTTTTGCAACAAGCACCGACTTTATAGACGGTATCCAAATTAATTTTGTTCCATTTCACGTTGCTTATGCTTTTATCAAGGCTTTTGTGTTTGCCATATTATTGGCAACAATACCGTCATTTCACGGTTATTACATGAAAGGCGGCGCTCTTGAAGTGGGCAAAGCAAGTACCGTGGCATTCGTTTGGACATCGGTTACGATTATTTTGATGAATTATATCTTAACTCAATTAATGTTGACCTAATGATAGAAATAAAAAATTTAGAAAAATCGTTCGGGGATTCCAAAATTCTCAAAGGCGTTTCCGCTGTTTTCGAAACGGGAAAAACCAACTTGATTATTGGTCAAAGTGGCTCCGGGAAAACAGTTTTGCTAAAGTCATTACTTGGAATTTTTACGCCCGAAGTGGGAACCATTTCTTTTGACGGCAGAATTTATTCAGACCTAACTTCAGAAGAAAAAAGGGAATTAAGAACCGAAATTGGAATGCTTTTCCAGGGAAGTGCCTTGTTTGATTCGATGACCGTTTCAGAAAATGTGGGTTTTCCGTTGAAAATGTTTACCAATGACGACAAACATAAAATTCAAGATCGTGTTGATTTTGTGCTAAAAAGAGTGGCACTTATTGATGCCCATCATAAATTGCCTTCTGAAATTTCCGGGGGAATGCAAAAACGTGTCGCCATTGCGCGTGCCATTGTAAACAATCCCAAATACCTGTTTTGTGACGAACCCAATTCAGGACTAGACCCCAATACGGCCACATTAATCGACAATCTCATCAAGGAAATCACCGAGGAATACAACATTACCACCGTAATCAACACCCACGACATGAATTCTGTAATGGAAATTGGAGAGAATATCTTGTTCTTAAAAAATGGAGTTAAAGCTTGGGAAGGCACAAAAGAGGACATTTTCAGAACCGACAACGAAGCTGTTGTTGACTTCGTTTATTCCTCTAATTTATTCAAGAAAGTAAGAGAAGCGTATTTAAACGACTAATCATTATTTGATATAATAGACTTTGATAGATAGAGACGTTGCAGCGCAACGTCTCTACGGTGGAATTACCCTTTCAAACTGTTTACAATTCCTTTGATTTCTTGTTCTTTGCTCTTTGGATAAATCAACAAAACATTGTCTTTATCCACAATGATAAAATCCTCCAATCCATCAATAATAACTAATTTATCTTTGGCCGTACTGATAATATTGCTGGAAGAATTTTGCAAGACAACCGTGGCATTTACCACCGCATTGTTATTTTCGTCCTTCTCTAGTTTTTCGTGCAAAGACCCCCAAGTTCCAAGGTCGTTCCAATCGAAAGTGGCAGGAAGAACATAAACATTTTTGGCACTTTCCATCACGGCGTAATCTATGGAAACATTTTCGGCCAAGGCATAATTTTCTTCAATGAACGATTTTTCGGCAGCCGTGTTATAGCTTTCCAATCCTTTTTGAAACAAGGCATTCATTTGTGGTTGAAATTTTTCGAAAGCCTCGGTTATGGATTTAACGCTCCAAATAAAAATACCGCCATTCCACAAGAAATTTCCGCTTTTCAAGAACGATTTGGCTGTTTCATAATCCGGTTTTTCACGAAATTGAGATACTTTTTTAATTGGATTCGCATCCGTTTTATCGTATTCAATATAACCAAAACCAGTGTTTGGAAATGTAGGTTGAATTCCGAGAGTCATCAAGGCATTTTCTTTGGCACAAAAATCAAAACATTGCTGCAAGTTTTCGGCAAAAGCATTTTCGTCTTCTATCCAGTGATCGCTTGGTGCCACGACCATAACAGCCTCTGGATTTTGTTTTTGGATCTTCAGGGACGCATATAAAATACATGGCGCCGTATTTCGCATTGCCGGTTCCAGTAAAACTTGTTCTTGTTTCACCATTGGCAATTGTTCCAACACTATCGAATTGTATTTTTCGTTGGTTAAAATAAGGATATTCTCCACCGGAATCAATTTCGACAATCTACTGAAAGTTTTCTGAATCAAGGTTTCCCCTGCTCCCAACATGTCATGAAATTGTTTTGGAAATTCGGTAGTACTTACTGGCCAAAATCGGGAACCTACTCCACCGGCCATTATAATTGCGTAATAATTTTTATTCATCTTGATTGTTGATAAAAGACTTTGCTTTTTAGCAAAAGAGTCTTGTTCTATTTATTTAGGGTGCAAATATAATCAACTCGGCAACAATTCCACCTCTGCATTGGGATTAAAAAGATAGGTTCTTCCTGAACTTACCTCAACACATTCATAACGTTTGGTTCTTAAAACTCCTTTCTTGAAAATCTTGCCGTTGTGAATCCTGAAAATACTGTCGTAAGGAATTTCGAAAATATAATTCTTATCGTTTTGAACGTCAAACTGTTTGAGTGCCAATGTCAAAGTCGCATCGGTATCGCTGCTGGCCGTGGGGTTTTTGAAGTGTCTGGCCAACAAAGGCAACAAATGACCGGGAAAAATCTCTGGACGAATAAAGGGAATCATCAACCGTTGAAAAGAATATTTCCATTCATTCCCATGAGGTTTAATGTTGCGACCAAATTTTTCGAACGCCACCAAATGCGAAATTTCGTGAACCAGCGTAATCAAAAACTTGTATTTGTTCAAGCTGGCGTTTACCGTGATTTCATGTTTTCCACTTGGTCCTTTTCGATAATCACCATGACGGGTCACGCGTTCATTCACAATTTTGAGATGAACTTGATTGACTACAATCAGTTCAAAAACTGGTTTTACGGCGTGTTCTGGGATGTATTTCGCAAGCGTATCACTCATAATTTATAATTCAACTACGGATTCGTCGATGAAACCTGCAGCACTTTTCCGTTGTAATATTTGTTTCCGGTCAAGGCAAAATCGAAAATATAATGGGCCATTTCGTTAGCGGTAATCGGTGCTTCATAACCCGGAAATGCTTCTTGCAGCATTTCGGTCTGGACGGCGCCAAGAGCCAAAACATTGAACGAAATTCCTCTTTCCTTGTATTCTTCTGCCAATAATTCTGACAAGGTAATAACCGCTCCTTTGCTGGAACTGTAGGCTGCCAATCCCGCGAATTTCAAGCTTCCTTGTATTCCTCCCATCGAACTTATGGTAACCACGTGGCTGCCTTTTTGCAAATAGGGCAAGCAAACCCGAGTCAAATTGGCCACACCAAAAACGTTCACTTTATATATGTTTTCAAAATCTTCTTGAGTGGTTTCCGAAAAAGGTTTCAACAATAGACTTCCTGCGTTGTGGATAACTATATCCACTTTTTTCCAAGAATGGGAAAGAAAATTTTCCACTTTCTGCATTTCGTTTTCATCCGATAAATCGATGGAAAGACAACTGATATTTGAGTTTTCGATAAGGGCTTGAGGCGTTTTTCTGGAGATGGCCAATACATTGTGACCGGCATTGGCAAACTGAAGCGCCAGTTCGTAACCAATTCCTCTGGAAGTTCCCGTGATGATGATGTTTTTCATAAGGCGAAAATAAGCAAAATCTTTAAAAAAAAGTAGTTATGGTTTAATAAAAACCCTGTCAGAGTTTAAAACTCTGACAGGGTTATATCGCTACAATTAGTTTAAATTTATCCCGCAATAATACTCCTGGAAATCACGATTTTCTGAATTTCGGAAGTACCTTCGTAGATTTGGGTAATTTTGGCATCGCGCATCATTCGCTCCACGTGATATTCACGGACATAACCGTTTCCGCCATGAATTTGCACTGCCTCTACAGTGGTATCCATAGCTGTCTGTGATGCAAAAAGTTTAGCCATTGCACCACTAATATCGTAATTATGATGATTGTCTTTGTCCCAAGCCGCTTTTAAACAGAGATGACGAGCTGCTTCGATATTCAAGGCCATATCGGCAAGTTTGAAAGCAATGGCTTGATGATTGCAAATTTCCGTACCAAAGGATTTTCGCTCTTTCGAATATTTCAATGCCAATTCGTAAGCTCCAGAAGCGATTCCCAAAGCCTGAGAAGCAATTCCAATTCTTCCGCCTGCCAAGGTTTTCATCGCAAATTTAAATCCAAAACCTTCCTCTCCAATCCTGTTTTCTTTAGACACTTTTACATCGTTAAATTGCAACGAATGCGTATCAGAGCCACGAATCCCCATTTTATGTTCTTTGGGGCCAATGGAAAAACCCGGCATATCCTTAGTCATAATCAAGGCGTTGATTCCTTTGCTTTTTTTCTCGACATCGGTTTGGGCAATAATAATATAAAACGAAGCCGTATTTCCATTGGTAATCCAGTTTTTTGTTCCGTTTACCAAATAATAATCTCCCATATCAATGGCAGTTGTCTTTTGTGAAGTCGCATCACTTCCCGCTTCGGGTTCGCTCAAACAAAAGGCGCCGTGAATTTGGCCCGAAGCCAAAAGCGGCAACCATTGTTGTTTTTGTTCTTTGGTCCCAAAAGCCTGCAAACCCCAACAAACCAGCGAATTATTGACAGACATCACCACCGCTGCCGAAGCATCAACTTTGGAAATTTCTTCCATTGCCAACACATACGAAATCGTGTCGAGTCCGCTTCCGCCGTATTTTGGATCCACCATCATTCCCATAAATCCAAGCTCGCCCATTTTTTTGACTTGCTCGGCCGGAAAAATTCCCTTTTCATCTCTTTCAATTACACCAGGCAAAAGCTCGTTTTGGGCAAAATCCCTGGCGGCTTGTTGTACCATTAATTGTTCTTCGTTTAGACTAAAATCCATAATAATATAAAATTAATGTCGAATTTTGTTATAAAAACATACTCAAAGATAATTTTTTATACGGAACTTTTCAATTTTGATTCGTAAATTTGGCTAATGAAAAAAAACAACTACAACGTTATTGGAGTTATGTCAGGAACCTCGCTTGATGGCGTAGATTTATCCCATATTAAATTCCGTTTGGAAAACGACAAATGGTTTTTTGAAATTATGGAAAGCGAAACCATCGGCTACAGCCAAAGTTGGATTAACCAATTAAAATCGGCGGTCGATTATTCTGAAATGGAACTTGAAAAGTTAAACCAAGAATACACAAAACTTCTCGCTTCGATCATTTCCACTTTTATCGAAAAGCATAAAATTGAAAACCTTGATGCAGTTTGTTCTCACGGTCATACTATTTTGCACCAACCCCAAAATGGATTTACGTTGCAAATAGGCAACTTGCCCGAAATTTCTAGCTTGATTCATCAAACCGTGGTTTGTGATTTCAGGATCCAGGATGTACAACTGGGAGGTCAAGGAGCTCCTTTGGTTCCAATTGGTGACCGAATTTTGTTTTCGGAATACGATTATTGCATCAATTTGGGCGGGTTTTCGAATGTTTCTTTTGAACAAAACGGTCAACGCATTGCTTTCGATATTTCGCCGGTAAACACGGTTTTGAATTATTATGCCAATCAATTGGGATTGAATTATGACGACAAAGGCGAAATTTCCAGAACGGGCAAAATCAATGCCGATTTGTTGAACCAATTAAACGCCTTGGATTTTTACCGACAAAAATTCCCTAAATCATTGGGTTTTGAATTTGTAAAACAAGTCATTTTACCCCTAATCGAAAGTTTCGAAATTCCCATTGAAAATAAATTATGTACCTTTACCGAGCATGTTGCCTTTCAAACTGCACTGGCTTTACCTAATAAAAAAGGACGCATTTTGATAACGGGAGGTGGTGCATACAATGATTTTCTCATCGAACGTATTGACTATTATTTACCAGAAATAGAAATCGTGATTCCATCCGCCAAAATTCTAGAATTCAAGGAAGCCTTAATTTTTGCCTTATTGGGAATTCTGAAATTAAGAGATGAAATCAATGTTTTGAGCAGCGTAACGGGAGCAAAAACAGATCACAGTTCAGGAATTATTTATTCTTGATTAACCCTCTATTTTGACTATAAAAACAACATAATGAAACAACAAAAACGAACAATTTCCACCACGCTTTTTAAAGAATTTTTCGACAGCGAAAAAGCGGGAGGACTCATACTTATCGGTTGTACACTGATTTCGCTACTATTGGCCAATTCGGTTTTCAGTATCGAATACCAACATTTTTGGCACACCAATTTTGCTGGAGAATCCATAGAATACTGGATCAATGACGGACTTATGGTCATCTTCTTTTTGCTGATTGGACTCGAATTGGAACGAGAAGTGTATCAAGGAGAACTATCCAATATTAAAAATGCGCTATTACCCATTTTTGGGGCAATTGGCGGAATGTTGATTCCTGCAGCCTTGTATTTATTTTTCAATTTTGGTACCAACACCCAATCTGGAGCGGGGATTCCGATGGCTACCGACATTGCATTTGCGCTTGGAATTTTATCGTTATTAGGAAAAAGAGTCCCTACTTCCTTAAAAATATTCTTGACTGCATTGGCTGTCATAGACGACTTGGGTGCGATTTTAATAATTGCCGTTTTTTACACAAAAACATTATTTTGGAACAATCTATTGGCCGCTTTGGGAGTTTTTGTCATACTGCTAATCCTGAACCGTTTGAAAGTAAAAAACTTGATTCCCTACTTAATTGGAGGCGTCGTGATGTGGTATTTTATGCTCAATTCAGGCGTTCACGCCACTATTACGGGAGTTTTATTGGCGTTTGCCATCCCTTTTGGAGACGGAAGCAAAAAATCAATATCCATCGTTTTACAACATTTTTTACATAAACCAGTTGCTTTCATCATACTTCCCATTTTTGCATTGGCCAATACGGCAATCATTTTGAGTTCGAACATGGGCGAAATCCTTACCGAACATTACAGCATCGGAATAGCCTTGGGACTCATCGTGGGAAAACCTCTCGGGATTTTCGCATTGAGTTTCTTGGCGGTAAAATCTGGAATTTGCAAACTCCCAAGCGATTTGAATTGGAAATCAATATTTGGAGTTGGCTTTTTGGGAGGAATTGGTTTCACGATGTCCATCTTTGTCACTTTGCTGGCTTTTGACGACACCACCATTATCAACAACGCAAAATTCATCATTCTGATTTCATCCTTGACAGCGGGAATAATTGGATTTTTGAGTTTAAAATTGACCCTAAAAATGAAGCGTTAGAACATTTCATTAGACTACAATTTTTAGTAAGTTTGGGCGTTCTTAAAAACGGTGACCCCAATTTTACATTCAATACCCTTACACTAAATACAAAAAAATGATGCCTTTTCTCCAAATTGATTCAACAGCCGTGGCAACACAAGCCGCAGAGCAACTCTCCCAAAAACCCGAATTATCCGTAATGGATATTGTTTTTAGCGGCGGAATTGCCGGACAAACCATAATGGCCGCCATTTTCATAATGTTGTTTTTTGCCATTTATCTCTATTTCGAAAGACTTATGGCCATTAATGCCGCTTCAAAAATCGATTCCAATTTTATGAACAACATCAAACTGAACATCATGAAAGGCAAAATTGATGCGGCAAAAATGCTTTGTGCCCAAACCAATTCACCCGTGGCTCGATTGATAGAAAAAGGAATTTCGAGAATAGGAAAACCCCTGTCCGACATTCACACAGCCATTGAAAATGCCGGAAAGCTCGAAATCTACAAACTCGAAAAAAACGTCAGCATGCTGGCAACCATTTCCGGTGCAGGCCCCATGACCGGATTTTTGGGAACCGTTGTCGGAATGGTTATTGCCTTTCATAAAATGGCCGAAAGTGGCAACAGCAAAATAGAAATGAGCACGCTATCCGAAGGAATTTATACCGCCATGATGACTACCGTTGTTGGTTTAATCGTGGGAATCATTGCTTATGTGGGTTACAACCACCTGGTTACCAAAACCGACAAGATTGTAAACCAAATGGAAGCCAATGTGGTTGAATTTCTTGATTTGTTAAACGAACCAACCTAATCCAATGAATTTAAGAGGAAGAAATAGAGTCTCGGCTGAATTCAATATGTCATCCATGACGGATATCGTGTTTTTGTTGCTTATCTTTTTCATGATTGCATCCACAACCATCGTCTCAAATAACGCACTGGATCTAGTCCTGCCAAAATCATCCGGCAAATCCGAGGAGGTGAAAAATGTTTCGGTAAGTGTCAATAAAAATCTGGAATACTTCATCGACAAAGATCAATTTGCCGAAAACACTTTGGAAGAAAAGCTGAAAACGATGCTTGCCAACCAAGCCGATCCAACCATTCTTTTGCACGTGGAAGAAGGCGTTCCCATCGAAAAAGCGGTGACCGTCATGGATATAGCCTACAGAAATAAATTCAAAATTGTTTTGGCTGTAAGCCCAAAATAAAAAACCGAATGAAAATTTTAGAAACCGAATACGAAAAAAAATCATTTGCCCTGACAACAGTATTATTCATACTGCTGTTCTTGTTATTGTTGTTTCTAAAACTGGCCGTGGATACCGTTCCCGACAAACTCGAAGGCGGTGGCGGCGGAGAAATTGCCATCAATTTTGGGAACAGTGAACTGGGTTCGGGAAAAAATTACCAATCCAAAGACTTGTCGGCACCAACTGTAAAAGCAATTCCAATTAAATCGACAACAACCGCAGAAAAAGTCTTGACACAGGAAACCACGGAAGCACCCATCATTTCGCAAACAAAAAATCCCGAAAAAACAATCACCAAACCCATAGTCAAGGAGGCTCCAAAACCATCAAAATCAACATCGGATGCACTATCAAGCATTATGAATGGCTCCAATAAATCAGGTGACGGAAACGACAAATCTGGAGGGAATAAAGGAAAACTAAATGGCGACCCAAATGCAAAAGGTTATAATGGCGGAGGTGGATCAGGAACCGGAACTGGACTTGGAAACGGTAGCGGTTATGGTACTGGTTCAGGAAGTGGAACAGGTTCTGGAAACGGATGGAGATTGAGTGGCAGGAAATTAAGCAGCAGCGGAAAAGTGCATCAAAAGTGCAATGAATATGGAACGGTTGTAGTTCAAATTACGGTAAACCGAAATGGCGATGTAATTGCAGCAAAATATTCAAAAGGGACAACAAATACCGACCCTTGTTTAATTGAACCCGCATTGGCAACAGCCAAAAAACACAAATGGCAAGCTGACTCAAATGCACCAGAAACGCAAATAGGATTTATTACCGTAATTTTTAAATCTTCGGAATAATTTATTCAAAAAAATGAACTACCAAGAAACCATAAACTGGATGTTTAATCAATTGCCAATGTACCAACTTCAGGGCGCTTCGGCATATAAAAAAGATTTGACCAACGCCTATTTGCTGGCCAATCATCTTGGCAATCCAGAGAAAAATCTTAAATGCATTCACGTGGCAGGCACAAACGGCAAAGGATCCACCTCGCACATGTTGGCATCCGTCCTTCAGGAATCCGGATATAAAGTTGGCTTGTATACTTCTCCCCACTTAAAAGATTATAGGGAACGCATCAAAATTAACGGAGACGAAATTTCGGAAGATTTTGTTTGTGAATTCATCAACAAAAACAAGACTTTTTTTGAAGCCAACGATATGAGTTTCTTCGAAATGACCGTTGGTTTGGCTTTCGATTATTTTGCCAAAGAAAAGGTGGACATCGCCATAATAGAAGTTGGAATGGGCGGAAGATTGGATGCCACCAATATTATTACGCCATTGGTCTCGGCAATTACAAACATTGCATTGGACCATACCCAATTTCTGGGAAACACCCTCGAATCCATCGCTTACGAAAAAGCCGGAATCATCAAACCCGGAATTCCTGTTGTAATAGGAGAATACACAAATGAAACAAAACCTGTTTTTTTGGCCAAAGCCAAGGAAAATAATTCGAAAATCTATTTTGCATCGGATTTAATTCACGAAAACCATCCATCCGATTTAATTGGAGATTATCAAGTTCACAACAAAAAAACAGTGTTGCAAACCATTGCGGTAATAAATGCCCAGAATGATTTTAAAATTCACGAAACAAACATCAAATCGGGTTTATTAAATGTCGTGAAAAACACGGGACTCAAAGGAAGATGGCAAAAACTGGGCGAATCACCAAAAATTATTTGTGACACGGCCCACAACAAAAATGGATTGGAAATTGTGATGAAGCAAATTCAAAAAGAAAAATACGACACTTTACATATTGTCTTGGGTGTGGTCAACGACAAGGATCTGGATGAAGTTTTGCCTCTTTTCCCTACCGCTGCCATTTACTATTTCTGCAAACCTAACATTCCTCGTGGGCTAGAAGCAGTTCTTCTGCAAGAGAAGGCCCAAAAATTCAACCTAAAAGGAAAAACATACCACTCAGTAACAGAAGCTTATGACGCATCAAGGAATATGGCCACAAAAAATGATTTTGTTTTTGTGGGAGGAAGTACCTTTGTAGTGGCTGAACTACCATTAAACACGGCAATTTAACACATATGATGATTTTTTGTTTGTAATTTATGTTAATTTTTTACAAATAGTTGACCATTAATTGATTAGCTTTAACTCTTGTTCTTCAATTAATTATTCATTAAACAACTAAGTCATCATGAAAAAAAGCAACTTTTTAGTGTTGGGAATGTTAATTTTTACATTTCTATTGAGCGTGAATGTCAGTGCTCAAGAAGATCCAAAACCGGTTTATATCGTAATTACAACCATGTATCGAAATCTTGATTCCGACAGAGCCGATTGGCAAAAAACCGAACAGGAATACTATGACAAGGTTACCAGCAAGAATGATTTAATAATTGGCTCTGAAATCCTGACACATTATTACACCGCAAACAGTTCCGAAGTTTTACACGTTTCAGTTTATAAAACATGGGAAGACATCGAAAAAGTTAATGATATTACGGACGAATTAATCAAGAAAGCCTGGCCGGACGAAAAAGCGAGAAAAGCTTTTTTTGACAAACAAAGGAGCTATTACATCACCAAACATTCTGATGAAATTTACACTTCTCAACCAATGGTAGGCGAAAAACAATTGAAAACCGATTCAAAAGAACCCATGATCGTATATATTCGCAGGTCTCAACTATCAATGAATGGGCAAGGCAAAGGATTGAAAGAATTTAACGAGAAAGTAACGATGAAAAATCCTTACATCAAAGCTTATTATCCACATCGCCATGCTTGGGGATCAGACAGCAGGGATTTTATGGAAGCCTTCTTGTTTGATTCGATGTCGGATATGGAAAAATCAAGCGACAAGGATGATGAATTAATCAAAGCAGCTTGGCCCAAAGAAGCAGACAGAAAAGCTTTTTTTGACGAAATGAGAAAAGCATTCACGGGTCTTCATGGCGATTATGTTTATCGCAACGAGCCTACAATGTCGAGATAATTGTCAAACAACACCACAAACTCCGTTTTCAAGACAGAAACGGAGTTTGTTTGGAATTTTTACCACATCTTAATAATTTAAATACCAACACAATACATTCTTCTTCAAAAAAAATATGGAAATTTTCATCAAAATGTTTTGGAAAAGCAAAAAACCACCCTATATTTGCACTCGCAATCACGAAATGATAGCAGCCTAATAAAATAGGGCGATTAGCTCAGCTGGTTCAGAGCACCTCGTTTACACCGAGGGGGTCGGGGGTTCGAACCCCTCATCGCCCACAAAACTTCTCAAGAAATTGGGAAGTTTTTTTTTACACGTTACCAAGATTTAATCCGTTTAATCCTTTATTGATCCACGAATTTTCAATAAATTTTTTCGATATATTATTACCTGGCGTTAGTTTTTTCTTTATTACCTCAATTCAGCACTCTTTTTCAAGGCAATGCGATGTATTGGAAACAGAATTTATTACATAAATTTGATGTTAACTTGCATTTTTATTTACATTTGCAAAAGTTACCCACAACTAAACAAACTCCAAACCTACAAACAGAATAAAATGAAGAAAACCCTTTTGACAACAATTTTTATCACATGCCTTACTTTAACGGCAGTGGCACAAGAAAAAGCGGAGGTTAAGACTCCTACAGAAAAAACTGCTTCCAAAGAAGATAAAGAAGCAGGAAAAGCCAAAAAAGAAGCCAACCTTCTAGAAGCGTTCAAAATAGCTGCAATAACACCGGAAGAACAAGTAAAAATGAGAGAATTTATAGCAGAAAGCGGTGAATACGGCAAACAACTCAGAGCCGACCCCGATTTTACTGATGAAGAAAAAATCATGAAAGCTAAAGTGTATAGCAAAATCAAAAATGCGAGAATGAAGGAATTATTGGGTGAAGCGAAATACAAAGCCTACAGGGAAGCCGTAAATGCGCAAAAGAAAACAAAATAAATTCAAATAAAAAAGGGTTTGACTAAAGCCAAACCCTTTTTATTTTGATGTTCTTTGAAGTGAGAACTATTTGTTATTTCACAAAATCAATCGCTTTTGACAAAGCTTCCTGGATTCCTTCCACTTTTTTACCTCCTGCGGTTGCAAAAAATGGCTGACCACCACCTCCACCTTGGATGAATTTCCCTAACTCACGAACCACGGCTCCTGCATTTAGATTTTTCTCGGCAACTAATTCTTTCGAAATATAACAGCTCAACATTGGTTTTCCTTCTTCGGCTGTTGCGAGTACCAAGAATAAGTTTGTTCCTAAAGTCCCCAGTTCATAAGCCAAATCCTTTGCCCCTTCTGGACTCAAATCGACTTGTTTGGCAAGGAATTGTACACCGTTAACTTCTTGAAGTTCCTGAGCCAATTCTCCTTTCATGTTTTTGGCTTTATCTTTCAACAAAACCTCCAATTGTTTTTTCAATTTCGCATTTTCATCTTGCAACGAATGAACCGTTTTGATTACATCTTGAGGATTTTTCAAAACCGATTTAACCTCGCTCAAAGTATTTTCCTGAGTTTCAAAATAGGCCTTCACTGCATCGCTGGTAATCGCTTCGATACGACGAATTCCTGCTGCAACGGCGCCTTCTGAAATAATTTTGAAATGCCAAATTTCTGCCGTGTTTTTTACGTGAATTCCTCCACACAATTCCATACTTTCCCCAAACTTGATGGCACGAACGGTATCGCCATATTTTTCACCAAACAAAGCCATTGCGCCTTCGTCAACAGCTTGCTGGAAAGGAATATTTCTTCTTTCTATCAAAGGCAATTGCTCTTGAATTCTGGCGTTAACAAAATCTTCCACTTGAGTCAATTCATCATCTGTCATTTTAGAGAAATGAGAAAAATCGAAACGCAAATTTCTAGAATTTACCAAAGACCCTTTTTGTTCCACGTGAGTTCCAAGAATACTTCTCAAAGCTTGATGCATCAAGTGTGTAGCTGAGTGATTTGCCGCCGATTTGCGTCTTAAATCTGGCCCAACGATTACTTTGAAAATCTCGGTCAAATTAGCCGGTAATTCTTTTGTAAAATGAATTATCTGGTTGTTTTCTTTTTTGGTATCAATTATATAAATAACATCTCCGTTGGCGGTTTCAAGAACCCCGACATCTCCGACTTGTCCTCCCCCTTCTGGATAAAATGGTGTCATATTGAAAACCAATTGGTAAATCTCGCCGTCTTTTACACTTTCTACCTTTCTATAACGAGTGATTTTTACTTTTGCTTCCGTATAATCATATCCTATAAACTCTTGTTCTTCGTCATCGACCAAAATCTGCCAATCTCCAGCTTTCACTTTGGAAGCCGCACGAGAACGCTCTTTTTGTTTTTGCAATTCCGCTTCGAAAGCCGCTTCGTCTAAACTCAATCCTTTTTCGGAAAGAATCAAAGCCGTCAAATCGATTGGAAAACCATAGGTATCAAACAGTTCAAACGCTTTTTTACCTGAAATAACAGTTTCTTTTGAATTGGCAATTATATTTTCCAACAAAACCAAACCTTGATCCAAGGTTCTTAAAAAAGAATTTTCTTCTTCTCGAATCACGTTGGTGCAAAGTGTTTTTTGCGATTTTATTTCTGGGAACGAACCTCCCATTTGTGTACTCAAAGTTTCAACCAATTTATATATAAATGGTTCTTTTGTATTCAGAAAGGTAAAACCGTAACGAATGGCGCGACGCAAAATCCTGCGAATTACGTAACCCGCTCCAGTATTAGACGGCAATTGACCATCGGCAATGGAGAAAGCAACTGCACGAACGTGATCTGCAATGACGCGAATGGCAATATTTACTTTATCTTCTTCTTCGTTGGATGCTTTTATGGTATATTTTGCTCCTGTAATTAATTCGATTTCTCTAATAAGTGGTGTAAAAACATCAGTGTCATAGTTAGACTGAACGCCTTGCAAAACCATACACAATCTTTCGAATCCCATTCCGGTATCGACGTGTTGTGCCGGCAATTTTTCCAATGAACCATCGGCTTTACGGTTGAATTCCATAAATACGTTGTTCCAAATCTCGACAACGTGTGGATGGTCATTGTTTACCAATGATTTTCCTGAAACCAAGGCTTTTTCTTCGGCAGAACGAATGTCCACGTGAATTTCGGAACAGGGTCCGCAAGGCCCTTGATCGCCCATTTCCCAGAAATTGTCTTTCTTGTTTCCAAGAATAATTCGGTCTTCATCGATTAAGGTTTTCCAAATATCGTATGCTTCTTGGTCGAAAGGAACGTTTTCTTCGGCATTTCCTTCAAAAACGGAAACGTAAAGAATGTCTTTTGGTATTTTATACACTTCGGTCAATAATTCCCAAGCCCAGTTGATGGCTTCTTTTTTGAAATAATCGCCAAAAGACCAGTTCCCCAACATTTCGAACATTGTGTGGTGGTAGGTATCAATACCAACTTCCTCTAAATCGTTGTGTTTTCCGGAAACTCGAAGACATTTTTGTGTATCGGCAATTCTTTTGCTTTTCGGCGTGGCGTTACCCAAAAAATATTCTTTGAACTGTGCCATTCCCGAGTTGTTGAACATCAGGGTTGGGTCGTTTTTGAGCACTATTGGCGCTGATGGAACTATTAAATGTCCTTTGCTTTCGAAAAAATCCAGAAATTGTTTGCGTACGTCTTGTGATTTCATTTTTATTGTTTGTTTGCCACTAAGGCTCTAAGGCACAAAGTTTTTTTAATTATACTGTTATTTTATGCCCCAGATAGAAGTGGAAAGCTTCGAAGTTTTGAAATCTATTTTTTCTTGAGGTGGCAGAGCGACCAAAGGAAGCTCCTGCTGGCTCATTAGAAAAAAGGATTTCAAGACGAGAACTTGCAACGAATAGCTGGAAAAGGCACATTAAAATATTTATTATCGAAAAAAGGGTGTGAGAAATGAAACATTTATTAAATTTGTTCGACTAACCTTTTCACGATGTGCAAAAATAGGGTATTTTAAAATATGGCGAAAGTAAAATATTATTACGATTCCGAAAATCTAGCCTATAGAAAGATAATAACAAAAACCAGGAAGAAAATTGGCGTTGTTTTGTTGTTTTTAGTGGCTTCGGCGTTGTTTGGTTTTTTGAGTGTTATCGCTTTATTGAATACACCTTATTTTGAAACTCCAAAAAACAGGAAACAGGCTCGTGAAATCGAGAATTTAAAATTGCGTTATGCCATCTTGAACAAAAAAATGGACGAGGTGGAAAGCGTCATCGAATTTATTGAAGACCGGGACAATAATTTATACAGGGTGTATTTCAACGCTTCGCCCATTCCCGAGGAGGAACGAAAATCCGGTTTTAAGGAGGTTGACCGATACAAGGAATTGGAAGGCTACGACAATTCGCAGTTGGTGACCAACACCACCAAAAGAATTGACGTGATTCGGAAAGAATTGGCCATACAATCGAAATCATTGGACGATATTTTGAAAATGGCCAAGGCAAAAGACAAATTATTGGCAGCAATACCGGCGATTCAACCCGTGAAAAACGAGAATTTGAAGCGAATGGTTTCGGGTTTTGGATACCGAACGGATCCGTTTACCAAGGCGAGAAAAATGCACGAGGGAATGGATTTTACCGCTAAAACGGGGACTCCTATTTATGCCACTGGCGACGGGGTTGTAGCGCGAGCAGACAATACGGCTTCGGGATTTGGAAATCATATCGTGATCAGACACGGTTTTGGATATGAAACTTTATATGCGCATCTTAGCCGATACAAATGCAGGGCTGGCCAACGGATAAAACGTGGTGACGTAATTGGTTATGTGGGAAGCACGGGAAGATCGGAAGGGCCGCATTTGCATTACGAAGTGCATAAAAACGGCAAGGTTATGAATCCGCTCAACTTTTATTATGGCAATATTTCGGCGGTGGAATATGTGGCCATCGCGCAATTGGCAAATCAAGAAAATCAATCGTTTGACTAGTATTTTTTGAAAAGCTTAGGATTTAAGAAACAACTATTTATGATTGATTATTTAGAAATAAAAGGATACAAATCGATTAAGAAATTAGAATTGGAATTAAAACCAATCAATATTCTTATTGGCAGCAACGGTGTGGGAAAAAGTAATTTTATTTCATTTTTCAAACTCATCAATGCTATTTTTAATGAACGCTTACAGAAATTCGTATTAGAAGAAAAAGTTGATAATTTGCTTTATTTTGGAAGAAAAAGAACTGAAAATCTGTTTGGAAAACTAATTTTCAATAGCGGAGACAACAACAATAATGCTTACTTTTTTAACCTAGCTCAGACCAAAGAAGGCGGATTATATTTTGAGAAAGAGGCTTCTGGATTTAATGTTTCAAAAGAAAACAACACCAATGGATATTATTATTCATCTAATATAGAAGAAAGCAACATTACAAAAAATGGTTCTTACAGAAATAATTACCTAAAAGACCATTTAAAAAACATTCAGGTATTCCATTTTCACGATACCTCTTCTACTTCATTTTTAAGAAGAGAATGTGATATAAATGACAATCTGTATTTGAAACAAGACGGAAGAAACCTCCCTGCTTTTCTTTATTTATTAAAAATCAACCATCCTAAAATTTACAACAGAATTGAAAAAACAATACAATCTGTTGCTCCTTATATTGATAAATTAATTTTAGAACCAAATCGATTGGACGAAAATGAAATTGCCATACGATGGATTGACAAAGGAGATGCTGAAAGTAATTTTTCTGCCTATCAATTATCCGATGGAACATTGCGTTTTATTGCATTAACTACATTATTGATGCAACCAACTCCTCCATCAGTAATTATTATAGACGAACCAGAATTGGGCTTACACCCATTTGCCATTGGCAAATTGGCTGGAATGATACAAGTTGCATCCAGCAAGTCTCAAGTAATTGTAGCCACACAATCACCAGGATTAATAAGTAAATTTAATCCTGAAGACATTGTTGTTATTGACAGAAGCGTAGCAGAAAACCAAACTGTTTTTAATAGATTAAATTCAGAGGATTTAAAAATATGGTTGGATGATTTTACATTGGGAGATTTATGGGAAAGAAATATTATTAATTCAGGACAAACTTTCGTAAAAATATAATATGAAATCGCCATTAACAAGAAGTTTGCGCAAGCAAACACCAATGAGAAAAAAGGCGATACCATATGTGACCGCTGAAAAATATAATTTACACATATGAAACGCATCATTATAATTTGTGAAGGACAAACTGAACAGGAATTTTGCAATGACATTTTGCAACCTCATTTCAATCAATTTGGGATTATTATTCAAAACCCAACAATTAAAAAAACAGCAGGTGGAATCGTGAATTGGTCATCACTGAAACATCAAATTGAAACACATTTAAAACAAGACCAAACAGCTTACATAACCACTTTAATCGATTTTTACGGCATTCACGCCAATCATAATTATCCGAATTGGACACAAGCCAATAAACAAACTGATAAAAATATCGGAATGGATTTGATGGAAGAAGGGATGTTAGCTGATATTCAAGTGCAATTACAAATTAGATTTATTCCATATATTCAATTACACGAATTTGAAGGATTATTATTTTGTAATATTGATGTTTTTAATAATGGATTTGAAGAAAATGAATTTTTAGATTACAATTATTTGGTCGAAACCATAGATAATAATCAAAATCCAGAATTAATTAATGACAGCAACATTACAGCTCCATCCAAAAGATTAACAAGAATAATAAAAGATTACTCTAAAGTTACTCACGGTTCTTTAATAGCTCAAGATATTGGCATAAATAAAATAAGAAATAAATGTCCAAGATTCAATAAGTGGATTTCAACATTAGAAAAGATATAAAAAGTATTTAGTTGACAAAAAAATAAAATATAACTATGCATATAGAGTTATCTAAAGACAAAAGATATTACAGCATTGGCGAAGTTGCCAAAGCTTTTGACGTGAATGCCTCACTTATTCGCTTTTGGGACAGTGAATTTGACATTCTTAAACCAAAAAAAAACGCCAAAGGAAACCGAATGTTTACGCCCGAAGACGTGAAAAACCTGCAATTAATTTACCATTTGGTCAAAGAAAGAGGTTTCACGCTCGAAGGTGCAAGAACACATTTGAAAGAAGGACAAAAGAAAACTTTGGACAAATTTGACATCATCAGCAAACTGGAAACCATAAAAGTACAGTTGACGAATATCAAAAACGAACTTTAAAAAATTAAATCAAAAATAAACACTAAACTTTAAATTAAACAAAAATGGATTTTAAAAAATTTTTACCTTGGATTATTGCAGCAGTTTTCATTATTGGAATTTACAGCTGGGTTAAAGGAATTAATAATACTGCAGTGACTTTAAGTCAAACTGTGGAGCAATCTTGGGGTGACGTACAAACGGCCTACCAAAGAAGAAATGACCTTATCGGAAACTTGGTAAATACCGTAAAAGGTGCTGCCGATTTCGAAAAAAGCACTTTGACTGCCGTTATTGAAGCTAGAGCAAAAGCCACTCAAGTAACTGTTGACCCTGCCAATATCACTCCAGAGCAGTTAGCACAATTCAACCAAGCTCAGAGTGGGGTAAGCAGTTCTTTATCGAGATTATTGGTGACAGTAGAACAATATCCTGAATTGAAAGCCAATGCTAATTTCTTGAAATTACAGGACGAATTGGCAAGTACGGAAAATCAAATCCTGACAGCCAGAACACGTTTTAACGAAGCGGTTAAACCTTACAATACCCACATCAAAACATTCCCGAATTCAATATTTGCAGGTATGTTTGGATTTAAGGAAAAAGCGTATTTTCAATCTGTGGCAGGTGCCGAGAAACCTGTTGAAGTAAAATTCTAAAAAAAATCTAACACAGATTTCACAAATTATCACAAATTTAAATCTGTGGCAATTTGCGAAATCTGTGTTCAAAACATAAAAAAAATGTCAAAAGTAGAAGATTTTTTAACCACTGAAGAAGAACAAGCAATTGTTGAAGCTATTCGTATGGCTGAAAAGGAAACTTCTGGCGAGATAAGAGTCCACATAGAAAAAACAACTTCCAAAGCTCCTTTTGACAGGGCTTTGGAAGTTTTTCACGAATTGGGAATGGATGAAACCGACCTCAAAAACGGGGTTTTGATTTACCTGGCCGTAGAAGATCATCATTTTGTGATTTGCGGAGACAAAGGCATAAACGAGGTAGTTCCAAAAGACTTTTGGGATTGTACCAAAGAGGCTATGGCTGCCCAATTCAAAAACGGAAATTTTAAGCAAGGACTAATTGACGGCATCACTAGAGCCGGTGCAAAATTGCAAGAATACTTTCCTTATCACGAAAGTGACACGAATGAATTATCAAACGAAATATCTAAAGGATAATGAAAATTACGAAGTACGAGATACGAGATACGAAATACCAAGGAATTTCAAAAATTCTTTTTTTCGTTTTAGTGTTATTTAATGTATCAAATGCATTTGCCCAATTTACCATTCCGGAAAAGCCCAGTTTTCAAACTTCGGTTTATGATTATGCCAATGTTTTAAGTGCCGATGAAAAAACGCAATTAGAAGAAAAACTCGTTCGTTATTCTGATTCTACATCAACGCAAATCATGGTTGTTACCATCGAAAGCCTGAAAGGCGAAGACGTGAGCCAGTTAGCCACAAAATGGGCACATACTTGGGGATTAGGCCAAGCCAAGGAAGACAATGGAGTCATAATATTGGTTGCCAAAGAGGAAAGAAAAATTGCCATCAACCCAGGATATGGATTGGAAGATCGATTAACAGCCGGAATTGGAGGAGAAATAATCCGAAACATTATCATCCCTGAATTTAAAGGCGGAAGTTACTACAATGGCTTGGACAAAGGTGCCGATGCGCTTTTTGATGTTTTCAAAGGCAAATACAAAGGCGAACGAAAACAATCCAAAGGAAAAAATTTCCCTATTTTACCGATAATAATCATCGCAGTCATAGTACTTGTCCTGATTTCCAGAAATAAAGGCGGAGGTGGAAATTCAGGAAATTCTGGTGGCGGTGGACCAAGTTTGCTCGATGTAATTATCTTGAGTAATTTGGGTCGCGGAGGAGGATTTGGTGGAGGTTCTGGCGGATTTGGCGGAGGCTCTTCAGGTGGAGGAGGATTTGGCGGTGGATTCGGCGGCGGCGGATTCTCTGGTGGAGGAAGCAGCGGAAGTTGGTAGAAACAGTAATCAGTGTTCAGTCGCAGTGTTCAGTAATTAGTTTTCAGTTAAAAATTATAGTGAAAAATGGCTTCAAAAATCCCCGTCATTAAGCAAGTAGCTTGGATCTCTTTGATTCCCCAGATTGCTTTTATACTTATATTAATTTCTATTTACAATCAATTTGGTTTTAAAGATGCGGGATTATATGGAGCTTTGACCTATCTGATTCTTTCTATGGGTTTACGCTATTTTATTCCAAAAAATCATAGAGAAGGAATGAAACTAACAAAAAACAATCAATTTGAAAAGGCAATTGCTGAATATGAAAAAAGCTATCAATTCTTTACCAAAAATGATTGGATTGACAAATATCGATTCATCACCCTTCTAAGTTCTTCAAAAATGAATTACAGGGAAATGGCCTTGTGTAATATCGCTTTCTGTTATGGCCAAATTGGAAACGGAACAAAAGCGATTGAATTTTACCAAAAAACTCTTGTTGAATTTCCTGAAAATGGAATAGCCGAAAGTGTCTTGAAAATGTTAAATCTAACAATCGACAATAAATAAAATAGAAATAAATGCTGTCACAAAAAACCAAATATGCTCTTAAAGCCCTGCTCTATTTAGCCCAGCAAGAAGAAGGCCACATTGCCAGGACTATCGAAATTGCAGAAGGTGCCAATATCCCAAAAAAGTTTTTGGAGCAAATCTTGTTGGAGCTCAAAAGAGGCCATTTCGTGAGCAGCAAACAGGGTAAATTAGGAGGTTATTATCTTATAAAATCCAAAAACACGATAACACTAGCCGATATTCATCGATTATTTGATGGCGCCATTGCACTTCTCCCTTGTGCTTCCTTAAATTTTTACGAGCCTTGCCTGGACTGCAAAACCGAGTCTGAATGCATACTGAGACTGGGATTAATAGCTGTTCGAGAAAAAACTTTGGTAGCAATGGAAGGTATTACTATTGCTTCATTGGCAAAAAAATAAAAAAATATTTTTTAAACTCTACTAGTTTTATAGAATTAATTATATATTTGCCCCGGAATTACGATCATTAGTAACATTACAAATTTAAAAGCATGAAAACGTACCAAGGCAAATTCGATTTATTAGAAGAACAATCCAAAAAAAAATTACCGGTAAAAGTTGATAAAAAAGATTATGAAATGATGTGTATGTGTTAGTCAAAAAAAAATTGAAAATAAACTCTACTAATTACATATAACATATATAATAATGAAAACTATTTACACAAAAACAATAACGACCTTAATTTTAATTTTAATTTTCTCAAATTCCTATGGTCAAAACCTTTTAGAAGGAGAAGTTAAAAACGATGATAATTCACCTATAGAAGGTGTTAATATAATTGTAAAAGGAACTACCAACAATGCAACTTCTGATATTAATGGTAAGTTTTCCATACAAGCCAAAGCATTACCATTTACAATTATTGTGCAATATGCAGGTTATAATACAAAAGAACTTAAAATAAACGAACTACCTACTAATGCAAAACCATTACAAATAACTATTTCTACTGGAGAGGAAAAAGTGCTGTCTGAGGTAGTTGTTACATCAAGACGGAGAATAGAAAAAGTACAAGATATTCCAATTGCCGTATCAGTAGTAACAGGAAAGCAAGCAGAACAAGCAGGAGCTTTCAACGTGAATCGCATCAAGGAATTGGTACCATCGGTTCAGCTGTATTCGTCAAATCCAAGAAATACTGGAATCAACATTCGTGGCCTAGGTTCTCCTTTTGGACTTACCAATGACGGAATCGATCCAGGCGTAGGTTTCTATGTTGATGGGGTCTATTATGCACGTCCAGCGGCAACCACTTTAGATTTTATTGATGTAGAACGAATTGAGGTATTGCGTGGCCCACAAGGCTCCTTGTTTGGAAAAAACACGACTTCTGGTGCTTTTAACATTACGAGCCGCAAAGCTAGCTTCACGCCAGGTGCCAATTTTGAAGTGAGTTACGGAAATTATGCCTATCTACAAGCCAAAGCTTCGATTACAGGACCTTTTAGCGAAAAGATTGCAGGTCGAATCTCTTTTTCAGGCACACAACGTGATGGAATAATCGAAAATGTTGCAACTGGAAAACCTACCAATACATTAAACAATCAAGGAATAAGAGGACAATTACTTTATACGCCGTCCGATAATACCAATTTCACGTTGGCGGCCGATATCACGACTCAACATAATGACGGATATGCACAAGTAGTTGCCGGAATTGCTCCTACTAAAAGAGCTGCTTACCGCCAATTCAACGCTATTATTGCCGATTTGAACTACCAACTTCCAAGTTTGAATGCCTTTGACCGCAAAATAGACCACGATACTCCTTGGCGTTCCAATCAAGATTTAGGTGGAGCATCACTTAATATCGACACAAAAATTGGAGGAGGAACACTAACCTCAACAACAGCTTGGCGTTTTTGGACTTGGGATCCATCCAATGATAGGGATTTTACGGGTTTGCAAGTACTTGCCAAATCACAAAACCCTTCCAGACAGACTCAAATAACCCAAGAGGTTCGTTATGCTGGTCAACTTACTTCTAAAATAAGTGGTGTTGTAGGCGTGTTTTTTATTGACCAAACTTCAAAAACAAAAGGTACCGAAGAATCCGGAGATGCCCAATGGCGTTTCTCCCAAAGCACTACCAATACGGCTTTATGGAAAACCCCAGGTCTTTTTGAAGGATACGGAATAAAAACCAATGCCAAAATACATTCAACCAGTGCGGCAGTATTTGGTCAATTGGATTGGGCAATAACTGATCGTTTGCACGTACTACCGGGCTTACGATACAATTATGACAAGAAAGCGGCCGATTATGATCGAAAAACCTACGGAGGTCTTCAAACTTCCGACCCTGCTTTGATTGCCTTGAAAAAATTGGTTTATACCGATCAAAATTTTGCTTCTGATGTTGATGATACCGATTTTTCAGGAAACATAACCATTTCATATAAGGCATCAGACAAAATCAATGCCTATGCCACTTATGCCAAAAGTTACAAACCCGTTGGCGTGAATGTCGCTGGACTTCCAACCGTTGCTGGCCAACCAGCTCTTGATCTTGCCGTAATTAAACCCGAGGATGTAAACCATTATGAATTTGGAATAAAAACTTCTCCTTTGAAAAATTCCATATTGAACTTGACCTACTTTAATACAGAAATTAAAGATTTTCAAACCAATGTTCAAGCTGCTGAACTGGGCGTGAATCGCGGCTATTTGGCCAATGCCGATAAAGTACGTGTAAAAGGTGCTGAACTAGATGCCAGTTTTATGGTTGACAAACATTTTTCTATCAATGCAGCCGCAACTTACACTGACGGCAAATATGTAAAATTCACCAATGCACCACTACCATTGGAAGAAACTGGAGCAGCAGTATCCTTCAAAGATGTTTCGGGAACGGATTTGCCAGGGGTTTCAAAATGGTCAGGAAGCCTTGGAGGTGAATATTCCAAAAATGCTAAATTCTTCGGAAGCTTGGGTAAATTTTTCATCGCCCTTGATGGTTATGCTCGTTCTGAATTCTCTTCAAGTCCATCGGCTTCGAAATATCTGGTAGTTCCTGGCTATGCCATCTTCAATGGTCGTTTAGGCTTCCGTGTTGCAGATGGATTGTCTGCCCACATTTGGGGACGCAACCTTTTAGACAAAGATTATTACGAGCAATTGTTGCCAGCTGGTGGAAACTCGGGACAATATGCCGCAGTGTTGGGAGACCAAAGAACGTACGGAATAACTTTGAGATACGCTTTGTAACACTAACAACCTATTGAATAAAAAAGCCAACAAATTGATTTTTGTTGGCTTTTTGATTTTATTTTATAGCAACTAATCGCTGCTTGTCCTGTCAAAAAAGCCCTGAAAAAATAAATTCTTCTTAAATTAAGTTTGTTTATTTTTGCCGAAATTTGAATTGAACTTAATGAGAATTAACAACATACTATTTCTGTTTCTAGGATGTGCATTTTCGTATGCCCAAACAGAAAAAAATGTAGACCATCAAAGTTTACTTTGGACACGCTACTACAATCTTTTGACCATTAACAATAAATGGTCAATCCATTCTGAATTTGACAATCGGGTTTTTCTAAATTCCTTTGAAAATAATTTGTATGAATTTCGAGTTCAAGGTCGCTATAAAATCAACAAAGATATTGAAATAGGTGCTGGATATGCCTATTTCTCCGTTGCAACGCAAGATCCGGAAATCACGTTTGATTTTAGAATACCGGAAAACAGGGGACAACAGGATGTAATGTGGAAACAAGACATAGGCAGGATTACATTGTTACAGCGTTTTCAAGTGGAAGAACGTTTTTTTCACAATGCCAATAAAGAAGGTTTGGTTTCTGGAACCACTTTCTTTTGGAGATTTAGATACCGAATTCAAGGAGAATATTCCTTTTGGAAAAAAGAAGACCAGTATTTAAAGACCATTGTGCATGACGAATTGATGATTAATGCCGGGAAAAATGTTGTTAAAAACACATTTGACCAAAACCGGATTTATGCTGCATTACAATATGGCGTCAACAAAAACTTGGCCTTGGAATTGGGTTATTTAAACAGTTTTCAACAGCGTGCGAGTGGTGTGGATTATTTTGACAGGGACATTATCAGGTTTACTTTTTATCATAAAATAAACCTTCACAAAAAGAAGTAAGGTAGTATCCTATAAAGTGTGTAAGTAAAAAAAGTATTAGGGTTTGTGCAAACCCTAATACTTTTTTTACTTAATTTTAATATTTTACACATTTTATGAAAAAGGAAGATTTATTATCCGATGAATTTTTGAAGCAATTCAAAACAGGCGAAGACCTTTATGGCTTCTTAGCCCAACTACAAAAGCGAGGAATAGAGAAAATGCTCGAAGGCGAATTAGACGCCCATTTAGGCTATGATAAGCACGAGAAAACTACAAAATCCAATGCTCGTAATGGTTTTTCTAACAAGAAAATAAAAACCTCATTTGGCGAATCTCAGATTCAAGTTCCCAGAGATCGAGAAGCCTCATTTAACCCTTTAATTGTGCCCAAAAGGCAAAATATGCTCGATGGTTTAGAGAACGTAATAATCTCTCTCTATGCCAAAGGAATGAGCAATAGCGACATCGAAGAACAAATAAGAGAAGTTTATAATTTTGAGGTTTCCACTAGTACTATTTCTAGGATAACCGACACGGTTTCGAGTGATATTATTGCTTGGCAAAACCGACCTTTAGAGGCTGTTTATCTGATAGTCTGGATGGACGGAATTGTTTTTAAAGTTAGAGAAAACTCAAAAATAGTCAATAAAACCATCTATTTAGCCGTTGGACTTAATAGAGAAGGTAAAAAAGAAGTCCTTGGAATGTGGCTAGGAAAGAATGAAAGTGCTAGTTTCTGGCTTGGCGTTTTAACAGATTTAAAAGCTAGAGGAGTTGAAGATATACTAATTACTGCTACTGACAATCTAAATGGTTTTACGCAAACTATCAAAAATGTATTCCCAGAATCACAAACCCAAATCTGTGTAGTACATCAAATTAGAAACTCAGCTCGTTATGTGGTTTGGAAAGATAAAAAGGAATTTTCGGCAGATATGAAGCTTATTTACAATGCTCCAACTAAAGAAGCTGCTAAAGCATCTCTGGGAGATTTTTCTAAAAAATGGAATAATAAATATCCTTATGCGATTAAATCCTGGGAAGAAAATTGGGAGGAACTTACCGTATTCTTTGACTTTCCAGTAGAAATCAGAAAGATAATTTACACCACAAATTTAATCGAAAACCTCAATGGTAAAATCAGAAAATACACTAAAAACAAATTATCATTCCCAACGGATGAAGCTGTTTTAAAATCTGTATATTTGGCTTTGAGAGAGGCAACCAAAAAATGGTCGATGCCAATCCAAAACTGGGGATTAATCCTCAACCAGTTCTTGACTATATTTGAAAAAAGGGTTCAACTTTAATTAAAAAATCAAACCCCTATATTTTTAAACTTACACACTTTTTGGGATAGTGTCGGAAGTAACATAAAAAGTGCCAAATACAACGCTTTGTATTTGGCACTTTTCATGAAATGACTTGGTTGCAAACAGGACTATTCTTGCGGCTGGCCTCCTCTGTCTTCACCGCCTTGTCTACTTTCTCTTGCCTCCCTCATTTTTTCCCTATTGGCAGCTTCATTTTCTTTCATTTTTTTGAATTGCTCAGGAGTCAGAATCGCTTTCAATTTGTTGTCTGTTGCTGTTTTTTCTTCTTGTCTTTTTTGTTTAAGAGTTTCACGTTCTTCACTGGTCAACTCTTTTGAATTACTGGCCATTCGCTGGTCTCTCATCGCTTGAAGTTTAGCCGTTTGTTCTGCAATAATTGGTTTGATTTGCTCTTGTTGCTTGGCATCCAATTTTAATTCGGTTGTCATTCTATCCAACAAAGCTTGATTTCTTTGTTCTGGCGACATTTTTTCTTTTTGTCCTTTATTCGATTTTTTCTCCGATTGATTTTGGTCTTGTGCAAAAGAGGAAAAACCAATAACAAGTAATGCTGCGATAATTAATTTCTTCATTTTTTTTATTTTTTAAGGTTATCGATATTTAAGACAATCATTTTGTGAAATGGTTTAAATGACAAAAAAATTAATCCATTCCATCACCGCCACCCATTTCTCTACTTCTGGCACCACCCCTGGAACGTTTTTCTTTTCCTGAAAAACTCCCCAATTTATACGCTAGAGAAAACATGGCGTAACGTTTTAAAACGGTGTTTTCTTCATCGCGAATTATCGTTGCCGATATACTTCTTGCTGCACTTTGATTTTGATTCAAAACGTCATAGACTTTTACTTTCAAGGTCATTTTTTTACCAAAAAAACCATACGACAAACTGGTGTTCCATAAATAAAAATCCTTTTTGAAATCGCCCGAAAGATTCGAATTGTAAGTGTATCCAAAATCATTTCCGAAAATCCAGTTTTTGGGCCAATAATTGGTCGTTTGCAAGTTGATTCTGTGCACTACACTCGAATTGGATTTTCCAGTATTTTCGTATTTCGTTTCGTTGTAAGACAAACTATAAGATGGAGCAACGGTTAACAACTCTCCATAATCATAAGAGAAGTAAACTCTTGGGGTGACTTTCAATGATATTGCATCAAATAAAACGGCATTGGTATATCCTTTATCCAAGGAATAGTTTCCGTTTAAACCAAAACCATATCTTAGGACGTGAGCTTCTTTTTTTATGGTTTGATTCCAATTCCCTCCAACAGAAGTGGTGTAGGTTCCTGAAACATTTTTATATTCTGTTATTTTTTGCCCACCATCACCAAAACGCGCAATGGTAACCACTTCGCTGTTGAAATAATCTCCTCTCGCAAACAAGGTATAACCCGAACGAGTTCGCATGTCAAAATTCCTGTAATTGATGTTTAGACTACTTTTTTCATTTGGATTCAAATTTGGATTTCCTATTATCGTGTTCAAAGGATTTGATAAATTTGCCACTGGCATCAACTGATTGTATGTGGGAAGACTATTGGAATAATCATATCGCAAAGTAAGGAATTTTGATCGATCCAATTTATACCTGATTTGTGCTCTTCCAAATGGCAAAACATATTTCTGGTTCAAATCGGTAACTTTACCGAGATATAAAGAGTGATTGTCATAGTCAATAATGGAAGTACTCGAATTCAAATTAAAAGTGAATTTGTTCTTTTCAAAACTAATACCCACTTTTGGAGTAATGGAGTTTTGTCTCGAAGTCGTATAATTAGTCTGCAAATCATTTAAGGTGGAAGACGAATGGGAAATGTCATCGAAATCGTAGGTTTTCAAGTCATTTACTTGATTATTCCAGTCAAAATCAGAGCCCAATCGAATTCGCAACGAATCCGTTATAGGCTCAGTATATTCAATATCAACCGAATACGAATCACTTATATTGCTACTCTTGCCATTTTGGTCTCTGAAGATGTCTTCTTTATCCCCTTTATGGAAAATAGTACTTGACTTATTAAAAGCATCTGAATCACTATTTGCATTACTGTTGCTAAAAACAAAACTCAAGTTTCGAGATTTTTTTTCGAAGGTTTTATTAAAGTTTATTGTGTTTCCAAAATTAGTAGAATTACCTTCTTTATTGGATCCCGAGACACTTTCGTTTAATTTTGTCTCATTTATGTCCTTGGACAAACTGGAAGATTCCGAATGACTGTTGGTTCGAGTTTGATTGACTGTTGGTGTAACAACAAGCCTCATCGTTGGATCAATTTTATATTCAAATTCGAAATTGGCTTTGTTTCCCGTGCTTTCGTTTCTAGTCTTTGACTCCGCTTTGGTAAAAATATTGCCCGTGGATGACAATTCAACTTGATTGGAATTACTTTCGTTTTTATTGACCGAATTCGAAAAATTGTAGCTTCCCATCGCCAGTAATTGTTTCGACCACTCATCGTTATAATTAAAGCCAACCAAATTAGATTCGGTAATACCTTTTCCACTTCCAGCAGTTTTGCTGTTCCCTTTGGCATTTCGTCCTCCGCCCATACTGTCAAATACTTCATCCTGCGAAAACCCCGGTGCATTAATATTGTTGGCGGAAGCCAACAGGCTTATTTTTTGCTTATTATTGAAATAGTTCAAAATCATGCTGGTTTCATATCGATCATCCGTACCATATCCTGCCAAGAATTTCCCAAAGTAGCCTTTGTTTTTCTTTTCGTCAATGGTCAAATTGATACTGGAATAATCAGATGTGGATTCTTGCTTGGACAATTCCTCTTTTTTGGTTTTAAAATCAGATACTTGAACCTTGCTGATAATTTCTGCCGGCAAGTTTTTCAGGGCAATGGCTCCATCTTTATCAAAAAAAGCCTTTCCGTTTACCAAGAACTGGGTTACTTCTTTTCCGTTTACGGTTATTTTTCCATCACTGTCCACTTCAAATCCAGGCAATTGTTTCAATAAAACTTCAAGATTGGCATCTGGGCGCACCTTGAAAGAAGCCGCATTAAACTCTAAAGTATCCTTTTTTATTCGGATGGGTGGCGCTTCGCTTTTTATAACAACCTCGTTCAATTCCTTTGTGTTTTGCAACAAATATAATTTCCCGAAATCCTTGTTTTCCAAAAGGGCATTTTGTTCCTCAACATAAGGTTGATACCCCATATAATTGACCTTTATAAAAACTGGCTTGTCATATTTTTTGGTACTGATTTTAAAAATACCATTTTTATCGGTAGTGGCATACTCAATAACTGTAGAGTCTTTGACATTGGAAAAATAAACCGTGGCCAATTCTAATGGAACTTGCGTGTTAATATCATACACAGTTCCTTTAATCACAATGTCATTTTGGGCATTGGCAGAATAAACAAAAAACAAAAGCAATAAAAAAGAATGCAATTTGGTCATAAGAAAGATATTGATTTGTTAAGACTAAAAATGTTGTCAAAGGTTTAATTGTGTTTTACACATTTATATATTTTCTCTTGCTACTTATCACACTGGAAGCGTCTCAATTATATTGCCCGTGCTTGAAATCCTGGGCGTGACAAAGGAAGAAACCTGTGAATATACAATTGAACCATTTATCATTAGCATTACACAACCTAAAAGACAAAAAAAATCCCGATTGCTCGGGATTTAGTTTTTTTTTATTTTTCTCTAATATAAATATCGATTGGAACACCCGAGAAATCCCAGTTTTCACGAATCTTGTTTTCGAGGTAACGTTTGTAGGGTTCCTTGACATATTGCGGCATATTGGCAAAAAACACGAACTGAGGCGTGGCTGTTGGCAATTGCATGCAATATTTGATTTTTACGTATTTTCCTTTGGTTGCTGGCGGCGGATAAGCTTCAATCACCTTCAACATAAATTCGTTGAATTTTGAAGTCGCAATACGCTGTTGTCTGTTTTCATAAACTTGAACGGTTGCTTCCAAGGCTTTCAATAAACGTTGTTTGGTCAATGCCGAAACAAAAAGAATGGGCACATCCGTAAATGGCATTAATTCTTTCCTTATTTTTTCTTCGTAATCACGGGTTGACATGGTGTCTTTTTCGACCAAATCCCATTTGTTTACCAAAATCACGACTCCTTTTCTGTTTTTCTCGGCCAACCAAAAAATACTTTGGTCTTGTCCTTCGAATCCACGGGTGGCATCGATTACCAAAATACAAATATCGGCGTGTTCGATAGCACGAACCGAACGCATCACGGAGTAAAACTCCAAATCTTCCTTCACTTTTGCTTTACGACGAATTCCGGCAGTATCCACCAAGTTGAATTCGAAACCAAAACGGTCGAATTTAGTATCAATGGCGTCACGAGTTGTTCCCGCAATGTCGGTAACCATAAATCTTTCTTTGCCAATAAGTGCATTTATAAAGCTTGATTTTCCAGCATTAGGACGACCAACCACTGCAAAACGGGGCAAAACCACTTCTTCTTTTACAGGTTCTGGTTTTTCTGGAAAGGCCTCGATCAAAGCATCCAACAAATCTCCTGTTCCACTTCCTGAAATACTGGCAAATGTGTAATATTCTCCTAAACCAAGGTTGTAAAATTCGATGGCGTCTTTTTCACGCATCGCATTATCTACTTTGTTTACGGCCAATAAAACGGGTTTGGTCACTTTACGCAACAAACGCGCAACAACGTCATCCATTGGCGTAATGCCTTCTTCGACATCGACAACAAAGATAATTACGTCAGCTTCGTCAATGGCCAATTCTACTTGTTTTCGGATTTCGCCTTCAAAAACGTCATCCGATCCGCGAACATATCCTCCCGTATCAATCACGGAAAACTCTTTTCCGTTCCACTCGCTTTTACCATAGTTTCTATCTCGGGTCACCCCAGATACTGAATCTACAATAGCTTCTCTTCTTTGTATCAGCCTATTAAAAAGGGTTGATTTCCCTACATTAGGTCTTCCTACTATCGCAACAATATTATTCATTTTTGTAAATTTTAGCCCTTCGACAAGCTCAGGGTGACGATTAAATTTTAGATTTTAGAATCTAGTTTCCTAAATTTCTATTACTTATAAATCCAAAATGCAGTATTTTAATTTTTTGCAAAGGTAGTGTTAAATACCATACTATCAATTTTTTTACTATTTTGCAGTGCTATTAATCATTTCGAACCAAAAAATTGCCCTTATGGATGCCAATAATGAAATCAGACTTCGCTTGCGTTTTTACAAAGATGTGCCGGGAAACTTGGAGGCCGTTCGTCAAAAATTCGAAAATTACAAAGCAAATTGCACCGAAGATTGTCCTCTAAAAATCAAGCACAATCACATTTGGATGAATATGCCCGAGGCGAAACGCGAATATTGGTCGCCGCATTTGCACTTGGAATTGGAATCTAAAGACAATAACGAAACCCATATCCGGGGATTGTTTGGTCCAGAACCCACTTTATGGACGCTTTTTATGTTCTTGCATTTTATGGTGGCAGGGATTTTTATCATTTTTAGCACCATCGCCTACTCCAACTATGTTTTGAAACAACCAACAACAATGGATTTAATCGTGATGTTGCTTATGGTTATCGTTTGGTTTTTGCTCTACTTCATCGCCAAACAAATCCGATTCAAAGGCAATGGACAAATGAATGAATTAGAAGGGAAGTTCTTGGAGATTTTGGAATCGTAGTTTTTCTTGGAGAGATTTCCGTTGCAATCTGGCTAAAAAAAGGAAGATTTTTATTCTGTTGAATATAGTATTCCCCAAGCTCCATACTTCATTTCCTTTTGAAAAACGTCTCCAACTTTATATTTTTTATAGACTTCTAAAACAATTATTTCGTTTGTTTTTGGATTTTCAAATTCAACATAATGCCTTAATCTTCCGTTTTTTGTGATATTTTCTGTACATTTTTCAATAGGCTGACTAATTATTACGCTTTCTGATTTTCCAAAAATTTTATTAGTTGTTATTATTAAAGAAAATGCAATTCCAAAAAAAATTCCTGTGGAGCAAATTAACATAAACAATATTGAAAAGAAGTCGCTAAATTTTTCTTTGGTTTTAGATCTTTTTACCTTGTCAAGAGGTTTGACTTTTTTAAAATAAAATCTTGGAAGAATAACTAATAAACAGATTATAATTGGCAACAATAAATATTTGGCAGTAATCTTTAACGCAGTATGTGATTCAAAATATTTAATTGTAAAAAAAGGATAACCAATTATAATAGCACAAACTACATAAAAAAGTATAACCTTAAATTTCCAATTTTCTGTTTTCATTTTTTTATGCCCCAACTACTGATTATACCCAAACCTTTTCAACATATTGGCGTTGCTTCTCCAGTTTTTGTTGACTTTCACGTACAATTCGATGTGGATTTGTTTGCCGAAAAACTTCTCCAAGTCGGCACGGGCTTCCATTCCTACTTGTTTCAGGGCAGCACCTTTGTGGCCGATGATGATTCCTTTTTGGGTTTCGCGTTCCACCATAATTAGGGAACGAATTCGGATGATATTTTCGTCTTCGAAGAATTCTTCGGTCACGATTTCTACAGCGTATGGAATTTCTTTGCTGTAATTCAACAAGATTTTTTCGCGAATGGTTTCGTTTACGAAGAAACGTTCCGGTTTGTCCGTCAACTGGTCTTTTGGATAATAGGCTGGAGATTCAGGCAACAATGAAATTATTCTTTGGAAAACTTCGGGAACATTGAAATTCTGCAAGGCTGATATGGGATAAATCTCGGCATTAGGAACTTTCTCAGTCCAAAAAGAGACTTGAGCTTCTAATTGCTCTTGATTGGAATTGTCAATTTTGTTCAACAACAACAAAACTGGAATCTTGGAATGGATGATTTTATTGAAAAAAGCTTCGTCTTTCAGTTCTTGTTCGCCAATTTCGACCATGTAAATCAAGATATCGGCATCTTCAAAAGCGGATTTCACGAAGTTCATCATCGATTCCTGCATTTCGTAAGCGGGCTTGATGATTCCAGGCGTGTCGGACAAAATCAACTGAAAATCTTCTCCGTTTACGATTCCCAAAATTCTATGCCTAGTCGTTTGCGCTTTTGACGTGATGATGGATAATCTTTCGCCCACAAAGGCATTCATCAAGGTGGATTTCCCCACGTTTGGATTTCCGATGATATTTACAAAACCTGCTTTATGTGCCATAATATGTGTATTCATGTGAATTGTCGAATTCTTTTTTTGATAATTGGAATTCTATTTTAATTTTCGAATTCAGAAAAAACCGCAATGCGGTCAACTCCTTTATTTCTCGATGTTTCGGGCACAAAGGTACGATTGAAACACATATCTTCAACAAGAAATATCGAGTTTTTTAGAACTGCAGAAAACGATTAAATTGATTGTGAAGTTTTTAGACATAAAAAAAGGGTTGACTTTTAAAAAGTCAACCCTGATTATTTAAAAGTATGTACTTTCAAGATTTAATGTCCTTTTCCGTTACCTTTTCCATTATTTCCTTTGTTACCGTGATTCCCATTACCCTGATTTCCTTTGTTGTAATTACCGTGGTTGTCATTTTTATGGTATCTATTTCCTAGAGATTGTTGGGGTTTCCCTTTATAACCTTTGTAATATTTTACTTTATGGCTTTTGTAATTATCATAAGGCCTAGAACCGTGATAATCGTTCAAAACAACTTTATAACCCCTGTTCAAATCATAGTTTCTGTATTGATTGGGCAAACGACTGGAACGAATCCAGGCTCCGTTGCTTAGATAAATAAATTGTGTGGCTCTCACGTCATAATAAGACTGGACATCCGGTATATAATAATAATCCACGGACGAATAGCCTACTGGTCCCCAAGATGGTTGTAGTCCTAAATTTACGTTTACAGAAATTTGTGCGTTTATCGAATTAGATGCAAAAAGTATCATTATTCCCAAGGTCATTAATTTTAACATTTTCATTTTGTACGTTTTTTAATTATTATTTTTATTAGCATTTGTTGTTCAACATTATCTTAAAATCCAACAACTGTGCCAATAATTTGAAATTAGCATTTACTAACTGTTATAGTTTTATAAATAACTGAAAGTCACTACAAAAGAAGAATCAATAAAAGTATGATAATGATAATGGCACCAACAGAGAAATACACTCCATTACCTGTTGATTTTAAATTTGCTTTAATGGCACGTACTTCTTTACGTAACTCTTTCTTCTCGACAGAAGTCAAAGAAGATTTGTCCATTGTTTTTATTTCTTCCAGGCGGTTGTACATCACTTTTACTTCAGCGGGCACTTCTTTAGTATTGGCTGTAATAGCTGTTGTATTTTTTTCTGCAGCAAAAATTGTGGACGGCAAAATACTCAATGACAACACCATCATCATTAAATAAACGGGTAATTTTTTCATATTGCTTTTGTTTGAATTGTTTATAGTGTAAAGGTGAGGAGCATTCAAGCTTTTTGTGTTACACATTTATTGGTATTAATTACAAAATTCACACATTTGAAAAACGTATTCCATAAAAAAAGGACAGGTTTTTTTAAGTTCCTGTCCTTTTGCAATCTTGTTGAAATTATTTAAATCTATTTGCCCGAATTGAAGATATCAATAATAACGGTACGATTATAAAAACGTTCCTCTGGATACTTGTTGCTAAAAGGAGAGTGGCTCGGATCTTCTCCGTAACCGCTAACTTCAAATTTAACGTTAGTGCTGCCCAATTTGGCCAAAGCCTTTTCAAGAATATCTTTTACATCGTTGGCACGAGCTTGGGACAGTTTTAAATTATAGGCATCATCTCCAATAATATCGGCATGACCGTGGATAATGACCGTTCCATTGATTGGAATTTTAGGCGCCACGACATCTGTCAGGTATTTATCATAGATAGCGATGGCTTTCGATTCGTTGAATTCATAAATTACGCTATATCTTAGACCTTCATCTATTTTGGCTGGTGTCCAAAGCACAATATGTGCAGTTGTTTCTTTGGTTACGGCTTTACCGCTTTTAGTTTGACCCGTCATCGTGATTTTATAATCTCCTTCAGCTCGATTGCCTAAGATAGATTTGCTGGACAAACTCACCCTTTCTTGGGTATAAGGACCAAAAGATTGCACTTTTCCGCTTTCATCCTTAACTTGTAATGACCATACAGAAAAAGCTTCGTTGGCTCCTTTTACATCAAAAACCACATAACTTTCGATTGGTGCTTCTAGTAAAATTGCACTATCTGATGAATTTTTATCTGGACCACTTTGAAATTCTAGCAATAATACTGGAGAACTGCTTTCGATGGAAACTCTTCTATCGCCTTCACGAAGCAAATCCAATTCCAATGTTCCTCCTGGTTGCAGTGATGGAATATTTGGTTTCAACTGACCTTTTGTAGCAATTCTTGAAGAATTTATTCCGAAAGTATTGACCAAGTAGAATTTTACTGATTCTGCCATTCCTTTACCATCTTTTGCACCTAGTTCAGAAGATCCTACTAAAGTAATTGTTGTTGATGGGTTTTTTACCATTCGATCTCCTAAAATGTTTATTACATTATAATACACATTCATTTGTCTTTCTGAACGACCTGATTGGTTTATTGGCGTTACCATTTCCAGTTGGTCTTCCCTGAAGTCTTTTACTTCCTCTTTTTTAAGAAGTTTGTAACGACTTGGGATTTCGGTTGAACCTAAATTAAAGAAAACATAGTTACGCAAAGGAAAAACTTCTCTAACACGTCTTTGAGCAGGAGCATTTGCAGGAGCATTAACAGAAAAAACAACTTCTGGATCTGCAATAACTACAACTTTATCGTCCGGCGCTGAGATTAAATGTCCTTGACCAAATTTAAGTGCTACCCCTGCTCTAATAGTGGTTATATTTAAAGTTTCAATAGAACGAGGATCTTGACCAAAGTAAGGATGGAAGGAAGCAAAAGGAGAAAGAACAAATTGTGTTTTATTACTTTGAGACGAAAGCTGAATATCATAACCCAATCCGATTTGCATCGAAATGATGGTTTTATTGATATCACTTAAATCGCCTTTCACTTCAGGACTTGCTGCTTGATTAGGATAAGCAGGATTGATTCCCAGTTGATAAGTGAATGATTTATCCAAATTGAAAGCAAAACGAGGCCCTCCAAATAAATACAAATTAGATTTAAAAGGAGCAAAACGCAAACTTGGTTCTACCGTAATGTAACTGATATTCGTTTTTAAATCGGCTGGACAGTCACAAGGAGTCACCACTTGATCAAACTTGGCTTTACGATTGTCATATCCGGCTTGCAACATAAAACCCAATCTTGTATCAGGACGATGGTATTCCAAAAGAGGCGCCACAAACAATCCGACACCTTTACCTTCATGAAAAGTGGCTGGAGGCGTAAAATCAGAATTCAATTTATAAGTTGAACCTTCATAGAAATTAAAATTGGCACCACCTGCTACACCAAACCACCAAGACGGTTTTGTATATTGTAGTTCTTGTGCTTGAACTGGCGCTTGGATACTGAACCAAACCAAAGCAACTATCAAAATGCTTTTAAGTGTCAGTTTATTCGGGGTCAATGTACTATACAAACCCTCTTTAAAATTAGCTTTTGCTTTCATTTTTTTGTTTTTTATTTTGTTAAAATAAATCCCGCCCTAAGACGGGATGTGTTTTTTATATATTTAAAATCAAGTCCTTAGTTAGGCACATTAATTACGGTATTGACCATGGTAACCGAAGCCACCAGCGATATCGCTCTACCATTTAATGTAGTCACACTAGCATTGGTACTATTGGCAGGAGAAGACAAAGTCACTCCAGAATTAGCGATAATATTTCCAGTCATAACTCCACCACCGGCGTAGTTAATAACTGCTGCACTTCCTACATACCAGTATACATTTTTAGCCAAGGCTCCGTTAATCAATTTAACACTTCTTGGTACTGAATTACCCACTGTCAAAGCAGAAGCTGATTGGAAAACAAATATGGCATTGGCATCTCCTTTAGCATCCAATGTAAGGTCGCCATTCGTTATGTCAAAAGTTCCACTATTCGATTTATAAACACCTGCGGGCAAAGTCAACCCTCCTAGTTCACCTGCGCCTGGATCAATTCCACCTGGCATAGATGCTGGAGAAATACTTAGATAAGCAGCTCTAGCAGCGTTTAATCCTGCTAATGCAGTAGCTGCTTTTGTAGCAGTTCCTGGAGCAGGGGCATCTGCATAAATTCCACCTGTAACCAATCCGTTATTTAGAGGAGTTACTGTATAAACATCGGCAGTTAAACCGTCTTTGAAACCTGTAACCAAAGTTGAAGCAGCTGTAGTCCCAATCGCTCCATTTACTACTGTAAACAAACCTTGATTGGTTATTCCTGCATTTCCTCCAAAAACTCCAAAGAACAATCCACTTGTTCCTGCTGGTGGTGGTGTAACAATTACTGGAATCACTGTTGTAAAGTTCCAAACATAATTAGCAGCGAGCGGTGTACCAGCAACGTTAGTGGCTCCTGTAGTAATTGTAGCTGTATATGTTTTATTTCCTTCTAATGGAGAAGTAGGTGTAAAAGAAACCGTTGATCCAGAATAGGAAATAGCTCCCAAGATTGTAGTTGTTCCCTGCTTAACAGTAAATGTTGTAGCACTTAAGGTCAATGGATTCATTGGCATATTAAACGTAGCTCTAATCACTTTATTAAGAGCAACACCTGTAGCATTATTTGCTGGATCGGTAGAAACTACAATTGGTCTTAAACCTGTAGTAAATGTCCACACATAATCATTAGCCAATTCAGTTCCAATGATATTTTCAGCTCCTTTTGTTATGGTAGCAGTATATACTTTATTTTCATCTAATGGAGAAGATGGTGTAAATGAAACCATAGTTCCAGAATAAGTAATTGTTCCTAATACGGTTAATACCCCTTGCTTTACTGTAAATGTTGTAGAATTTAAAGTCAAAGGATTCATCGACATATTGAAAGTTGCTGTAATAACTTTATTAAGCGGAACATCAATAGCTAGGTTTGCTGGGTCTGTAGAAACTACAAGAGGATTAAGACCAGTTGTAAATGTCCATACATAATCAGCTTGCAAAGCATTACCTACTAAATCTTTTACAGATGTTTTAATTGTTCCTGTATAAAGAGTATTAATGGCAAGGCGAACAGTAGGCGTAAAAGTTGCTATTGTACCTGAATAAGTTACAACCCCTGAAACAGGAACTCCTGCCACAGATATGATGAAAGAGGATTGGTTGATAGTTGAAGGATTCATCTCTTCGTTGAAGGTTGCCGTAATTATTTGTCTCAAAGGCACTCCAAAAGCGCCATCAATAGGGTTCGTTGATAATACAACAGGACATACTCCAACGACTTCTTCGAAATCATCATTTGCACATCCCGAAATTAAAGCAATAAAGAGTATTGCCATGATCGATAGTAATTTTTTAGCTTTCATTTTTTGGGATTTAATGTTTTTAAAATGTTAAAATATTTTATTGTACAAAGATTGCCCAGTTATGATTGTGAAGTATTATACTATTCATCCTAAGAGTTGTATAATTCACTGATTCCTCAACAAACAAGCTCAAAAATCCAGATTATCTAAACCATTTCATCATTATACTACTAAATTTTTAATTTGCCATTAGCTTGATTTGTCATTTTTTCGTAAGCATATCCTTGAAAAATCAAAAAAAAATCGAGATTTCATATCTCGATTTTAAGAACTAAACGTCTTTTTTGTATTGGAGCCACATTGTCATTCCTTTTTTTCTTTTTGCACTAATTCACGAATAAAGGAGGACAATTCCCTGGTATAATTATCTAAAGTGATTGCGGCTTCTTTTATACAAGACACCAACTGATTTAATTCCTCTGGAGAACTTGTTGTTTGATCCAACATATTCGAAAAACCTATAATATTGGCAATAGGCTGCCTTACTTTATGCGAGGTCAAAAACATCATTTTCTCCAATCCTTCTATGTATTCTCTTTCATTGTCTTCGGCCCTTTTAAGATCTCTATTGGCAATATTTAGCTCCGCAGTCTTTATTTGCCTCTCCTGGGTTTTATAAATCAATTTTTTGTTGGCAATAAGCAACTCCGATTCCCTAATGGTTTTTTCCAGCTTTTGAAAGTCAAGTTCCCTATTGGCAATAATCAATTCTACGGCTCTTTTTTCTTTCTCTTTATTTTGAAAAGCCAGTTCAATATTGGCAATGGCTAACTCGGCAGCACGTTTTTCTTTTTCTTCATATTGAAAGGCCAGTTCTTTATTTGCAAGAATCAATTCTGCAGCAAGACCTACTTTTTCCTTGTACTGAAAACTAAGTTTATTGTTGGCGATGATTAACTCCTTTGCCGTTTTCTCTATTTCTGCTTTTTTAGATTCCGCTTTTTTGTTGCCCAAAAATAATTTTCGCGCAAGTTTTATTTCCATCATGGAGACAGACTCTTTTAAAACATCATTTTCAATTATCGTTTTCATAGTATTAAAAGTTACATGACAACAAAACCCCAACAAGCATTACTATACTATAGCAACCACAATAGAAACTGTCATTTTTGACAATAGGGATAGATAAAACACCAACCGTTTTGCCTAATGTGTTAAGCATTAGCAATTTTGAAGTTGCCCTATTGACCTACTGTTTTTTCAAAAACAGTCCTACTGTTTGTTGCTTGATTATTTATAAATTTTAAACTCATTCAAGATTTATAATTCCAGCTCAAAAAGCTTTAGAATTTTAACGCTCCAGGCTTTTCAGTTCTTTTTTCACGGCATTCAATTTCGATTCTCCTTCAGAAATTAATTCATCTTTTGCTTTCCAAATGTCCTCATATTTATCATTCATCGATTCCAGCAAAGAATCAAATTTGTCTTTCAAAGCATCTGCGCCATCATTGGCTTTATTCATTATTTTTCTTCTTGTTTTCGACCCTTTTTCTGGCGCAAACAAAACGCCCATCAATGCTCCGGCCGCTAGACCTCCCAAAACTCCTAATACTAATTTACCTGAATTCATAATTTCTTTATTTTATGTTTAATTTATTTATAATCTTCTACCTTGAATAAGTCTCAATAAGATAGCAACAATTGCTATGACAAGTAGAATGTGAATGATTGATCCAATGCTATAGGCGAAGAATCCGATGGCCCATAAAATGATTAGAATGACTGCCACGGTGTAAAGTAAATTGCTCATTATTTCTTTTTTTTTTAAATTATTTTTTATTGTCAACTGTTAAATCTTTCAGGCTTTGGCCTATTTCGCCCATATCGTGATTGAATTCGCGTTTAAAGGATTGCCAATCTGCATTTGCATCGTTTTTATACGTTTCCATTTTGATTTTAAGGTCTTTGTTTTTTTGTTCCAGAGCTCCAATGTTTTTTTCGTACTTGTCATCCATTGTTTTTCCGGTATTTTTCATTTTCAGTTTTAATTCAGCTATTCGAGCTTCATTATAATTGATTACAGAATCGGTTTGACTCTTGAAAGCGCTCCATTCTTCTGCGTTTGCTTCTTTTTTGGCCACAGCCAAACTGTCTTTGGCATCTTGCACATTTTCTTTGGCATCCTGAACCTTATCCTGGGAGGCATTTTGTTCTTTGGTAGACGGCTTGCAACTTACCAGGACTGTGACCACAGCAATTGCCAGAGTAAAGAATATTTTTTTCATTTTAAACATTTTAAAGGTTGTTTTGAAGTGATACCGTTCAATTTTACGAATTTCAACTTAAAGAGCTCCAATGATTTTATTCAATTCCTCCGTGGTTTTACCAAGTTTCAGTTGAAGTTTTGCAATCATTTCTTCTTTTTTTCCTTTTACAAACAAAAAATCACCATCGGTCAATGCGGCAAATTTTTGTTTGAGTTTTTCCTTTTGCTCTTCCCAGTTTCCTTTTATTTCTGAAGTATTCATAAATATTAAATTTTATTGCAAAAGAATATTCACAACATTACAAAGGTGTCTCGATTAGAAGAGGAAAGTGTTATATAACTTTGGAAAGAAGTTACATCATTCACACATTTAGCTTACTCTAGATTTCCTGTATCAGAAAAAAAAGCAATGAAATTGGATACTGCCAAATTATTTTTCCAAAGTGTTTTTATTCATTTCTTCTTCCACAACACCATCAAGTTCTTTGAGTTGTTCGGCCAGTTCAGCATATTCCCTGGACAATTCGGTTATTTCTCGTTCTGTCTTTTCTTCGGCATTGATAACCGAATTGCTTGCCGTTTCGTGAGACGAGACCAATTCATTCACTTTCAAATGCAAGGAACCCGAAAACTTGTTGAATGATTTTTGAATAATAAACAAACTCAAAAAAGTGGTTCCAAAGATGAAATCTCCAATAATTTCATGCAAATCGCGAGTGGTAAAAAAATCATTTACCCACCAACAGATTACCAAACAAAAAGCCAAAATAAATGTGATGGAATTCCCCAAAACTGAGGTCGCCAAAGAAACCAGTCTTTCGAAAATCATTTCGCTAAAACTGTATATGTTACTTATTTTTTTCACTGTTATTTTGTTGAGATATGTTTGTTTTTGACATAGTCCTTTACTAAAACTTCCAATGAATTATAGTAATCTTGTAATAGTTCACGGTTCATTTTTGGCTTTTCCGCATTCGGAATCGTGACGGGCATCTCTAGAATATATTTTGACAATTCTGGGTAGTGTTCTTTTATTTTCATCGTAATTTGGAGAATGGCGATGTCGAGTTCTTTTTCGGTTTTCATAATAAACGTTTTATCCGTTATTGCAATGATGTTTCTTTTTTAACCAAGATTTATAATCGAATAGATTGTCTTCTTGAGCCTTTACAGAACATCCTTTACTTTTATTGTAATATTTTTGCTCTTGATGATTGTTGATTTCATTATAAGACATTGCCACTTCAAGACGACATTTTGCATTGCTGGCAAAAACACCAATAAAATCTTGATTATCGGTTAAAACATCCTGATTTTGAACTGCTTTAGTTGCTGTCATTTTATATTTTGTTTTATCGAAAATGAATTTTTCCGACTTTACAAAGATGAAGAGCATTCGTAACGAAAGTGTTACACAACTTTAGCGTAAAGTTGCATAATTCACATATTGAATTTACAAATCACCTAAAGCGCCTTTATTCACTTTTAGTTCTACCAGCTTTAATAACGAGGATGCCTCCCACTGCAACGATTAACATTCCCAAAACAGGTTTCCATTGCAAAGGATGATTTTCTTTCTTGTTTATCTCGATGGGACCCAAGTCAACTACTTTTTCTGTGGTTACATAATTAAATCCGGTGTAAACGGTCATCATTATCCCGATTACAATAATGACTATTCCTGTAGCTCTTGTTTTCATTTTAATTTATTTTTTCTTTGCTTCTTCTTGTTTTGCCAACTCTTCCTTTTTCTTGGCTTCGGCTTTTTCTTTTTTGTTGAAATAGCCTTTCAACAGAAAATTATGTTTGGCGGCTTCCATATTTTCGCTCAATCCTTTTGAACTCTTTTTCAAATTCGACATAGTGGCATCTAGTGTTCCGGCAAATTCTTCGTCATTCATTAATTTCGACAACATCCCTTTTCCATGATTCATATTGTAGGTAAATAAAGCTAATTGAGCCGTAATGACCTCAATATTATCGACACTTTTTTTCACGCTTTTCATCAAGTCTTCTATTTCTAGTGGACTTTTTGAAGCAATAAAAGCGTTGTCTTTGATGATTTTATTGGACGAAGATCCTGGCGAAATAGTCATCACTTTGTCCCCCATCAATCCATCGGAACCAATGCTTGCCATGGCATCTGTCTTAATGTATTTTTGGACATCTTTTTCTATGACTAAATCCACGACTACGGTGGAGTCTGTTATCAATTCGATTTCGCTTACCGTACCTACATTTATTCCTGAAAAACGCACATTGTTTCCCACCTTAAGACCACTGACGGTTTTAAATCGTGATTTTACGTGAAAGCTGTCTCCAAACATGTTTTGCTGTTTGCCAACAAAATAAATTGTAAAGACAAACAGTATTAGTCCAACGATTACAAACATTCCCAATTTCCAATTTGACCCGATATCTTTCTTCATTTTTAGTTTTATTTAATTAAATAAAAAAGGAACGCACCCATTCGTCCTTGCTTTTTTCCAATGCTTCATAACTACCCTCGGCATTAATGATTCCGTCTTTCAGAATCAAAATTCTATAGCCGGTTGCTTTGGCGCAAGCCATATCGTGGGTAATTATGATGGAGGTTGTTTTGTGTTTTTCCTGGACAGACATCATTAATTCACTGATTTCCCTGGAGGTAATGGTATCCAAACCCGAAGTGGGTTCGTCATACAAAATAATCTCGGGCTTGATGATAATGGCTCTGGCCAATGCAATTCTTTTTTCCATTCCGCCAGACAATTCCGAAGGCATTTTGTCTATGGCTTCTTTTAGTCCAACACTTTCCAGTGCTTCGATAATTTTAGCCTCAATTACTTCTTCGGCTAAATTTCGAGTATGGTGTTTTAATGTAAATGTCAAGTTTTGTCTTACCGACATCGAGTCGTACAAGGCACCATTCTGAAACATGAAACCAATGCGAATCCGTACATCATTGAGTTCGTAGTCTTTCAACGAGCTAATCTCCGTATCGAAAATTTTGATGTTCCCTTTGTCGGCTTTTACCAATCCAACCAAACATTTGATGGTAACGGATTTTCCCGAACCGGAACGACCCAGAATGACCAAACCTTCGCCTTTGCTGACCGTGAGATTGATTCCTTTTAGAATTTCATTTTTTCCAAAAGTTTTATACAGGTTCTCGATGGCTATTACAGGGGGTGTTTCCATAATTTAAAAAAATAAATCGGTTAATTGAACGGCCAACATATCGATAATAAAGATGGAAAGCGAGGCCGAAACCACTGCTTCATTTGCTGCAATCCCTACGCTTGCCGTTCCGTTTGAGGCATTGAAACCCTTATAAGAACCTATTAATCCAATGAAAAAACCGAAGAAAAAAGTCTTGATAAAAGCCGGCAATAAATCCAAAAATTCAATATGTTCCAACACTTCGGAGAAGTAGCGAAACAAGGTCATGTTTCCATGAATGTTGTAGCCTACATATCCGCCATAAATCCCAATAAAATCAGCATAAATCACCAAAAGAGGTACCATAAACGTGGTTGCCAAAATTCGGGTAACCACCAAATATTTATACGGATTAATGGCCGAAACTTCCATGGCGTCTATTTGTTCCGTGACTTTCATCGAACCCAATTCGGCACCAATTCCCGAAGCTATTTTTCCGGCACAAATCAAGGCGGTAATTACCGGGGCAATTTCCCTGATTATGGACAAGGAAACCATGCTGGGCAACCAAGATTCGGCACCGAATTTCAACAATGTGGGCCGGGATTGAATAGTCAACACCAAACCCATTATAAATCCAGTGATGGTTATTAAGGGCAGGGTTTTGAATCCAACGGCAAAACATTGCCTGCTGAATTCCCTCAATTGAAAAGTAGGCTTGAAAAGTTCCCTGAAAAACCTCAAGGCGAATTGGGTTATGTCGCCCGCTTCGTTAAAAACATTTTTTAGATATATAGTCAAAATAATTTGTTTTTTTAAAATCGTTTTTGGTCTTTTTTTTTGTCTTGCACAGGCATTTAATCCAACAATAAAAACCCCAATTTCAGAGGTATAAAATTGCGCCTATTCATTCTAAAAAGTGTTATAAAACTTTTGCAAAAAATTGTAATATTCACACTATCCTTTTTCGTTTTACAAAGTTCAATTTCTTGCAAAAGAAAGAGGCTGTCTAAAAAGACAGCCTCTAACCCAAAAAAATTAAACTAAATTTTATTGCCAATTAACTCAAATACCTTCTTAAAATCCAAGCATTAGTTTCGTGTTGCTGCAAGATTCCCGTCAGCAAATCAGCGGTTCCCGCATCGTGATTGTCATTAGCACTGATATCAATGTCTTTTCTTAATTCAGCAATTAGAATTTCATGATCTGACAATAATTCTGTGAGCATCGTTTTTTGGACTGGATATTGATTTGGATGTTCCACAATTCGAGAAAGGGATGAAAACTCGTTCATCGTTCCAATTGTTTTACCTCCCAATTTGCCGATACGTTCTGCAACCTCATCAATAATAACTTCTATTTCAACGTATTGCGCTTCAAGTAATTTATGCAATTCCATAAAACTTTGGCCCGTCACATTCCAATGGAATTTTCTGGTTTTGACATACAATGTCATTTCATCTGATAAAACAACAGAAAGCAATGCGTTTGCCGCCTTCAAATGATCTTCGGTAATCCCAATTTTTGGTGTCATATTATTTTTATTTATTTTTTAAAATGCTTCTAAAATGATCAATGTCATTTGTTAGTACCAACAATTTTTGTTTTGCGGTGAGGTTTTTCTTCTCTTGACTAAACAACATTGATTATCTTTTATTTAGAATTCAATTTCCATTAATTCCATACTGTAAAACTCTAAAAAACCAAGGGTTAAATTGTTACACAACTTTTAAAAAAAATTACAAAATTCCTACTTTTTATATCATTTATAATTATCTCTCTTGATTCTGGATTTTAATTGCTTTTTTATGGAAAGTCATTTTTTCAGTACTCTTTTTGTCTTTCTGGTTGAAATATTTTTCCATGGTAAGTCTTGCCATCAAATAACTAACCGTCGATTCGGCACCTTGATTCAAATTGACGTACTTGTCCTCCAGGCCGTCATAGCAACCTCCCGTGCAAGGATTGTAGATGATTTGGTTTAAATGATTTTTCCCTAGAAACCAGCTAAAGCCAATTTCCATTTTATGCAAATACTTTTCTTCCTTGAAAACAGTGTAAAATTTACTCAGGGCAAGAATGGTATAAGCAACATCTATAGGCTGCTCTCCACCTACTTTTTCATGGTCTACTTCTTCGCCATTGGTAAACCAACCTTTGTTTGAAATTACTTTTATTCCGTTGTTTCTGTATATTTTAGACAACAGGAAATCAAAAGATTTTTTTGCAATGTCCTTGTAAATAGTCTCGTCTGTTATCAAATAAGCACACAACATGGCTTCGGGCAAAATACTGTTGGCATAAGTAAGATAACTCTCGAACCATGGCCAATTGTCTTTTGCTTCGTGTTTGTACATCTGCACCAACTTGTTGGCAAAATGTTGTATCAAAGATTTATTTTGAATAGAACTCTTGTTCAAATCACTGTAATAAATTCCTTTTATAATAAAGGCCATTGCTCTGGTAGAATCAATCTTACGAACTTTTTTCAAAGCCTTGTGCATCAACAACTCTGCGTTATTGCTTAGCTCTGCCGGCAATAAATGGGCTATCGAATTGAGGTAACCCAATGCCCAAATAGTTCTTCCGTTTGCATCGTCCAGGTTTTCGCTGTTTTGTTTGGTAAATTCTTTGTTTTCATCTACATAATTCAAGAAACTTCCGTCAGGTTGATAACAGAATTTTATGAAATTGAAATACCTATTAATGTATTCTAAATCGGCTTCATCGTTTGTCAATTCATAATGCTGGCACATGGCCACCAAAGCCCGCGCATTGTCGTCTATTGTATAACCAGAATCCAAATTGGGCTGATTGATTATTGAAAACTGGATCATTCCAAAATCGGTGGTCAGGTTTTTGAAATGATTGAGGTTAATTTCCGGTGTTCTATATCGTAAAATGATTCTTTTACTCCCCATTTTTTCAAATAATGTAGCGTGTGCAATGGCCGAGTTTTCCCAGGCAGTTGGTGCTAATTTATGAATGCCATTTGCAGCAATGCTTTTGCGTAATTTTTCATTTTTCAGCAAAAGGACAACTTGTTCGGCCAATTGCTTCGGACTTTCAAAATCGATAATGATGCCCGTTCCGTTTTGCAACACTTCAACTGCGTGGGGAATTGGAGTGGAAATAATGGGACAACCGCAACTTATGGCATAGGAAAAAGTTCCGCTCACGGCTGGGTTCCTGTCCTTTGATGTAAAAAGGTAAATATCCGTTAGTTGCAAATACTCCAATAGTTCCTCTAATGGCAGATATTTATTGATGAATTTCACATTATTTTGTAATTTCAAGGCAACAATCTTGGCTTCCAGCGAATTTCTATATTTTTCGCCTTCATTTTTAAAAACCGTTGGATGCGTCTTTCCAATGACAAGAAACAGCACTTCAGGCTCTTTTTTAACAATGGTTTGCAAAGCGTCTATGGAAGTTTCAATGGATTTTCCGGAACTCAACAACCCAAAAGTTGAAATGATTTTTCGTCCCGTTAATTTGTATTTTTCTTTGAGAACTTCCTTGTTTGAATGTTCCACTAAGTGCGTTCCGTGCGGAATGACCGTAATTTTTTCCTGCAAAACTTGATAATCATTTTCCAATATTCTTGCAGAATTATTGGTCATCACGACAAAAGCATCAACTGAATCGTTGATTTCCTGAACCTGTTTTTTGAATTTTTCGTCAGGACGGGGCAACACGGTGTGGCAAACAACAATTTTGGGCTTATGAATCGATTTTAAAAAGGAAATAAAATCGGCTTCATTGGTCCTGAACAAGCCAAATTCGTGTTGAATCAAGACTATTTCGATAGCCGTGTTTTTATTGATGTTTTCAGCTAATTTTATATACGAACCAGGATTATCCGTTTCTAAAACCGCATATATATATTCCTTATAATCATGCTTTTCGTTTTGCAATTCTAAAGCTGCAATTTTTAGGACGAACGATTTTTTGAATTTATTGTTTAATGCTAAAATTAAATCTTGGGAATAAGTGGCAATCCCGCATTCTCGTGGTGGAAAAGTGGTGACAAATAAAATCTCGGCCAACTTGATTTTGGTTCTTTGAAAATTCAATTCATTGTAAGAACTAATTTGAAGACGTTTTTTTGTCGAAACGATGTGACTGCGTTTGATGGATGGTTTGGTTCTCATTTTATTTTTTTATTTAGCATTAAATCATTCAATAATTCAGACAAGCTCATTGATGCGCAAGCAATTCTTTCGTCGGCAGCACCATAATAGATATATAAAACATCATCAAAAACAGCCGCTCCAGTCGGGAAACACACATTGTTTACCTCCCCTTTCAATTCCCAAATTTCCTCGGGTTTGAATAAATCATAACCCAATCTGGCAATTTCAACTTCTGGATTTTCAATATCCAATAAAGCCGCACAAGCCGAATATACATAGCCCTCTATGGAAGTAATGACTCTATGGTAGATGACAAGCCAGCCGAATTCGGTTTCTATTGGTGGACAACCACCTCCGATGTAACTAATGCCTTCATCATATTTTGGCGCCAAAACAATGTTATCATTAAAATTGATTAAATATTTTTGCCAAAATTCTTTGGTCAAATCTTCCAATGAATCGAGTTTAACCACAATTTGTATTTCGGGACGAATGCGATGAAGGAAACATAACTTGCCATTGATTTTTCTTGGAAAGAAAATGACGTCTTTGTCCCAAAGCAACATTTTCAATCCCTCTTTTTCAATAATATGATTGTGTTGATTGAAGCGATAATATTTTTCGTCTATAAAATCTTTTATTTCTGCAAGCCGATTGAAATCTTCGTAAGTAATTTTGGGTACAATAATTCCTTTTTTGTCAAAATGAATTAAATCCCTGGAAGTTGCCAATGCGCCCAATGCGTTTACGCCATCATAAGCCGTGTAAGTGAGATAATACAAATCTTCAATTTTTACGATTCTGGGATCTTCAATGCCGTGTTTTTCATACTCAAATTCAGGAACAATCAAAGGAACGTTCATCCTGTATTCTACTTCTAGGGGACCGAATAACCTACAGTAACCAACACTGGAATGATTTCCTTCGCTTACTGCCCTATAAAACACATGGACAAAATCTCCTTCCCTAATGGCAGCAGGATTTAATACGCCTTCATTTTCAAAAAGAAGGCTTGTTTTTTCGAGTATAATTCCAACTTTTTTTACTTGTATCATAACTTAAATTCAGTAATTAACTTAATACTAATGAATTACAAATATCCATCTAATAAAGCCAAAGAAGTTATACTACTTTTGAGAAAAGTTATATCATTCACACTCTTTGCAGCAAAAGAAACTTGTTCAAAAATTGCTCAAAAAAAAGGGGCTGTCCCAAAAAGACAGCCCCAAAACAAAAACCAAAAAAAATTATTCTCCAAAAATTTCATTTGACAGTTGCTGATCTAAATTATAAATATCATTTCTGAAATTCAGTTGTCCCTTATTGTCGACCCATGAAGTAAAATAAACAATGTATACAGGAACTGTTGGTTTAATTTGAATACCAAATTCTTTATCGGTTTTTAAAATCGTGTCTACCCTTTCTTGATTCCAATTTTTATCTTTTCGAAGGAGGTACATCAGCAATTTATTGGGATTTTCAACCCGAATGCAACCGTGACTGAAAGCCCTTTTTGATGCGCTAAAAAGTCCTTTAGAAGGAGTGTCGTGTAGATAAATGTCGTAATTATTCGGGAATAAAAACTTCATTTTTCCTAACGCATTTTCCTTCCCTGGTTTTTGCCGGATGATGAAAGGAACATTTCCTTCATACTTGTCCCAGTTGATGGTTGAGGGATTTATGACTTTATTACCCGAGAGCACTTCCATATTATTTTTGGCTAAATAATTGGAATTCTTTTTGATATTGGGAATTATTTCATTTCTTATGATGCTGTTTGGAATATTCCAATACGGATTAAGCATGATTCGTGAAATATTTCCTTTGAAAATTGTGGTTTGTTTCACGTCTTTTCCCACCACGACATTGGTCGTCCATACTAATTTGTCGTCCTCAATCACGTGCAGTTTATATTCCGGAATATTGACGAGCAAATATTCTTTTTCCATCTCGACTGGAACCCAACGCAATCGCTCTAAATTCAGCATTATTTGCCTGATCCTAAAATCGACCGATTTGTTTAATTCGGCTAGGGTTTGAGTGTTTATCTTTCCGTTTTCCACTAAACCCATTCGATGTTGAAAACTGGTAACTGCCGTGGCCAACTGATTTGTAAAAACAATGGTCTTGTCATTGTCCTTTAAATCTCCCGTCAGGAATAAATATTGCTTTACTGCCAATAAACACGAATCACTTTCTGTAATTGCCAAAAGTTTTTTCGTGGTAACGACAGTGGGAAAACCTCCTTTTTGGGCAATTCCGCGGTATTCCCTGAGTTTTGTTTTTAATCTAACGTAATATTGATTAACCGGTTCCGAAATGCTTTCTCCTTTGTTTAAAACCACCAATGAATCTAGTAAAGCCTGATAATTTTTCTTTTTTCGAGGAATATACCAATCCAGTTCGTGTGGCTTTTTCGAAATTCCGCCATAAACTTTTTTGGAATACTTGAAAAAAGTGGCGGTAAGCAACAACTCCAATTCCCTGACCCGGCTTTCTTTTACAACTGAAGATTTTTCATCGCTTGAAATCAAGGTAATCAAGGAATCCAAGGGAATATTTTTGAAACTTTCGTCATTAAAATCAGTGCCGTAATTTTGTACTTTGTTGTAGAAAATTGGAACAGCCGCTGTCATGCCTTTTTTATTGAACCAGGCAAATTGATATTCCCTGCTTTTATAAAATTGATACACTTCTTTTTTAATGGTGTCACTATCTGGAAATGCTTTGAAATAGGCATTCAGGGCAGTTTCATCAAGTGCCAAATCAGAATAATTTTGCGTGGTGTAAATACTTGATTCTGATGATTTTTTTTTATTGCATCCCAATGCCAGTAATGCAACTAGCACTACAAGGCCAATTTTGGTTTTGAATCCTGACTTAAAAATTGATGAATTATTGGAGATGCAATACATATTCTTTTTTTTTAACGATGTTATTCTATGATTCGTCTTTTGTGGTGCGGACAAGGCTAATACCGGAAACGAAAAACACGATCCCTAGTATGCCGTAAATAATAAGCTCTTTTATGTCTTTTGTACCACCCGAAGTGTCGGAAAAAACTACGGCAGTATAGATAAGACCACCTATTCCAAGGGCTGTGAGCAAGGCTCCAAAAATTCTTTTTAAATTCATGATGTTTAATTTTAATGGTTTGTTATTATGCAAAGTCGACTAGATTGGGACACTCCTTTTTAATTGATATTGATCAATCTTGACAATACAAAGTTGTCCAAGTTTGTCCTAAAATCTATTACACAATTTTGCATAAAGTTTATATCATTCACTTATTTTTTTAATGAACAGGAAGTAAAAAAACGATGCCATTTCTGAAGAAAATGGCATCGTTTGAGGCTAAAAAAAAGTCGGAACACGATTGAAATAATTACATTCTGTCCATATACCAACTGAGTTCTTTTTCTATTTTTTTGTATTGAAAAATGGTCGTGATAATTTTTTGCAAACGCATAAAAGCAGTTTCACTTTTTACCACATAATCAAAAGCCTTGTGGTGCATACATCTAACAGCTACCTCAATTTTGTCTTGCGAAGACAGCATCAACACGGGAATGTCTGGATTGAAAGCTTTAATTTTATCCAATGTTTCTATTCCGTTCATCGCCGTTTTGTCGATACCGTCGAGTTGATAGTCCAAAATGACCACATCTGGATTATGTGATAAATGTGCTATGCAAAGTTCCCCTGTTGCATAGGTTTCAATGTCAAAATCTGCATGTTCCGTAAATTCTATTTCCAGGGATTTTAGAAACAGGGCGTCATCATCTACCAAGAACAGTTTTATTTTATTTTCATTTTTCACGATTAAGTATTTTTATTAAATTAAATTCTATTTCCAATTCTTCACAAGCTTGTTTACAAATGGTTTCTAACTGGACAACCATTTGGGCCGTTTTCTCCGTAAATTGATTTGTTTTTGCAGCTTCCTGTATTTCTTTTGCCATATTTTCCAACTCTGGACTCATCCCCATTATGGAGAAAGACGGAATGATTTTGTGTACGGCAGCCCCCAATAAATCCCAATCTTTGTCCAGAATGCTTTGTTTCATTGCATCGATCAATGGCGGTGTTTGTTCCATATAGATCGAAATCATTTCCATCATCAATTTAGGATTTGATTTTGTCCGGATTTTCAAATAATCTAAATTGGTGCATTTCATTTTTACACTTTTGTTTAGTTTCTTGTCTTTGTCAATTCCATCCGTTTCAACAACTTTTGGAAGACTTGGTTTTTTTACCAAGCCAACAATTTTGCTGTACAATATGCGTTCATCAACAGGTTTTGCAATATAATCGTTCATTCCCACGGCTTTGCATTTTGCCAAATCAACCGTGGTGACATCGGCTGTTAAAGCAATAATAGGAATGTCCAAGTTCATTGTATTTCTGATATATTCTGTTGCTTCAAACCCGTTCATGATGGGCATTTGCAAATCCATTAAAATGATGTCGTAAGCTTCTTTTTCGAGTTTTTCGACGGCTATTTTTCCGTTTTCGGCAATATCGCGTTCAAAACCAAAATCATCCAAAAGGGTCTTCATCAATAATTGGTTAAGCGGCATGTCTTCAACCACCAATACTTTTATGCCCTCAACTTCGATTTTCTTTTCTACCATTTCGGTTTCCAGTTCAGCATCAATATTTGTTTTTATAAAAGTCAATATAAAACTAAAAGTAGAACCTTCTTTAATTTTACTTTTCACGCTAACAGTTCCGCCTTGTGGCTCTACCAATTGTTTTACGATGGCCAACCCTAATCCGGTTCCCCCATACAATCTTGAAGTTCCGCTGGTGGCTTGCTGAAAATCGTCAAAAATAGTATCGATTTTATCTTCTTCTATTCCAATTCCCGTATCGGCAATGGAAAATTCAACCGTGGCACTTTCTTCATCTTCTTTAATCAAAAGAACGCTAACCGTAATTTTTCCCTTTGAGGTAAATTTAATTGCATTGCTGACCAAGTTTAAAATAATTTGATGCAACCGAACGGGATCCCCGAGCAATACTTTTGGAATATTGGCGTCATATTCCGTGACTAATTCCAAGTTTTTTTCCTGGATTTTGGTTTCAAACACATGCAGCATTGCCGAAATAGATGCCGATAATTTAAACGGAATTTGCTCAAATGTCATTTTTCCTGCATCTACTTTTGCCAAATCCAGAATGTCGTTGATAAGCACTATTAATGCATCACCACTCATTTTTATGGCCGATAAATATTCTTTTTGTTTGGCGGTCAAATCGGTTTTCAGCACCACTTTGGTAAATCCGATGATGGCATTCATCGGTGTGCGAATTTCGTGGCTCATATTCGATAAAAATTGCTGTTTTGCTTTTACGGCATTCTCGGCAGTTAGCGTGGCAGCTTGGGCATTTCTTTTTTCTTCTTCGGCAATTTCGGTGGCCAATTCAGCAAATATTCTGGCTTCGATCAATTCGGTTGCAATCCTTTTTTGGTCGGTAACATCCCGGGCGACAATAACGACTCCCAGTACATTTCCATTGTCGTCTTTATATACCGAGCCGTTGAACAACACATCGGTCAATTTGCCATTTACATTTCGGAGCGTAAGCGGTGCATCGGCAACAGATCCTTTTTTAAACACTTCTTGATAGACTTCACGTGCTTTTTGTTGGTCAGTGAAATAATCGAAAAAGTCCGAGTCGATAAGTTCTTCCCGCTTCATTCCGGTAATATTTACCGTTGCTTCATTCATGTCCGTAATTTTGCCTTGGATGTTTATAGTCACCAATGGATCACGGCTGGCTTCAATTAAACTCAAAGAATATTGCGAGGCTAATTTGGCGGAATAACTAAGTGCTTCGAGTTCTTTATTGGCAATTTCACGCTTTTCTTTTTCTTTGTTCTGAAAGTCAAGCTCTATGTCGGCAATGACTAATTCATCAGCTCTTTTTATTTTTTCTTTGTTTTGAAAAACAAGCTCTTTGTTGGCAATAACTAATTCTGCTGCGCGATTTTCTTTTTCTTCGTTTTGATAGGCCAATTCCTTATTGGCTATGCCCAACTCGTTTGCCCGTTTTTCCTTTTCTTCGTTTTGAAAAGCCAATTCCTTATTGGCTATGCCCAACTCGTTTGCCCGTTTTTCCTTTTCTTTGTTTTGAAAAGCCAATTCCTTATTGGCTATGCCCAACTCGTTTGCCCGTTTTTCCTTTTCTTCGTTTTGAAAAGCTAATTCCACATTGGCGATTCCTAACTCGTTTGATCTTTTTTCTTTTTCTTGGTTTTGAAAGGCTAATTCTTCATTGGCAATACCCAACTCATTAGCACGTTTTTCCTTTTCATTGTTTTGATAAGCCAATTCTTTGTTGGCGATTTGTAAATCCAAGGCCCATTTTTGTTCTGCAATGTCTCTAGCTACAATCACGACACCCAAAATATTACCATTTTCATCTTTATACACAGAACCATTGAATAAAACATCGGTCAATTTTCCGTCTTTATGGCAAATCGTAAGCGGTAAATCAGCAACCGAACCTTTTTCAAACACTTCCTGATAAACTTCACGTGCGCTTTGTTGATCTGTAAAATAATCGAAAAAATCAGATCCTATTAGTTGCTCACGAGATACACCCGTAACATTTACCGTTGCCTGATTCATATCCATAATTTTCCCTTTTACACTAATGGTAACCAATGGATCCAGACTGGCTTCAATAAGACTAAGGGCATATCGAGAAGCTGATTTCTGGTCAGATGTATAGTTTTCTAATGCATTGTTTTTGTCTTTTTGATTTTTTATAATAAGATACCCAAGAATAAAAATGGTAACCAAAAAGACAAGAAGTAAAAAAAAGATTAATTCAGAAAAATGATAGTCCTTTTCGTTTTCAATTTTTCGATACTTAAGTAGTTTGTATTCTTCGTTAGTTACTGAGCTTTTTGCTATTCTAATTTTGTCGGTAATAATTTTTCCTTCTTCAATTACCCCAATTTTTTCGGAATTACTTAATAAATTAGGACTCTTGGCTTTTAGAAACTTCTCAGTGAAAATCAGCCGATCCGTTACCTTTTTTTTCAATAAACTGATGCTATTTTGCTGATTTGGATTGCCTTCGGTGAGAATATCCAATGTGTCTAAATTGGCAAACACTTTCGTTTTAGACCGATCATAAGGCTCTAAAAAAACAGTATTTCCAGATAATAAATAACCCCTAAATCCAGTTTCGATATTGAGTACATCCAATAGGACTTCATTACTCTTGTTAATGACTTCCTGAGTATGTAACAATTTTTTGCTCGAAGCTATTTCTTTTTGACTGTTAGTATAGAAAACCACCAAAACTGTAATTAACAGTATGATGGAGACAATATAAAAAAGTTTTGTTTTATTTTCTAATACAGTTTTCATAATACTGTTACAAAAATTAATTTATGAGTTTTGTATTTCCAATTTCTTCTAATGGACTGCGTCTCTTATCCTTCATCTGTTTGAAATGGGAAGGCGAAAGACCTGTTACTTTCTTGAACTGGCTCGACAAATGCGCCACACTGCTATAACCCATTTTCCAAGCGATTTCGGTGATATTGTGTTCACCGTAAATTATCAATTCTTTGATGCGCTCGGTTTTGTGGGAAATGATGAAATGCTCAATCGTCGTTCCTTGCACTTCCGAAAACAAATTCGACAAATACGTATAGTCGTGATTCATTTTTTCGCTTAAATAATCCGAGAAATTGACCTTGATAATTTCGTCTGAATGATGTACCATTTCGATAATTACATTCTTGATTTTTTCAATAAGCATTGCTTTTTTGTCATCCATCAATTCGAGTCCCGAATGAAGCAAATTAGCTTTAAGCACCTCGCGTTGCGCCATCGAGATGGTTTCCATAATTTCGACTTCGCCTAAATCAACAACGATAAAGTGCAGGCCAAGGTTCCTTAGCTCCTCTTTTACCGCCATTTTGCAGCGGTTGCTGACCATATATTTGATATATAATTTCAAATTATTTTATTTTTAAAAACAGTTGATGTAAAAGTCGCAAGATTCACCTTGAAAAAACTTATATAACTTTGAAAAAAAGTTACATAATTCACACATTGTCAGTTTGGGTCGTGATTTTTAAATATGGGAATTTATGCCAATTACGAAAGTTGAAAAATAAATGACATTCAACATGAATCTTTTTTTTTGGTAAGTTACAAAAAAAGGATCCACAATCTGGGCTTTTGTAAAATTACAAAAAATAAAAAAGGCTGTAAATCATACAATTTACAGCCTTTTGATAGGAATTGACAACTAAGTTGTCGGGGTGGCAGGATTCGAACCTGCGGCCTCCTGCTCCCAAAGCAGGCGCGATAACCGAGCTACGCTACACCCCGAAATCGGGTGCAAATATATAACTATTTTTGGCTTATGCAAAACTATTTTCGAAATATGAAATAATTTTAAATCATAACCAAAAAAAAACAAAAAGCATTAATTATTAATCGGCTTAGTTTTCCTATTTTTATAACTTGAAACCAGCATCTTATGAATAATTATAAAAAACAGGCCATTGCCATAGCAATAATCTTGACAATAGCCGGTTGCAAAAATAGTTTAAAGAAAACCACGACCAATGACGGTGCTTCAAAAAAGGATACTCCAACTATTCCATCCGACACCAAATTGGCAAAACCAAAGTTTTCCAGAAAACTTTCCCTGAACAACATTTCTTTCGATATTAATCTAACGGGCAAACAATTAAGCATTCAACCTTCGGGTCTTGCCAATGACAACACCAAAATCGTCAAACAGATTGAAGGAATCATTACCAATGCCGAAATTGGAGACCTGAATAGGGATGGTTTTCCCGAAGTGCTGGTTTATATAACATCGGATGGAAGTGGCAGTTATGGAACCGTCATTGGATATTCCGTGAACAACGGCAAATCAATGAGCGAAATTTATATGCCAAATATCGCGGACAATCCCAAAGCCAACAAAGGCTATATGGGACACGACGAATTTGCCATCGTGGAAAATTCCTTGTGCCAACGTTTCCCAACTTATAATCCTCAAGACACCAACAGTAATCCGACGGGCAAAATGCGCCAGATTCAATACAAACTCAAAGAGGGTGAAAATTCGAGAGTTTTTGTGATAGATAAAATCATTGAATATTAAACTACAAACCTAGTACTTATGAAAAAATCATTTATTACTGTATTCGGTTTCTTTTTAGGAACCACTATTGGTTTTGCACAAACCAAATCGGTTTCTGATGCCATTATTTCTTTTTTAAAGACCAATTATGACAATGCATCAGAAACCAGCAGACATTTTATTTACAACGCCGTAGATTTGAATAATGATGGAAAAGACGAATATTTAGTGGAATTAATTGGCGGCGATTGGTGTGGTTCTGGTGGTTGCACGGTATTAATTTTAGACAAAAACTTCAAGTTGAACACCCGGATGACCGTGGTAAACGACCCAATATATGTTGGCGATACCGGCGGCAAAGAAGTGACCAAAGGATACGCAAACATCTACATCCAAAACAGGGATGGCAGTCTCGCCAAAATGACTTGGAATGGAAAAAAATACCCCTCCAATCCTACAGTAGCACCCAAAGTGGATAAAAAAATCATTGCTGGTAAATTCAAATTCCTGAACATTGCCAAGCAAAAGCAGCTAGCTTTCTAAAAAACACTTACCATTCCCCTTTTTTATATTTATAAAAAATTTGCAACCCTTGATTCTAGATTTTTTACTATGAACAAAACTACCCTCAATCATTCGGTAATAAAACATTCTCTTAAAATAGTCTTGCTGGCATTGTTCATTTGCTCCAGTAACTTTGCTTTGGGACAAAACATAATTCCTGTCGAAAAAAAGGACGGTATCATAAAGCCTGTCCCTATGAAGATTGTGATTGAGAATCTTGTTTTGAACAGAATGAGGAACAGCAAAACAAATTTCGAAAACAATCAAACCATTAGAACTCAAAATAATGCATTTAGCTTAATTAATTTCGAAATCCAAAAAGCCAAAAATATTCTCGAACGAGGTTTTGATTACAAAGGTTTTACAAAAGAAATCAATTTACTGGTTAAATGGAAAGATTTTGCAGTGGACGGCATTACCAAAAACAAGAATAAAAGACAAACTACTCGAGATTTAACGACTACTTCACTACTGTTGAATGAATTAGTAGATAGGACCAATAATCAAATCAATAAGATAAAAAGCAACAACAAAGCATTAAGCGACATCCAAAAAAGAATAGATTCTTTGGCTTCGGACAAAGCACTCTACCTGCTTCCTAAAGATTCTATAGCCATAAATAATTACTTCCAGCGATTGCTTTTCTTGACAAAAGATATTGACAAAACCAACAATAGTCTTAAAAATGCCATTGACAGCATACAAACCCTAGAAATTAAAGGAGACATATTCAAAAATAATTTAAATTTAGATATTGTAAAAGTTGATTTATTAAGAAAAATAGAAGCCGACAGTCTTTTTTCAAGAAAAATTTCCATTTTTGACGCAAAAGACATTAAAGAAAAATCATTTTTGAGAGAACTCAAACAATCATTCAAAAAAGGATATTATGTATTGAGGTTTTATGTGGTGAATAATTCTTTCATCATAAAATTACTTTTTTTATGCATTTTGGGAGTTTTTATTTATCTAAAAATATTGAAAAGAAAATACAAAAAAGCCAACATTTACAATGATTTTAAATATTCCGTACAAATATTCAGGCGTCCTTTATCAACGGCCATCCTCATAACCATTACCATAGGCCAACTTTTTATTCCGTCGCCTCCATTCATTTTTAGTGCCGTACTTTGGACAATTGCTTCCATTGCAATCACTATCCTGATAAGAGAAACCAAATCGACACTGCCTTTAAAAACATGGTTGATTTATTTGGTCTTGATTTTCTTGGTAACAATTGACAATCTAATTTTAGTTCAAACATTGTTCGAAACCTTCGCCATTATGGGCATAGGAATTGCGGCAATTTCTTATGGATTGTACCGAATTTATAGCAAACAAAAAGTGTTCAACACGCCCACTTTGTGGATTGTCATAACAATGTTGGCGTTTGAAATTTCAGGCGTATTCTTCATGATTTATGGAAACTACAATTTAAGTAAAATACTGGTCTCTATTGGAATTACAACCATTCTAATTGGCTATTTGACCATTTATACGTTCCAATTAACTAACGACATATTAAATTTTACCAATCAAATAATCGAATCCGACACCAAAAAAGAAATAAACATTGTTTCCCAGGAAAATCATAAAATTACAAAAACCATATATTTTATGTTTTTATTTTCTTGGATTATTGTCATAAACAGAAATTCTTATTCTTTCCAAAATTTCATCGACCCTTTTGTTCAATCTTTTTACGAAGAACAAAAAATTGGATCATTTACTTATTCTTACCAAAGCATTTTGGTTTTCTTTTTTGTTATAGTGGCATCGGTTTTTATTTCAAAAATAGTGTCTTTTCTGGCTTCAGAAAATAAAGTGGCCAATATCACCGAAGAAAAAACCAGCGTGGGAAGTTGGATTTTGTTAGTGAGAATTACTATTATTAGCATAGGAATATCTTTCGCATTTGCAATTGCAGGAGTTCCAACGGATCGATTAACGGTTATTATTGGCGCTTTGGGAGTTGGTATTGGTTTTGGCTTGCAAGCTTTGGTCAACAACCTGATTAGCGGATTAATCATCGCCTTTGAAAAACCCGTCAATCTGGACGACATCATTGAAATTGGAACACAAACAGGCACCATGAAATCCATCGGAATCCGAAGCAGTGTGGTCACCACCTGGGACGGTGCCGACATCATCATCCCGAACGGCGATTTACTGAGCAAAAACCTGACCAACTGGACGATGGGAAGTTCAAAAAGACGTTATGAAATCCCTGTAAGTGTGGCTTATGGAACCGATTTGAAATTTGCCAGATCAATTCTCCGTGAAATATTGGAAGACCACCCATTAATTTTGAAACTACCAGAACCCATGATTTGGGCAACCCAGTTCAATGATAGCTCCATTGATTTTGTCATTAAATATTGGGTGCCTCATTTCAATTATGGCAACGATGTCAAAAGTGATTTGATTATCAGCATCGACGAAAAATTTAAGGCCAACAATATTGTCATCCCGTTTCCGCAAAGAGACATTCACGTTCAAGCCAACGCAGCAAACACCAAAGAAATAAAGGAGTAGTTCTTGCGGAAAATCGGTCTTGATTGGTGCAATCTGTGTCTGATAATTTTAAATGTGAATGCCCTGCCGAAAAATAGCATTATTAATTCCTAAATAGTATTATATTTACAAAACCTAATTCTTAAAAAACCTTGCTATGGAAGTTTTCTTGTTGGTGTTGCTTTTTGTTTTTTTAATCTATGTCAAAAATGCCATAGACTCAAAATTGGACAAAATTGAAGATAGACTAGAAGACAAAATTGACGAGAAATTCAAGGAATTGCATAAAAAAATAGACGATTTAAAAACAATCGAAAAACTTCCGGAAAAACCGATAGTCGTACCCGAGGAAACCAAACCAAAAGTGGTTCCCGAAGAATTAAAACCTTCCGTGGTTATCGAAAAAACGGAACCATTGATTTTCATTCCTGTCGAAAAAGAAATAACGGAAGAAAAAACCGGAAAAATAGTCTTTTCAATGGACAATGTTTCGGCACCAAAAGTGCAGCCAAAACCTGAACCCAAAGTTTACGTCCGTGAAGAACCAAGCAAGACTTTTTGGGAAAATTTCAGGGAAAACAATCCCGATTTAGAGAAATTTATTGGCGAAAACCTGATCAACAAAATCGGTATTTTAATCTTGGTTTTGGGCATCAGTTATTTCGTGAAATATGCCATCGACAAAGATTGGATCAACGAACCGGCTCGTGTGGGAATTGGCATGCTTTCCGGCGCATTGATTATGGGAGTTGCCCATAAATTACGAAAAAAATATGCAGCATTCAGTTCCGTTTTTGTGGCCGGGGCGATTGCGGTTTTCTATTTCACTATTGGCATTGCTTTCCACAGTTATCATTTGTTCGGACAAACCACGGCTTTCATCATTATGGTGCTCATTACCATTTTTAGCTGCTTGATTTCGCTTTCTTACGACCGAAAAGAACTCGCCGTATTGTCCCTGATTGGTGGTTTTGCCGTTCCGTTTATGGTCAGCACGGGACAAGGAAATTATGTGGTATTGTTTACTTATATCCTTATTTTAAACATCGGCATTCTGGCATTGGCCTATCATAAAAAATGGGGCATCATCAATATCTTGTCCTATCTTTTTACCGTGATTTTATTTGGAGCTTGGTTGTTTAAAGACCTTGATGAAAAAACACCGCATTTTCTTGGCGCATTGGGCTTCGGATTTGCATTTTACCTGGTTTTCATTGCCATCAACATCATCAACAATCTAAGAACCAAAGGGCTTTTCTCTCCAATAGAATTAGGCATATTGGCCAGCAACACCTTCCTTTTTTATGGTGCGGGAATGCTGGTTTTGGAACAATATCATCCCGAACTCAAAGGATTATTTACCGCCGCTTTAGGTTTGTTGAACTTTGGTTACGCTTGGTTCTTGTACAAAAAATTCGGCTTGGACAAAACTGCCGTTTACCTCTTGGTGGGCTTGACACTTACCTTCATCACCTTGGCTATCCCGATACAATTCGAAGGGAATTTCATCACCCTGTTTTGGGGGGCGGAAGCCGTAATGCTGATGTGGCTGGGGCAAAAATCAAAAATAACCTATTACCGATTTGCCTCGATTATCGTCCACTTTTTGATGATGGGGAGTTTACTGATGGATTGGAGCCAAATCTATATGTCTACGGCCACTTTAAATATCGTGTTCAACAAAATCTGTTTGACCGGTATTTTTGCCGTGGCTTCGTTGTTTGCCGTTTACTATTTATTGAAAAATGAAGACGAAGAACTGGAGCAATTTGGATTCATTTTCAATCCAAAAAAATACCGAAAATCGTTGAGGGGTATTGGAATAATCACCAGTTATTTTGTCGGCTTGTTCGAAGTGGGTTTCCAGGCCAACACGAATGTCAATGGCGCCAATTCTGCCATTACGTTGCCTGTTTTATATCATTTAATTTTCAGTGCCGCACTTTTTTATGGATTGTGCAAAAGCAAAAAAACGATTCGTTACCAACTGGCTTCGATAATAGCCGTGGTCAATATTGTGCTCTTTGCGTTTTCCTTCTCGAATTATGCGTTTTATGAGCACGAACAATACATCACAACGGGAGTTCATCAAAGAATTGGATTTTATTTACACTATATTTCGCTGCTCATCACCTTGTTTTTTGGATACCAATTATACAAAATCAACAAAGAAAATCCGGTTTTCGAACTATTCAAAAAGAAAATCGTAATCTGGATTGCCGCCTTTTTCATTATTTATTTGGCCAGCACCGAATTGATGCTCCACGGATTGGTATTTTCGAATTCGCCGGTTACGGCGCAAGACATTCAATCGAGTACTCTTTATAAATTGAGTGAACCAACTTTTATCAGGGAACAACTTGCTTCCGATTCAATTCAAGCAACCAGAACCCAAATCATAAAAACAGGGTTTCCAATTCTCTGGGGAATTCTCGCTTTTGTTTTCCTGATTGTCGGAATCCGAAAACACATCAAAAACCTGCGAATAATAGCCTTGTCGTTATTGGGAATGACCATCCTGAAATTATTTTTGTTCGACATCAGCAATGCTTCCGAAACCGGAAAAATAATTGCCTTCATCTTGTTGGGAGTGCTAATCCTGATTATTTCATTTGTGTATCAAAAAATAAAAGTCTTGGTACAAGACGACAACAAACCCAAGGAAACTGATGAAACCAAATAAATTTCTAGTGATTATGCTTGCCGCAAGCAGCCTATTGGCGCAACACCAAACGACGGCAAAAATCGACGACATTAAGAAAAGTGGCTTGCATAAAATAGTATTGCCAACCGAAATTCGCTCTTTCTCCAAAGAAGAATTGGGCGATTTCCGTATATTGGATTCCAAAGGAATCGAAGTTCCCTATTATATCCTTCAAGGGAATGGCGAAACAACTTCCAGCAGCTTTTCGGAATGCAAAATTCTTTCGAAAACAGTAGTTCCAAAAAGCAAAACGACCATCATTTTTGAAAACCCAAAAGTTTCCATTGACGAAATCGTGCTGTCCATAACCAATTCCGATGTCACGAAACCTTACAGCATCAGCGGTAGCAATGACCAAAAAGAATGGTTCGGATTGGTCAACAATTCATTGTTAAATGGGCTCGAAAACAGCGAAGACACCAGTGTTTTCAAAACAATCCCATTACCGCTTACATCCTATCGCTATCTAAAAATAGAGTTTAACGACAAGAAAACATTGCCCATTAATGTCTTGAAAATCGGTTTTTTTTCCAACAAGACCAGCAATCCTGATGTTGAGGAAATCTTGCCTAAAAGCACTCAAATAACGCAGTTCTCGTCTCCAAAAATAACTCGAGTTCAGGTTGCTTTCAATAATCCACAAATTGTAAACCAAATTAGTTTCAAGATATCAAGTCCTAATTTGTTCCAACGCAACGCCCGAATTTACACCAACAAAACAGTTCGAAGAAAACATAAACTTAGAGCGTATCAAGAAACCCTTTCGAATTTTGAATTAAATTCCGACACCAAAAACACCTTTACGATTCCACAAGTTTTCGAAAAAGAGTTCTTCATCGAAATAGAAAATCAGGACAATCAACCTTTGACTTTGGATAAAATCCAATTTTTCCAAAATCAAGTCGCCGTAATCGCCGATTTGAAAGCCAATGAAAAATACACCGTCCAAACCGGAAATCCAAAACTATGGAGTCCTGAATATGATTTGAAAAACTTCAAGGACAGCATGAACAACGACTTGCCCGAAGCCAAAATTTACGACATCAAACACGCCGTTTCCAAAAAAACAAATGCCCGAGACAAATCCTTCTGGCAACAATCTTGGTTTATGTGGCTTTGCATCGGTTTGGGCGGAATGGCCATTTTATATTTCACGACACATTTGGTCAAGGACATGAAGAATAATGCTTAAATTCCAAACTCGGCAAAGTTTCCGATTTTGAGGATGCGACAAAAGGTCTCCTGACCTTCCTATCTAATCACAAACACCCCAATCAATTGTGATAAAACGTCCAAAAAATTGATTTTACACCAAATTCTATAAATATAAAGTCGCAATATTTTGAGCAGCTAGCATCAAGAATAGGGAGAAGGGCATTCGCTTTTAAAAAAAGTTTTACACAAATTCCACACCCGAGCGACTGCGAACTGACGAAGTAAATTTACACGAAGACCAAGTTTTAAAAATTCAACAAATTCATAAAACCGGTGAAAATTAGTGACAATTCTAATAAACGATAAAATTGGTGTTAATTTGTGCAATTCGTGTCTGATAATTTTAAAAGCGAATGCCCTGAATAGGGAGAATAAATCCTAAATGGCAAGCAATAAATCCCTATTTTTGTTCCAGTAAAAACATAACACGACTATTTTATGCTGATTATAGGAATTGCAGGCGGAACAGGCTCGGGAAAAACAACCGTGGTGCACCAAATAATGAATGAATTGCCCCATACCGAAGTGGGAATTATTGCCCAGGATTCGTATTACAAGGAGTCCACGAACGAGAGTTACGAGGAACGGGCAAAAACCAATTTTGACCATCCCAGAGCCATCGATTTCGACTTGCTGGTCGCACACCTCAAGGAACTCAAAGCCGGAAACACCATCCACCAACCCGTGTATTCCTTTGCCACGCACAACAGGACCGACGACACCATCGTGACACATCCCCGAAAAGTGATGATTGTCGAAGGAATTTTAATTCTTTCCAATCCCGAACTGCGCGACTTGTTCGACATCAAGATATTCGTTCACGCCGATTCGGACGAGCGATTAATTCGAAGATTAAAACGCGACATCGCCGAACGTGGCCGCGATATGGAGGAAGTTTTGAACCGCTACCAAACCACCCTGAAACCCATGCACCAGCAGTTTATAGAAAGCACGAAAGCTTTTGCCGACATCATCATTCCAAACGACAAATACAACACCGTGGCCATCGACGTGGTTCGTGCCGTAATAAACCAACGAATTCTATAATTTTTTGTAATTTTATTGCAAATTAAAATGACATCAGCTCTGTCATTGCGAGGAACGTGGCAATCAGGAGCTATTTCCCGCTATCCGTTACAAACAAAGTTCACTGGACTCCGTTAAAATGAAAGCATTGTGAAGTAATCTTTTCTTTTTTAAAGAAAAAAGAAAAGGATTTCCACTACAAACGAAGTTCACTGAACTCCGATTAAAGTAGAAGCATTGTGAAGTAATCAGGGCTAAAAACACCATATTGCAAATGACAAATCGATTCAAAGACAAACCTTGGTTCAAATTTTTAAGCAACAAATACGTTTGGGTTTTGTTGTTTTTCTCCACTTGGATGATCTTTTTGGACAACTACTCCTATTTCGATCATCGTTTTTTGGACAACCAAATCAATGAACTCGAAGACAACAAAAAATACTATCAGGAAGAAATCAGGAAAGACCAAGAGAACATCAAAAAACTTAAAAATCCACAACAAATAGAAAAATACGCCCGAGAGAAATACTATATGAAAAAAGACAGCGAAGACATCTACATCATAGAATTCGAAGGCGATACAATCGAAAAAGACGTTAAAAAATAGACTGGAAAGGAATTTGCATTAACCGTCTCTTCGAGTGATTTTGATCAGTAATGCGACAGCTTTACTGATCAAAATTGTATCGAGAAGCCTTCAATACTAGTGTTCTCGACACATCCAGATTGCATCGGGACATAGAACTGACGAACTAAAATTCATCCAGAATCAATTGTAAAACCGAACCCAGTAAATGAAAAATCTATTCCACGATTTCGACCCCGTTTCTTCCAAACAATGGAAACAAAAAATCCAGTTCGAACTCGATGGTGCCGATTACAACCAAACATTAATCTGGAATTCTCCCGAAGACATTCAGGTAAAACCCTTTTATCACGGGGACGAATTCAAGGGAGTGGCAGCAGTGCACACCAAGGCAAGCGAATTCCGCATTTGCCAAAACATCTTTGTCCACGACCTGAAAAAATCAAATCTTCGAGCCATCGACAGCATCAATCGTGGTGCCGAAAGCATTCGTTTTACCATCAAGGACGAAAATATGGAAGTCGCAAAGCTACTCGAAAATCTCCCGTTGGAGAAAGTGGCAATCTATTTCAACCTGACTTTTCTGTCCGTTGATTTCGTTAAAAAAATAGAGGCTTTTGCAAAAAAAACCAACGCAAAAATCTTTTGCAACCTCGATCCAATCGGGCAATTGGCCAAAGACGGAAACTGGTTTGCAACCAAGGAAAAAACAAATTTCGAGACGCTGAATTTGCTTTCGACAGCAACAACAAACGTTTCCCTGATCAGCATAAATGGCGGTTTGTACCAAAATGCCGGTGCCAACATGGTGCAACAAATAGCCTATAGTTTGGCGCACGCCAACGAATATTTCAATCGAATCAAGAACATAAACCAACCCATCGTTTTCGAAATAGCGGTGGGCACGAATTACTTTTTCGAAATCGCCAAACTGCGCGCCTTGCGATTGCTTTTCAATTTAATAGCCAAAGAATACAACCACAATCTCGATTGCCACTTGCTGGTTTCACCCACAAAACGCAACAAAACCATTTACGATTACAACCTCAACATGCTGCGCACCACCACCGAATGCATGAGCGCCATTTTGGGCGGAGCCGATGCCGTTGCCAATTTGCCCTACGATGCCTTGTACCACAAAGACAACGAATTTGGCGACAGAATCGCCCGAAACCAACTGCTGATTCTCAAACACGAAAGCTGTTTCGACAAAGTCGACAATCCGGCCGATGGCAGTTATTATATCGAAACCCTGACCAACCAATTGGCCGAAAAAGCATTGACTTTATTCAAGGACATCGAGGCCGGTGGCGGTTTCCTCAAACAACTCAACGACGGTACCGTCAAAAGAAAAATCCAGGAAAGTGCCGACAAAGAGCAGTATTTATTCGATTCCGGAAAAGAAATATTGCTTGGAACCAATAAATATCCCAACAAAAACGACCGAATGAAGGAGGAGTTGGAATTGTTTCCTTTCGTGAAAATAAAACCGAGAAAAACCTTGATCACCCCAATAATCGAAAAACGATTGTCCGAAAAAATGGAGCAAGAACGTCTTTCTCAAGAAAAATAACCATGAGAAAAAACCTCCAACATATAAAAATTGAAAAGTCGGAAGCTGGAAGTGAGAAGTTGGAAGAAAAACACTTTCTCACTGCCGAAGGCATTTCATTAAAAAAAAACTACTCCCAACAAGACATCGAAAATCTCGAACATCTTGATTTTGCTGCCGGCTTTCCACCCTATTTGCGTGGGCCGCATACTACCATGTATGTACGTCGACCATGGACAATTCGGCAATATGCAGGATTTTCCACCGCCGAAGAAAGCAACGCTTTTTACAGACGAAATCTGGCTGCCGGACAAAAAGGACTTTCGATAGCCTTTGATTTGCCCACGCATCGCGGCTATGATTCGGATCACGAACGCGTGCTGGGCGATGTTGGAAAAGCGGGCGTGGCCATCGATTCCGTCGAAGACATGAAAATGTTGTTTGACCAAATTCCGTTGGACGAAATGTCGGTTTCCATGACCATGAATGGAGCCGTCCTGCCCATTATGGCCTTCTTTATAGTCGCAGCCGAAGAGCAGGGCGTGAAACCCGAACAACTTTCCGGAACCATACAAAACGACATCCTGAAAGAGTTCATGGTCCGAAACACCTACATCTATCCGCCGGCACAATCGATGAAAATCATTGCCGACATCTTTGAATTTACCAGCAAGAAAATGCCTAAATTCAACTCTATTTCCATTTCCGGTTACCACATGCAGGAAGCGGGTGCCACCGCCGATATCGAATTGGCCTACACCCTGGCCGATGGACTGGAATACATCCGGACGGGATTGGCTACAGGAATGAAAATCGATGACTTCGCCCCTCGCCTGTCTTTTTTCTGGGGCATCGGGATGAACCATTTTATGGAAATGGCCAAAATGCGTGCAGGACGACTAATTTGGGCAAAACTGCTGAAACAATTCAACCCAAAAGACGCTAAATCATTGGCCCTGCGAACCCATTGCCAAACATCGGGTTGGAGTTTGACCCAGCAAGACCCTTTCAACAACCTGGCGCGAACAACTATCGAAGGTTTGGCGGCAGCATTGGGCGGAACCCAATCCCTGCATACCAATGCTCTCGACGAAGCGATTGCATTGCCCACCGATTTCTCGGCCAGAATTGCCAGAAACACCCAAATTTATTTGCAGGAAGAAACCAAGATCACCAAAACCGTAGATCCTTGGGCGGGGAGTTTTTACGTCGAAAGCTTGACCGATGAAATAGTGCAAAATGCATGGAAACTCATCGAAGAAGTCGAAGAACTCGGCGGAATGACCAAAGCCATCGAAACTGGAATCCCAAAACTGCGCATCGAAGAAGCCGCAGCCAGAAAACAGGCGCGAATAGACGGCAACCAAGACATTATCGTGGGTGTGAACAAATACCGATTGGAAAAAGAAGACCCTTTACAAATTCTGGATGTCGACAACCAAATGGTGCGCCAACAACAGATCAAACAATTAGAACTAATCAAGGCCAATCGAAATACCAAAAAAGTACAACTTTCACTGGAAAAACTAACCATTTGTGCCCAAACCGGAGAAGGCAACCTACTGGAATTGGCCATTGAAGCTGCCAGAAACAGGGCAACTCTTGGTGAAATCAGCACTGCGCTGGAAACAGCCTTCGGAAGATACAAGGCACAAATTAAATCCTTTAGCGGCGTGTATAGCAAAGAAATCAAAGACGACCAAAGCTTCGAGAAAGCAAAACAACTGGCCGACGAATTTGCCAAAAAAGAAGGCCGTCGCCCAAGAATCATGATTGCCAAGATGGGGCAAGACGGTCACGATCGCGGTGCCAAAGTAGTCGCCACCGCTTATGCCGACCTGGGTTTTGACGTCGACATTGGCCCTCTTTTTCAAACCCCTGCCGAAGCCGCCAAACAAGCCGTGGAAAACGACGTGCATGTTCTTGGCGTTTCCTCGCTTGCGGCGGGACACAAAACCTTGGTGCCGCAAGTCATCGAAGAACTTAAAAAATACGGACGCGAAGACATTATGGTTATCGTGGGTGGCGTAATTCCTGCCCAAGATTACCAATTCTTGTTTGATGCGGGAGCTGTTGCCGTTTTTGGTCCCGGAACCAAGATCAGCGAAGCAGCCATTAGTATTTTGGAGATTTTGATGGAAGAGTAATCTTGAACCTGACAGCTTGCCAAAACCTTCAAGACTCAAAATACAAACATTCAAAAAAAATCAAAAACCACCCAATATTCAATATTTTTTTATTAAATTTATTCTTTCAAGAAAGAACTTAACTTATCATAAATAACTTAAAACCAGACACAATTATGAAAAAAAAGATTTTAATAAAAGGACTATTGTTGTTTCTCTTGACTTTATCAATAGCCTGCAACCAAAAGAAAGAAGAACCAACCGCAGCCGCTCCGGCGATTGACAACGAACAAATCAAGGCCGAAATTCAAGCCATCGAGAATGATTTTGCAGCCGTTTACAATACGGGAAATATTGATGCTTTAACCTATTACGCAGACGATGCCACAAGTTATTTTAGTGGAAAGATGCCCTTGGTCGGCAAAGAAGCCATACACCAGTCCATGAAAGAAGAACTGGGCAATTTTACCAAAGGAGACAAAATATCCTTTGAAACCAGGGAAGTTTATGTGGCAAACGACGGCAAACACGTAATGGAAATTGGAGCTTACCAATTTTCGGATTCCACCGGCACAAAATTACGAAGCGGAAATTACTTTAGTTTATTCGAAAAAAGAGACGGTAAATACAAATGCGTCAGGGACATGGGCAACTCCGAACCCTCTGAACCAATGGCCAAATAAATAATAAATACTATACCAACATAAAAGCACTTCAATCGAGGTGCTTTTATGTTATATAAAACCTATTGCTCCGCAAAGCCTCCGACTTTGAGGATGTGAAAAACAGTCTCCGTTGCTCACATCAGTTGCCCCCCCTTTTCCCGTGTCATTGCAAGGAGGAACGACGCGGCAATCTGTTCCTTCCACCGCAATCTCTCCCACCGCAATCGCCCTTGTCATTGCGACCAACGAGAGAAATCACATCCATTGCTCCAATCTTGCTCCGCAAAGCCTCCGACTTTGTGGAAGTGAAAAACGGTCTCCTGACCGTCGTAAATCATCAAATTTGCGCTATACCCCCCAAAAGATCAAGGTACTGATTGGACAAAATCAAACCCAAAAAACCTCCAAACAAGAATATTTTACTTACCTTTAAGTCTCTAAACGACCCTAACCATGTCCAAACTTCCCAATATTGGCACCAGCATTTTTACGCTGATGTCCAAAATGGCTGTTGAACACAACGCCATCAATCTTTCGCAAGGTTTTCCCAACTTTCCCATTGACGAAAAACTGGCCGATATCGTGGCCCAACTCGCAAAAGAAAATGTCCACCAATACCTCCCCATATCGGGTTACCCTCCTTTATTGTTGAAAATTGCAAAACTTGTCGAAAAATCGTACCACCGAACGATTCAACCCCAAACGGAACTCTTGGTAACTGCCGGAGCAACACAAGCCATTTTCACGACCATTCAGGCTTTGGTAAACAGCAATGACGAGGTAATCCTGCTTGACCCCAGCTACGATTCGTATGAAGCACCCGTTTTGTTGTGCAACGCACAAACCGTGCGGGTCGATTTGAATGACGATTATACGCCCAATTGGGAACGCATCGAAAAAGCCTTTTCCTCCAAAACCAAAATGATCATCATCAACAACCCCCACAATCCAACGGGGAAAATTTGGAAGGATTCCGATTTTCTGGCATTGGAAAAACTAGTGGAGAAATATCCCGACCTGATGGTATTGTCGGATGAAGTGTATGAACACATTACCTTTGAGCAAAAACACATTTCGGTGCACTCCCGTCCAAAACTCTGCAACCGCAGTGTGGTAGTTTCCTCTTTTGGAAAATCATTCCATGTCACGGGCTGGAAAGTGGGCTATCTCGTGGCACCCGAACATTTGATGACCGAGATCAAGAAAGTGCACCAGTTCCTGGTTTTCTGCGTCAACAGCCTTTCCCAAGTGGCCATTAGCGAGTATTTGGATTTGGTTTCCGTGGAAGAATTGGGAACTTTCTATCAAGAAAAAAGGGATTATTTCAGGAAGTTGCTGCAAAACAGCCGCTTCAAATTGATGCCTTGCGAAGGAACCTATTTTCAGCTGGCTTCCTATGCCTCCATTTCTGACGAAAATGATGTCGATTTTTGCAAGCGATTGATCACCGAACATGGAGTGGCAGCCATTCCCCTTTCTGTTTTTTATGCCGATGGCAAAGACTTGAAACTGGTTCGGTTTTGCTTTGCCAAAGACAATGCCACTTTGGAAGAAGCCGCCAGGAGATTGTGTGCTGTATAAAATTTGTCATTTCGTTGTCACTTTGTCATTTCGCTATCACTTTGTCATTTCGTTGTCACTTTGTCATTTCGACGAAGAAGACCCGAGCGACAGCGAACAGGCAAAGCAAATCACATAACGAGAGCAATCATCGTGAGCAACAAACACTGGGCAACCAACACTTTGTCATTTCGACGAAGGAGAAAACACATAACGAGAGCAACTATCGTGAGCAACCAACACTGAGCAACAATCGTGAGCAACTGATGTGATTTCTCCCGTTGGTCGAAATGACAAAAAAAACCATTAACCATAAACAAAAACATCATTAACATAAAATGACATATTATGCTAAACCCACAATTAGGTTTTCATTCCTATTACGTTTACATCATCACGAATAAATATCGTTCCACTTTTTATATTGGCATAACCAATAATTTAAAATTGCGATTACAGCAACATAAAAATAATATCGAAACAAACACCAAAACATTTGCTTCCAAATACAATATAGAGTATTTAGTGTTTTACGAAAAGTTCACTTGGATCCAGGAAGCCATTGCAAGAGAAAAAGAATTAAAAAAATGGAGAAGAGATAAAAAACTGGCATTAATTCGTGATTTTAATCCAACATTTGAATTTCTAAATCATCATTTTGAGTAACAGTTGTCATTTCGTTGTCCCTTTGTCATTTCGACGAAGGAGAAATCACATAACGAGAGCAATCATCGTGAGCAACAAACACTTAGCAACAATCGTGAGCAACCAACACTTTGTCATTTCGACGAAGGAGAAAACACATAACGAGAGCAATTCTCGTGAGCAACAAACACTGGGCAACAATCGTGAGCAACCAACACTTTGTCATTTCGACGAAGGAGAAAACACATAACGAGAGCAATCATCGTGAGCAACAAACACTGAGCAACAATCGAGAGCAATTCTCGTGAGCAATTCTCGTGAGCAACAAACACTGGGCAGCAATCATGAGCAACAAACACTTTGTCATTTCGACGAAGGAGAAAACACATAACGAGAGCAATTCTCGTGAGCAACAAACACTGAGCAACAATCGTGAGCAACAATCGAGAGCAATCATCGTGAGCAACAAACACTGAGCAACAATCGAGAGCAATTCTCGTGAGCAATTCTCGTGGGCAACAAACACTGGGCAACAAACACTGAGCAACAAACACTTTGTCATTTCGACGAAGGAGAAAACACATAACGAGAGCAACTATCGTGAGCAACAAACACTGGGCAACCAACACTTTGTCATTTCGACGAAGGAGAAAACACATAACGAGAGCAATTATCGTGAGCAACAAACACTGGGCAACAAACACTGAGCAACAATCGAGAGCAATTATCGAGAGCAACAAACACTGAGCAACAAACACTGGGCAACTGATGTGATTTCTCCATTGTTCGAAATAAAACAATCAAGCCCCCGCTTTTACTAGGCACGCCTACTAAACTATTTTCCTTATATTTAGGGACAAAAAACTAAGACTATGGATTTCTCGGCAAAAATGCTTCGTGATGACGCCCTAAAAGGCAAAGTAATTGTGGTTACCGGTGGCGGCAGCGGATTGGGCAAAGCCATGACCCGCTATTTTATGGAATTGGGCGCAAAAGTAGCCATCAGTTCCCGCGACTTGGAAAAACTCCAAAACACCGCCAAGGAACTGGAAGCAGAAACGGGCGGAACCTGCCTGGCAGTGCAATGCGACGTGCGCCATTATGACCAAGTAGAAACCATGTTGCAGGAGGTTTTGAAAACTTATGGAAAAGTAGACGTCTTGCTGAACAATGCCGCGGGCAATTTCATCTCGCCAACCGAAAGATTGTCCGCCAATGCTTTTGACACCGTGATTGACATCGTGCTGAAAGGTTCCAAAAACTGCACCCTCGCTTTCGGGAAGCACTGGATTGAAACCAAACAAACCCATTCGACTGTATTGAACATCGTGACCACTTATGCCTTCACGGGTTCAGCTTACGTGGTGCCGAGTGCTGCCGCCAAAGCAGGTGTTCTGGCCATGACCCGAAGTCTGGCCGTGGAATGGGCAAAATACGGAATTCGAACCAATGCCATTGCTCCGGGACCGTTTCCCACCAAAGGCGCTTGGGACAGATTGTTGCCCGGCGACTTGGCCGAGAAGTTTGACATGGCCAAAAAAGTACCTTTGGGACGTGTGGGAAACCATCAGGAATTGGCCAATCTTGCCGCCTATCTAGTCTCCGATTTTTCGGCCTACATCAATGGCGAAGTCATTGTCATCGACGGCGGCGAATGGCTGAAAGGTGCCGGTGAATTCAATATTCTGGAAGCCATTCCCGAAGAACTCTGGAACCAATTGGAACTGATGATCAAGGCGAAGAAGAATAGGTAGCAGTAGTCGCAGGTTTCAGGTTATCATAATACTGAAAAACAAGTTGAAACATCTCGTTGTAATGGCGGGGTTTTGTTAGCATTGTCCCTCCTGAAATCACACGACGATGTAAACACAGTTGAATACCTAATACAACTGGCGTAAGTTGTATAGAAATAACTATACAGGTTATTAAATAAATCCTGCTTTAGCTATACAAATATAATTCTTAATCCTAAACTTACTATACACCTGCTTTTTCATGGTTGAAGTTTTTATTGTAATTCTTCCCTCTTCTCTTCAAGATTGATTACCAGCCTCATTCGTTCGAATAACCCATTGGAAACACATAGTTCGAAATCTTGTTTATTATTGTTTTTATCCAATGTACACGATACAAACCCGCGGCACTCATGACATACAAAGCTACCCTTGACGGAAAAATATACCGTGGCTCCATATAAGTCAAACTATGAAAAACGAGCAAACCTATCCAGACTCCCCAAAATAGCCAATAATGAATTAGGTTTCTTTCTCTAATTAAAAACAATACTAACCCAAGAAGCACCAATAAGTTGATTGAATTGACAAACAACAAAAAACTCCAATAACCAAAAGTTCCTTTGAAAGGCCCCAGATCAAATTGGGAAGGTTGTACTTTGCTAATAATATTAACATGCCCATAAAAACTTCTGACCAAAATTTGTCTAATCGTTATAAAAGGATGAGCCATCATATCGCTTAGGATAAAATCACGATAGACTTCAATATTGGACTGCTTTGTTTTAACCATAACTGCATCTAGTTCACTTCCACTACGAATCCAGTTTTGATAATCTTTACTGTCGGGTCGATTGTCACTTTCCCAGAAACGCCAATCGGTAGGTTCGTCTCTAAACTGGAATCTCCCTTGAAATGCTACGTAATAAAAATAAAATTCTTGACTTTGATTTGATGAATTGCCATTTATCGTTTTGGCCATTTGTAAAGTTCCCATACTAAACAACAAAACAGTGATAAAAGTAAATCCTAGTTTTTTTCCATAGAGTGCATAAAACGATTTCTTCTTAAAAAAGGAATAGGCTATCACTGCCAATAGTATTCCAAGAAGCAACAAGGCATTAGGACGGTTCAAAATAAGCAACCACATTCCTAGCGTCAGCAGCAGCCAACCTCTTTTTTTTGAAGCTTCACTAAAGGCTATAGCCCAACCATAAAGAGCCAAGACCAACGAAAAAAAGGCAGGTATTTCGGCCAATATACCCAAGGAATAATAACAATGTATTGGAAAAACAAAAAAAAGCAGGACACTCAAGAGTCCAACTTCCTTTGAAAAGAAAGCGGCAGCAATCCTGAAAATCAGCAATAAACTGATGGTAACGATAATGGAGGTAAACAAGACTCCATATACCCAAAGCTGCTCGTCGGTGGCATCGGACGATGCCAATAAATAAGCAGGTGTATAAAATAATATAGGCCCTGGCGCTTTGGTAATCACTACCTTGTCTGAAGCAACTTCTCCTTTAAGAAACAAAGCCATATTTTTGGACTCCTCATGGAAAGTATAATCGCCAAGAAGGTTTGCACTAAATGGAAAATTTAAAACAATCAACATTACTATGGCTGACAATACAACTATAGCAAGATTAACCCTTTTGGTCGAAAAATCAATTTTATTCATTTCTCCTTTTTATTATTGATAGATTACTAAATAATCTGATTATTCTTTGCATGACATTTGAATGGAGTCTATAAACTCTTTATAAATTCCTTCTGATGGAGTTTTAATGTTTTTTCTAGCGCTAAGTTGCATCAACAATACAATCAGCGTAACCGATGAAAACTGAAGTATGATACTAAAAAAGATTAAAATTAAATTAGATGCCCAACCCGGAATAGAGGATTCCGTAAAAAGTTTAATGTACAAAACAGACAGAACCGACAGGAAACACACTAAAATTCCGAATAAGGAAAGTTTTAATATCCGAACTGACAAGGAGTCAAAATAAACAGAAATAGAACTTAAACCGTGCAGTATCAAACTTGTAAAATTCATTTTAGAATGTCCTGCATATCGTATTCCCCTATCCAATAAAACTTTGCCAAATGGGGTCTTGGATTGAATTATGCTTCCCGAATAATGGTTCCACAAATTATCCTGAACTACCACTCTTTTTAAAAGTTTTTTTGGAATACAACTAAAGTTTCCAAAATTTATTTTTTGTCCAGTCAATCCATAAAAAAAGGTTTTGTAAAAGAAATACCCTATTTTAAAAAAAAACGATTCCTGCCTTTTTTTCCTTTGTGCAAAAATAATTTTTTGGTCCTTTTCTTCTTCACATTTCGATACCAAATAAACCAAGTCTTCGGGTTTGTCTTCACCGTCACTATCTAAAACCACTACATAGTCAAAATTTGATTTAGTATCATTAACAAATTGCAATCCAACCGCAATGGCTCTTTGATGCCCAATATTTACTTTTAAATTTATTATTTCTATCGGAATTTCATCTGTGAACATATTATCTTCTTTTTCTTCAAAAGAGCCGTCATTAATGGCAACAATATGGATTGCGATTTTTTTTTGTGGTGTACAATACGTTTTCTCAATAGTACTTACCAGTATTGAGAAACTTTCCCAGTCATTATAAACTGGAATTACACAAATAATTTTTTTTAATTCTCTATTCATTTGCCTGTATTTTTTTCCAAACCCCAACTACTGTTTTACCCATTGAATAAAAAGTAATTGCATCAACAATTTTAGAAATCGGTATCATGTAATTATCCCAAAATTTTATTTGTTTTAATTTGGGATAATCTTGTTTTAAAAACCATTTGTTGGCTAAAGAAGCAAATAATCCAATCGAATCCAAATAACGTAAATCTACTTTTTGAAATCCCTCTGGAACCGCTTTGGCAAGCATGTCTTTATTGTATCTTCTATAATGTCCTATGGATTCATCAAATTTGCTGAACAAATAATTATGGGCAGGAACCAAAATAATTATATGTCCATTGGGTTTCAAAAAATTAGCTGCTTTTTTTAACTCTTCTGCATCATTTTCAATATGTTCCATAACATCGACATAAATTATGGCATCAAATTTTCTGTTAGCATCCATTCCGTCTAAAGTGCCTGTAATAATTTCAATAAAAAAAGGCAAGTAGCCATTTTCTTTTTTTATCTCAATTTCTTTGGTTAATTGTCCATCGGGTTCAATGCAAACCCAACAATTTTGGGTTCCATCACACAATGAGTGTGTTGTTTCACCAATTCCAGCACCGACTTCCAGAACGTCATTTTTTAAATATCCCTCTATAAATTTCGCGTAGTATTTTTTCCAATTATGGGCATGTTTAAATAACTCTAATTCATTTCCGATATAGTCTTTCATCTAATTTCTCGATTCTAAAATCTTTTTAATTTTACTTTTATCCAAAACAAATTTAGATTTGTCAACTACAAAGAAAGTCAATTATTTAGGATTTTTATAATAATTCTGCCCAAGAGATGATAGAAGAAGCCTCCTTTTTGGGTAGTGTAAATCTAGATTGAATATACAAGATAAAAGAAGGAACAATTATGAGCCATAAAGACAAATAGTAATAATTTATTTAGGTTTATTCCCCCACAAACTCCACCAACCCACGGTTCGTCCTAATGCTTCGGTGAAGGCTTGTTTTCTTTTGGCGGTGGTAAAGGTATTCGAAAATCGGATCATGGTCAATACAAGGGTAATGAAATTCCATTTTAGTTTCGCTTCTAATGAAGGTTGTGGGTTCTTGACCCTCCAAACGTACCAGCCGTTTCGCACCACCATCTTGCCGTATTGGTATTGATTGGGTCTGCCCGAGGGATGATGATAATGACTTAAGCGTGCCTTGGTATTGACGGCATTTTTTCCAAACTCCAAGGCGCGAATGCTGAAATCGGCATCCTCATACAAGCCATAGCCCTCAAAATAAGGGGAGAACCGGATGGCATCCACCACCTTTTTTCGGAAAGCAAACGACATTCCCATCAACAAATCCACCTCATAAGTCTTTCCAGTCAAGGGAAACCCGCAAGTTTTGCCGTGGGAATACTCAGGCATTCGTCCCGGTCCCAAATGGGATGACAGCCCCAAATAATGGCGAACCACGTTGCGCTGTCCTTCTTTGTAAACAAATCCTTCCCATTGATAATAACGGCGGGAATCGTATTTCTTGTTCGGCTCGGCCAAAGTCCAACTGTTCTCGTTAACAGCCACGCCCCCCACTCCCCAAATACTTGGATTTTCTTTGAATGTAGTTAGGACCTCTTCAAAATAGTCCTTTTCCAAAATCGTGTCGTCATCCAGAAAACAAACCACTTCCATTTCCTTTCCCACCCTGTCAATACCATAATTCCTTTGCTTGGTCAAGCCACGATGTTCCGGCGGAACGGAAAAATAATGCAGATTGGCGAATGGATTGTCCTTTAAAACCAATTCGGCTTCTTGATTGGTCGAACCGTCAATTATCAGGATTTCATCGGGATACAGAGTTTGCCCTTGAACCGATTGCAACAATTGGAGCAAGGGTTCAGGACGCATATAGGTGCAGATGATTAAACTAAATTTCATTTTGTCTTTTTAATTTATTAGCCCAAAACACGCTTCTCGCCCATTGTTTTTGAAAAGTACAATAATAGCGTATCGGGTTTTTAATTTTTTGAAGTCGGTAATACTTTAAGAACAAGGTGGTTTTATAGCTGTTGGTCTGGGCTGGAGTAGTATGCAACAATTGATACAACATTACGGTTGGTGACGGCTTGGGTTGGATGTCGTCATTTTGCCATTGCAAGGTGGGTTTCGTTCTAAAACCTCCAACGGGAGCCTTCAAATGCAGTATTTCAGGTTCGGGCAAATACAGGACATCATGTCCCTGATGGCGCAATTGCATGCCAAAATCACCGTCTTCTCCAAAACCAAATTCATACCCCCTATTGAAGGAACAATTCTTCAGGATTTCTGCCAATGCAAAACTACAGCCCGAGCCAAAACTTGACCATTGAAAAACGGTTGTGTTCCTTTGCTTTTGCCCTTTCAAAAGGCATTTAAAAGAAACCGCTTCGGCGCCAAAATCATTAATCTTTTCCAAGGCTTTTTGGATGAAATCAACCCCAATCCTGATATCATCATCCGCAAAGAAAACCCATTCACTGGTTATTTGAGACAAGGCAATATTCCTTGCATTGCAAGCACCGGCTTGATGGGTAAAAGTATGCTTTATGGCAAATGGCCATGCTGCTGTCGTTAAATAATCCAATTCCGAAGTACTACCTTCATCAGGATTTTGCTCTACGACAATAACATTGGCCGGCAGCTGCGTTTGTGCCTTCAAATCTTCCAGAATGGCATGCAAATAGTCCTTTCTCCCGATGGTTGGAATAATGACATCCACAGTCGCTTGATCCACCACTTTTCGAGAAGATTGCACTTTGATGGCCTCCAAATCGATATTTATCTTGTTCCTGTTTTTATGGAAAAAGGAAAAAAGGAAAGGCAAAAGAGGAAACTTTCGTTCGTACAAAAATAAATTCAACAGCAACAAGAAAACCCAACGGATCCTGTAATGTTGTTTTACAAAACGAAACAAGGTGTAGCTACTCGTTTTGGGGGCAACACTTTTCGAATGGGATTTTAAAAGTCGGGGTTCCGAATAACACAACAATCCTTTTGGCATCAATAGTTTTGCCAAGGAACACAAAAAATAATCGAAATTGGCATCCATCGGAATGGCATTGTTCAAAGCCAATAGCACTGCTGCCTGAATTCCTCCTACAGCACTGCTCATTTGCCAACTGGCATAAGGCACTTGCTTATTGGCTCGAATAAAAAGGGAAGCATCTATGTAGCCTATATTTTCGCCTAAAAATGGAGTGTCGGATGGATTATAAGAAAGCAGCAATTTATGGTGATGAAACAAATTCCCGATTTCCTGTCTATTGAATTGCTCTTTCAAGTCTTGATGACACCACAACAATAACTCTTTGGGATGTGCTTGGGCTATCTCAAAAAGAACCACAGCGATTGATCGACCTCCAACAGTGGCCACGCCTAAAGCATTGGCATTGGCCATTTCCACAACATCTTTGCCATTATGATAAAGAATTATCATTGTATTATTCGTTTAGGGATGCTCCCGCAAAGGTTATAATTTCATTTTTTCGGAATCGAATGGTTTTACAGGGATAATTGATTCTTTTGAAGAATTCCTCCACTTTGATGTAGGTCGCTTCGCCATCCACGATATGATAAGAGGCAATCGCAAAATGGGGCCTCAATTTTGCGATGGTTTGCACGCATCCGTCCAAAGCTTCAATTTCGGCTCCTTCAATGTCCATTTTGATAAAATCCAGTTTTTGGATATTGTTTTTCAACACCCAGTCATCAATTCGCACGGCTTCTTTTTGGACGCATTTGTCGGCATCCGGAATCCAGACCGCCGAAGAACCCACCGTTCCCGCTTCATTAAAATCGACTAATTTATTTTCATTCCACAGCAACAACTCCTCTATTTTGATGTTGTCGGCCAAATCCTTGTTCAATTGTCTATTCTGCGCTATTCTTTCAATGTTGAATTTGTCGGGTTCAAAGGCATACACCATCCCGTTCTTTCCAACCAATTTCGAAAAGAAAAGGGTCAAATGCCCGCAATTGGCACCCGCATCAAGAACGACATCATTGGTTTTCACTTTATAAAAATGCTGGTAGTAATTAAAATCGGGTACGATAAAATACAAGGCTTCATGGGTAATCAAGGAAACCTCCTTGAAAATGGTTTTGAAAGTTGATTTACCGTTATTTCCTTTAGCTAATCCATAGCTGGTGTGTGCCGGTTTGTTGATGCCGTAATACGCCAACTTGATTTGCTCCTTCAAGTCACCCTTTGGAAAAAGGGCACTTATTGTTTTTTTTAGCTGCTTCTTCATTTTGATGCTATCCATTTCTTGTAAAACGACATACTTTGTCTCGCCACTATTTTCATACTAAATGTAGAAATTACTTTTTCTCTGGCTGCCACTCCAAAATCTTCTTGCATTTTTGGATTATCCAACAACTCCAAAATCCTTTCGGCATAGTGTTTATGGTCTTTGGGATGCACCAAAAAACCTTCCACGCCCTCTTCAATGATTTCCTTGGCCCAACCTATATTGGAGGCGACAATCGGTTTTTGCATGGCCATCGCCTCAATCCAGGAAACCGGCAACGCCTCGGCAAATGTAGGAAAAACACAAAGGCTGGCGGCTTTGATGTGTTCTTTTATCTCTTGATACGGAACACTTCCCAAATAACTGGTATTTCGCAAGGCTTCGGCTGTAAATTGGGATTGCATCATTGCCCAGGTCGATGGATTTCCAGTAAGCACGTCCGAAACGTCTTTGCCTATCAAAACGAGTGTAGCCTCGGGATTTTTCCGAACGACTTCATTGAAAATCAGTGGCAATTCCAACAACCCTTTTTTGCGTATCAGGCTGCCAAAATAAAATATGACATTCTCTTCCTTGTCATCCCCATCGTCATTGCTGTCAAACAAATCCACATCTATCGAATTGGGAATGATGGCAAATGCTTTCTTTAATCCAAAAACTGCGTTGGTTAAATCCGCCGTGAATTGACTTACCGATAATAAACCATCAGCCTTTTGAAGGGCTCTTCGTTCGTGGAACTTGTTTATCCATTTCACGGGACGCTGGTCCAAATGACAAAAATAAGTGTCGGAACCGTTCAATCGAATGACAATGGGACACTTTTGGGGTTGGACAAAAGAAGTGATCCCGGTCCAATCAGGGGCTTCCACCAAGTCGATGGCATTGTTGGCATACAATTGATTGATGAGGCGTTCCAACTTTTTCCGGGTCAACCACCAAGACAAGCCCTTGAATTTCACGTTGCGGATTTGCTGCACTGTTATCCCATTATCGTCAAAAACACCTTCCTCTTTTTGACCATAAACCAACACCCGAACCGAACAACCTTCCGCCAAAAGTCCAACAGCCAGGTTCTTGATACTCGTGCCGATCCCACCGGAACTTCCTGTTTTGGGGTGGGGGTATTCGGGGGTCAAGAAGGCTATTTTCATTTGTTGGTAGTGTTGGTTTCAACCCTGTCAGGGTTTTGAACCCTGACAGGGTTCTCGGTTAAAATTAAAAAATGTCGTTCCACCATTTTCGCCAAAGAAAAACGTCTTTCTATATCGATTCTAGTGTTCCAATCTATTTTTTTCGTTCCTAGATAAATTTCAGTCAAAAGAGTGGTCAGGGCAGGAACATCTTTGGCCTTAAAAACATACCCATTCCCATTGTGGATTACGGCTTCTTCATTTCCTCCCACATTGGTGGTAACAACAGGCACATTGGCCGCCAAGCTTTCCAGAATCGACAAACTGAAACATTCCATGTGGGTCGGTTGGAGCATGTAATCATACTGGCAATAAACGGCTTTAAGATTGGAACTGCTTCCCATAAAACGGAAACAGTTACCCAAACCCAAACGGCCCACTTGGTTTTCCAATTGCTTTCTGTAAGGGCCGTCGCCATAAATAGCGATGACTATTTCCTCTTTTATTTCTTTTGGCAACAAGAAAACCGCCTGAATCAAGTCCTGAATTCCTTTGGATTCCCGCAAATGGGAAGCGGTCAAAAAACGGGGTTTCGTTTCGCTTCTCGATGTTCTTGCCTGAATAGCTTCCAGAAGAATTCCGTTGTGGATTACCCGAGTTTTGTTTTTTATTTGGGAACCAAAATCTTTCAGCAATTCTTTTGCCGTATAATCCGAAACGCCAACAAAGCTGTCGATGTATCTGGAATACAAGAATCCCTTGATTTTTTTCTTTATTTTTTTTCCAAAAGGATAGCCACCCAAGGGTCTTGGATTGTGGTCTATGCCAATAATTTGGGCTTTAGACCATTGTTTTATGGCTCTAAAAAAAGGAGTGCACAACTCCAAAAAATGGGTAATGATGTGTGAATAGGCTATTTCGTTTTGTTTGCAAAAGTCTAGAAAATTAGTCTCCACGTTTTCTGTTGCATTGGAATAAATAGTCAAATCGGGATAATTTCCGTGGGTGGCTGTATTGGGGAAAAACCAATCGACTTGAATATTGTTTTCCTTACACTTTTCATCAAATTGCCAAAAGAAATAATCCATGCCGCCCACTCGTTCGGGCAGCAATTCATAATTGCATAAAACGGCTATTCTCTTGGGATTATTCATTCAAATGGGATAAAATTGTGGCAATTCGTTTGCTCGTTCCTTCCAATGGTTCACTTACTTGCAAATCAATCATTGATTTTCTTTCTGCGGTTCTTTCCTTTGGATAATTCAGAGCCTGATTGATTTGGTGAATCAATTCCGTTTCGTTTTTTGCAATGGTCACGGACTGACTTTCCACTACCTTCTTGAAATGGCCGAAATTCAGGAAGCGTTGGTCGTTATACAATCCATTTTCGGGATTGCCAAAAACGGTATTGATGACGGGCTTGTCAAACAACATGAAATCCAGACTCATCGTCGAACACATGTTGATGTTCAAATCGACATGTTCCAACAACGAACGCAAGTCTTTGATGTCCTCTTCGGACGGTACGCGTTGCGACCAGCTTTCGGCATGACCTTCTCGGGTCAAAATCCATTTGGGTACATTCCAAATGATCTCTGGAAACTCCTCCCGGATAGCCCTGAACCTGGAATCATCTTCGGCAGGAGAAGTTCTGACCAATAATTGCACTTTGGTTTCAATCGCATTATTCCGAATCGCATTGGCAATCGCACAAATCACGATGGGGTCGTTGGCACCAATGGAAACATCGGCACAACTGTAACAAATAGTTTTCAAATCAGTATCCAAACCGAATTTGGCATAAAAATCTTCGGTTGTGGTTTCATATTTCGGCATTACATACGGCTCAAACTGCGGGGTTCCCACCACTTTCACCTTTTCCTTTTTTACCATGGGATAAAAATACAACAACTCCGATTGCATCAAATGACTCCAAACCAGGAAATAATCAAAAGTACCCAACATTCTTCCCTTGGAGGCCAAATTGTCCCAACTAAAAATAAAGGTACTCGTTGGAATCTTCAATTGCTGGGCAGCATATAAAAAAGGAGCCAAAAAAGGCGGTCGTTGATGGGTAAAAAACAAATGCGAAGGCTGGTCTTCTTCCAGCAATTTCAAATACGATTGTGTAATGCTATTTTTGGAAAAGAACAAAAATTGCAACCTTTCGGCCAACAAAATAACAGCATCCGAATGAAACAACTTTGTAAAAAAATAAATCAACTTGACCAATACTGCCCGTGGGGAATTGTTTCTGGGATAACCGGTCTCCAAATTATCCTTCATTCCATAAAAAGACTGGTACTTTTGCAAATGGGCCACTTCCTTCCATTTCCTGAAAAACCAAACCGGCTTGGATTCTACATACACCTCCAATTCCTTGATGGTTATTTTGGACTGCGAAAGGACTCCATAAGCACTTATCGGCAAACCCGAATATAGGGTAACGGAATCAAACTCTCGTGTGGCTTCAGTAATGAAATCGCTCATGATGAAATTGCGAAAACCAACGCCGTCTGTTATTACTATTCCCAGTTTTTTCATTTTATAAATTCAATTGTATCTAATTTTTTCTCCTGCTTGACTTTCCAAATATCCATGATTAATTGGAGCGACGAAACAAATTCACGAGAAACCAATCGATAATTTTCTAAATACCATCCCTGTCAGGGTTTTGAACCCTGACAGGGTTCGAGTTAACACTATCGATCCCTAAATTGTTTCTGGTGATTGATTGTCCAAATAGCTTCGGTTGTAATGGATTCCAAAAACAATTGGGCACTATTACCTTGTCCAAAATCGGCTTCGGTTTTCATGGTTTGATGTTCATCTATCTTTTTCAAGGCAGTCGCAATACTGTGGACACCATAATCCACATTCACGATGTCGGAATGCACCGCCCTGTTTTGTTGGCGTGTCCCAATATTGATGATGGGAATGCCATAATAAGGAGCTTCCCGAATGCCGGCACTGCTGTTGCCAATGATGAACTGGCTGTTTTTCAACAAAGTCAAAAAATATTCGAAACGCAGCGAAGGAAAAACACGGAATCTGGGATTTTCTTTTAGCTTTTTGTAGTGCTCTATGATACACTGGCTTCCCAAATCATTATTGGGATAAATCACCACGTAATTATGGGTATCCTTTAACAAAGCGGTTACAAAATCATTGGCATACCCCTGCATGGCTTTGGCCTCGGTAGTTACGGGATGAAACATGACAACGGCATAAGCATCAAAAGGAATTTCGTAATACTCCTTCACTTTGTGCAAATCAGGCAATTCCTCCGAAAATAGGATGTCAATATCGGGCGAACCGATGGTAAAAATAGACGATTTCAGTTCCCCCATTTGCTCCAATCGTTTGGCCGCTTCGGCATTCGAAACAAAATGAACATGACTCAGTTTGCTCACGCTATGGCGAATCAACTCATCAACAGTACCCGAGACTTCACCGCCCTCAATATGGGCTACCAAAATATTGTTCAAAGAACCTACAATGGCTCCTGCCAAGGTTTCCACTCGATCGCCGTGCACCACGATTAAATCTGGATGTATGTTTTTCACATAATCCGAAAGCCCTTCGATGGTTTTGGCCAAAGTCAAATCCATCGTGGTTTCATGGGTGTGATTCTCGAAAGTATGTACATTCTTAAAATTACATCTTTCTATTTCTATCAACGTATAACCGTATTCTTTTTGCAAGTGCATCCCGGTCACGAACACAAAAACTTCAAACTCTTGCTGTTTTTCAAGAATTTGAATCAGTGATTTTATTTTGCCAAAATCAGCTCGGGTTCCAGTTAGGAATAGGATTTTTTTCATTTTATTCAATTCAATCTCTATATTTTTTGTCAGGTCGAGCGCAGTCGAGACCCAACTTTTACAAAAGTACTTCTTATATTAAAAAGACATCTCGCCCCTCGACTGCGCTCGGGAGGACACGCTCGATGTAAAAACCATATTACTTAACTAATACTAACTGTCAAGTCGAGTCTTTCGGCTTCGCTCAAGACAGGCTAAAGTCGAGACCCTTTTTTATTTTTAAACTAAAATCTCGACTGCGCTCGATTTGACAACCAAAAATTATCTAATTTACACTTTTTGTCAGGTCGAGCGCAGTCGAGACCCAACTTTTACAAAAGTACTTCTTATATTAAAAAGAAATATCGTCCCTCGACTGCGCTCGGGAGGACACGCTCGATGTGAAAACCATATTACTTAACTAATACTAACTGTCAAGTCGAGTCTTTCGGCTTCGCTCAAGACAGGCTAAAGTCGAGACCCTTTTTTATTTTTAAACTAAAATCTCGACTGCGCTCGATTTGACAACCAAAAATTATCTAATTTACACTTTTTGTCAGGTCGAGCGCAGTCGAGACCCAACTTTTACAAAAGTACTTCTTATATTAAAAAGAAATATCGTCCCTCGACTGCGCTCGGGAGGACACAACCGATTGGACAACAACGCTCTTTTTTGTCAGGTCGAGCCTTTCGGCTTCGCTCCAGACAGACTAAAGTCGAGACGCTATTTATTCAATACTATCCTCACCATCTGGTTTGTATTTATGATGAGTGGCATTTCTACATTCTGACAAATTTTGTAATCTATCGAAATTCCCATCTATTAAAGCTTGCTTTTTTACTCTGCTCCATTTTTTAAGTTTTTTTTCAAACTCGATTGCTTGATTCGGCTCTGTAAATTCCTGAAAAAAAACTAAATCGACTGGTCTTCTAGAATGTGTATATGCTTCAGGATATTTTCCTGCATTGTGTTCCATCAGACGTCTTTCTATGTCAGAAGTTACTCCAACATACAATGAGCTATCACTACAACATAAAATATACACATAATAGAATTTCATAATCTGTCTTTTAAATAACCAACCCCTATCAGTTCGATACCCGACTTTTATAAAAACACTTTCCTATATCAAAAAGTATCTCGACTGCGCTCGATGTGACAACCTCTAATTCTTTATCTACTTTTTGTCAGGTCGAGCGCAGTCGAGACCCTATTAACGGAAATCCTCCCAAGCCAATTGTTCGTCATTTCCAATATCCCGACTTGCTTTTTTCCCCAAAACAGTTTCAAAATGCTCCGCCAATATTTTTCCCGTTCCAGGACGTTTTACCCAGATATTGTCTTTTGTAAATACTTCCCCTTTTTTAATTGGGGCAATGGTACAAACCGTGGCAAAAGCAAAATCAATCGTAACTTGTTCTTCTAAAGCGGGTTCTTTAGTTCCGCCGCGCATTTGCCAAATCTCATTGCTGCCAACAATCAATTCTTTGGTAGCTTGTTCATCCATGCTGCAGACGATGTCGGGACCACTGCGTTGCATGCTGTCCGTAAAATGGCGTTCCAGAATACTCGCTCCCAAAGCCACCGCACCCAAACAAGCATTGTTGTTCAAGGTATGATCCGAGAGACCAAAAACTTTATCGGGGAAGGCATGATGCATTTCTATCATGGCACCCAAACGCACTAAATGAATTGGGGTCGGATATAAATTGGTGGTATGCAACAAGGCAACAGGAATATGATGTTTATCAAAAATAGCGACCGCTTTGCGAATGCTTTCAATGGTATTCATTCCTGTGCTCAAAATAACAGGCTTTCCAAAAGAAGCGATGTGCTCCAGCAAAGGATAATTGTTGCATTCGCCGGAACCTATCTTGTAGGCCGGAATGTCAAATCTTCGCAATCGTTCGGCAGCAGCACGGGAGAATGGCGTTGAAATGAAAATCATCCCTTTGCTTTCGACATAGTTTTTAAGTTCCAATTCATCGGCTTCGTTGAGTGAACAGCGTTCCATAATTTCATAAATCGAAACATCGGCATTGCCGGGAATCACTTTCTTGGCCGCACCGCTCATTTCGTCTTCCACTATATGGGTTTGGTGCTTGACCACGGCAACACCGGCACGATGTGCTGCATCAACCATTTCTTTGGCTACTTGCAAAGACCCTTCGTGGTTAATGCCAATTTCGGCAATAACCAAGGGTGGATAATCAAGTCCTATTTTTCTTCCTGCTATTGTTATGAATGGATTCTTCATTCTTCTTTCTTTATATTCAAATTAAAGGACACACACCTACCTACCCCCCTCTGACTCCAGTTTATGTTCTTTTTGGAGACTTTAAATCTTCGATTTAAGGAGAGGAATGTATCCCTGCTAAAGGAATCTCAAGAGGATTGGAATACATAATTTCAATTATTTACAACTAATTATTGGCTCTCCTAACTCCCCTCTTGAGAGGGGTTGGGGGTGTGTTTTTCCTTAAAAGTAAATTTTCCAAATAAATACTCCGCATACTCCAAATCTTCTTGGGTATCAATATCTACATTGGCAAAAATAGAATTTACTTCGAAAGGATAAGCGTTTTCCGAAATAATTTTGCTGTCACCTCGAGCGCAGTCGAGAGGTAAAATCAACGAAGCTTTAGTGATGTACAACAATCCATTTTCAAAATACAAAGGTTCCAAATCCTGGCTGCGCTGTCCGATGGCATAATTAAAAGGAACAAACTTGTTTGCCTCTATTTTACCTAATTTTTGATGGTTTCTGGAAACGGTAAACAAACTGTCATAATTCCCTTTTTGATACACTTCAAAAGCTTCTGACAACAAGTTTTGAGGTCGCATCGGATTGGTCGCTTGCAGCAAAACTACATTGTCAACTTCAAAATCCAGGGATTCTAAAACGTGTTTTAAAGCCGAAACGGTGGGTTCTAAATCTCCCGACAAATTTGTGGGCCTGTCAATTACTTTGGCTCCATATTGAAAAGCTATTTCTTTTATTTGGGCATCATCCGTCGAAACATAGATATCGTCAACAATACCCCTATTGGCTTGGGCATACAAAATACTGTGGGCAATCAAGGGAATGCCTCCCAAGGATAAAACATTCTTGTTGGGCAATCGTTTCGATCCGCCACGTGCGGGAATGATGGCTATTGTTTTCATTTGATTATTTGATGATGGTAAAAATACTTATTTTTATGAAATCCAATGAATTTTTACTAATAATTGAGCTTCACTCTTTCTATTCCATAGTGGCTATTTTGATAAAAATCATAGACTAGCTCGCTTTTTAAAAATGACCTCTGTTAAAAAGAAAATCATTAAAAAAATACAAGTATGACATAGATCATTGTTTGCGAAATAAAAAAGCTCTAGTTTTTTTCAACTCATCAGAACAAAACAGTAAAACAAAAAAACATAATACATTGATTTTTAATGATTTAAATTTAAAAAAAAAGCAAGCAATATAAAAATCCTGTAATCTTACATTTATTAAAAAAAAACCCATTTGTGGATAACTTACTTACATTCCTTCAAAAAGAGATTGTATATTTGTCAAAGTCAGTTAGATACAAATAATTATGTATACTAAGACAAATAATTATTTACAAATTTAATACGCTAAAATTATGGCTATTAAGTACAAAGTTCTTCCTAGAAAGAACCCTCGGGACATCACGGCTCCCGAAAAATTTTATGCCGCTGCCATCGCAGACGGTGATGTCGATTTGGACAGACTCGCTGAGTTGATTTCCTACCAATGTACAGTCACGGCCACCGACTGTTATGCTGTTTTGCACTCCCTGGAGCACAACATCATCGGAGAATTGGGGCAAGGTCGAATTGTGAAACTAGGCAGGCTGGGTAATTTTCAAGTAGGCATCAGTTCCGAAGGAAAAGACAGCTTAACCGAAGTTTCATCGGCAAACATTGTCAAGAGTCGTATCCTTTTCCGTCCCGGAAAAAATTTACGCTCTATGTTGAATGGATTATCATTCAAAAAAGTTGGGTAGGACCCCGTAATCAGTAGCAACTGATTGTTGTAAGACCTCGAGTAATTACAGTTACTCGGGGTCTTTTTTTTGTTTTTTCGACAAAATGGCCTCCATTTCGTCTTGACGAAACTTTTGTCTCGTCTTGACGAGACTTTTATCTCGTCTTGACCAAGTGAATTATTCGTCTTGACACATTGCAATGGGGACAAAAAACATCAAAAATCTACTTTATGGCGCGGCAAAAGCAACTTTAACGCCCTAATTCCGCATCAATTGTCACCATAAAAGTCATGAAACCATCGTAAAATTCCTAAAAAAGACCCCTTTTTTGGACTGTTGAAAGCATAAAAAAAGCTCAAAAAAGACTGGTAGGACCCCGTTTTCTTGAGCAAATTAATTATTGTAAGACCTCGAACAATTACAGTTGCTCGTTAACAATGGTTAAAAATAAAATTAATTTTCCTCATGAACTAATTTTTGTTCATAAACTGTGACAAGTTTTTATTCTTTTTAAATTACGATTCCAGTTTAGAATTTGAGGAGTTTCAAATTATTTTGATTTTAAAGAAGTTGCCGAATTGCCGCCATCAAAAAAAAGACAGTCTTGTTCCACTACCAAAAACTGATGCCAATGCCGGCTTCCAGAGCAATCCTGCCTTCGTCACAAGTGGGCATGAGGAGGGGTAAATTTACTTTATTCTTTTGTAAGTCAACCGATCGAGCACTTTATTCATGTTGGGGGATGGCCTATAAATTATCTTGGCTCCTTTAATTTCGTCCTTGACCGAAGCCTCTGGACTGTCAACTCCAACTCCATTGACGTTAATTTTAAAAGACCCAAGGGTCTTGATATGCACCACGCGCCCCATGGCCAATGATTCTTCGATCGCTTTTGTCAATGACATCACAATCCTGTAACAATCTGCTTGACTAATACTGGAATTGGAGGCTATTCTCTCCGACAGACTCTCTAAGTCATCCATACCCTCATGAATGGCACAAGGATAGTATTTTTCGATGGGTGGAGTTATCATGGACTGCTTCTTTAGAACCATTTTATAAGATATTGCCATAAGAGTTGGGGGTTTGTTTATATCGTAATTGCACGTACACAAAGCTATCAAAAAAAAGCAATTAAAGGCGAATCGCACAAGAAGAATTAGGGGATTTTAGCACATCACATTGATACTTTTGGCATTATCCAAAAACGCCTGAAAAAAATCCATAAACAAAAGGCTGTTTAGTAGTCCGGAGGATTCGTTGCTGACGAAAAGAGGGACGCTTTACAGCGGGACAAACGGAGTCGTGAGATGGGATGAAATATAATAATTCTGGACAGAACCACAATCGTTTCAACAATGAAACACCTTGCCCAGAATGGCATAACAGGAATACATGCAAAAAAACCGTGCCTATTGTAATCTAGATTTTCAATTTACACGGTTTTGAAGTTAGCTTCCTATTTTCAGGTTGCCAATACAATTTGGTGTCCGGAAGTTGATGATAGACTTCATATTCTTTTGGGTCAATGGGTTCGACCCCAGCACGATCAGCAAGGAGGACTGCCTTTTAAAATTTCAAGGCAGACAAACGTCTCATTTTTAAAAGCAAATTTTTATCCACAGGATTCCGATATTTTAAAATCCTTGGTGTATTAATTAATACAACAAAAATAGTTTTAAAATAAATTTCGAAGTATTCCCAATCCATTAGAGCATACTTTTTAAAATTATGCCAATATAGTTTTAAAATGGCATATAAAGGAATTGGATAATAAACTAAAAAATAATAGGTTGAATTTTTTAATTGCTTCCCAAACCTGAAATAATTTTGTTTTTTCAACTTCCGTTCTTCTTTATTTACCCTGTGGTTTATTTTTACCTGATTGGTGTATAAAATATCAAACCCATTAGCCATAACTTCAATGGCAACGCAAGACTCTTCTCCATAAATATCAATCCAAACTGGAAAACCTCTTGTTAAATCATAGATCTCTTTCCGAATGGCAAAACCACAACCAATAAAATCTGCACATGGAAATTGCTTGAATGTTTTTTCAGACTGTTTGATTGCAAGGCTATCCGAAGCAAAAACGCCTTTTACTTCTTCGAATGCCAAAACAGCCACATGGGGATTATCTTGAAATAAAATTTCAGTAAGTCTAACAAAATCTTTGTTCAAAGGATGGGCATCATCATCAAAACCTATCAAGATTTCAGCTTTGGCTAGCGGATAAATCTGGTGTCTGGCTGCTGAAGCTCCAATAGATTTCGCAGAAACAAACCACCTCACCCATTCCAATGCAACCACCAAAGATTCTGAACCATCAGTACATCCGTCCAAAAAAACCAAAACTTCCACTTGGGATGTATCGATTAATGATTCAAGGATTCTTAATGTTTTTAATAATTCCTCTTTTCGATTTTTCGATACTATCAGAATTGATGCTTGCATTATTTACGGCTTTGCGGTTTTAGGTGGTTGTGAGGGTGGAGAAAGTGGCGCTTCATTTAAATTTATTATTCTTTCAAATCAAAAATAACCTTTTTCAAATAATCAACGGACAAATAGGTTTCTAAATCCTTTCTGTTTAAAAGCAAATCCTCCGGATTTTGTTTCCATGATCGATACATTTTTTCAATGAGGTCGGCTATCGCATCTACATCATCCACTTCCGACCAATAAAGGTAGTCTTTGCCCAATAATCTTCGGATTTCGCTATAATAGGGAGCGAGTGAAAGAATCGCCTTGTTGGCTTCCACACAATGGGGAAACTTGGCAGGAAGAAAGGGACTGATTTCAGATTTTGACTCCAAAATAATATTGACCGATACATTTTTCTGAAGCCGATACACTTCTTCAAAAGCCACATGGCCATTGTGAATATATATCTCGGGGTAACTTTTTTGATAAATTTCCAGTAGCTTTGAATGATAAGAAGCAGGCCCAAGCAATAGTAAGCGAGAATCGCCTCGAGCTTCCCTATTTTTTAATAAAAACAAAACATAACCTTCTATCAAACCTTCCGGAGAACGCTGTTTCATGAGGTTTCCGGCATGCAACAAGTTGAATTTTGACGCATCAAAATAATCCGGAAAAACATGGCTTTGCCCCGAACCCTCAAAATGGTACTTTGCATTTTGGTGCGGCACTATCACTCCTGTTTTTAAAAAATTGGGATAATAACTCCCCATCCATTCCAGCAACAATTGACTCGGAAAAGCACTGTACTTTGCCCTTTCGGAAACTTGCATAAAAAAGGCTTCTTTTTGGCGGTAACTGGATTCTACCCAAGTATAAGGTCGTGGATAATTATGAAAAGGATAGGGATCATGCACGTAGGCTACCCATTTATGATGCAATTCTGGAAGTTGCAAGACGGCATAATGCGGTCTAAAACTGGCACCTTTGCTCAAAGTCAGCACCAAATCGGGTTGGAACGAACATTTTTTCAAAGCCTTGGCAATACTGTTGGTATCATTAAAAAAAGTGAACGAAAAGCCGAATAATTTCTCCAAAAGCGGCGCAAGATTTACCTTGAAATTGCGTTGAACAATGCGTTGCAATCGGCTCAAAAAATACAGGGGACTGTACTTGATTTCGGGAATGGCAAAACAATTAACGCCATCCAAGGAAATGTTTTTTAAGGTGTAATGGTACACCAATACCTCAAATCCGGCCTCGACCAAATTATGGATCAACGCCACATTGGCTTTCGATCCGCTGCTGTCCTCGATGTTTATGGAATCGACTACCACGAGTATTTTCATCTATTCTTGTTTTAACAAATAATCCACAATTCGTTTGGAGGCATCCCCGTTTCCATAAGGATTTATCGGATTGTCAAACCCGGTAAAATGATCCAAAATACCCTCGATGGCATTTATGATTTTTTTTCTGTCGGTACCCACCAAGGTGGAGAATCCGGCCGCCACAACTTCGGGTCTTTCCGAAACGGTGCGAGTAACAATTACGGGCTTCCCCAAGGAAGGTGCTTCTTCCTGAATGCCGCCCGAATCAGTCACGATTAAATAGGATTGCTGCATCAACCAAACAAAAGCGGGATAAGAGACCGGCGCAATGAGCTGAATGTTTTTTTGATTGGACAACAATTCATGCACGACATCCTTCACCTTGGGATTCAAATGTACGGGATAAACAATCACGACATCGTCTCTTTCTGACACTTTCAGCAGTGCTTCACAAAGATTCTGAAACCCCTCTCCGATATTTTCTCGGCGATGTCCCGTTACCAACACTATTTTTTTGTCGGCTGGAAGGATTCTCTTTAACGCCTCAATTTCCGGATGGCTGTAATCCTTCTTTCCTGTTTTATGGAGCGTCCAGAACAAGGCATCTATAACCGTGTTTCCTGTTTCCACAATAGCGTCTTGAAGAATTCCCTCCTTCTGCAAATGCTGTGTGGCTTGTGGACTGGGCGTGAAATGAATATCGGCAATTCGGCTGGTGATTTGGCGGTTGATTTCTTCCGGAAAGGGTGCTTGCTTGTTGTAGGTTCTCAAACCCGCTTCCACGTGACCCACTTTTATGCCCAAATGAAAGGCTGCCAAAGCCACCATCGATGAAGTGGTCGTGTCACCATGCACAAAAACCAAATCCGGTTGTTCCATCGTCATGACTTCATCTATCTTATGGAGAATCTTGGCACTTAATCCATTCAGGGTTTGATTGGCTTGCATCAAATCGAGGTCGTAATCCGGCACCATCTCGAAAAAATCCAACACCTGATCCAACATTTCCCGGTGTTGTGCCGTAACACATACTTTTACCTCAAAATTGCTTTTTTGGAGTTCGTGATACAATGGTGCCATTTTGATGGCTTCGGGACGCGTGCCGAAACAGAGGAGAATTTTTTTAGAATTTATCATTCTGGATTTTAATAAGGATGCAATTTAGGGAATTATTTTTTTAAACCACTTTTGAAGTTTTATCACGGATGTTAAAATTCTAGAATTTTGATAAGGCAGCAGTTTTTCGAAATGTCTAAAATCAGTCAACAAATGGGGCAATAAATCTTGATGTATTAAATTGAAATCATTTCCCCATCCAACAATTTCAGAAATTCCACCAAGTTTATAAATGCTTATGGGAATAGTAACTCCCTTAGAAGTTACACTAGGTTCAAGAAAACAACGAATCCAGAATTCATAATCACCAGCAATTTTATATTTCTCCTCATAATGTCCCATTTTTTCAAAAAGCGTTCTTCTTATGAACGTACTTTGATGTTTCAAACCATTCTTATAGACATAAAATAAAGTGGGTTGCTCTATATGTGTTCTTCTTCCCATAATTTTATTGTTTCTTTCTAAAAAACAATCAAATGCCACTATATCCTCATTTAATTTTTCGCTGCAAATATTCAAAATAGCAGCATCATCGACCAATACATCTCCACTATTCACAAATAACAAATAGTCGCCCTTAGCCGCATTTATTCCTTTGTTCATCGCATTATAAATCCCACTGTCTGGCTCACTTACCCCATAAGCCAATTTATCCTGATATTTCAGAACTACATCTTTACTTCCGTCGGTAGAATCCCCATCTATGACAATATATTCAAAATCCGAAAAGGTTTGATTTAGAACACTTTTTATAGTTTTTTCAAGACCTAACGCATCGTTGTAATTGATGGTAATAATGGATATTTTTGTCATTAATTTTAATTATAAAAAAGATAAAACAGTTTCTTAATAATCATTTTTTTTAGACTGAACCATTTGTTATTCCACCTATTATTGAACAAATCAGGAAGTGGTGGTGTCATTTTAACTTCCTCTCCAGTAGTACTACTTCCGATTAAATTAGACTCTTGCACTTTCATCATCCACTTTTCTAAGTTATTTCCCATATGATAGGCAAAATTATGATAAGTAGCCAATCGAAGTTTACCCGATTTGTCAATTGGGAAATCAACATAATTATTTTCAGACATACCACCAACCAAGGTAAGAGACGGGTTGGTAGGAGTTCTTTGAAATAAAATATTTCTATCAATGGTAAGCACTTGATGTCCGCTTCCTATTATAGCTCTGCTTCCATTTTTTTCCACCACTGGCCAAAGAATTTCATCATCACTTTCCAAAGTCCAATTAATACTTCCCAAATATTTATTATAAGCAGCAAAATTTTCGGGTATAGGAAGTAATTTAAACTTTATCTTCCTCAACAGTATTTGCTTCAAGACAGAACTTGTACCAAAATACAAACCTCTCTGAACAGGAATAGGGGAAACAGATCCTACATTGGGAAATTTGGCAAAAATTTCTTCCACTTTTTCTTGCCATCCGGCAACAAAGAGAATGTCGGCATCTGTAAGGGTGATGTATTGCTCCCTTGCACCTCTTGCTGCTCCAATTAAAGCATCAATTTTCCCAATATTGGTGTTATGGGAAATCAAGGTGTCAATTTTATTTTCAGCCAAATAGGCATTTAAAAAATCAGATACTTTTACGTGGGAACCATTATTAACCACTGTTATTGCCGCCTTTGAGTTTGTTGTGGAGACTAACGAATCCATACTAGTTTTAAAAACCTCAAACGAGTCTTTGTAAAACCCTTCTTCATTGGGAATATAAACCACTACCACGATCCGGTGATGCGTAGTCAAAGTGACTTTTCTTTCTTGTTTTTGTGGATTGGAACCTACTCTCATTTATTTTAAAATATTATCTATTACATCTAAATACTTATTTTTTATGCTTTCTATTGAATATTCCTTTATATACTTTTCCTTCAAAGCAAGAACACCTATACTAACTTGTGACTTACTCAAACTTTTGACTTTAAAAAAAACATTTTTAAAAGATTCGAAATCACCATAATCAAACCAATAATCATTCAAAGTATTTTGCATTCTTTCCTCCATGGCACCAACTTTGGTAGAAATAATAATTTTACCCGCACACATAGACTCAATTCCAACCAAAGGACCCGACTCCTGAGGCGAAGGTATTATCAAACAATCAATTCTTCGAAACAAATTCGAAAGGTCAACACTATTTACAAATCCTTGAAATTGGATATTTCTAGATTTTTGATATTTGTTTTTTAATTCACATTCTAAAACACCATTTCCGGCAATAAACAGAACATCATCTCCTGCACAAACCTTTAAAAAGAAATCAATTATTTCTTCAACTCCTTTTTCAGGTGAAAGCCTACTCAAAATTAAAAACTTACGAATTTCATCGTTTGAATGAAGTGATTGAATTTTTAATAAATCTTTCTCACTATAAGCACATTGATCTATAACAACATAATTATGCTTTTTCTTCATTTGGATTTTATTCGCATTATTGACCGAATGATAAATAAAACAATCCACTGAATCAATAAAATCATAATCCGAAAAACCAATCGCTCCCGTTGTTCTAAAAACAACTTTAATATTATTTTCTTTCGCTATCTGAATCACCTCAGCCATCAAACCAGTAGTGAGTTGTGCACAAATAAAAACTAAATCGTATTTTGGTAAAAGTTGTCCCATTACAGCAAGCCTCTTTTTAGTATAGCTGAAATATTTCTTTGCAATTCCATTATTGGCATAATCACTTACAATCCCCTTTTTTTTGTTTTTCAAGTAACTTAAAAAAGAAAGAAACCTAATACTGCAGTACTTTTTAAATATCAAATCATTTACTGTAAAAACAATCAAATCTTTCTTGAAATCAAAAAGTTGAGATTTATTGGTTAATGAACTACTGCTACAAACAGCCACATCATATTTAAAAGATAAGGTGTGGGCAATAAAACCAGCCTCCAGCTCTCTACCCCCAAAATCCCCTATTGGACCAAAAATCAATATTTTTTTTTTATCCACAATTATCATTTTATTTATAAAAAAAATAGCCTTTGTTGAACAAACTATAGGAAACAAAACCAGCTATAGTTTTCAATATTCCGTAAAAATCATGTAACTCTACCTGTTTCTTCAACAACAATTTAAACAGTTCCTTTTTTTTCTCATAATTAACCACCATAAGATCCCTGAGGATATATTTATATCTATTTTTTACAAATATAGTAGCTTCGATTTTATTAACTTTTTTATTTTCAGATATAATTTTTAATTGTTTTTCTCTTGCAAAAATTTCTGATTTAATCTCTTCATAATTCAATTTAGAAACTTCATGAGACAACGATTCCGAATGTATACAATATTTGATAAGAGATTCATCCAGATATTTTATTTTTGGGTTATTATATAACATTCTTAAATTAAAATCCCAATCATCTAAATATCGAATTTCTTCATCAAACAAATACAATTGTTTCAACAACAACGATTTACGCCATAAAGGACCCGAAACATAAAACGTAACATTACCTACAAAATAATCCAATAATAAGTTATCAGTAAATATAGGGTTATCTTTTATCTTAATTTTTGTTTTAGAATTAACCTTTTCTAGCCTGCAAACCACCAAATCAAATTCATCTGAATAACTATTAACAAGCCTTTCCAAAGCATTGTTATTGTACAAATCATCACTGTCAAACCAATTAATAAATTCTCCCTTGCTTTTTTCAAATCCATAATTCCTGCACGAATTGGGTCCTTTTAACTTGTTTAATGGGCGTTGATGATATTGAAAGCGACTATCCTTATCTACATAGCTCCCTACAACTTCGTCAGTGTTATCAGTACTACCATCATCAATAATAATACACTCCCAATTAGTATAGGTTTGTGCTAATATACTATCAAGTGTTTCACTAATAAGTTCTGCACGATTAAAGGTTGGAATAATTATGGAAATTAAAGGTCTCATGATTTGAGAATACTTATTAAAAATCTTCTTAGAAACTTTGCAAAAGGGATAACTTCAAAATTTGTCAAATACAAATACATTAAAAAAAACCATTCCTTTGATGTTAATTTCCTGCTTTTTTTTATGGCAGTTTCATAAGCAAGTAATAATTCATTTCGTTGATTTTTTTTAAATAATCGCAACTTTTGAACAATGATATATTTAAAAAAAAGAGACGATGCTTTATTTTTTAATTCTTTATTATTCGATTTACCTGTAATACTAATGCTTGAATACCTTACAAATACAATACTTTCATTTATGGAGTAAATTGGTTTATTATTTGGGAATTCTAACCAAGCTCTGTCATCAGAATGCCAGCCCAACGGATATTTATGAAACCCAAATAGTGAGTAAGATGATTTTGAAAATACATATTCGGATAACGAACTTCTAGTTTGTTCTTTAAATCGTCTGTAATAGAAAGCAATTGCTTGTTCCCATTCAGGATGTTTAAAAATTTCAGTTACAGTTCCTAATTTATCATTTATCATTTTAGTTGAAAACCGAACTACATTAGATTTTCCATTAAATGTATTGTAATTTTTATGCCATGATGCTATCACTGTTTCATCCAACACATCATCGTCACCCAAAATCATGATCCATTCCTCTACTCCCGACAAAGCAATGCAACGTTCCCATTGTTGGGTCAATGAAGTGCCTCCCAAATTAGTTTCAAATCGATGGTACACAAAATCAAATTTGCCTCTATATTTTACCAATAAATCTGATGGATCTTCAGGGCTGGCATCATCTCCAATATAAACTTTGAATCGCTTATCCGTTTGATTGGCTAACGACTCTAAAGTAGCCTCAAAGAAAGTGAATTTGAAATAAGGTATAACGATAGCTAGCATTATTTTAACTTATTAAATAAAAAGTTCACTACTTTATTTTTTTTAATTTTTTCTAATAATAGAAAACCTCTTGAATTTTTGATATTGGCTAAACTCAATTTAAGGTTGGTAATTTGAGATTGTTTTTTTTCTAAAGCAAAGCACAAATAATCTGTTAAATATTCCGGAGGAACTATTTTTTTTAAATGATTTATTACCAACAAAGAACCAGCTTCCATAAGTTTCAAATCCTTGGTCATGCTAGTTTTATGAATTCTATAATAGGCTAATGACTGGTCTATGAATATCACATTAGGCTCTACTTGAAAAGAAACCATCCAAAATATCCAATCTTCTTTAGCCTTTAAATCTTCTGGGAATCTGAAATCATCAAAGATTTTTTTTCGAAAAAACCCACAATGAATCGGAATATTAAATTCATAATCCCACCCGAACAACAAACTTCTAAAATTAAAATTTTCTGTTTTCAAATTACAAAATGGATTTTGCAAATCATTGATGCTTTCTGAAAACATATTGAAATTTGAAATAACAATCGTATCAGTTTCCTCTTGCAATCCTTCCAACGACAATTCCAATTTTGTTTTAACGAGATAATCATCCGAATCCAAAAACTGGATATACGCTCCTTTTGCAAAATCCAAGCCCGCATTCCTCGCACTACTCAACCCACCATTTTCTTTATAGACATATTGAAAACGGGCGTCTTTCGCCAACCATCTTTTAGCCACTTCTTCCGTATCGTCAGGACTGCCGTCATTGACAATAATACATTCCCAATTGGTGTAGGTTTGAGCCAACACCGACTGCAAAGCATCATCTAAGAATTGCGCTTGGTTGTAGCAAGGAACGATTACGGAGACCAAAGGTTTATTCATAAAATAATTCACGGTATTGCTTTTTAAAATTTTTAATATCAAAATTTTGTTCCGCGTGTTCTCTCGCTTTTAGTGACAAATTACGATATAACTCTTTGTCTTGAATAATTGCATTAATTTTTGATATAGCAAATCTCAAAAATTCTTCCTTATCTACACCACTCAAATATCCATTTACATCATTAATTACATGTTCTGCAATACTCCCGACATCAGTGGCTATAACAGGAATTCCCATTTCCATTGCTTCCATAATCACTAAAGGAAATCCTTCTCTACTTGAAGACACTATCAAGAGCGAAATTCCTGAAAATTGACTTCTAATAACATCCGGGTCATTACAGTTTTCAAAATAATCAACTTTAGGAAAATCAATTTTAAAATTATCAAAATTATCCCCGATTGCCTTAGCTTTAATCTTCGTTTGTTGCACCACTTCAAAAAACAACTCGGGACGTTTTTCGGAAGAATTTCTCCCTACAAAACCAATGGTAAAGTCAGCAAAACGAGAGTCTATTTGACAAGCATCAAAATCCTTGATTACTATTCCATTGGATACAATTTTAAATCTATCCAATAATGATTCTTCAATTGCATTTTCTTGATATAAAACTTTATAATCATTAAATGTTTTATTGTTTATCACTATCCTTTTATCAAGTAAATTTACATAAGGCAAAGAAGAAATTTCCATACCGTGTTCCGGAAAAGAAAAGGCATGGGTTAAATCAATAGCTTTAATTTTACCTTTTAATTTTGCAATAAAATTATAAAAAAGACCACTATTACAGCCAAAAAGCACAACTGGAAAAAAAAGAGAAATTATTTGAAGAAAACAAATCGCAAACTTTCTCCTTTTGTTACTGGTGATTAAAAAACAATGGGCATTTTTAGAAAACTCTTTAGATATGATATTTGAATTTGAGTTGTCAAAAAAAACAATTGGTTTATATTTTAATACTTTAATTATATTAAGATGTACACGCTCTGCACCACCAATATGATGATGGGGGATAAAAAAAAATATTAATTTATGACTTTTTTGCTTCACGTTATTTAACTTCAATTTTTTATAAGGGAAATGATTATCTCTTTTTAGCAATAATTCCAATAGCACAAGAAAAATATGGACTTTCAACTTTATTTTTAAAAAAAATCTTTCTAACTAATATTAGAGTTTTAATTAAATATTTTTTCAACAACCTGTTAATTTTGTTTTTTTGAATACCTTCAAACCAAAGATTATATCCTCCAAAATAACCACTATAAATAATTTCAAAATCATTTTCAATTAATATTCTATTCCAATCTTTTAAATACATTGAATTTAAATTATGCCTTTTATAATTTTCATAATCGAATAACATTCTAGGGATTCTTTGCAACATCCCTCTAAAATTTGGTACTTCAATAATCAGATATCCTTCATCATTAATAAAATTAAAATGATTTATCATGGTCCTTTCCCAATTATCAAAATGTTCAATAAAACCTAATGACATTACACAATCATATTTAATATTCGGTTCTAGCTCAAAAAAATCACAATTATAGAATTGACCAACTTTATATTTTTTCAACTCAAATATTTCGGGTAATTTTTTAACTTCTTTTATATAGTCAACTCCATTCACCTCAACACCTTGATCTCCAAAAATAGTCAAATATCTTCCTGGATAACATCCTATTTCAAAAACACTTTTTATATTAGCAAAATCAATATTACTTGAAATCCATTTTTTTATCAAGTCATTTGGATTTAATTCTATGTTTATTTTACCGTGTGCTTTAGTCCAGTAATCTAAAGTCGCTAAATTCTTCATTTTTAATAAATATTTTAGGTATTATAAATCCTCTTATGGGATTAATTAAAGAAATTTCGGGTGTTGCTATTTGACACAAATTTGAAAGTATCATTTCATAATTATGCAATTGATGCTTCTTAAGACCAATATCCATTGACAAAATTGTATCCGAAATTCCAGGGTTCAAAATTTTGAATTGTAATTTATTGTTGAAAAATAATTTGTTAGATAATTTACTTCCTTCAATTGAAAAACATTTTTTACCAAATAAATCATTAAATGAAATATCCAAAAACAGTCCTTTTTCAAGACTAATATTATTTAAAGTTATTGTCAAATATTCATTAATTCCCCATATGTTATTATCTTTTTCAAAATCAATTTTTAATTCTATTCTATCATTCTTTTGAACAACATTAATTGCAGTTTGATATTCTTTTAATATTTCTTCGGTATTACCATAACATCTTATAAATCCTTTATCCATTAAAATACTTTTACTACACAAATCTTGTATAGTTGCCAAATTGTGACTCACAAACAATACTGTCCGCCCTTCACCATATGAAATATCCTGCATCTTGCCAATGGCTTTTTTCTGGAACTCGGCATCGCCCACGGCCAAAACCTCGTCTATCACCAAAATCTCCGGCTCTAAAAAAGCCGCCACGGCAAAAGCCAGTCGCACCGTCATCCCGCTACTGTAGCGCTTTACGGGAGTGTCTATGTACCGCTCGCAACCCGAGAATTCTATAATTTCGGCAATCTTGGAGCTAATTTCTTTTTTGGTCATTCCCAATATGGCTCCGTTCAGGAAGATGTTTTCGCGTCCGGTCATTTCGCCGTTAAAGCCCGTGCCCACTTCCAGCAAGGAAGCAATCCGCCCTCGACATTTAATGCTGCCCGTTGTGGGAGCCGTAACCTTGGACAATATTTTCAACAAGGTCGATTTTCCCGCCCCGTTTTTGCCAATGATGCCCAGGACTTCGCCCCGTTCCACTTCAAAATTAATGTCTTGCAATGCCCAAACATAGTCGCTCTCGCCTTTGGTGCTGCGGTCGTTGGTGTCGCCTATTTTCAAATAAGGGTTTTCCTTGCCCCGTATTTCGTGCCACCAGCGGTTCAGGTCGTGGCTGAGCGTGCCCGTCCCTACCTGCCCAAGGCGGTATTGCTTGGAGATGTTTTCGGCTTTTAAGATAATGTCTTTCAAGAGAAGGTTAATTGGTTAATCGGTTATGTGGTTAAACGTTTAATCGATTAACCAGTTAAACCATTTTGCGCTAAGCCACAAAGTTATTTTATTTTTGCCACCAAGTCGCCAAGGCAGAAAGTTTTTTTTTAAAACCGTTAAGATAGTGAAGGCAAGTAAGGTTTCGGCTTTTAAGACAATGTCTTTCAAGGGTAGAGGTTTGAAGTGGGAAGTGGGAAGTGGGAAGTTAGAGGTACGAAGTTGTTTAAGGGTTTAAAAGTTTAGGGTTTAAAGGTTTACTATTAAAATTCTTTTCTCAATTAACCGATTAACCAGTTAAACATTTAAACCATTTTAAACCTTTAAACATTTCAAATGGCTATTGCTATTGTCATTGAAATTATTTTCTCAATTAACCGATTAACCAGTTAAACATTTAAACCATTTTAAACCATTTTAAACCTTTAAACCTTTAAACATTTCAAATGGCTATTGTCATTGAAATTATTCTCTCAATTAACCAGTTAACCAGACAACAAACAACCGACAACAGACCGAAAACCAAAAACTGAAAACCGACAACAGAAAACTGACAACAGATAACCGAAAACAGAAAACTGATAACCGATAACGGAAAACTGCGACTGAAAACTGATAACTGATAACTGATAACTGACAACAGTTAGAGGTTTGAAGTTAGAGGTTAGAAGTGGCTCTTCCCTTCGACAAGCTCGGGATAAACTAAGCTCCAGGTGACAATTGGGAGTTGGGAGTTTGCCATTGCCATTCTCTTCTCAATTAAACAATTAAAACAATTAAACAGTTATCCAATTAAACCATTTTAAACGCTTATCCCCCCTTTAGGGGGTCAGGGGGCGGGGTCAGGGGGCGCCAATCTTCCCTTCAAGTTAGGGGGCAGGAAAAAATTCTTTAATGCGGCTTAGCACCTCGGAAACTCTTGAAAGAACCTCTTCATTGCTAAATCGAATTAATCGTAAACCCTGCAATTCAAGCGCTTGTGTTCTTTCCGCATCCAACATTTTTTGTTCATCTGTCTGATGGTATCCCCCATCTATTTCTATGACTAATTTCAGTTTGTGACAATAAAAATCCGCAACATAAACATGTAACGGATGTTGTCTTCTGAATTTATGCCCTTCCAATTTATTATTTCTAAGCTCCGCCCACAAAACTTCTTCTGCGGCTGTAGCATGCTGCCTTAACACCTTGGCATTAAAAAAAATCTCGGGAGTTGCCCCTTTCCACATGCCATCGCTACTAAATGGATTTTTTTTCATTTCAATTAGTATAAAAATTCACCGTTTCAATATCCCCAACCAATCACCAACCCTCCTTCTAGGTTCCCCCTTTAGGGGGTCAGGGGGTGCCACCAATCACCAACCCTCCTCCTAGGTTCCCCCTTTAGGGGGTCAGGGGGTGGGTCACGGGTTGAACTACACCGTATCGATAAAACTCTTCTCGGTCTTGTTGAAAACCAAAAGTCCCATAAAAAAAACGATTAGCGTCACGCCAACAGTATAAACCAATCCCCAAACAGAAACACTCCCTACACCCAACAACATCGAGCGGGTGGTTTCTATAATGTAAGCCAAAGGATTGTACTGGACCAGCCAGGCATAATCGGGCATTTTGTCTTGAATCAAGGCCATCGGATACATCACCGCCGAGAGGTACATCAGCAATTGCACGCCAAAACCGATCAGGTAACTCAAATCCCGGTACTTGGTCACCAAGGAAGAAATCAACATCCCCAATCCCAATCCCAGGATGCCCATCAAGGCAATCAGCAGCGGAAAAAACAAGAGCGACCCATTCAGGCTGATGGCCGCACCCTGAAAATAATAAAAAACATAAAAAGCCGCGAATATCAGGAACTGGATGCCAAACTTCAACAAGTTGGAAATCACGGTGGAAAGCGGCATGATCAAACGGGGAAAATACACCTTGCCAAAAATCGCCGCATTGCTTCGAAACGTGTCCGAAGTGCCGGTAAGACAGGCCGTGAAATAATTCCAGACCATGATGCCCGCCAAGTTGAACAAGAACGGAGGCACGGTACCGGTGGCTATTCCCGCCACTTTATTGAAGATAATCGTGAAGGTAATCGAGGTAAACAAGGGCTGGATCAAGTACCACAAAGGCCCCAGGATGGTTTGTTTGTAAACCGTGACCACGTCCCGTTTCACGAACAGCAACAGCAAATCGCGGTATTGCCAGACCTCTTTCAGGTTCAGCGAGAAGAATTTGTTTTTGGGCGTTATTTCAAACAACCAGTCTTGGTCTCTAGTATCGGTATCGTTCATGGGTAAGGCTACATTAACGCTGGAGAACAAACGGAAACATTTTTCCCCCGCTCAAACACGGAATCTCCCGCGGTTCTTGGGCAAATATAACAATTAAAAGCATAGCCGTAAAGGATATAAAATAGTGATTTTGGGAAAGAAATCCGTTTCAATTGGACAACAGTCGATACAGCCTCCCCATCCCAAAAAAAACACGAAAACCCATCCAACCAAGGGGCAATTTAAAACCACGCACCATAAATGCCGACTCCCACTCAAAGCCCACTCAAAGCCCACTCAAAGCCATGGATAAGCCTGGGCTGTGGTACCCTAAAAAAGGCGTGTAAAAGAAAGCAAATCCATTTCCCCACGCCAAAGCGCATGCACAATCGGGAAACGGCAACAAAAGAAAAAACAATTACAATCAAGAACAGACCATGAAAAGCGGCTGAATGGCAAGTTCAGGATTAAATAATTTTGCTGCAGGCCTATTTCAGAACCATGTAAATTCCTTTCCTCTGGAGGGGTGGCCGTCAATGTCATTAAGTTAAGGTTTCGTCCTTCGTCTGTTCGAGTGTCCCGATGCAATCGGGATGTATCGAGAACCCTTCCACTAGGAGCTTCTCTATACCATTTTGAATAGTAAAGCTGCCAAAATCACCGGCTGCATGGCAAGTTCAGGAGTAATGATTATATTGGTATGGCTAAAGCAGGATTTATTTAATAACCTGTATAGTTATTTCAGGATGGGACACAGGATGGGACAGGACGGGACAAGAGTAGGGATCAAGTAGGGATCAAGTAGGGATTCAGTATGGCTGTGGTACCCCTATTCCAATCCAAAAATTGATGCCAATTTCCTTTATTCCCCATTTCGAAAGCGGTTCAAGAATTAAAATATCAAAACCAAAGACTCCTGTTGGGACTGAAAGAGCATCAAAAAAACCCGTCTGGACTACAACAAAAAATCATCCATGTTATCCCGGTGCACCACCTGAAATTGACTTCCGGGATAGCTTCCCAAAAATAATTTGGGTGTTTTATGTTTGGCAGCGGGATTCCACTTAAATTCATAAGCGGTCAATTGCCCGTCGGACTCTTCAACATAATCAATTTCTTTTTGCTCCTTGGTGCGCCAATACCAAGAATTAACCCAATTTTGGGAATAGTGCAGTTTTTTCATTCGTTCCGACATCAAAAAATTTTCCCAAAGCGCACCTATATCCTGTCGGAGTTCGAGATGGCTAAAGTTGGCAATCAAGACATTGCGGATACCATTGTCGTAAAAATAAATTTTCCTGCTGCTCTTTAGTTCATTTCTCAAATTCCTGCTAAAAGAACCCAGACGAAAAATAATAAAGATCTGTTCCAGCAATACAATATATTTCTCCACAGTCTTGGCATCAAGCCCACAAAGCTGGGAAAGCTCATTATAAGAAACCTGTGAGCCTACCTGAAAAGCCAGTCCCTGTAAAAGTTTCAAGAGCCCTTCAGGTCTTTTGATGCGCTCCCACAACAATACGTCTTTATACAGATAACTATCGGACAACTGTTTCAGTATGTCTTTTTCCATCCCTGGATTATTGACCACGTCGGGATAATAACCATACACCAAACGATGGGACAACATCCTTTTTTCTTCCAGCAAACCGTGATGGGCCACCATTTCACCAAAGGATATCGGATACATCTGGTATTCCCATTTTCGCCCCGTCAGCGGTTCGTTGACTTGGTTGGCCAATTCAAAGGAGGAACTTCCCGTGGCAATTAATTGTACTTCGGGAATTTGGTCGGTAATCAATTTCAACCGCAATCCAATGTCGGTGACGCGCTGCGCTTCATCAACGACTATCGTTTTTTTGGTGCCAAAGATGGCCCTAAAACGGCTAGCCGAACTATTGGCAAACAAGGATTGCACATCCATCTCGTCCGTCTCCATTCAACCACAATACCTCCTCCGAATCCCCAAACAAGGTTTTCAGCAAGGTGGTTTTACCTGCCTGTCTCGCTCCAAAGAAGATAATGGCCTTGCCTGTATTCAATCTTTCTCTTATTGTTTTTTCAAGTACCCTCGCTATCATGACATTATAATGAAATACAAAAAATACAACTTTTAAGGATTACATTCCTTGTTTGTTGCAACTTTTAAGGATTACATTCCTTATTTGTTGCAACTTTTAAGGATTTCACAAAAACAAAACCCCACCGGAACACCCTTTGGAGACACCAAAACCGGCATAAATTCACTGATTTTCAATTGGGTACTTTATTTTGGTGATGTTCCGCGGGACTATTTTCGGCAAACCAGCCTTGATCATGTCGTTTTAGATGGAAACAAGCATAAAACCTGCTTAAATCAAGGAAGCCGTTTGCATTGAAATCCATATCCATTCTACCCAAAATAAATACCAATTTGTTTACCTTTGCACCATGTTCCATTTATTCAAATCAAAACCCGTTCTCAAGGATTTAATTCCCTGCAACCACGTCGACATGCACTCCCATCTTTTGCATGGTATCGATGATGGCGCGAAGACTTTTGAAGACAGCTTAATGTTGGTTAAAGCGCTTGAAGGTTTTGGATTTTCACAATTCATCACCACGCCCCACGTCATGCAACACGTCTGGAACAACTCTGCTGACCAAATAAAATCAAGGGAAGCCGAAACCGTTCTGGAACTGGAGAAAAACCAAATCACCCTTCCTTTTCGCGCCGCCGCCGAATACATGCTGGATGATAATTTTGTGCAACTTTTTCAATCCGAGAAACTGTTGACACTCAAAAAGAAGTACGTCTTGGTCGAAATGTCCTATATCAATGCCCCCATCCAATTGTACGCTATTTTATTCGATTTACAGGTGGCAGGCTATATCCCGGTTTTGGCGCATCCGGAACGCTATTTGTTTTACCATCACAATTTTGAGGAATACCTGAAACTAAAAAAGGCGGGTTGCCTGTTTCAATTGAATTTACTGTCGGTGGTGGGTTATTATGGAGAAAGCATTGCCAAGATTGCCGATAAACTGCTCCAAAAAGGCCTCTATGACTTTGTGGGTTCCGACGTGCATCACGCCAACCATATTGCCGCTTTCAAACAAAAGGTAAAATTGAAAGACTTGACACCGCTAAAAGAAGTCATTGTCAACAACCAGTTTTTTGGCATGGAATAGCATCATCTATAGTTCAACTATCCTCTTTTCATCTATTATCTTTCATCTATTATCTGTCCTCTCCATAAACAAAAAAAGTTTACAAGAGCAATAAATTGCTCTTGTAAACTTTTTTAGGATTAAAAACAGGAAAAACTATTTGTCTAATGTAGCATAGACTGAATTCATGCTGATAAACTCGGGTACTATTTTTTTCATTTTGGCCACGATGTCGTCATTGTCAAAGAAACTGGCTATGCCGATGAGTTCTTGAATATCAAGGTGCAAATCTTCATATTCCATCTGCAATTCCTGTGCAATCATGATTTTTTCGTGATAGGTAGGCAACGTCTTTGAAGTGTCGTTCAGCAGTTCTTCGTATAATTTTTCGCCGGGTCTCAAGCCCACAACCTTTATCTTGATGTCCCTGTCGGGAGTAAAACCCGCCAACTTGATCATTTTTCTGGCCAAATCAATAATCTTGACTGGTTTCCCCATGTCAAAAATATAGATCTCGCCGCCATTCCCCATCGAACCCGCTTCCAAAACCAATTGACAGGCTTCCGGGATGGTCATGAAATATCGGATAATGTCGGGGTGCGTGATGGTAACAGGACCGCCTTCGGCTATTTGTTTGGAGAATAAAGGCACGACGGAACCATTGGATCCCAACACGTTTCCAAAACGGGTCGTGATAAACTTGGTGGCATACATTCCTTTATTTTCTTTGCATTTCAAATATAACGATTGTACGTACTTCTCGGCTATTCGCTTGCTGGCCCCCATAACATTGCTTGGATTCACGGCTTTGTCCGTGGAAATCATCACAAACTTGGCTACATGATACTCGCAAGCCAAATCAGCCAGATTTTTGGTGCCGTTCACATTGGTCAAAATGGCTTGGGAAGGATTCTTTTCCATTAATGGCACGTGCTTGTAAGCAGCGGCATGGTAAACCATTTGGGGCCGGTATTGTTTAAATATTTTCTCCAAGGCGGTCTTGTTCCTGATATCGACAATAACCGAATGTATTATGGTATTGCCCTTGATTCCTTCTACCTCCAAACCAATATGATGCAATGGCGTTTCGGCCTGATCCAGTATAATTATTTTTTTGGGACTAAAACTCAATACCTGCCTTACGATTTCGCTGCCAATGGATCCGGCGGCTCCCGTAATCAGGATGGTTTTACCCATTAACTGTTTGGAAATGGATACACCGTCCAATACGATAGGATCTCTTTCGAGCAAGTCCTCAATTTGGATGTTTTTTACTTTTTGGGAAATCTCCTTCTGGTTTTCCCAATCCGTAACGGAAGGAATGGTATATACTTTGTAATTAAATTCCAGACATTGGTCAATGATAATCAATTTTTCTTCCTTGGACAAACTTTTATCCGCGATAACCAATCCTTCGGCACCCACGGAACGCATCAAGGCAGGCAATTTTTTTCTTTGTACCAAGATGGGCAAATCCAACATCCGTTTGGAAGCATTTTGATTGTTCTTGTCCACAAAGGCAACAATCTTGAAACGGGATGGCGATTCAAACTTTAGCGCATTGGCAACCGAAATGGCATTGGCATCGGTACCATAAATAATGGCCTTGATCAAATTGTTGTCGCTCTTTTCCCTGAAATACAGTTCAAATGTTTGTTTCACCACGACTCGATATAAAAACAAACCGCAAAAAGACAATACGATATTGATGAAAAGTGCCGTGTTTAAAAACGCCTTTTCTTTAAAAAATAATTCAAACAAAAAATTAAAAAACAGGAAAAAAACCAAGACAGAACTTTGTGAAAACAAAATCTTGACGGCATCAATATAAGAAGAGTGCCTAATAATTCCGGAATAGGTTCTAAACAACCAAAAGAAAAACACGTTTATTCCAAAAAACAGGCTAACAAATAGGAGAGAATAACCAGTGATGACATAATTTAATCCCGTTCCCTTAAAAATTACAAAAGTCAAAATGAAGGACATAACCAGCACCGATATGTCAATCAATACAATTATCCATCTGGGCAGGTAGCTCAAGTTATGAATATTGAATTTCAAGTAGTCCCTAGAAAAATATTTTGAAATTTCCATAGTTAAAATCCTGTTTTGATATTAAAAAACTATTCCTACTAAAAATAACACAATTTTTAAGCAAACAAAAATACAAATTATTCGTGTAGAAAAACTCTTTCTTACAAAACATTTCATTTTTATCGACAATATGCACAACATCACGCCTATTGTTAACATTAACATAATATTTTCCCGAAAACATTTCATTTCTGGCAGCAAGAAAAATTAACAGAATAACAAAAAAATCCCGGACTAAAACCGGGATAAAATTTTACTTGTTTTGTTTCAGCACCTGCAGAAGATAATCTCCATAACCGGATTTGAGCAAAGGTTCCGCTATGGCTTTTAGTTGTTCGCTGCTGATAAATCCTTGTCGCCAAGCAATTTCTTCGATACAGCCCACCTTCAATCCTTGGCGTTCTTCCAAGACTTGAACAAATTGTCCCGCCTGCATCAGGCTATTAAAAGTACCCGTATCCAACCAGGCCGTGCCCCTGTTCAAGATTCCCACTTTCAAGGCTCCTTTTTCAAGATAGACCTTGTTCACATCGGTAATTTCATATTCCCCGCGAGGACTGGGCTTGATGTTTTTGGCGATTTCAACCACCGAGTTGTCATAAAAATACAATCCCGGAACGGCATAATTGGATTTCGGTTCCAATGGTTTTTCTTCAATGGACAAGGCCTTGTAATTTTCATCAAATTCAACGACTCCGTAACGCTCCGGATCCGAAACGTGGTAGGCAAAAACAACGCCGCCTTCGGGTTGGGTGTTCGATTGCAACAACTCGTCCATATTGGATCCAAAGAAAATATTGTCACCCAAAACCAAGGCCACGCTGTCGTTACCGATAAATTCTTCCCCAATCACGAAGGCTTGCGCCAAACCGTTGGGAATGGCTTGTTCGGCATAACTGAACTGGCAACCAATGGTCGATCCGTCTCCCAAAAGCTTTTTGAAATTAGGCAAATCGTGGGGTGTCGAAATAATCAATATTTCGTTGATTCCTGCCGACATCAATGTCGACAAGGGATAATAAATCATGGGCTTGTCATAAACAGGCATCATTTGTTTGCTCATGGCCAAAGTCAATGGATGCAATCGCGTGCCGGATCCACCGGCCAATATTATTCCTTTCATGGTATTTTTATGTTTTTATGTTTTTATGGTAGCGGTTTCCAGTTTTAACCGACAACCGATAACCGATAACAGATAACTGACAACTACTCCCCCAACTTGGCCATCATGGTCTTGAGGCTAATTTTATAATCCACCGGCTCTATGCCGTAAACTGCTTTAATCTTTGATTTATCCAACAAGGAAAAAGCGGGTCTCTCGGCCGGTGTTGGATAACTCGAGGCTGGAATTCCTTTTACTTCACAGGATTTTTGGGCAATTTCCTTGATGTCCATGGCAAAATCAAACCAGCTGATTTCACCTTCATTCGAATAATGGTAAATTCCGGGTTCCCATTTGCCACTGTCCAAAATAGTCAAGATTACTTGCGCCAAATCGGCCGCATAAGTAGGGGAACCAATCTGGTCGTTGACCACGCCCAAGCTGTCTCTTTCCGTCATTAAGCGCAACATCGTTTTCACGAAGTTGTTTCCAAATTCAGAATACACCCAGGCTGTCCTGATAATGATGCTTTCGGGACAATTTTTGGAACAAGCTATTTCGCCTGCCAATTTCGTGACGCCGTAAACGCTTTTGGGATTGGGTTTGTCCTCTTCCTTGTACGCTATGGGTGATGTTCCGTCAAAAACATAATCGGTGGAAACGTGAACCAACTTTGCCCCGGATTGATGACACAAATCGGCTAAAGTTCCAATCGCCAAATGATTGATGGCATCAGCTGTTACTTGGTCTTGCTCGGCTTTGTCAACTGCAGTGTAGGCCGCACAATTAATAACAATATCAGGTTGAACAAGCTTGAAATTGGCAATTATTTCCTCGGTTTTATCCAAGGGAAAATCGGCAATGTCGGTAAAAATAAAATCAAAATCAGGATAGTTGCCTGCCAGCACCTTTATTTCCGAACCCAATTGTCCATTGGCGCCGGTTACAAGTATTTTCTTCATTAAAATTGGGAATTACAGTTTTCGAAATTAGGCAAAACAAGATCCTTGTCGGAAACTAATATCTCTTCGGAACTCAGTTTCCAATCAATTCCTAATGTTGGATCATCATAACGAATACCTCTTTCACTCTCTTTATGATACACCTGGTCCACTTTATACAAAACGGATGCCGTTTCGCTCAAAACGGAGAATCCATGGGCAAAACCATGGGGAACCATTAATTGTTTTTTGTTTTCTGCACTCAGCACCACACTGAAGTGCTGTCCGTAAGTAGGCGAGTTTTTACGCAAATCCACGGCCACATCCAGAATTTCTCCCTGCAATACGCGCACCAATTTCGCCTGCGCAAAAGGCTTGTCCTGCAAATGCAGCCCGCGAATTACCCCTCTCTTGGAAAAGGATTGATTGTCTTGGATAAACTGGTAAGTTATCCCGTTTTGTTCAAATCGGGCTTGATTATAGGCTTCAAAAAAATAGCCTCTCGAGTCTTCAAACACGGCAGGAGTAAGGATTACCAAGTCTTTTATGAAGGTTTCTTCTACGTTCATTTTATTTTAAAATATTAGGATACAATTTTACTTAATTTTTTTTACGAATGCTCATTGTTTTGAAATAATCTTGTTATTACGTCACTGATTCTGGCCCTGTCTTCGTTGGTCAAGTTGGAACCTGATGGCAAACATAACCCTTTTTCAAACAAGGTTTCGGCCACTTTGTTACCATAATAAGGATATTTCTCAAAAATGGGCTGCAAGTGCATGGGCTTCCACAAGGGACGGCTTTCAATGTTGTCGGCTTCCAAGGCCAGACGAACCGTTTCCCTGTCTATTCCATTGGTCAATTCCGGTTCAACTACAATCGCACTCAACCAATAATTGGCAAAATAATCTTCGTGGGCGGTTTGAAAAACAGTGACCCCGGATAGGTCTTTGAACAAATCGACATAAAAAGCATGCATCTTTCTGCGCAAGGCAATATGATTATCCAAAACCTCCATTTGTCCGCGACCAATCCCTGCACAAATATTGCTCATTCTATAGTTGTACCCTATTTCGCTGTGTTGATAATGGGGTGCATTATCCCTGGATTGGGTGGACAAAAACAAGGCTTTGTCTTTTACCGCCTTGGTTTTGGCGACAATCGCCCCACCTCCTGAAGTGGTAATCATTTTGTTGCCGTTGAAAGACAAAACACCAATATCGCCAAAAGTGCCACATTGTTGCCCTTTATAACTGCTTCCAATGGCTTCGGCACTGTCTTCCAGAATTGGAATTTCATATTTGTCGGCAACCGCCCTTATTTCGTCTATTTTATACGGTACGCCATACAAATGAACCGCTATAATGGCTTTGGGTTTTGTGCCTTTTTCGATTCTGTCCAGAATAGCTGCTTCGAGTGCTGTTGGACAAAGATTCCAGGTATCGAGTTCACTGTCAACAAAAACCGGACTGGCTCCAAGATACAATATCGGATTGACCGATGCCGAGAACGTCATGCTTTGGCAAATAACTTCATCACCGGCTTTTACCCCCAACAAAATAAGCCCCAAATGAATGGCTGCCGTACCGGAACTTAAAGCGCCGACAAAACAGTTTTGCCCCAGATAGTTTTCCAAGTCCTTTTCCAGCCCCACAAGATTCGAGCCTTCGGAGGAAATCCAATTGGAATCAAAAGCTTCTTGAACGTATTTTTGTTCGCTCCCTTCCAAATGCGGAGAAGAAATCCATATTTTTTTATCATTCATAAACAAACTATGATGAAATGAAATGGGGTTGCAATTCCCCAAAAAACCTAAGTGTTTTTTAACGGTATTTTCCGAACCACGAGGACTCGAATCGCCAAATATACAAAAGTCAATACAAATGAAATTATCAAGGAATTCAAAATCGACAGTTCTCCTTGTTGGTCTAAATAAACAACAATCCCGTTTACCAGCAATTGCAAAACGGCATAAATGACCGAAATGGCAATATGGGAATACCCCCATTCATTGGCCAAATATTGATACAAATGGGAACGATGGGCTTCCAATATGTTTTCTCCTCTTTTAATCCGGTAAAGAATCGTGATGATGGCATCAATACCATAAACGGAAAAGAAAAGCATGTGCCCTATTTGCCCCGTTTCGACGATTGTCTTAAACAAAAAATAACCCAGAAACACGGCCATGCTGATACTTCCCACATCCCCCGCAAAAGTTTTGGCTTTATGGCGAACATTAAAAAAACCGAAGACCAGGCAAGACAACCCCATGGTAATCAGCAAGGGCAAACTCGATGCGTGAATGGGCAAAACAGCAAAACTGGCAATGGCCACCAAGGCATACAATACCGTTATGCCGTTGATGCCGTCCATAAAATTGAAGGCATTGATCCATCCTATCAACAAAACCAATACCAAAGGCAGTACCCAAAAGGCTTCCTGAAAGAGATGCAAGTCATGCGCAATCAACAAGACTGCAATGACATGCGAACCAAAACGAGGCAATTGCGACAAGGGTTTTATGTCGTCGACAAAACTGACGATGGCTACTAAAAGGACAGCCAAGGTTACTGCCCAACCCACATACCCCAACAGAAAAGCAATTAAAACAGCAATGGGAAAAATAATCCCTCCCCCTCTAAGGGTAATGCTGGAATGGGACGAGCGGTGATTGGGTTTGTCAATGATGTTGTAACGGTCTGCTATCTTGAAATAGAGAAGTTCGATAGCGAATAAAACAGCCGTGATGAAAAGAAAATTCATTAATTTATAATGGAATTAAAAGTGAATACTGGTCGATACTATTGAAATTATTGGACAAACAAGCTACGATTTACAGCAAAACCCAGGGCATTCGCATTTAAAAGTTACCGCCACGACCCGAGTCCCGACAATTGTCGGGACCAATAGGCGAAGCAATTACACTAATAAACACGAATTACAATTAATTTTTAATTACACAAATTCTTAAAAACAGACAGAATTCGCGCAATTCAATTTTAAATTTGGATAAAAATTAGTGGCAATTGGTGTAATTCGTGGCAAACTTTATTTTCCTTTTTTAAAAGCGAATGACCTGGGTAAATCGGCTTTTTAGATTGCATAAAAATTAATTCTTGCGTAATGATATGGGGTATGATGGCACCTTATAACTTTGACTTAAATCATTTAACGGGAGCATTTGAGCACTAATCCCTAAAACACAATTAAGAATACCCGTGTCTAAAAACTGCAATCTTGGTGATTTTTTAAAATCCGGAATAATGGGTACTTCAATAGATTCAAAATAAGCTTTTGCTTTAAAGTAAAGCCAAATAAATAAAATTTTGTATCAAAATAAGGGATGTTTTTCCAGTATCTTGACACAAAGTCAAGGATACAACAGTGCTATTCGAATAAGAAGACCCGTTATTGGGTTGGTCAATGATGTTGCATTTGTCCGCAATCTTGAAATAAATCAATTCCAGAGAAAACAGGACGAAAATGAGGATGATGTAGTGCATTTAGTATTTAAATGATTTTATATATAAACTTTAAAGATTAACCTTTGTTTTTTTTATCTCTTAAATAAAATTGCAATAATTGTTAATCTATCTTTTAATCCGTAGAAAACATAATGCTAATACTATTTCAGAATAAATGTTTGGTATGGAATAAATTTACCGACACCCGTCTTCTCCAGATCCCCTCTCAAAGTATATGTAAATGCTGCAAAATAGTAAATATAAAACCCTGTGACCAACCATAATCTTTTTTTCTTGGCAAATAAAAAAACTAAATCAGCTATAATTATTATTTCAAAAATCCTGAAATATAAGACAAGTCTTGCCATATCAGCAAACGAACTAAATAGGTTTATGAATATAACTGAAAAAAAATAAAAGGGTAATAAATACTTATGATTAGGATATTTCTCTTTCAATTTTCTGAAATGAAACAAAACAAAAAGAGCGACTAAATTTAGAATAATTATTTTATAATTATTAACAGGGGCACTCTCTTGCGAAAAATAATAAGCATATCTGGTTTTCTCAAATAAAAAATAAAATAATTGAATACTATTAATTTTCGAAATCAAGAAGGAAATCAATAACATTACAATAATATTTCTTTCATTAAATTTCTCGGGATACTTAAAAACGAAGAAATAGATTAATAAAGGCAGAAAAGCTGAATAATGTATCGAGACCGCAACAAACATTAATGTTAAATAAATAAAATACTTTTTATTCATCAAATAATAAAAAGCATAAAAACAAATAGCCACAGAAAATGATTGTCTTACTAAATGAAAAGAGGTTAAAAAAAGTTCCGGCAACAACAGAAAAATCATAAAAGCGAAACTTTGGTTTTCGGTATATTTTTTAATTCCTAAAAAAAGAAAAAAACAAGTAAAAAAAGAAAAAAAGAAAAAAAGAAAATGAGGCTCTAAGTGTAATACCCTAAATAGATTCATAATGACAACAAAACCAAATTCAAAATCATCATCTCGTGTTTTGGTAAGATACCAAGAAACATAACTATCATAATCATAACCTATTCTATCCCGAAATCCTGCAACTAACACCACTATGCAAAACGCGAAAAACCCTATAATTATTTGTTTATTCGGATAAAAATGTTCCAAGGATAGAATACCTGAAATCAATAAAATAAATAAAATATAAAACATCATAGATTTTTTAAATTAAAATCATGCAATTTAAAACCAATAAGTCTGGATATTCACTTTCTGTGAAGGCTAAGTTAGCATATCCATTTTATATTTTATTATTATTTATATATTCAACGACAGATTGCGGATTCCAATCCAAAACAACTCTTGCTTTAGTATCATCGAAAGTTAAATCAGAAACCATTTTTTTTACTTTCAATGAATTGACTGGAAACTTATCTCCTAAATAATCGCCTAGTTTTCCGATAATTCTCACTAATCCTATTGGTAAATTTAAAGGCTCCTTTTTGTTTTTATTCCTAGATATAGCTACACTTAACTCATTAAAGCTTGGATGAAATCCGTCAGTTAGATTATAAATTCCCCCAACTGTCGAAACTTTCATTATTAGTGAGGCCACATCCTTACCTAAAACCATACTTTTTCTAGCCTCACCTTTTCCTATATTAAAATAATATCCTTTAACAATCGCTTCTACCATAGCTCCTAAATTACCTGGAGCATCTTTACCCACTAATAATGGTAAACGTAAAATCGTACAAATTACGTTGTTTTTTTTACACCAATTTATAACAAATTTCTCAGCTTCAATTTTACTTAACCCGTATGGATCAATAGCTTGTAAAGGATGATCTTCATCAATCATATTTCCAATATTCTGTCCATAAACAGAAACAGAACTTACAAAAATAAACTCTTTAGGTTTAGTTGACTTCTCAAATCCTTTTAATAAATTCTCAGTTCCTGTCACATTGATTTCGTAAAATTCCTTTTCTTCGATTTCTGCTTTAGGAATGCTATGAGCTTTTCCTGCTGCATGAATTACAAGATCAAATTCGTTTTTAAAAACAGGTATTTCCTTACTTAAACAAATTTGATAATCTCCAGACTTTCTTGACAAAGTAGTAATCTTCACTTCTCTGTCTAAGACATTTATAATTATTTTACCTAAAAACCCATTCGACCCAGTTAATAATACATTTTTCATTTGCAACTAGCATCATCATTTAACCATTCAAAATTATCGCTAAAAAACAATTCATTCAGCCAACCAGATATTGACATACGACCATACAACTCTTCATTTATCTCGAGAAAAGGAGTCGTAAAAAACTCTAGATTCATTTTAATACTATTCCTATCAATAATATAAATGTTGTTTTCATTATAGAACGGATATCTTTTGATATCCACATTAGTAGTTATCAGCTTCTTACCGCTACCTAGAGCTTCAAAAACCCTCATTGTCAATCCTTTTTGATTAGGATGATTTATATCTAATACAACTTTAGATTCTTGGTATAATTCAATTATATCTTTGTGTGTTAAACTAAAAAAAGAAATTTTATCATATTTAAATTTTTTAAATGAAGAATCAAAAAATTTGAAAAATAAAAAAACAATTCTACTAGGAGAATAATAAAACAAAAATTTTTTTAAATTATTTTTTTCACACCATTTCCCGACTTTTTCGCTAATAACATATCTGTCCGAATGTGCCGTACCAATAAAAAGCAAGTCATACGTAACTTTATCCTTACTAATTAATTTATGATAATCATCTGAAAAAAACAAAGGCCTAAAAGTCAAATTATACATTTGAGAATCCTTTGAATCAAATGAAAATTTTTTATGAAAATTTTTTAAAATATCAACTCCATTTGGATTATTTTCAAATGAATCAAAAGTATAATATAATAATATGATTTCAGGATTTAATGCTATGATTTCATCAATAAAGTATTGGGGCATAACTTCACCTTTGATCAAAAAAAAATAATCATAACTCTTTCCCTTAACATCTTTTAAAATATCATTATAATATCTCGATATTTTAACATTATACAAATTTCTTTTTAATCTAATTATTCCTTTTGTAAATATTGAATTACTTGGCCTTTCATCGTAATAATCTACCTCAGCCCCCAAAGCCCTCAATTTATCGGCAATAATATTTTCATAATTAAATAATTTGACAGAAAAAAAGAGTATTTTCTTATCAATAAAACTCTTGTTCATCATTATTTTAACAATCCTTTCCTTTTCATTTCATCCAAAGATACGCTTAGTTTATCCTCTTGAATTTCTTGTTTTAGCACCCAAGCCGCAAACATTTCGATACCTTCCTTAAAAAACACCTTAGGTTCAAATCCTAAAGCCGCTTTAATTTTTTTCAAATCAGCAAAATTATGACGAATGTCCCCCAATCTAAACCTACCAGTTACAGCAACAGGAACTTTTATATTATAAGCTTTAATCAAAGAATTTGCAACCTCAAGAACATCAGTAGCGACACCTGTTCCAACATTGAAAACTAGTCCATTTGCCTCTTCCTTTTCAACACCAAGAATTGTAGCAGCCACAACATCATCTATATAAACAAAATCTCTTGATTCTTTACCATCCTCAAAAATTTGAATCGCATTATGATTTCTAATTTGTGTTGAAAAAATAGATAAAATACCAGTATAAGGATTTGATAATGATTGACCAGGCCCATATACATTCTGGTATCTAAAGCTTACTGGAGCAATCCCTAAAGTAGGACATACCGTCATTATCATTTGTTCTTGATTCTGCTTCGTAATTCCATAAACAGATGACGGATGTATTTTAGAATCCTCATCAGTTGCTAATAACTGAAGAATCTGATTATCTTCATAAGTAAGTTCAAACTTTCCAGCCAACATATCCTCTTCCTTTCTATGGCATGGATAGATAATCCCTAATTGAGGATGTTCATATTTTCCTTCACCATAAATTGAACGAGAAGAAGCAATAACTACTTTCTCAACAGAGTTTTTTCTATTTGCCAATATATCAAGCATAATTGCAGTTCCTTGGATATTAACTTCAGTATACTTTTCTATACAATACATTGATTGACCGGTTCCTGTTTCAGCCGCAAAATGCACTACAACATTCTGACCTTCAAGAGCTTCTAACCAATCTTTTCTTGAAGTAACATTTCCATGTATAAATTTAACTTTGCCTTTTATACTTTGAAATAATGGAGAAGTTACTTCAGGATTATCACCATGTATTTGTTTGGAAAGATTATCTAAAACTGTAATACTATATCCCTTTTCAATAAGCTTAAGAGCAAGGTTACTGCCTATAAATCCAGCTCCACCTGTTATTAATATATTTTTCATTATTTTAAATATTTATTTTTTCCCATCTATTAGTTTCAAAATTATACTTTTTTATTGGTCTTGCTGGAATACCTACGGCTATTACATAGGGCGGAAGACTTTTTGAGACCACAGAATTGGCTCCTACGATTGTCCCCTCACCTATCTCTACTCCTTTTAGAACAGAAACAAACTCACCTAACCAAACATTATCATTGATTATTATTGATTTTGAAAAAAGTTTTCTATCTATTGGGTTACTTGTAGGATCACTGTCAAAAGAATCACCCGAATAACTTCCATGACTACAATCCGAAATGTAAATTTTACTTGCCATCAAGACATTATTACCAATAAAAACATGTTCTCTTGCCGTAATGTGAACATAATCATTAATTTGAACATTTTTACCTACATACAAAACTTTATTTCCATACTCAGGATATGCCTCTAGTCTACATCCCACACCAGTTGTAAATCCAGAACTAATTGACATATATCTCTTACCTCTTAAATCAAAAGGAAAACGAATTATTCGTGCATTTCTCCAAATTAATTTTGTCCGAAATATCCAAAAAAACAGTTTAATAATCGTCAACAAGGAATACCTATTCTTCAAAATATAATTCTTTATAAAATTGTTTCGTTTGATGATAAGTATTTTCCCAACTAAAGCATTTAGACTTTATCATTCCTTTCTCAGAAGTTTCTTTTCGCAAATTGCCAAGAAGAGATAATTCATTTATTTTTTTTGAAATTTCCTTTGGAGTTGGATTATCAATAGCCAAATATTTATTTGCAATAACTTCTGGAATCGACGAACAATTAGTTGCAATAACTGGGCAACCAGCTCTTTGAGCCTCTACCACAGGAATACCAAATCCCTCATAAAGTGATGGATATAAAAGACAGCAGGCATTATTATAATAATAATTTAAATCCTCTCCACTTACCCCTAAAAGTATAGCAAAGTTCTTTTCTCCTAATTTCATTTTCAAATAATATTGTTCGGCTTCTGTTAATTCACCACCTCCAATTAATAAAAGAGGACTTTTCACTAGACTACAAGCATCAACAGCCATATAAAAATTTTTATAACCTGCTTTTCGATCACCGATATACAAAGAGTAACTATAATTTTCAAATTCATGTTTCTTTTGAAAATTACTACTCTCATTTAATACTCTAAAACATTCGTCAACCCCATTATAAATGACTTTAATTTTATGTTCACTGATATGTGGTAAAAAATGCAACAAATCTCTTTTCGTACTTTGTGAAACACAAATAATTCCTTGGGATTCATTAATTGCTTTATTTTTTTGCATAGAATGAATCTTTTGTCTTAATCCATTTATAAAATATTCGTAAGTGAAATCATGAACTGTTGTAACGTTAATTGCATTTTTGGAATTTTCCACGCGATAATGTGACGAATGAAAAATGTGTTTAATTTTATTTACTGATTTAAAATTTAGATAACGTTTTAGATATAAAAACTGAGTACTCTTTAAATCAATTATCCCTTCATCAATAGTCAATAGCTGTCTAAAAAGATTTAAGCCTGCATCTTCATACTCAAAAAAATGAGGCTGAAATTCTTTATCTTCCAATAACCTTTTTAAATGTTGTTGCCAAACAATTGAAGCCCCGCCAGCTTTCTGCAAAGAAAAAATTATATTGTCTAAAAATATATTCATAATTTTTTTTCAAAAGAAGATGTTATGATATTCCTTTATTTAATTTCTTTTTTATAAAACCACCTCCATTTATTACTACTCTTTTTATAAATTTCAAAAAGTTTTTTTATCTGCAAAAAATTTTAAATCATTTACACCTGTCTCCCTAATCAAGCATAATTTCATTATATAATCTACTCATTTTAGAAATTATAACTTTATTGGAAAAATATTCATCGTAATAACTCCTATAATTATATTTACTTTTATACCTTAAATAATCTATTCTATCTATAAGACTCTCGACATTATTCTCAAATAGAAAATCATCTGAAATAATTACATCAGGAATAGCACAGGCATTAGATGAAATGACCGGTTTATCAAACAAATATCCCTCAATTATTGGCAATCCGAAACCTTCACCGTAAGCTGCAGGAATCAAAACTAAATCACAATTTCTATAATATTGAATCAAATCATTATCAGAAACAAATCCTAAAAGTGTCACATTTTCCAATTGTAATTCCTTTACTCTTTTTTGATAAAAATCTAATAAAGGTCCTTTTCCAGCAATTAAAAATTCAATTTTGACCTCTTTTAACCTAATAGCAATTTCAATAATTAGATTTATTAAAGCTCTTTCCTCAATACTTCTTACAGTAAAAACCTTCATAACATCTTCTTTGAATACTCTTAAATTAGTTGGAAGTTCATCATTTATATTGTATTTTTCAAAATGAGAAGTATTTGGAATTATTATGAAATTATTTTTCTTTCTATATAAACTCATTTTTTTTGCATAATCCGAAATAAAATGAATATTGACACAACGCAGATAAAGAATTTTTTCCAATAAAAAAAAAAATTTATTTAACCTATATCCCCTGGCATTTGTCAAATAATATAATGCATCATGAACAGTAAATAAATTACTTTGATACAAACTCATTATACTCATCAAAGGATTGTGAGAATGGATGAAAAAAAAATCATTTCTTTTTCTAAGTTTTATTAAAATAATATTCAACGTAATAAACCAAAATCGATTTTTCTTGACTCCGATACAAATCAATTTCTCATATCTCTTTACACTTGTTTTAAAATCCCAATGCAAATAATAATTTACATTTGATGGGCTTGCCTGAGATTGAAAATGAATTACATTTTCGACTCCACGTTTATGCCCAAACATACTATTAAACCCTAAGTAAACTATTTTTCTTTTATCAATCACAACAAAAAGATTTTTTTAGAAATAAAATAAAAAAAGAAAATTACAAACAAAATCAACAATGAAAACAAATTAGAAAATGCATATTGAGTATCGATTAACAATGGCGCAATAAATGAATTCATTAAAAGAAAAGAAAAAGGAGTTGCCGTTAATTTTCTACCAATAATAAAAATAAAACCAACAATGACATAATAGAAAAAATAAAAATTTTTAGCCATTACATCTGCTTCAACAAAAATTTGAGGATTAGGCCCTACCAAATCGCTATCATAATTAAAATATAATGAATTTATTAATGGTCCCAATGAACTAAAGTGCAAATTACCATAAATTCTCATTCCTACAAACATGGAATCAAACATATAACTGATGGGATAATTAATATATTTAGATAAATTACCATAAAAATAATAAACAGGCCCATCGCTAAATGCAATAATTCTGTATGCAAAATCTCCCATAAAGGAATCTCCATAAATCAAATAAAATAAAAATAAAGACGACATGAATAATCCTATCAAAATAGGCATCATTTTCGCATAATTGATTTCTATTTTTTTAAATCTTGAGTATGCTCCAAATACAAACATAATATCTATTAAGGCAGATTTTGAACCTAAAGTCAAAAGCAAAAAGGCTGAAAAAAACATAAAAATTGAAGCTAAATATTTTTTTCCTTGATACCAATAATAAAATGACGATAATCCAATAATTGGAACAGCCAATTGATTTATTCTTTTGAATATTCCTGCACCTTGGTAAAATTCTTGTTTTGCATTTCCTATATCATCCTGAAAAAGTAAAAATCCTTTTGTGAAAAACAAATAAAGATTCATGCTACAAACAATTAAAAATAAAAAAGAAGCAAATTCTAACCATATTTTTTCATTAATAAGAACATACGAATATATTTTTAATCGGGTTTTATCAAAATACAGTATGATCCAACAAAAAACAACAAAAGAAAAAAAATGGCCTAAATTTATTAAACCTAAAAATGTTAATACAAAAAAAGTAAAAACTATTTGAAAAAAAATCAATATAGTTGGATCAAAATAATCATGGAAAAAAAATCTCTTCTTAAGATACCTAGCTACAATTATGTAAAATAAAATACCAAGAATAATAATATGAAGCGGAATAATATCAGTTAAAATAGGTATATGCATTTTATTTGATCTTATTTAGAAAAAAACATTTAAGATAATAAAGGACAATATGCATAAATCTCAAATAATAAAGACACCTAGATGACGTGTCACCGCATTTTTTCAATATTATTTCTGATTCCAAAAATAATTTAATGGCACTTTTATAATTTGCTGAAACTCCGTCTAAATTATATTTTGCAATTACTAAATCGATTTTTTCAAACCTCTTTTCATTAGCTATTATTGTATAAACAGTATTAAAATCAGAAAAAAACTTATAATCCAAATTAAAACACCCGACAGATCTATACGTTAACGTTCTCACCAATAGAGCCTGATGACATAAATGGCTATTAAATAAATATCTAGGTTTATAATCAATAATATCGTTCTTAAATTCAGGAAAATATTTCGAGACATTACTGCTTTTATCGTAAAGGGCAACCTTGCCCACTACAACTGAATATTCCGTCTCCTTTAATTTTTCATTAACATTAGCCAACAACTTCAAATCATAAAAATAATCTCCAGCATTCATAAAATAACACCATTCTCCTTTAGCTACATTAATCCCTTTATTCATAGCATCATAAATTCCTTTATCAGGTTCCGAAATCCAAAGCGTAATTTTGTCTTGATATTTTTTTATAATATCAACAGTGCCGTCAGTACTACCACCATCAATAATAATATATTCATAATCAGCAAAATCCTGATTAATGACACTCAAAATGGTTTCTTCAATACTACTCACTGCATTGTACGAAACTGTAATTATTGAAATTAGAGGGAATTTAGTTCTTTTCATTATACAATTAATAGATTTTAAGGAAGCTCTTTTCTATTAGAAACACAATTTTGGAAGTAGGAATAATTAACTGCTGCAATATTTAACAAGATTTATTTTGCGTAAACAAAGTTAATTCATCTTCGATCAAAATATCCAAAACCTGATAAAAATCAAGATCATATTGCCAACCTAATATTCTCTTGGCTGGAGAATTGTCTCCATAAATATCTTCAATATCTGTTGGTCGCATAAAATCACTATCGATTACTAATTTATCTTTTGAAACTCCGAGTTTCTCAAAAACATATTCAATAATGGATCGCAATGTTATGCTCTTACCTGAACAAATAATAAAATCATCGGCGTTGTCAGCTTGCAACATCAACCACATAGCCTCAACATAATTCGGTGAAAAACCAAAATCCCTTTTAATGTCAATGCTGCCAACCCTCAAAACCCACTCAGAATTATCCTTGTTCCGAACAGTTTCTTGTAAAACCTTTTTAACAAAAAAACCATTAGATCTCAAAAAAGATTCATGATTAAACAAAACACCATTACAAGCGAACAAGCCATACGATTCACGATAATTGACAACAATCCAATGTGCAGAAGCTTTGGATATGGCATAGGGACTCAATGGGTGCATTGGAGTATTTATAGTAACCGGTAAATTAGATACTTTACCATACATTTCACTACTCGATGCCTGATATAATCGAACGTCGGGTTTTATAATCCGAATGGCTTCTAATAAGTTAAGTACTGAAATAATATTAAAATTGATAGTACCTATAGGTTGTTTAAACGACAGCCCTACTGAACTCTGTGCTGCCAAATTATACATTTCATCAGGTTTATAAGTATTGATAAAACTGATTATACTAGAGATATCAAGCAAATCGCATTCCTGAATAATTACCTCATTATCAATACCTAGCTTTTTAAGGTTTTCTAAGTTTTCTTCATGACGACTTCTTGTTATTCCAATAACTCTATACCCTTTCATTAATAGCAATTTAGAAAGATAAGCACCATCCTGACCACTAACTCCAGTTATAAAAGCTGTTTTCACATTTATTTCTTCCATTATCTCCTGTCTTTATTTAACCGACTGATACACTTCTACTGTTTCTAGAAACGTAGTATCCCACGAAAATTGTTTCAATCGTTCTAATCCTTTTTCTTTTAGATTTTGTCGCAAGAATTCGTTGTTAATTAATTCAGCCACAGATTTAGCCAAAGACTCAGCATTGGTTGGATCAAAATAGAGGGCTGCATCTCCACCAACTTCGGGTAATGAACCTCCATTACTCAAAAGTGCAGGACAACCGCAAGCAAAAGACTCTAACACAGGAATCCCAAACCCTTCGTACAAACTGGGAAAACAAAAGAATAAAGCATGTGCATAATAATTAGCCAACACATCATCATTAATTATTTTCTTGAAAAAAACACGCTTTTCTAGTTTCAACGATTGTATTAAAAATAATTCCTGAGGCGAAAAATCACCTCCACCAGCACAAATTAATTTTAAATCAGCATCAATTAACATCTGGGCTATAGTCGTAACAAAAAAATCAAAATTTTTATAAATCCCTCTATTTCCAACAAACAAAACATAATTATCCGCTACCAAACGATAATCACCTATATTAAAATTTTGCAAGGAATTACCCAAATAAACTACTTCTATTTTTGACGGCTCTATATTGAAAATTTCAATAATATCATTTTTAGTAGTTTCGGATATGGCAATTACTTTGCTCGAATGTTTCAATAACCGTTTCTTGCTGTCAAATATCTGGGTGTCCGATTTCAAATTCTCATACTGATTAGAGAACTTCTCGTGTATCATATCATAAAAAGTAACCACAAAAGGTTTCTTTTTTATCTTTTCTATAAAAGAATCATCATAATAGGTAGGATGAAAAACATCAAAATCTCCCTTTTTTTCTACATAGCTGCTGATTTGCTGATTGACCGTACGAAAAATTTTACTTGTTATCCTTGAATTCGAATTAGGAAAAAAAGGTCTTAATTTTGGATTTACATCTTGGTTGTAATAAGCATTATTGGACAAAAGCAATGCCACGTCACAGCTGTTTTCAGTACCTTCAAATCTTTTAATTAATTCGTAAAAATATCTTGAAATGCCTCCAAATTGTTGTTGGGTAAATATTTGATGATCGTATTGTATTTTCATTATGTATTGAGATGTCTAATTGTTATTTATTCCAAATCCCGGTTGCTTTTTCTCTAATTATTTTAAAATATTGAATATAACTGATAACTCCCCCAAAAATCAAACAAATAAAGTTGGAAAGAGGCATGGCAAAAGTTCCCAAACCAAATATTTTAACCAAGATAAAACTCAATGGTATATTGACAATCCCCATAATAATTGCATATAAAATCTGTACTCTCAATTTACCCACTCCATTTGAAAAATTGGCAAAAATAGCATTCCAATTACTTACAGCAATATAGGCACAAATAGACAAGGACAAGGAAAATGATATTTGGACTGCATCACCAATCCATAATTTTATTATGAAATTTGCAACAATAAGCATAATTGCCAAAACAAGGACACTTAATCCCCAATACACTCGAAGTTTTTTAATGCTCAACTTTATCCAGTTAAAATCTTTACTATGATAAGCCTCGGTAAAAGCAGTCCAATAGGGTGTTAATAAAATAGTGAATAAAATGGTTACAATACTGTAATATTTATAAGCAATATTAAAATTGGTCACTTCGGCCGGACTGAAAAATTGGGCTATTAAAATATTGTCGGTCTGAAAGATTATTAAACCTATAATCTGCAAAATAAAAAATTGGGAACCTAAACTAATAATGCTTTTCGAATATTTTAGATCAACGTATTTAAAAGAGGGCTTGACCAGCTTAAACTGGCTTCTAAAAAGATAAAAATTCGATACTAGGGAGATTAAAAAAGGAATACCCGACAAGTACAATGCCAACAAAATTAAATTCCCGTTCGTGGTTTTTGTCAAAATCCAAACCGAAATGGTCAATCCAAGATTACTAATGAACAGCAATATGGAACTGACCGAAACCATTTGAAAAGAAGCCGCAACCACATTAACGATATCCGTTATAAATTTCAATAAAAAAAATAAAGAAACTATTGTAACAACGTTTTTCAATTCAGATTCTGGAATAAAACGAGAATTGAATATAGCCTGCCAGTCAAATAAATTATATAATATAAAATACAAGCCTATTAGCATACACGCAATTGTTCCGATTATAACATAGGTTGTACTTACATATATTCTGGCTTTCTCGATGTCTTTATTGGCCAAACTCTCGGAAAGCCTATTCTTTAAACCATTCGCAATACCAATATCAAACATGGCAACCCATCCAACAAGGGATGACAAAGTAAGCCATACTCCATAAACATCAGGCTTAATATAATCAATAGTCAATGGGATTAATGCAAATTGCAACAAGATGCTACCTCCCCTAAAAAATAGTGATAAAATAGTGTTTAAATTTGCCTTTTGTGTTCTATCCAGATTATAATTATTAAAATATTTTTTTATCATTTAATCCTAAACTTTTTAATAATTTCCATCCAAGTTGATTTAAGGCAAATAACCCTATGAAATATTTTTAATACTTTAACTTTAATAGTAATAAAAAACAACTCCGTTTTTTAAATAATTTCTTTAAAAACCCTCCTCATAATCAAACTGAATGCCACCAAAAACCCCACTAAAAACCCTCCCATTACAATTCCTTTAGCTTTACCAAATCGCTCTTTAGGTAATGGCAATATAGGCCTATCAATAACTTGTATCAAAGGCGTCTCTTTTCGCAAAGTCACTTTGGCTAATTCGGTCTGCTTTACCAATTCAGTTAAAATAGCCGTATTGGCCTGCACATCGACCTGCCTTCTTGCTGATGGCGCACGACGCACATTCAGTGCAGGATTCAAATTGAAGGTGTTGTCGTTGGCAACGGCAACTCCTGTAATGGCTCCATTCAATTCACCACGAATCGAGTCGGTCTGTTTTTGCAAAATGGCCATGTTGGCTCTTGCTTTTTTGGTTTTGGTCGCAACATAAAATTGTCCCACTTGCCGGGCCAAGGCTTCACAAAAATACTTGGAGAATAATTCGTTGGTAGAGGAAACATCTATACTAAGGATGTCTATCTTCTTGTCTTTTTGCCCAACTGTCAATGATCCGGACAAATTCTTGTAAATAACTCCAAAAATACTGTCATGTACGCGGGTGAAATAATTCCGACTGGGATTCGGCAGAAATTGAATGCTTTTGAATCTGGCATCTTTCTCCCAACCTTCTCGCCATTTTGAATTTTGTATGTACATTTCAGCCAAAGAAATTGTTTTGTTGTTAACCACAACAGGCATCAACAAGGTCTGCTCCACCATTTTTCTGGATTTGAACAACTGCGTCAAATTGGATCCCGAAAAAATACTGCCACCGCTTCCTCCCAAATCAAATCCAAAAGAACTCGCCAAGCCCAAGGCGCCGCCCAATCCTCCTCCCGGTTTTTCGTCTTCCAAGGCAAAAGTCAAGGTAGCGGTGTAAATGGGTTTTTTCATGAAAGAATAGGTCAAGCCAAGAACAGCTCCAATAAAACCTGCCAACACAATGATTTTCCATTGCGTTAGCAAATAAGAAAACCATTCCTTGCCTTTCTCAATTAATTCCTTTAAGGAAATTTCGTCCTGTCTTTGTTGTTCGCTTGCCATATTTATTTCTCGCTTATAAACTATTATCTGCTTTCCGCAATCTGTATTCTCCTAACAGATATATCCTATTTAAATGAGGTAACTATCAATAAAGCAATACTCGTAATTACACTACCTATACTAACCCACTCTCCTGTACTCATTTTTCTAGTTTCCGGCTTCTCGGGAACCACGATTTGCGAACCCGGCAATACCTTGGGATAGGAACGTATAAAAAAGAAGCTGCTGGATACCGCCGCCTGGCCGTTCGGATAAACGATGTAGGCTTTTTTCTTCCAACCCTTGGCGTCGGTACCGCCAACGGCATTCAAATAATAATTGAATCCTTTCCCGCCATTATACGGAATCTCCGAGGTCAAGAGCACGTTACCCGATACTTTCACGCCTTCATTGTAAACCGAAACTTCAATCTCGTCACCGGGAAACAAGGTTACATTGGTCTTGTTGTTGGGATCTTTGATTATTTTCCTCCAATCTACGGGAATGGTGGCATATTTTAGATCTTCTTTCATTTTTTTGACCACTTTACTCTGAACACTGTCTTTTTTCCCTAGATTCAAGTCAATATTTTCCAATTCCTCAATCTGCTTGGCCTGGATGGGACGCTTGATTTTCACGCCGTCCAAATTCGCTACCGAAGTCAAACCTCCCGCACGCTGGATAACATCATGTATCCTTTCCTTTTTGTTGGCCAAAACATATTTTCCGGTATAATGGACGGCTCCTGTTATCGTTACCATCTCCGGCTTTTCATATACGGCCATTCTGCGGATATTCACCACGTCAAAAGGCTCCAAGGCAAAGTTCTTGATTTGCTCGTTGTTGCCGGAAGTAATTTCCAGATTGAACAATTGGACTCTATTCGGATTATTCTCGTCAATTTCGTCCGATTTGATCATTCGCGCCACTTCCACTCTCTTCGAAGCCGAACCGGTCAATCCACCGGCTTGCACCAATAAATCGTTCAGGCTCAAATTGTCTTGATAGTCATAAACACCGGGTTTTTTGATTTCGCCATCAATGGTCACTTTATATTCCTCCCTAAAATCCAGAATGGAATATACGGTCACGATATCTTCTTTACGCAAAGGGATATTGGCTTCTGAATCTCCTGTCAATACTTTGGCCAAGTTCACGTTGACGGCTTCAGTGGTCAAGTCGGGTTTCAATCGAACGATGGTAGCCCTGTTCGTGTAGGCATCTTCTTTTAATCCGTCGGCTTGGGCGATCAGGTCGGAAATGCGCATTCCTTCATAAAAAGAATACGTATTGGGCCTGAAAACGGCTCCTTCAATTTTGATGCGGTTTTCAAATCGGTTTAAAATCTTCGAAACCCGAAAAACATCGCCGGAAAGAGGCTTGTAACTTCCGAATTCAGCTTGTTTGATGTCTTTTACCTTGAATTCTTTATTGGTTTTCTGCAACACGTTTACCGATGCCGTATAGGCAAATTCGTTGAACCCCGAAGCGAAAGACAATAAATCCTTGAAAGTTTCCCCGGTTTTCATCTCAAAAATACCGGGACGTTTTACCTGCCCTTCCACAGTGACTCTTTGTGTGTAGGCCGGAATCCGGATGACGTCATTGTCTTTCAATCCCACATTGTCCGACTGGTTGCCGTTGACCAAAAATTTGTAGATATCAATATTCTTGTACACTTTGTTGTTGCGCAACAACTCGATGTTTCTGTAACTGCCGTTTTTTCCGGGACCTCCACCCAAAAACAAGGCATTGTAAACCGTGGCCAAGGAAGAAACCGAATAATTACCCGGTTGCTTGCTGCCAATCAAGGTTACTTTTATGGTCCTGATGCGACTCAAACTCACTCCAACTTGCGACTGTCCCGATCGCACGGTGCTATAAACCCTGGCAATCGCTCCTTTAATTTTCTGGGTAGCGGCTTCAATGGTCATTCCGGAAACCGAAATTTGTCCCACATATTGAATCGTGGCTTTCCCTTCGACCGAAATGGGAACACTGGCATTAAATTCTTGCACGCCGTAAACACTGACCTGCAGTTCGTCTCCTGGTCCCAATATATAATTCACCGGAGTGGCCAATTTCGAACTGGGTTCAAAATTCAGGGTCGGATTGTCAAACAATTCCGATCCAAAAACCAGTGAGTTCAAGGTGTCTTTTACCTTCTTGTTGACTACTTTTTCCTGTTTTCGACCCAACTCTTCATCATTCCCGTCGAAATTGTTCTTGCTTGAAACTCCTGTGGCGGTGGATGACGACCCCAAACGCACTTTTAATTTGGCAAATTCGGTGGCCGACATTCCTTTGGCCAAAGCCATCGCTTCCATTTGGTCAATGCTGGTATTGTTGGCCTGTAACTGTGCTTTTACTTTGGCAATTTCGGTATCCGACAAATAATCGACTTTCACCGTACTCAAATCAGTGCCTTTCAACAAATCTTGCGCACGCAATGCCGCCGATTGAAAAAGGACAAACAACAATAAAAGGACTGTAACTATTTTTCTCATAATGCTATCTTGTGTTTTTTTAATGTAACTGGATTCCCTGGGTTACCATCGCCATAAATCAAGCGCTTGGTGCAATCCCGAATAATGTGATAAAAATTGCCGCCAATTCATGCGACCAAAAATAATCAAATTTTATTGTTGTTCAACGGCTTCGCCCTGGTGACTCCCAAAACAGGGGACACCAAAATCTAGAAGGTCGCAAATTTAGGATAAATAAAAAGAACACACGTCTTTTACTTACAAAATACCGAGACCCAAACTTGTTAAACCAAACACGATCAACCAACAATACCCTGCTAGAAATGAATCATTTACCCGCAACAACCGTAAAACAATCAATTTAAATAAAAATAATTTTTTGAATAAAAAAATTATTCTTCCTTTTTATCTACCCGAAGCAAGCATCCCAATGATTCCAATATCAGTATATAATGGTTTTGTTTCACTTCTTGAATGATGGCCGATTGGCTGACAAACGGCCCCGATTCCAACACGATTTTATCGCCTTTTTTCCATCGATCCAAGGTAACTTCGTAAGTGGCCGGTGCCGACAACCAATTCTGGATGGTCTCGATTTCCGAATCCCTGACCGTTGCGGGTTTCCCCAACCAAAACAAATAGCGAACAGCTCCCGGAATTTCAAAAACCCTGTTGCGGTTCCTGTCTTCAATCTGCACAAAAATATAGGAATTAAACAACGGCACACTTATTTTCTTCTTCCTGTCAGACCATTGACTGGTCTTTTCAATCAAGGGACAATAGGCCACCACCCCAATTTCATTCAATCGCTCCGCCACTTTCTTTTCCCATTTGGGCTTGGTGTACACTACATACCAATTCATGGTTTATCTGTTTTTATATTCTAACCTCCCACTTCTAACTCCCCACTTCCAACTTCCCTCTTCCAACTTCCCTCTTCCAACTTCCAACTCCCCACTTCTAACTTCCAACTCCTACGAATACATCTTCTCGTAATACTTCTCATACGCTCCCGAAGTCACGTTGTTCAACCATTCTTGATTGCTCAAATACCAATCGATGGTAATTTCCAGACCTTGTTCGAAAGTCACGGAAGGTTTCCATCCCAATTCTTGGTTGATTTTGTTGGCATCGATGGCATAGCGCAAATCGTGTCCCGGTCGGTCTTTCACGTAAGTGATTAGTTTTGCCGATTCCCCAGCTTCCCTGCCCAATTTTGTGTCCATGATTTGGCACAAAACCTTGACCAAATCGATGTTTTTCCATTCGTTGAATCCACCGATGTTGTAGGTTTCGTGATTCTGGCCTTGGTGAAAAACCAAATCAATGGCCACGGCATGATCTTTCACGAACAGCCAATCGCGGGTATAATTTCCATCCCCGTAAACAGGCAACGGCTTGTTGTTGATGATGTTGTTGATAAACAACGGGATTAATTTTTCCGGAAAATGGTTCGGCCCATAGTTGTTGGAACAATTGGTCAGCACATAAGGCAATCCGTAGGTTTCGCCATAAGCCCTCACAAAGTGGTCGGAACTCGCTTTGGAAGCCGAATAGGGCGAATTCGGATCATAAGGCGTGGTTTCGGTAAACAAGCCTTCGGCACCCAACGAACCATACACCTCGTCGGTGCTTACGTGATAAAAACGTTTGCCTTCGGCAGCATTTGCCCATTGTTTTCGGGCTGCATTGAGCAAATTCACCGTCCCGATCACGTTCGTTTTCACGAAAGCCATCGGATCTTCGATGGAACGATCCACGTGCGATTCGGCAGCCAAATGGATTACCCCGTCAAATTGTTGCTCTTCAAACAAATCATGGATAAACCGTTCATCGGTAATGTCCCCTTTCACGAAAGTATAGTTGGGTTCCTTTTCGATATCGGTAATATTCTCCAAATTTCCCGCATAAGTAAGCGCATCCAAATTAAAAATCTGGCATTCCGGATATTTTTGCACAAAACGTCTAACGACATGCGACCCAATAAACCCCGCTCCTCCCGTGATCAATATTTTTTTCATTATACAACTATTTCTTGTTTAACTATCCTCTTTATGATTTACTCTTTATTCTATATTCCCTAATTCCCTAGTCTTAATGCTATATTCTCCAGTCTTAATACTTAATTCTTAATACTTAATTCCATACTCTCCAGTCTCAATTCTATATTCTCCAGTCTTAATTCTTAATTCTTAATTCTTAATACTTAATACTTAATTCTGTATTCTTAATTCTACACTCTCTAGTCTTAATTCTTAATACTTGATTCTTAATACTTAATTCCACATTCTCCAGTCTTAATACTTAATTCTACACTCTCTAGTCTTAATTCTTAATACTTGATTCTTAATACTTAATTCCACATTCTCCAGTCTTAATACTTGATTCTTAATACTTAATTCTACATTCTCCAGTCTTGCCCCTTGATTATTAAACCTTAAACCATCACGCAATACGTTCCAAAACCCACAACTTCTAACCTCTAACTTCCAACCTCCAACTTCCAACCTCTCCTAAAGCCTTCCATCCGCCAAATCCCCCAAAACCCCTTTCACGTCATAAACAATGCTGTTTTCATTTCTTATGGAATTGAAATCCAACTCCAGGAATTCCTGGTGGGCCACTCCCAAAACTATGGCATCATAAGCAGTGGATGGACAGTCTTTGCTGGCGTTTATACCATATTCATGCAAGACCTCGACCGGATTGGCCCAAGGATCATAAAGATTTACGGTAATACCGTAATCTTCCAAGGCGCTAATCACGTCAACAATTTTGGTATTACGAACATCGGGACAGTTTTCCTTGAACGTAATGCCCAACATTAAAAGCGTCGCTCCATTGATGGTAATCCCCTTTTTAATCATTAATTTGACCACTTGCGAAGCCACGTAATCGCCCATACTGTCGTTCAAACGGCGTCCTGCCAATATTATTTCGGGATGATATCCATTTTCTTGTGCTTTCTGGGCCAAATAATACGGATCCACGCCTATGCAATGGCCTCCAACCAAACCCGGTTTGAAGGGAAGGAAATTCCATTTCGTGCCGGCAGCTTCCAAAACGGCATGGGTATCAATTTCCAGGATGTTGAATATCTTGGCCAATTCGTTGACAAAGGCAATATTGATGTCTCTTTGGGAATTCTCGATTACTTTGGCGGCTTCGGCCACTTTTATCGAAGGGGCAAGATAAGTCCCTGCCGTGATCACCGATTGGTACAGTTGGTTTACTTTGACTCCAATTTCGGGAGTGGAACCGGAAGTAACCTTCAAAATCTTGTCCACGGTATGTTCCTTGTCACCGGGATTGATTCTTTCAGGGGAATAACCCGCAAAAAAATCGACGTTGAACTTTAAACCCGAAATTCGTTCCAAAACCGGCACGCATTCCTCCTCGGTCACCCCGGGATAAACGGTGGATTCATAAATGACGATGTCACCTTTTTTCAATACCTTTCCAACAGTTTCGCTGGATTTGTACAAAGGGGTCAAATCAGGACGGTTGTTCTTGTCCACCGGTGTGGGAACAGTAACTATATAATAATTGCAATCCGCAATTTCTGAAAGAGTGGAAGTGCAGTACAAACCTACGGCATTCGTTTGGTTTTCCAACAATACGCCATGCAAAGTCGAAGCATCAATCTCGAGTGTGCTGTCGTTGCCCAACTTCAAGGCATCGACTCGGGATTGATTGATGTCAAATCCGGTCACGGAATAGTGGGTGGCAAACAAGCGCGCCAAAGGCAAACCAACGTATCCCAAACCTATAACGGCAATTTTTATGTCTTTACTCAATTTTTAAAGTGTTGCGATTCTTTTTCTAGAAAGAATCTTGTTGATAATGTACGTGTAAACAATCAACTTGTTGTTTAACGAACTAACGCTTCCTTTTTAATGCTATGCTAAAGTCCACGAATACTTTATATTTCAAATTTTGCAAACCTACTCAAAATAGAAATGCGTTTTTTACGGTTTCCCACATTTTATGATGTTTCGCAATCAAAAAAAACACTAAACCACTACAAACAAAACCTTTACACACAAATAAAATACTATCTCCAAACAGATAACAGATAACTGAAAACCGAAAACAGCCCCCCCCTATTTACGCTCCAATCCCATGATAAACAAACCCTATCTCCTGTAATTCCTCGCCATTCAATATATTTCTTCCGTCAAAAACAAAAGCCGGTTTTTGCATGCCATCGTATATTTTCTGCCAATCATAATGCGTAAATTCATCCCACTCGGTCAATACCGCTATGGCGTGGGCATTTTGGCAGGCTTCATAAGGATCGTCAAACGAAACCACGCCTTCCAGATTCTTTTCCAAAGATCGGGTTTCCAGATAATCCAAATCGGACACCATTTTTTTATGGGACACTTTGGGATCATACACGGCAATCTTGGCTTGTTCGTTGATCAAATCATTGGCCACGTAAATAGCCGCCGATTCGCGGGTATCGTTGGTGTCTTTCTTGAAAGCCCAACCCAAAAAGGTAATTTTCTTGTCGGCAACGGTGTTGTAAAGGGTTTGCACAATTTTGTTGGCAAACCGTTTTTTCTGGTGGTCGTTCATGATGATGACCTGTTCCCAATAATCGGCCACCTCGTTCAATCCATACGATTTGGCGATGTAAACCAGGTTCAGGATGTCTTTTTGAAAACAGGATCCTCCAAAACCAACCGAAGCTTTGAGGAATTTTGGCCCTATCCGGCTGTCCATTCCTATGGCTTTGGCCACTTCGTTGATGTTGGCTCCCGTTTTTTCGCAAAGCTCCGACAAGGCATTGATCGAAGATATTCTTTGTGCCAAAAAAGCATTGGCAGTCAATTTCGACAATTCCGACGACCATACATTGGTGGTCAATATTTTTTCCGGGGCTACCCAATTCGAATAAACAGCCACAAGTGCCTGGATGGCTTTTTGACCTTCGGCCGTTTCGTCGCCGCCAATCAAAATACGGTCGGGCTGCAACAAGTCGTCCACGGCGGTTCCCTCGGCCAAAAACTCTGGATTGGAAAGGATTTGAAACTGGACGCCATTTCCGGTATTGTCCAAAATACTTTTGATGGCCTCGGCAGTACGCACCGGCAAAGTCGATTTCTCGACCACGATCTTGTTGTCTTTGGCGATTTTGGCAATTTGTCTGGCGCACAATTCAATGTATTTCAAATCGGCGGCCATTCCCTTTCCTTTACCATAGGTTTTGGTAGGCGTATTCACCGATATAAAAATAATCTGGGCTTCGTCTATGGCTTTATCTACCTCGGTCGAGAAAAAAAGGTTTCTTCCCCTGGCTTCGGCTACCACTTCGCTCAAACCCGGCTCATAAATCGGGATGTTTCTAACGTCGGCATCATTCCAGGCCGCAATTCGATCTGCATTCAAATCGACCACCGTGACTTGAATATGGGGACATTTCTGTGCAATAATGGCCATGGTGGGCCCTCCAACATATCCTGCACCGATGCAACAAATTTTTGTAATTTTCATTTAATATATTTTTTTTCTTCTATCTATTCACTTCTAACTTCTAACCTCCCACTTCTAACCTTATTTCAAATGCTCCCAATACCAATCCACCGCTTCCTTCAACCCTTCCTGCAAAGAAAATTGCGGATCATAACCCAACAAATTTTTCGCTTTCTCTATACTCGCCAAAGAATGGGGAATGTCGCCTGCCCGGTTGGGACCATATGCAATGGCCACATCCGCTATTTTTGGATTGTGTGCCGACAAGAATTCCTTCAAATACCCCACCAAGTCGTTCAGCGTATGGCGGTCGCCATAAGCCGTGTTGAAAACCGTGTTGACTGCCTCCGGATTTTGGGTGGTCATCGCCAGTTCATTCATTTGAATCACGTTGTCGATATAGGTAAAATCACGGGAATAATTGCCGTCCCCGTTGATTAATGGGCTTTCGAGTTGCATCAACTGCATTACTAATTTGGGAATGACGGCGGCATAGGCGCCTTGGGGATCTTGTTTGCGTCCAAAAACATTGAAATAACGCAAACCAATGGTTTCCAATCCGTAAGTTCGACTAAAAATAGCGGCATACAATTCGTTCACGTATTTGGTGATGGCATAAGGCGAAAGCGGTTTCCCGATCACCTCTTCCACTTTGGGCAAGCCTTGCGAATCACCGTAAGTCGAAGAACTTGCCGCATAAACAAAGCGTTTGATCCCGGCATCACGAGAAGCGGTCAGCATGTTCAAAAATCCCGAGACATTCACCTCGTTCGTGCTAATGGGATCCTGGATGGATCGGGGCACCGAACCCAAGGCAGCCTGGTGCAAAACATAATCCACGCCTTGGACTGCATGCCGGCAATCCGACAAGTTTCGAATATCTCCCTCAATCAAACTGAAATGGGGATGGTTTATAAAGTCCTTCAAATTATGGCGGTGTCCGGTGGCAAAATTATCCAGACAAACCACTTGATGCCCTTGGGACAAAAAATAGTCGCAAAGATTGGATCCTATAAATCCTGCCCCTCCCGTTACAAGAATTGTGTTTTTTGTTGCTTCCTTCATGTTTACGTTTTTAAAGAACCTCTTTGTTAGACTTGTCTTTTGCGAAATTTACCCATTATCTTTTCGAAAATAGTTTTGGGCTTGTCATCCTCATGATAGCCGTTCGAATAGGTCGTGTCGCCATAGCCGTAGCCATAGCCATACCCGTAACCGGCTCCATATTTGGCCTTGTTCTGGAATCCGTTCAGGATAATGCTGGTATTGTTGAGTTCGCCACGTTTGACCCTGTTGTTGAGCAAGGTAATCATTTCTTTTTTGGTGAAATTCTGTCTCACGATGTACAAGGTGACATCGCAATATTGCGCCAACTCCAAAGCATCCGACACCAAACCAACCGGTGGCGTATCCAAAATGATGTAATCGTATTTAAGCTTGAGTTCTTCAATCAAGTTCTTCATCCCGTCGCTCATGATCATCTCGGCTGGATTGGGCGGAATGGGACCCGAAAAAATAACGTCCAGAAACGGGATGTTGGTGGCATTGATGATTTCGTCCACGGTTTTTTGCTTGATGATATAATTCACGACACCCACCTCATTGCTCAAATTAAACTCGTCAAACAGTTTGGGTTTTCTCAAATCCAGTCCAAGGATTACGGTTCTTTTTTCGCTCAAGGCAAATACCGTGGCGATGTTCAGGGAACAAAATGTTTTCCCTTCCCCACTGACGGAAGAGGTGATCATCAGGGTTTTGGCTCCATCCAATCGCTGCTGTTTGTACAAGAACTGCAGGGAAGACCGGATGGCCCTGAAGGACTCCGACAAGGCCGATTTCGGCTTTTCAAACACGGCCAAATCCGACTTTTCATTGCTCAGCCCGATAACGCCTATCAATGGTATTTGGGTTAATTTACTGATGTCTTCCGTGTTTTGAATGGAATTGTTGATAAAGAAAATCCCAAAAACAAAAAGCAGCGGAATCAATAATCCCAAAAACAAGGCCAACACATAATTTACCGAAGTTTTGGGCCCCACGAGTCCACCACCAATGTCTTTGGCGGGGTCTATAAAATGGATATCCGATAAATTGGCCGCTTTCACGATGTCGGCTTCGCTGCGTTTTTGCAGAAAAGTGCTGTAGATGTTGTCGCTTAAATCGTATTTCCTTTTAATTTTCAGGAGTTCCTGCTGGTCTTCCGGAAGCTGCTTCATCGTGCTTTCCGCCTCGTTGATTTTGCTGTCGACCAGGGCCAAATCATAGTGCAGGGCGGATTTGGCAGTGGCAATGTTTTCCAACAAAACTCTTTTGACCGCTTCCATTTGATTGTCGAAATCCCTGAATATCTTTTCGCTTTTCACGGCATAAGCCATTTCGGATCTTTGGGTGGAAAGCGAAATTAATTTGGATACGTTTACCACAATGTTCGGATCGTCAATTCCGGCCACCGAGGGAGCGGGAAGTTTGGAATAATCCACGCTGTTTTTCAAATAGGCCTTCAAGGAATTATAGTAAGCCATTTTGCGGGTAATCTCGTCTTTTTTGACGTCAAATTCCATAATCTTGCCCGAAAACTTGGAACCTCCCTCTTCAATGTCGTAAATGTTTTTGTCGCTCCTGAAGGATTTTAACTCGTTGGTGGTTTCTTTTAATTGCGACTCCATCGCCACGAGCGTGCTGTCGATGAATCGTATGGTGTTGGTCGCAAATTGGTTTTTGCTGTCCAATTGTCTTTTGATGAGCATTTTGACCGTGGCATTCAAATATTCGACCATCCTGGCTTTGTTGGTTCCCTGCATGCCCAAGGTGATGATCGAACCGCCTTTGTCGTCAGATTTCACGTTGATGCCCCTGTAGCTGGAAACGGTGCCGTCAAAATCATTGAACTGCACAAAATATTCGTTCCCTTTATACAAACCGGGATTGTCTTTTATTTGCAGTTTCCAATTCAAGAAAGGCAAGGAAACCCGCTCACCCACTTTGTATCTTTTGACAAAATCGCCAACGACCACCGAGGTAGTGCTGTATGAATTATCGAAATAGGAAATCATGGAAACGGAATTCGCCGCAAATGGTATTCGAATTTGGTATTCGTTTTCGCTCAAAAATTGGATCCCGATCAGGGTTCCTGCCAGTTGCCCCTTGCTTTTGTCGATAGCCACATAAAAAGGTACGGCACCGTAAGCATCCACCAAATTGTATTCGCCTTGTGCCAAATAGCTGATGTAATACTGCAATTTGTCGACAACCAATTCGTTGTGGGAACGCGATTGCAGGGTGGTGGAAATCGTCTGGACTTGATCTGAAGTACCTCCCCAATTGAAAACCAGGCTGGTATTGGAAGTAAACAAGGGATTGCTTTCTTCCTTGACGGAGATCAAGGTCTCCATGGCGTATATTCTCTCCTTGCGAATATTGACTTGATAAGCAATGGTGAAAGCGATGATCAAACTGAACAGGAACCATTTCCAGTAACTGCCAATTTTCAACACAAACCCTTTAAAATCAAATCCTGACTGGTCTTCGAAAACAGAAAAATCTTTTATGTCTATCATTTCGGATTTGTATTACAAATTTAAAAGCACTATGGCAGTGGTTACCAAGGAAATCAACGTAATGATGGTACTCAAGGATTCTATGCCTGTTTTACCGGTCCCCCAAGTTTTTTGTTTGAGGGGTTTTACATAGATATAATCATTGGGTTGCAAATTGTAATAAGGCGATTGCATCACGTTGATGTCCGTAAGGTCGATGTCGTGCATTTCGGTTCCCGAGGGCGATTGACGAATAATGGTTACCGCTTTCCTGTCGCCCGTTATGGTAATGTCTCCTGAATTGGCAATGGCCTCCATGATGTTCACGTGGTCTTGGAACAAGAATTTGGTTCCCACGCTTCCTACTTCGCCGTTAATCGTGTATTTGAATCCCGCCAATCTGGCAATCACGAAAATATTGGCTTCTTTTTTAAAATACTCGTCCAGAAGTTGTTTCTCGATTTTCATTCTTAATTCGTCAACGGTATAGCCTATGGCGGTAATCTCCCCCAAAACCGGAATGCGGATATTGCCGTGGTCATCAACCGTGTAACCGGAAAAATACAAGGAAGAACCCACGTTGTCCGTCTCCCCTTTGTTGGTAGGATTAAAAATGGTGGTCAGTTTGGGGTCGTCCGCTTTAATGGTAATGCTCAAAACGTCGTTCACCTGCAGTCGATAAGGCTTCAACATCACTTCCGATATGGAAGCAGTCGTTTCGGTTCCGCTTTTATTCTGGAGATAAATGAGGTCTTTGGTTGGAATACAGGAAACAAAAAAAACGCTCATTCCCACCAATATATAGCGCAAAAATTTATTCATGTTCAATTTTTTCAACAAATATAGTTTTTCATTCATCAAATTAAAAATATCGCCATCCATTAAATGAATTAATTGTTTTTAAAAAAATTCTCGAAAGGCACCCTTTGCAAAATACTCCTGCCCAAAGTAACTTCATCGGCATATTCCAGTTCGTCTCCCACGGATATACCCCGGGCGATGGTAGAGGTAATGACCCCGCAATCTTGTATTTGTTTATAGATGTAAAAATTGGTCGTATCCCCTTCCATAGTGGAGCTCAACGCAAAAATAATCTCGCTCGCCGCTCCCGATTTCACTTTCTCCACCAGCGTATTGATGTTCAACTGGCTGGGGCCAACGCCGTCTATGGGCGATATCTTCCCTCCCAGAACGTGGTAAATCCCCCTGAATTGCCCCGTGTTTTCAATGGCCATCACGTCGCGAATGTCCTCCACGACACAGATGATTTGGTGGTTTCTTTTGGTATTCGAACAAATCTCGCAAACGGCCAAGTCGGAAATATTGTGGCAACTGGCACAAAACTGGACCTCTTCCCGCATGGTCGTCAGCGCTTGCGTCAAAAACCCGGTTTGCTCCTTGGGCTGTTTCAATAAATGCAGCACCAATCGCAAGGCGGTGCGTTTGCCGATACCCGGCAACTGCGCCATTTCGTTCACTGCCTTTTCCAATAGTCTTGATGAAAATTCCATAAAGGCAAAGGTAACAATTTGGTTGGAATGGTTTAATCGGTTAGGAAAAGTTTAATCGGTAAAAAAAGGGTTAATCGGTAAAAAAAGGTTAATTGGTTAACTGGTTAATTGATTAAAAAAGGGTTAATTGGTTAATTGGCTTTATAAAACACAGGTGCTTTTAACTTTTAATACCGTTTAGACCTATAAATTACCTAATTGTCTGTTCGATGTAGATTTTTTTTTTCAAAAAAAGCCATATAAAATGAGGCTTTAGCGACGACACTTCCCCTCCTTTGGAGGGGTGCCCGAAGGGCGGGGTGGTTAATATTGTTTTTCTAAAAAAACATCAATGGTAGCGCAGTCGAAGCCTAGCTGTTCGATGTAGATTTTTTTTTCAAAAAAAGCCATATAAAATGAGGCTTTAGCGACGACACTTCCCCTCCTTTGGAGGGGTGCCCGAAGGGCGGGGTGGTTAATATTGTTTTTCTAAAAAAAAACATCAATGGTAGCGCAGTCGAAGCCTAGCTGTTCGATGTAGATTTTTTTTTCAAAAAAAGCCATATAAAATGAGGCTTTAGCGACGACACTTCCCCTCCTTTGGAGGGGTGCCCGAAGGGCGGGGTGGTTAATATTGTTTTTCTAAAAAAAAACATCAATGGTAGCGCAGTCGAAGCCTAGCTGTTCGATGTAGATTTTTTTTTCAAAAAAAGCCATATAAAATGAGGCTTTAGCGACGACACTTCCCCTCCTTTGGAGGGGTGCCCGAAGGGCGGGGTGGTTAATATTGTTTTTCTAAAAAAAACATCAATGGTAGCGCAGTCGAAGCCTAGCTGTTCGATGTAGATTTTTTTTTCAAAAAAAGCCATATAAAATGAGGCTTTAGCGACGACACTTCCCCTCCTTTGGAGGGGTGCCCGAAGGGCGGGGTGGTTAATATTGTTTTTCTAAAAAAAAACATCAATGGTAGCGCAGTCGAAGCCTAGCTGTTCGATGTAGATTTTTTTTTCAAAAAAAGCCATATAAAATGAGGCTTTAGCGACGACACTTCCCCTCCTTTGGAGGGGTGCCCGAAGGGCGGGGTGGTTAATATTGTTTTTCTAAAAAAAAACATCAATGGTAGCGCAGTCGAAGCCTAGCTGTTCGATGTAGATTTTTTTTTCAAAAAAAGCCATATAAAATGAGGCTTTAGCGACGACACTTCCCCTCCTTTGGAGGGGTGCCCGAAGGGCGGGGTGGTTAATATTGTTTTTCTAAAAAAAAACATCAATGGTAGCGCAGTCGAAGCCTAGCTGTTCGATGTAGATTTTTTTTTCAAAAAAAGCCATATAAAATGAGGCTTTAGCGACGACACTTCCTCTCCTTTGGAGGGGTGCCCGAAGGGCGGGGTGGTTAATATTGTTTTTCTAAAAAAAAACATCAATGGTAGCGCAGTCGAAGCCTAGCTGTTCGATGTAGATTTTTTTTTCAAAAAAAGCCATATAAAATGAGGCTTTAGCGACGACACTTCCCCTCCTTTGGAGGGGTGCCCGAAGGGCGGGGTGGTTAATATTGTTTTTCTAAAAAAAAACATCAATGGTAGCGCAGTCGAAGCCTAGCTGTTCGATGTAGATTTTTTTTTCAAAAAAAGCCATATAAAATGAGGCTTTAGCGACGACACTTCCCCTCCTTTGGAGGGGTGCCCGAAGGGCGGGGTGGTTAATATTGTTTTTCTAAAAAAAAACATCAATGGTAGCGCAGTCGAAGCCTAGCTGTTCGATGTAGATTTTTTTTTCAAAAAAAGCCATATAAAATGAGGCTTTAGCGACGACACTTCCCCTCCTTTGGAGGGGTGCCCGAAGGGCGGGGTGGTTAATATTGTTTTTCTAAAAAAAAACATCAATGGTAGCGCAGTCGAAGCCTAGCTGTTCGATGTAGATTTTTTTTTTTAAAAAAAGCCATATAAAATGAGGCTTTAGCGACGACACTTCCCCTCCTTTGGAGGGGTGCCCGAAGGGCGGGGTGGTTAATATTGTTTTTCTAAAAAAAAACATCAATGGTAGCGCAGTCGAAGCCTAGCTGTTCGATGTAGATTTTTTTTTCAAAAAAAGCCATATAAAATGAGGCTTTAGCGACGACACTTCCCCTCCTTTGGAGGGGTGCCCGAAGGGCGGGGTGGTTAATATTGTTTTTCTAAAAAAAAACATCAATGGTAGCGCAGTCGAAGCCTAGCTGTTCGATGTAGATTTTTTTTTCAAAAAAAGCCATATAAAATGAGGCTTTAGCGACGACACTTCCCCTCCTTTGGAGGGGTGCCCGAAGGGCGGGGTGGTTAATATTGTTTTTCTAAAAAAAAACATCAATGGTAGCGCAGTCGAAGCCTAGCTGTTCGATGTAGATTTTTTTTTCAAAAAAAGCCATATAAAATGAGGCTTTAGCGACGACACTTCCCCTCCTTTGGAGGGGTGCCCGAAGGGCGGGGTGGTTAATATTGTTTTTCTAAAAAAACATCAATGGTAGCGCAGTCGAAGCCCTTTTCAATAAAAAAAGGCAATACACGAGGAACGAAGCAGCAATCTACCCACTATAACGGCATCCACAACCCCTTCCTGTTCCCCTTTAGAGGCTAGGGCGTCAAACAACAACCGAAAACAGATAACAGATAACAGATAACAGATAACCGATAACAGAAAACCTTCTTCCTGTTCCACCTTTAGGAGACTAGGGTCAATTATTGGATTACTGCAAAATCGTGCCGGTAACTATTTTCCAGTTTTGTTTGTCACGCTCTAAGCGTCTCGGCCCTTTACTTTTCAACTTCATTGTCGCCCTCTTCCAACTCCCCTCTTCCCTCTTCCAACCGACAACAGAAAACCTTCTTCCTGTTCCACCTTTAGGAGACTAGGGTCAATTATTGGATTACTGCAAAATCGTGCCGGTAACTATTTTCCAGTTTTGTTTGTCACGCTCTAAGCGTCTCAGCCCTTTACTTTTCAACTTCATTGTCGCCCTCTTCCAACTCCCCTCTCCCATCTTCCATCTTCCATCTTCCCTCTTCCCTCTTCCCTCTTCCCTCTTCCCTCTTCCAACTCCCCTCTTCCAACAGACAACCGAAAACTCAATACAACATCCCAAACATCCAAAGGGGTATCGTTTTCAACATTGGAAACTCTATGTCATCTTTTACCACCCAAGCATTTTCCATATCCTCAAGTTGCTTTTGTCCCTTCCCTCTACCGCCCACTTCAAAGGTATATTTCCCATTGACAAAAAAATCACCCTTTTGGGGCAACTGCACTTTATGCAAGGGCAGCAATTGTGAAAGAAAAAAAGTCTCGCGCACCGTCCCAATATTGGGTTGCTGTTCAGCAAGGGCCGACAACAAAGTGCTGTTGTTCAGGAATATTTTTTCCGGCTTTTGCAGCACTGCCGTACTGTTGCCTGCCGAAAACAACAAGGATAGTATTTTGGCTTGCTCCAAATAATGCAAATAATTATTCAATGAATTTCTGTGAATTCCTATTTTGGCAGCCAGACCGGTTATATTGGGCTTAAAAGGGACTTGTTGCGCAATCACGTAAACCAGCTGTAACAACTTCTTGGCATTGCGAATATCAAAATCTTTCAGTTCGGCCATGTCCATTTCCACGATAGTCCGTATCAATTGATTGATGCGTTGGTGAACGGAAGAACTGTCAACCAGTCCAAAAGGGTAATAACCATAGTTCAAGTAATGGCTAAAATGTTCTAATGGACGAAAACCGACGGGAATATTCTTTTTAACTGCCCTACTGTCAAAAAGCAAATCTTCCAATCTTAGTATGGGGAGATCAATAATACCCCGCATCGACAAATACTCTCGGTAGGACAATCCCGGCAGCTCATACATCAAGGCTCTTCTGCTCAAATCACCTTCTTGCTTGGAAATGTCAATTATGGAAGATCCCGTGAAAATAATTTTTAAATCGGGAAAGAAATCATGCACATTTTTAATCTCCACTGACCAATTTTTGTATTTGTGCACTTCATCCAAGGCCAAAATAATGCCCCCATTTTTATAAAACTGGGCAACGGTATCTTTCAGGGAATGTTCCGTAAAGTACAAATCATCCAACGAAAAATAGGCCGCTTTCTCCGTGGCCAGGTTTTGTTCTTTGATCCATTGCAGCAAAAGCGTTGTTTTACCAGTCCCCCTTGCGCCTTTTATACCAATCAAACGACTATCCCATTGAATGAAATCAAATAAATACCGCTTAAAATCAAGCTTGGTAATAGCTGTTAAGCGTTCCGACTGTTCTAATAATACATTCATTTTGCATATTGTATTGTGCAAATTTAACCATTAATCACACATCAAAATAGGCAATTACACTATTTTTCAACATATTTACTAAAAAACAACCCAATTACGGAGAAAGAAACTAACTATTCTCGTACAAACAACCCGATAATCCGACCAGGGATCAAAAAACAACCCACAACCGATAACAGACAACCGATAACAGAAAACAGAAAACCTTCTTCCTGTTCCTCCTTTAGGAGACTAGGGTCAATTATTGGATTACTGCAAAATCGTGCCGGTAACTATTTTCCAGTTTTGTTTGTCACGCTCTAAGCGTCTCGGCCCTTTACTTTTCAACTTCATTGTCGCCCTCTTCCAACTCCCCTCTTCCAACTCCCATCTTCCCTCTTCCCTCTTCCAACCCACAACCCACAACCCCTTCACTAGCCAAACAAAAAAAGAGGCTCCCGCCTCTTTTTTTTATCTATTAAAAACCTTCTTGTACCAAGGCACATTTTTAACCGTGACACCGTAGCCGTAGCCATAACCATACCCTTTCTTGGTTTCCGCATCGTTAAGCAGCAACGCCATGTTCGGTAATTTCTTTTCTCTGTACAATACTTCCGGTATGTGCAGCATTCGTTTGTCCAAGACATTGGCGCGCACGACATACACAAAAGTATCGGCATGCTTGGCGATAATCAAGGTGTCCGACACCAAACTCACTGGAGCCGTGTCCACGATGATGAAATCGTATTCCTTCTTGAATTGCGCAAAAAGTTCGTCCACCTTTTGGTTCATCAACAATTCCGTTGGATTGGGCGGAATGCTTCCCGGGGGAAGAATGTACAATTGTTCGAAACCTTTATGTTTAAAAATATAATCTCCAATCCGGGCATCACTGGTCGACAAATAATTGGTCAATCCCGCACTGCTCGGCAGGTCGATGTATTCATTCAGCTTGGGATTTCGGATATCCATTCCTATCAAAAGCACTTTTTTGCCGGAAAGGGCAAAAATACTGGCCAGGTTGACCGACAAAAATGTTTTTCCTTCACCGGATATAGTCGAGGTAAACAATATGGTCTTGGCCCTGCCTTCCGGAACCTGGTTCAACATAAAGTCGAGATTCATTCGGACAATGCGCATCGCTTCGGCCGTGCTGGAACGACTGGTTGCATCCACGATTTCGTTCGGCGATTCCGATTTTGGAATTTCTCCCAAGAAAGGAATGCTCAATTTACTGGTAATTTCAAAACGGCTTTTCACCTTGGTATCCAACAAATCCATCAGGTACAAAATCCCGAAGGGAATGAGCAGTCCCAATAGCAAGGCCGCCAAATAAATAATGTTCTTTTTGGGCGAAACTGGTGCTTTCGAAGCCTTGGCGGCATCAACCACTCGGGCATTGGGCTCGGTGGCAGCCAGCGAAATGGCCGTTTCCTCCCTTTTTTGCAGCAAATACAAATACAATTCTTCTTTTACCTTTTGTTGGCGGGCAATAACCCGAAACTGGCGCTCTTGAACCGGAATAGCCCCTATCTTGTTGTCCAGAATTCCCTCTTGGCTTCTCAAATCCCTTTTTTGGATGTTGAGATTCGCTTGCAGGCGGCGCAGACTTTCCGCTATGTTCGTCTTCAAGGAAGCAAGCTGTTGGTCCAGTTTGACAACCGTTGGATTCGCCGTCGTGGCCGACTTCAAGATGCGGTTGCGCTCCAAAACCAACTGGTTATAGGAATCCATCAAGCCGCTTTCTTCGCCTTTGGCCGAAATCATGTTGGTGGGCAACAAATCCGAATTGGTGCTTTTCCTGATAAAATCCAGCATCGAGGCCACCATGTTCAACTGGATCTCGATCTCGACCCTTTTCTTGTTGTACTCGCTCGAGCCTTCAATAAAAAGCTTGGCTTCAGTTTCAATGTCGGTCAGTTTGTTAGAGGTCTTGAAATGCTGTACCTCTTTCTCTACGCCATCCAACTCTTGGGTGATCAACAACAATCGATTGGCCACGAATTTTGAGGTGTTTTCCGAAATAAAACTCTTGTCGGCAGCGGCATCCTCATTGTAAATTTGGATCAAATTATCCAGGAAAGCTTCCGCTTTTTTGGTTACGGGATCGACTATGGAAATCTCGACCACGCTACTCGTTTTGCTGATGGGATTCACGTTCAGGCGCTTCTGGAAGCTGGCCACCACATTTTCGAGTGGATTGACAATAATAGTGACGGGTCTTTCATCAGTGCTTATTCCAGCTTTTTGGGCAATCCCTTTTGTAATGATTAAATCGGCATTGCGAGTCGAAATGATCTCCCCGTACCGAAATGCCTTTTTTGGACTCGACAATACCGGCACAGTGTCCTCCTCATTGGATTCGCTTGTCAAGGCAAAGGTGTCAGGAGTTAATGTCACGAACTCCAAACTCGTTTTATCCGTGTAAAAAGCGGGTTTCTTGTTCAAAAAATGCACTTTTATTGGAGTATTCCCATATATTTCGGCATCCACGACATTCCCTTTTACGGTCATCGAAATATTTAATCCCAGTTTTTTGACTGTTCTTTCGACCAAGGTTCGCGACTTCAAGATTTCGATTTCATTGTCCAGGTTGCTCTTCATGCCTCCTCCCAAGCCCATATCGGCAAAAGCGGACAATTCGGAAAGCATGCCTCCCTTGTTTTCATCTTTGACCAAAATAGTGGTACTGGCCTGGTATTGGGGCGTGGTATATCTCAAATACACATAAGCCATGGTCACGCAAAGACAAACAGCCAATACAAACCATTGCCAATGATCCAGATAGCGGTCAATAGCCTCCCTTAAATTAAAATCTTCGTTTTCGTTGTCGTCGGAGTTGTTGTAAAAATCCATGGAATAGTTTAGTTTTTTGCGGTAACAATTAAGGTAATTAAAGTGATCACTAAAGAGGTAACCGAGATGATGACCCCCGTATTCGCTCCCACTGCAGCTCCATTGATTCGGACTTTGTTGGGCTCCACATACACCACGTCATTTTGGGCCAGATAATAATAAGGAGAATTGATGAAATCGGCCTTGGTGATGTCGACCCTGTTGTACGACTTGACGCCATTTACCTCCCTGATAATTAAAATATTGTCCCTTTTGCCATAAACCGTCAAGTCCTTGGCCATGCTGAGCGCTTCTATCAAGGTAACCCGATCGGAAGACACCGGATAAGTGCCCGGCAGCGTTACTTCCCCCTGCACCGACACCTTGAAATTCATCAAGCGAAGGTTGATAATCGGATTTTTGATGTATTTCGATATTTTGCCCTCCAACAATTGAATCACTTCGGTACGCGACAAACCGCCCACCTTCAGTTTTCCCAAAACCGGAAAATCAATCGAGCCGCCCGCATCCACCAAATAAGACTGCATGGTTTCTTGTCCTCTGGAAGCCATCATGTTATAAGCCGATGGAACACTCACGGAACTCAAATTAAAAGGAATCGCCGTTTCGGGATCGTCGGCCGACACGATAATCAGCAACAAATCATCGGGTTGAATTTTTATTTCGTAACTATTTTGTTTGTCTTGACCCGATAGGGTATCAATATTTTGATAATAAACACTGTCTTTTCTTGAAGCGCAAGAAAACAACAGAAGAACAAAAAGGAAGGGGATTGTTTTTTTTAATCCAAAAAAATACTGCATGGGGTTTGATATTTTAAGTTGGCAAATATAGGCATTAGCCTCTTGGTTTTAATTATTTTTTTATTTTGAAATTTTCGGCTTTCCATTAACTCCTAACCCAAAACAGATAACAGAAAACAGATAACAGAAAACCTTCTTCCTGTTCCACCTGTCATGGAGAGTGGAACGCGGCAATCTGGACTAGGGTCAATTATTGGATTACTGCAAAATCGTGCCGGTAACTATTTTCCAGTTTTGTTTGTCACGCTGGAAGCGTCTCGTCCCTTTACTTTTCAACTTCATTGTCGCCCTCTTCCAACTCCCCTCTTCCCTCTTCCAACCGATAACAGAAAACCTTCTTCCTGTTCCACCTGTCATGGCGAGTGGAACGCGGCAATCTGGACTACGGTCAATTATTGGATTACTGCAAAATTGGTAACTATTTTCCAGTTTTGTTTGTCACGCTGGAAGCGTCTCGGCCCTTTACTTTTCAACTTCATTGTCGCCCTCTTCCAACTCCCATCTTCCAACTCCCCTCTTCCCTCTTCCCTCTTCCCTCTTCCAACTCCCATCTTCCCTCTTCCAACTCCCCTAAAACGCATTCTCGTCCCCCTGAAACACCTGTATAAAAGTTTTCCAGACAATCTTGACATCCAGCAGCAGGCTCCAGTTTTCGATATACCAGATATCGTGTTCCACACGACCTTCCATGTCGGACAGCGCCTTGGTTTCGCCGCGATAGCCGTTCACTTGTGCCCAGCCCGTGATGCCCGGTTTGGCGTAATGGCGCACCAAGAAATTGTTGATTAATTCCGAGTATTGTTCCGTATGCGAGAGCATGTGCGGTCGCGGCCCCACTACGGACATGTTGCCCAGCAAAACATTGAAGAATTGCGGAAACTCGTCCAGGCTGGTCCGGCGCAAAAACGCGCCCACTTTGGTAATCCTCGCATCATTTTGGGTGGCTTGCACTTTATTCGCTTCCTTGTTGACGTACATCGTTCGAAACTTGAAACAGGGAAAGGATTGATTGTCCCTGCCCGAACGTTGTTGCACAAAAAAGACGGGGCCGCGAGAATTCAGCTTGATCAGGAGCATCAGGATGGGAAACAACCATGAAAAGACGAAGACAATGACAAACAAGGAAAAACAAAAGTCGAATAGTTTTTTTATGATGCGGTGCAACGGAATTTCCAAAGGTTCTTTGCGCAACATCAGGACGGGAACATTGCCGTTGCCGTAAAAAGACACTTCCACCCGGTTGGTTTTGGTGTATTGTTGAAAATCGGGAATATAGCGAATACGAACCATGTAGCGCTCGCAAAGGGCAGTCATCTGGTTGATGGTGTCTATCTTGTTGATATGCAAGGCCACGTACATTTCGTCTATTTTGTGGCTGGCCAAATAATGCTCGACCTCGGCAAATCCGCCCAAAAGGGGCGCCTTGAGCTCGGTACCGTCCGGTTCGTCGTCAAAAAAACCCGTCACCCGGTAGCCATAAGTCAAGTCTTTGGACAGTATGCGGTTCATCCGTTCCCCCATGGCATTGGCGCCCACAATCACCACTTCCCTGAAATTATACCCCTTGGTACGAACATGCTTCAACATTTTCATGAAAAGGATGCGAAAACTGACCAACAGGACAAAGAAAACAGAACAGAAATAAACCATCCGCAAACGGGAAACCTCGGTATATTTCAACACATAAATAAACAAGGAAACAAGGGCCATCAAGACCAACAACAATCGAATGGTTCGGTAAAGAATCGATTCGATGCGCTCGGTCCTCACAATTCGATAGGAATCCCTGTGCAACAACAAGCCAATCCAAAAAATGTTCGACAACAAAGAAACCGCTTTGTCTCCCCTCAAATAAACCAGGGAAACCTCACCCCCATACCGCAACCAAAAAGAAAGCGCGATGGAAAGGTTCAACAACACCAAATCCCAAACCAGAAAACCCAGCTTGAAATAACGGGAAAAACGATAGGTGGCAAATAATTTTAAAAGTGACATACTGATTGAAGTAGAAAATTAGTATTTATTATTCGTTGTTCTATATATTAAATTAGAGAAAATCAGCCTTTTTTCGACACGCTTCACTCTTGATTCTTGATTCTTGATTCTTTATTCTAACTTCCAACACACAACCGAAAACAGGAAACCGACAACCGAAAACAGGAAACAACTAACCGAAAATAGGAAACAACTAACCGAAAACAGGAAGCAACTAACCGAAAACAGGAAACAACTAACCGAAAATAGGAAACAACTACCCGAAAATAGAAAACAACTATCCGAAAATAGAAAACAACTATCCGAAAATAGGAAACAACTAACCGATAACAGAAAACAGAAAACCGACAACCCTCTCATTTCCTGATATATTGCAACAAGGCCATTGACTTTTTAAGAAAAACAGTCTTAAACGCAGAAAGACCATGATACTTGTAAATTCTGTAATCCTCCCTCAATACTTCAAAAGCCCTTTTGTAACTGGTACTCATCCCTCCCATTCGCATTTTGACAACATAGTGATGGAGATAGCTAATATTTATTTTGTGTTTGAATAAATACCGCAATAGAAACTCGGTATCCGAGGCAATGGTAAAATCCAAATTATAATAACCATATTTTTCAATAATGGATTTCTTTATATATACGGTAGGATGCAAAGGCAACCAACCCGATTTTATTTTATTGAAATCATAAGCCCCACCAATTCTGTTGCGTATAAGTTTTTGTTCATCATCATTGCTGACATAAACACCATCTCCATAAATAGCATCACTATTAGGTGATTTTTTAAAAGCCTCGACAATTTTAGAAACGACCGATCGATCATAAAACTCGTCATCCGAATGCATTAAACCCACAACATCACCGGTAGCCATGGCCAAACCTTTGTTGATGGCATCATACATTCCTTGATCTGGTTCCGAAATATATTGGGATATTTTATCCGAATACTTTTCAATAATTTCCGTGGTGCCATCGGTTGATGCCCCATCGACAACGATGTATTCTATCTGGGGATAATCTTGTCCCAAAACACTTTGTATCGATTGCTCGATAGTTTCTTTTCTATTGTAACAAACTGTAATTATGGATACGCGCATTATGCTAAATTTATTTACAAACCAAAAAAAATCACCCACTAATGATTAGTTGGAACTCTTTAATAATTCATCAAAGTACCTTATCGTAGATTGAAGCCCTTCTCGTAATTCAACCTTCGGCTCCCATCCTTGCAGTTTTTCTTTAGCCAAACTTATGTCCGGTTGGCGTTGTTTGGGGTCATCTTGCGGTAAGGGAAGGTGAATAATATTGGAACTCGAATTTGTTAATTCAACAACAGCTTCGGCCAATTCCAACATTGTAAATTCGTTGGGATTCCCGATATTCACGGGACCCAAAAACGAATTGTCAGTATTCATCATTCGGATCATGCCTTCCACCAAATCATCTACATACTGGAAGGAGCGCGTTTGCAATCCATCGCCAAAAATAGTGATGTTTTCACCTTTCAAAGCTTGAACAATAAAGTTGGAAACCACTCTACCGTCAGCAGGGTTCATATTGGGACCATAAGTATTAAATATTCTGATAATTTTTATGGCAACATCATTTTGGTTGTGATAGTCCATAAACAAGGTTTCAGCACAACGTTTCCCTTCGTCATAACAGGAACGAATCCCTATGGGGTTTACGTTCCCCCAGTAACTTTCTCTTTGGGGATGCACATGCGGGTCTCCATAGACTTCGCTAGTACTGGCTTGCAAGATCTTTGCTTTCACCCGTTTTGCCAAACCCAAGGTATTTATGGCTCCCATTACCGAAGTCTTTATGGTTTTAATGGGATTGTACTGGTAATGAACAGGCGATGCGGGACAGGCCAAATTATAGATTTCGTCCACCTCGGCATAATAAGGCTCCGTGATATCATGCCGTACCATCTCAAAATGTGGATTGCCCAACAATTGGATGATGTTGTTTTTATTTCCCGTAAAATAATTGTCCAGGCAAATAATTTCATTGCCTTCCTTTAATAATCTTTCGCATAAATGCGACCCCACGAAACCGGCACCTCCGGTGATTAGAATTTTTTTCATTATTATTATATTTTTGCAAATAATTTAAACTTAAATATGTTCTTTTTCTGAACGGCTCATAAATCAATTAAAAAATTGATTCTTCTAATTATTTAATAATATTAGAATTCTATAGCATTTCATATGAGAAATTGAAAGTTTGTCAAAGCTATTGTAAGACAAATAATTATTTATTTTTTAGATAATTTTTGCTCCTTTATTTTGCAATAAACCTGTGTAAAATAAGACGCTTTTAAAATAGAAAAGGCCAAGCCACGAGATCCGTCACGAAAACCGCCTAATAAAAAATAGCTTCCAAAAAAAAAGACCGGGCCAATAAAAGGGGTCAACATCAGTTTGTATTTAATTTTTTGCTTCCAGGTCCATTGTTTTTTGATTTCAAGGTTAGCCCCCATTTTCATAATCCTTTCGGCTTCCCAACTGGCATATTCGTTATGTTTGATCACATAATGAGAAATTCCCCTGAAGTCTAAATGGTCTATCTCACTTTTTACCGTGCCAACATTCCCTTTTAAAATTGGATGCTCATGGATTTCCATATCCAGCTTACTCCAGTTGTTTTCTTCAATTCTTTCATATTCCCCGGCTCCCACCCTAAACAGGGCCAACTTACGCAATGGATAACCGCCCTTCATTTTCTTGCCCAAAAAATAACGGCTGTAGGTCAACCAAAAACCCACCTTGTTTTCGTCGACAATGGCTTTCCGAATTTCGTTTTTAAAGCCTTCTGTGAGATATTCATCTGCATCCAAAAAAAGTACCCATCGGGTTGTTGGAGTATGGTTTTGCAAAAACCAATTCCTTTTCTTGGGGAATTGGCCATTCCACTTAAAATCCAATACCTCAACATCATTTCTTTGCGCTATTTCCAAGGAATCATCCGTGCTTCCCGAATCGATGATGACGATTTTCTCCACAAAGTCTTTCCCGATGGCATCGAGACAACCTTGCAAAAGAAGCGCTTCATTTTTAATGGGGATGGCGATAGTAATCGGGAGTGGTAGTTTCATTTTTTTTTAGTTTGATTTAAACTATGCTTTAGAGCCAAAACTTGTTATTCTAATTCTCTTTTTTTAATAAATATAGCAGGATTTCCTCCTACTATTGTCCAATCGGCAACATCTTTAAAGACAGCTGACCTAGCACCAACAACAGCACCTTCGCCGATTATGACATTAGCCATAATGAATGCTTCTGCTGCAATCCATGCAAAATCCTTTATAATTATTTCACCCGCAATAAAAGGAATATTTATGGATGAAGTTTTATGTGTGGCACTGCACAAATAGGTTCTTTGGGATACCGTTACCTTATTGCCTATTATCGTTTTTCCGAAATGCAATTGAACTCCAGGACCTAATGTGGAATGTAGTCCCATAGTTAAATTTCTTGGAGACGGAATATAAGCAGACGCATAAATATTGCAATATTTACCTATTTTAGCTCCAAAGCATTTTAGCAAAAAAATTCTCCATCCACTAAAAAGAGGCAAAGAAAACGGTTTGAACAAAAACAGGCAAACAACCCTCCAAATCAAACGATAAAATTTGTCTGATGCCGGTATCGTATCAATATATTTAGGTATCTCTTTCACTATTATAAGTTTTTTAAAGTTGTAATAAAAATATCCGCACAATCTTCAACATCAAATGTCTTATTAAAAGTTTCAATAGCGCATTTTCCTTTATTTTCTAAGTGTGCATCAGTATACTTCGAAATAACTAAAAGGGATTTCTCAATGGAATCCGTGCTTACTTCTTCGAGAATCCACCCTCCATTTCCAGCTTCAATTTCACGCCAAATATTTATATTTTTGGTAATCAGTACAGGTTTTTTACAAGCCATAGCCTCTACAATGGCAATACCAAAATTTTCCTGATGGCTCGGTAATAAATAAGCTTCACAACCATAAAAAGCCCCCCATTTACTATTTCCGGTCAACATTCCCAGAAAGTGAATTTGAGGATTAACATTAGCTTTCTCAATCATTTGTTGGGCATAATCAGAATCTACGGGGCCCACAATGACAAGATCCGGCAATATATGATTGGCGGATGTCATTTTATTATAAGCATCAATCAATACATCCACTCCTTTTTTGGGATGAATCCTGCTAATGAATAGCCAATATTTTTTACCTAAAATTTCAGGACACTTTTGTTCAAAAGCCTTTTTCATTTGCACTTCAAAAATGGGTGGCTTTTGAATTCCAAAACCTACATTTATTTCTTTTTTAGGCAAATATCCTTTAAAAGTAGTTCGTGCCAGCAGTAATTCTTCTTCACAGGTAAAAAACAAGGCATCGGCTGCATTGATGGCTTTTTTTTCCGTGCAACGCCAAACCAATTCGTTACGTAAAGCCTTCATTTTCCGGTCTGCTGCTTTTTGAAAATAAGGATCCAGCATACCGTGAACCATAATAATCACTTTAGGCGTTTTTTTTGCTTTCTTTTTAAGTTTCTTGATGGCTATGTAAACCGCATAATTATGGTATTGCCATATTCCATGCACGACAACACAATCATAATTTTCCAGATTTTGCATCAACCATACATATAATTTTGGATTATATTGAAAAGAAGTTTTACCCTTGCCTATTTTATGGATTACAAATTCATCTTTCAGCTGATAATCCTCATTTTTATCATCTATGGATATCACTTCAACTTGAACGTCGCCTTTGACAATATAGGGGTTCAAATTCCGAATTCCCTGTGAAACACCTCCGGCTTTAGGATCCATGGAAGAAATGACATGCAGTATTTTCATTTTAATTTATTGAGTTAATTAATAGTATCAAAAAATGATATAAGTTTTTTTTCATAAACCTTTATAGCTAAATTATCCGAGTAATTATAAATATCTTCGGATAATTTATTTCTAAATTTAGAATCTTCAAAAATTGAAATAACTGCATCAACAATCGCATTAACGTTTCTAGTAGGTATATATATGGCAGGAAATTCATTCAAATCAGTGCCTGCATTTTCAGTAGTAATTATAGGACAACCACAACTTGCAGCTTCGATAATCGTCCCTGCAAAACCTTCAAATAAAGTTGGAAAAACATAAGCTTCTGCTGTTTCGTACTCATTTATAAGATTTTCCTTGTCTAAAACCCCTAAAAAACACAAGTCAGAAAATGCTACAGATTTAATTATCTGACTATCAACACTACCTATGATATTAAATTGAAGATCAGGATATTTCTTTTTAAGAATAGTTGCAGCTTTTGCACAATAAATCAATCCTTTTCGTACAGGATCGTTGCCAACCCAAATCAATTTATGCCTAATAGGCCTATAATTATATTTATTTACATTAATACTAGATGGGTAAGGCAATATTACTCCTTTTTTTGAATCATAATTAGTATATGCCCCTAATGATTTTTGAACAAAAGCTGAAGGTATTGTATAATAGTCAGCTAATTCTAACATATTTTCAAGGTGTTTTTTGCGAAAAAGTGATTTACTCTTGTAATCTTCAATTAAATGACTAAATATTGAATATTCAATATGATTATTTATTTCATTTAACATATCATCAAAAGCATTGGGGTTTTCATATATATCAATAATAATTTTAAGTTTCTTTGATTTTGCGTATTTTACAAATTCTAAATTTTCATAGTACATACTGTATAGCCATGTAGCTGTTCCCAAACCTTTTTTTATAAATTTATTTGAAAGTGACTGATATAAAAGTTCATTTTTATCAATTTTTTTTTCATATAAACTTTTAATTATTATCCAATCTGTCGAATATAGATATTTTATCGGTATTACTGGATTTCTATTAGCAAGTCTAATTAATCTAGAATTTTTAATACCTATTGATTTTAAAAAATATGCTATTCTACCCAAGAAACTAAATCTGGTAGAATCTGTATAAAGCATGTTTAAGATGTTATTTTTAAAAAGCAATTGTGGTATTAAGTATCTATGCCTTGCTCCTACCTGTGAAACTATTATTTGTTTTTTCATAAAAATTATCAATAAATTTTATCTTCTTAATTTCTCTGCAATTCTATATATCATTTCAATACGTGAAATCATATTTTATGAGTTGTATCACTTATATGTGAACTACCTTTAAACCATACTATGTTATTCTCACATTTTTTATAGTTCATTCCTCTTGGCTTTAACGAAGCCAAAACAAGACCTCCAAGAAGTGCTGAAAATCCTAAAATTGTTGGCTGACTCCATTGACCCGATATTACAAAAATGAGCACTGAAGGCATTAAGAGGAATGCAAGTAAATCTTTTTTATATGTTAAAACCCGAAAAGATTTCTTTAATAGAGAAAGGCTCCAAAAAAGCCTAATAAATAATATTCCCCATCCAAACAAATAACCAGATTCAGCAACGACCCTACTCCATTCTTCCTCAGAAACTAAAAATCCCATTTTATTGCTTATTAAAACTGCCGCAACATTTGTTCCGTATCCTTGCCCAAATCCCCAAAATGGAATTTCACCTCCTTTGAAGTTTTGAACTCCCGTAAAAGCTCTAATAAAAGACCCCAAATATCTTTCGCCAATTGTTCCAGAAACAACAGAACCTTCAGAATCTGAAGCGAATCCGAATCTTAAAAACATATTCGAAAATGCTATTTGAAAAAATTGAAATTGAAATAAAATCAAAATTAAAATTGAAATTAGAGCTGTTGATGTAATCATTTTTGAAATATTTGTTTTACTCAAAAATGTCGAAATGTAAACAAAAAACAATATACAAATAGTTTGAAAAATTATAGTCCTAGATAAACAAATGAATATGGAGATAATATAACAGAATGTAGCAAAATAAATTATCCAAATGGGAGTATTAAGTGGACTATTTTGTCTATTTGTTAATAGAAAATAGAAAATAAAAGGTAGTACAATCGCATTAAAACCCATCATACCAGTTATAAATGAAAATGTTCCTGAAGGTCTGAAATATTCACCAACACCACTAAATCCGGATCCCTCAGTCCCACCTATCCCTACATTAATCCAAGAATTTTGTGGTGAGAAATACTGAATTATAATTATTATTGTCATTAAAAAAGAAATTTGTAAGAAAAATTTTCCTATCTTAACAATGTCCTCATAATTTAAAATTTTCCCTACTACAAACATAAATGGAAAATAAAACATTGTGATTCTGCAACCATAAATTGCAAGAAAAATATTTTGATGACCTAACAACAATGTAAGAAAAAATGTAATTATACTAATCATCATCATTGCAATAGCATATGAACTTTTTATCCACCGATTTCTTAAACCAAGCACGACAAAATATACGACTATCGGATCTCGAATAACTAAAAAGATATCCGACAATGAAGGTAGAAACCATTTTCTGAATGCACCTTCAAAAACTAGCAATAAGATATATAACCAAATAAGCTTTTTATAAAATTTATAATTTACTTTTCTTGCAAAACTGTTCATCTAGTTTTTATTTACTTTTCTTCCAACAAAATCTTCCAGATACCCTCTATAGTCCCTAATCGAATCCCCAATTAAATTATTTATCGGTTGTTCTATAATTCGACAACTTTTTGGAAGAACATATAAAAATAAAATTGCGTCCAACAATAAACTTCCAAAAGCCGCTCCAGTTATTCCAATCTGTTTTGACAAAAAATAGGAAGATACAACGGCAAAAACAGAAACGATAAGACCTGCAATAGTAAAATCATAGGGTTTGTTTGAGGCAATTAAAACATCACTAGACATCCACCAAATCCCATTAAACAAAATACCAACAATAAAAACATTCCACATCATGGCAGGTGGATTTAATGCTTTACTTGTCCAAAGTTCATAAACCCATGGTCCGCAAACAAACAAGAAAGCCATACCCACTAATGCTATAATAACAATTACAGACAATCCAAACCGAAAAATTTTGCGTGCTTGTTTCAAATTTCCAGCTCCTATTTCATATTGTAATTCAGGTAATACTGAAGCAATCACCATAGAGTTAACCTGATTCATTGCTCTGGTAAGGGTGCGAACAGTATTAAATATGGTTACCGCCACCGACCCAAGTACAATACGAACAACAAAGGTCGTTCCTTGAAAGAAAATTGCTTGCCAAACTGGAGATAATAAGAATCCTATCCCATTATGAAAAATTGATTTAATATCTGATTTTAATATTTGTCCTTTATATTTTTTTTCAATTGGCAACATTTTTCTGGCTATAATGGCATAATACAAACTAAATACGATTGCAATGATAAGATTGGTAAAGCTGTACAACACAATTCCGCCCTTACATAATAAAACAATAAGTCCTACAGCTACATTTAGTCCCGAATGAATACTCCCCAGATTTATACTCAAAGCTACTTTTCGGGCAGAGCGAAAATAAGCCTCATTCAAAGGTGTATAAAATCCGAATAAGCGCGCCAGCATTAAAAACGAAACCGCCAGTATGGCATCATCTCTATGTACAAGTAATTTATCGAAAATATGGAAATAGTCAAGAACCAGCATAACAAGGGCTGAAATCAGAATACCCGCTATAACTATCAGATGTATAGAAAGAAATCCACTTTTAGATATGTTAGAAGCGCCTTGTTTGTCATCACTGGCATACTTTAATACAAAAGAATTGCAAGCTGCTGTCCCAAAACCTAAATCAGAAAAACCTATAATAGTTGGAATTATGGTCAACGTTAACCACTCACCATAGTAAGCTGCCCCCCATGCAGAAATAAAAAAAGGAACCAATAATAGCTGTTCACAGACTTTTATAATCTTCTGTACAGCTGAAGCCAATCCATTTTGAACAAGTTTTTTCTTTATAGACATTTTTGAGTAACTGTTGTTTATTTAAATTTTGTTTTATAAGCATTGATATAAGCCACAAAATCGTTTCCGAGCATAGATTCAACACACAAGTCTGTATGCACATTTTTCCTTTTCCTTAATAATACAGCAGGATTCCCCGTAACTATCGCCATTGAATCTACATTCCGTGTCAAAACTGAACCAGCTGCACATACAGCACCATAACCAATAAGCTGACATGATGGCAAAACAAAAACACGCGTAGCCAACCAACAATAATCTTCTATTTCAATACCATACGGCTTATGCTCCCAATCTACTGAATCAATATTATGGCTAAGTGTGATAATTTGAACATCAGAACCTATAATAACATAGCTTCCTATAGTTACTTTACATCTTAAATCAATTAAATGACTTTGGATTGAAGTGTGGTTTCCAACAGTCAAATTAGAGTTAGCAGATTTAGCTAATTTATAAGGCATAGTTACACATTGACCAATTGTAGCACCTTTGCGTCTGGCAATCCAAATGATAAAATTATTTATTAAATAATTTTTAAACCTTGGATACAATCCTTTTATAAAACGTAATTTTGATCGTGCCTTTATATCTTTTGAGTAAGTACTATTAGAATTCATATATTATTTGTTTCATACTGTTTAAAATTTAATTGTCAAACATTGAATAAATTTAGTATTTTTTATCAAATTCAAAGTAAAGGCGAAGTCTCCCGACTTCGTACCCACTGCAATTGACAATCAACGAGAGCTACAAACAAAAGTCTAAAAAAAATGGGACTCAAAATAAAAGTCGATCAATCGATTGCTGCACCTGTATTTTTGGTTAACGAGTTATTTGCAAACGATTAAACCTTTAAACAATGGTAAACCTTTTAAACTTTTCTTTAGCATTGGGGAACTGCTTATTTGGTTAATCGTTTTCCTAACCCCTCTTCAAAATCTCCAAATCACTCGCCTCCACTTCCTTAACCAATCCAGCCAGGTCATACTGGGGTTTCCAATCCTGTATTTTTAGCTACACGATGAGCTGCTTGCATTGAGGTTTTGGAATAAGAGGTTGGTAATTAAATAAAATTTTCCATGTTTTTAGTATTGCTAAAAACATTAAGTCCCTTCCATTTCTATTGGCTTCGCAAAGGGCTCCATTTCGGTAATGGGTTTGCCAAAAGCAATCTTGGGATAGGTATTCGTGTGTGGGTTGATCATGACTTGCAGCAATTGGGGCTTGGCGGCATTTTCATCCTTCCACAACCATTCCACGGCATTCTCGATCTCGTCCATGTTTTCAATGGTTTTTGCATCAATTCCGTAAGCCAGTGCCACCTTGGAAAAATCCGGCGCACTGTATCCCCAATAGGTCGATTGATAACGGGATTCAAAATAACTGTCTTGAAACTGCCTGATCATCCCCAAGGTATTGTTGTTCAAAACAATAATCTTGACAGGCAGATGGTTCCTGACGATTGTTTGCAATTCTTGAATATTAATCTGCATGCAGCCGTCACCAACAAGCACCACGACCGCTTCCTTGTCCAAAGCGATACAGGCTCCAATTCCTGCCGGCAATGAAAAACCCATGGCGCCCATCCCTCCCGAAGTTAAAAAATGCTGGTCTTTACCCAACTCCAACGATTGGGCAGCCCACATTTGATGGCTTCCCACATCCGCCAAATAAGCCTTTGCTTTTTGTGATTTACTGGAAAGCGCATGCATGAACACGTTGGGATTAATTCCTGTGGGAGTCAATTCTTTGGTATCCGGCCAAGTGTTTTTTAAATCATCAATGCGATTCCTCCATGATGCTGGAATGGCAAAAAGATGGGGTGAGGCCGCAGTATCAAAATCATTGAAAAACGAATTCAAGTCCGCAACAATAGCCTCGCAACCTTTGACACGATTGTTGATTTCGGCTGTTTCACAATCAATATGGTAAATTTTTCTGTTTTCTATAAACTTGGTGTCGGCACCCGTTTGTCTGATATCCAATCTACTGCCCAAAACAATCAATAAATCGCATTCGCCAAAAGCAATATTGGCCCATCGGTTGCCATAGCTGCCAATAAAGCCAACGCGTTGAACATCGTCATAAGCCATGGTATCCAATCCTAAAAGTGTCGTGATTACGGGAACTTTTGTTTTTTTGACAAACTGGTCGAAAAGATTCTGGCTGTTGCCTGCCTTGATTCCTCTACCCGCCAAAATTAGGGGTTGTTTGGCAAGTTTGATGTCTTGAATCAAGTTTTCCAAAACAAGGGAATCTATTGCTGAATGTCCTGCTGTTTCTGACGGAAAGTAGTTGGCTTCTATTTGATTGCGCTGCACATCCATGGGAATGTCGATAAGAACCGGCCCCGGTCTTCCTTCCAAGGCAATCTGGAAAGCTTGCTCAAAAACGGCCGGAAGGGTATCGGGATCGCTAATCTGGAAACAAGCTTTGGTGATGGGTGTTGCCATCGAAATGATGTCGGTCTCTTGAAATCCCAACTGTCGTATTCCTCGGTCTCCTTTTAATTCGTGTCTGTTGACTTGTCCCGTAATAAAAACGGCTGGAGTCGAATCAAAATAGCAACTTCCTATCCCGGTCAACAAATTGGTTGCCCCTGGCCCTGAAGTGGCCAATGCAATCCCCGGCAAACCTGTTACTCTTGCATAACCTTCGGCGGCAAAAGCGGCTGCTTGTTCATGATGCATCGTGATGATATGGATGTCCGTTTTCTGGTTCAACGAATCCAATAGGTGCGTTATCATGCCTCCCGACAACTCAAAAACACTTTTAATTCCCTTTTTTACCAAAAATTCGGCAATAAAATCGGATACTTTCATACAGGAGTATTATTTTTTTAGATAATAGTTTAAACTAGTGTGCAAAGCTTCATCAAAATCGGTAAATGCAACTGCTCCTATTTGGGAACTCAACTTCGTTATATCGCCTTCGATATGCATGGATTGGTTATTCCTGTAATTCAATGCCCCAAAATTTAATGTAAATTCTGGATTAATATAATCCCTTACGTCTTCTACCAAAGATTTAATGGTTCTCGTTTGGTTGGAAGAAATGTTGTAAACCCCAGATTCTACCGGCATTGTTATAATCTTGTTCATTATGGAAGCATAATCTTTAACATAGAGATAAGCATATTTTTGCTCTCCCGGAGTAAAATCCATTTGTTTCGTCTTCTGCATTGACGCTATCAAGGAGGGGATTAACCAATTTTGATTTTCCTTTTCGCCAAACAAGGAAAACAATCGCAACCAAATCCAGTTGATGGCATTGGTTTCGCAAAAAGTCTTTACTATTTCCAGACAAGCCAATTTTATGCTTCCGTAGGCGTTTAAAGCCTTGGTCTTTTGATTTTCATCAATTTTCCCTTCTATATTCCCATACTCGGCTTGCGATCCCAAAAAAATAAACTTTTTCACGCCAACTGTTTGGGCAACATCCAACAACGAAACCAGAAAAGGAATGTTTTTAGATTGCTCCTTCCAATCATCCCTGGAATTAGATTCAACGCCTATCCAGGCACCGTGAATCAAGGTATCAAAAGAATGTTTTTTTAATTCATCCTCAAAAAATCCATTTTCATCAATGGTCACCCAGGTAATCTTGTCTTTAAATCCTTCGCATCGCCAAACATCGGAATCTTTGCGTTTTAATCCAATCACTTGAATGTTGTTGGCAACAAGATTTTCGGCTATGTGGGAGCCCAAAAAACCGGTAATGCCTGTTATTAAAATGGTTGGTTGCATAAATACTAAAAATTCAATCCGAAAAATTCTTCCAGTTTCTCGGCCACAAAATCAAAATGTTCCGCTCCAAGAGCTGGATAAATCCCGATCCAAAAGGTATCGTTCATGGTGATGTCGGTATTGGTCAATTCGCCAACCACGCGATAATCAACACCTTTAAAATAAGGTTGTTTCGTTAGATTACCGGCAAAAAGCAATCGCGAACCAATCTTGTTTTGGTCCAAAAATTTTAACAAATCTACTCTATTGACACCACAATCGGGTTTAAGCGTGATAGGAAATCCAAACCAGCTAGGATTACTGTTGGGGGTGGCTACCGGCAAATGGATAAAATCCGTGAGGCTACTTAACCTGTCATGTAACAAGCTAAAATTTTCTCTTCTTTTCTCGATGAAACCGGCGGCTTTGTCAATCTGGGCCAAACCGCAAGCGGCCTGCATGTCCGTAATTTTCAAATTATAGCCCAAATGGGAGTAAACATATTTATGGTCATAACCAAAAGGCAAATCGCCGTGTTGTTGCTCAAAACGACAATCACAAGTATTGTCGCAACCTGGAGCACAATAACAATCCCTGCCCCAGTCTCTAAAAGATTCGGCAATTAATTTCAATTGGGCGTTGTTGGTAAAAACGGCTCCACCCTCTCCCATCGTGATATGGTGGGCAGGATAAAAACTCAAGGTGGCAATATCTCCAAAAGTACCCACCAGCTGTCCATTGTAAGTGGCTCCCAAAGCATCACAACAATCCTCAACCAACCACAAATTATGTTTGTCGCAAAGTGCTTTCACTTTGTCCAAATTGAAAGGATTTCCTAAAGTATGTGCCAGCATGATGGCTTTCGTTTTCGGCGTAATGGCCGCTTCAATCAAATCGGCATTGATGTTATGGGTATCCAAATCCACGTCCACAAAAACGGGAATGGCACCAAATTGTACAATAGGATTTACAGTAGTTGGAAAGCCTGCTGCCACACCAATAACCTCATCTCCTTTTTTGATGGCTCTATCGCCAAGTGTTGCTGAAGTAAGCGCACTAAAAGCCACTAAATTCGCAGAAGATCCCGAGTTTACGGAAATACAATATTTTACCCCTAAAAATTCGGCCAACCTTTTTTCAAAAGCCGCATTAAAACGTCCGGTAGTCAACCATCCGTCCAAGGAGGCATCTACCATGTTCTGGATTTCTTCATTCCCGATCACTTTTCCCGCAGGCGGAATCACGGATTCGCCAGGAACAAAAGCTTTGTGCTTATAAGCTTCTTCCGTGTATTGGGATACCAAAGCGGCTATTTCTTTTCTAAGGTTGTCTAAAATTATTTTGCTTTCCATATATTTTCTGTTAGTATAACCCAAAGGGGGCATAATTCACGTTAATTTATTAGTTCAAACCCTTTAGGGATAATTTTGTCTTTACGATTGTTGTTTTGTTTTCTTGTCCATTAATTGTGGTTAGTAAGCCTTGAATGTTATTAAGTCTAGAATAAAACACCCTCTGTTTGTCATTCCGACGAAGGAGGAATCTCATCAGTTGCTCTCCACTCCTGATCCCAATGGACGATTACAGAAAATCAAAGCTATGTGAACCCAAGAATTGGGCTATCCCACTCTTTTTTTCTATGACTCTATGCGTTTCATTTTTTTCATTTATACAATAACCCCTCTAAGAATTACTATAGTTGGCAATTTCTTGCAAACACTTTTCATTTATGTTTTTTCCTGCTCTCCACTCCTGATGCCAATGGACGATTACAGAAAATCAAAGCTATGTGAACCCAAGAATTGGGCTATCCCACTCTTTTTTTCTATGACTCTATGCGTTTCATTTTTTTTATTTCTACAATAACTCTCTAAGAATTACTATCGTTGGCAATTTCTTGCAAACACTTTTCATTTATATTTTTTCCTGCTCTCCACTCCTGATGCCAATGGACGATTACAGAAAATCAAAGCTATGTGAACCCAAGAATTGGGCTATCCCACTCTTTTTTTCTATGACTCTATGCGTTTCATTTTTTTATTTCTACAATAACCCCTCTAAGAATTACTATAGTTGGCAATTTCTTGCAAACACTTTTCATTTATATTTTTTCCTGCCTTCCAATCCTGATGCCAATGGACGATTACAGAAAATCAAAGCTATGTGACCCAAGAATTGGGCTATCCCACTCTTTTTTTCTATGACTCTATGCGTTTCATTTTTTTCATTTCTACAATAACCCTCTAAGAATTACTATAGTTGGCAATTTCTTGCAAACACTTTTCATTTATATTTTTTCCTGCTCTCCACTCCTGATCCCAATGGACGATTACAGAAAATCAAAGCTATGTGAACCCAAGAATTGGGCTATCCCACTCTTTTTTTCTATGACTCTATGCGTTTCATTTTTTTTATTTCTACAATAACCCCTCTAAGAATTACTATAGTTGGCAATTTCTTGCAAACACTTTTCATTTATATTTTTTCCTGCTCTCCACTCCTGATGCCAATGGACGATTACAGAAAATCAAAGCTATGTGAACCCAAGAATTGGGCTATCCCACTCTTTTTTTCTATGACTCTATGCGTTTCATTTTTTTATTTCTACAATAACCCCTCTAAGAATTACTATAGTTGGCAATTTCTTGCAAACACTTTTCATTTATATTTTTTCCTGCTCTCCACTCCTGATCCCAATGGACGATTACAGAAAATCAAAGCTATGTGAACCCAAGAATTGGGCTATCCCACTCTTTTTTTCTATGACTCTATGCGTTTCATTTTTTTATTTCTACAATAACTCTCTAAGAATTACTATCGTTGGCAATTTCTTGCAAACACTTTTCATTTATATTTTTTCCTGCTCTCCACTCCTGATCCCAATGGACGATTACAGAAAATCAAAGCTATGTGAACCCAAGAATTGGGCTATCCCACTCTTTTTTTCTATGACTCTATGCGTTTCATTTTTTTCATTTATACAATAACCCCTCTAAGAATTACTATAGTTGGCAATTTCTTGCAAACACTTTTCATTTATATTTTTTCATGCTCTCCACTCCTGATCCCAATGGACGATTACAGAAAATCAAAGCTATGTGAACCCAAGAATTGGGCTATCCCACTCTTTTTTTCTATGACTCTATGCGTTTCATTTTTTTCATTTATACAATAACCCCTCTAAGAATTACTATAGTTGGCAATTTCTTGCAAACACTTTTCATTTATATTTTTTCATGCTCTCCACTCCTGATCCCAATGGACGATTACAGAAAATCAAAGCTATGTGAACCCAAGAATTGGGCTATCCCACTCTTTTTTTCTATGACTCTATGCGTTTCATTTTTTTCATTTATACAATAACCCCTCTAAGAATTACTATAGTTGGCAATTTCTTGCAAACACTTTTCATTTATATTTTTTCCTGCCTTCCACTCCTGATCCCAATGGACGATTACAGAAAATCAAAGCTATGTGAACCCAAGAATTGGGCTATCCCACTCTTTTTTTCTATGACTCTATGCGTTTCATTTTTTTTATTTCTACAATAACTCTCTAAGAATTACTATCGTTGGCAATTTCTTGCAAACACTTTTCATTTATGTTTTTTCCTGCTCTCCACTCCTGATGCCAATGGACGATTACAGAAAATCAAAGCTATGTGAATCCAAGAATTGGGCTATCCCACTCTTTTTTTCTATGACTCTATGCGTTTCATTTTTTTATTTCTACAATAACTCTCTAAGAATTACTATCGTTGGCAATTTCTTGCAAACACTTTTCATTTATATTTTTTCCTGCTCTCCACTCCTGATCCCAATGGACGATTACAGAAAATCAAAGCTATGTGAACCCAAGAATTGGGCTATCCCACTCTTTTTTTCTATGACTCTATGCGTTTCATTTTTTTTATTTCTACAATAACTCTCTAAGAATTACTATAGTTGGCAATTTCTTGCAAACACTTTTCATTTATATTTTTTCCTGCCTTCCAATCTTGATGCCAATTGACAATGAGACTAAGGGTATGTTGCAAATTCCATTTAGGATGCCAATGCAGTCTGGTTGCTGCCTTGGAACAATCCAATTTCAAAAAGCCGGCCTCGTGGGGATGGTTGTTTGGGTCCAATTCCCAACCGGCACCTTCGCCCCAAGTGGACACCATTTGATCCAAAATCCAATTCACGGGTTTGCAATCTTCTTCTTTGGGACCAAAATTCCAGGCTTCGGCATATTCTTGACCGTAATTATACAAATGTTCCGCCAAAACCAAATAACCGGACAGGGGTTCCAATACATGCTGCCAAGGCCTTGTGGATAAAGGATTACGAACTATAACCGATTTCGAATTTTCAAATGCTTTGAGAATATCAGGTATCAATCGATCATCTGCCCAATCGCCACCGCCAATCACGTTCCCCGCTCTGGCTGTAGCCAATGCAGCGGTATCTTTGGTGTTAAAAAAGGAATTTTTATATGCTGATGAAACTAGTTCGGCGCAACCTTTACTGCTGCTGTAAGGATCATGACCGCCCATGGGTTCATTTTCTCGGTATCCCCAAGCCCATTCCTTGTTTTCATAGCACTTGTCGGTAGTAACCGATACAATCGCCTTCAAATTAGGACACGATCTGGCAGCCTCCAGCACATTCACGGTGCCTATAACATTGGTGGTATAAGTATCCACGGGTTCGACATAAGACAGCCGCACCAAAGGCTGGGCAGCCATGTGAATCAAGATGTCGGGATTGAAGTCCAGCATGCTTTTCTTTAATGGCTCCAAATCTCTAATATCCCCTAGTTGGGATTCCATGTTCTTGGCGACATCCGCTACCAAAAACAGGGAGGGATTTGTGGGTGGAGCCAAAGAATACCCTTTAACCACGGCTCCCATCGATTGTAACCAAAGTGACAACCAACTCCCTTTAAAACCGGTATGCCCGGTTAAAAAAACCTTCTTGTCTTTCCAAAAAGAAGGATTTACTTTTCCTTTTAGTCTTTCCATAACTTCCAGGGTGCTTGATTAGTATCCCATAATTCTTCCAAATGAACCTTGTCTCTCAAAGTGTCCATGGGTTGCCAGAAGCCCTCATGTTTGAAAGCCATTAATTGGTTGTCTGAAGCCAATCCTTTTAAAGGCCCTTGTTCCCAAACGGTATCGTCTCCACTAATTCTGTCGATGACTTTAGGGGACAACACGAAAAAACCGCCGTTTATCAAGGCACCGTCACCTCTTGGTTTTTCCTGAAACTGTCGCACCTCATTGTCAACGATATCCAGGGCACCAAATCGTCCCGGTGGATAAGTGGCGGTTAAGCTGGCGTCTTTTCCATGGGCTTTGTGAAAGGCCAACAATGCGGCAATATCAACATCGGCAACACCATCACCATAAGTAAAGCAAAAACTTTCTTCGTCTTTTAAATATTGTGCTACTCTTTTCAATCTTCCTCCAGTCATCGAATCATCACCCGTATCGACTAATGTAACAGTCCATGGCTCGGCTCTTTCTTCATGCACCACCATTTTGTTGTCTTTCATGTTGAAAGTAACATCCGATTGGTGCAAAAAATAATTGGCAAAATATTCCTTGATCACATAACCTTTGTAACCACAACAAATGATGAAATCATTGATGCCGTAATGGGAATAGGTTTTCATTATGTGCCATAAAATGGGTTTGCCTCCAATTTCCACCATGGGTTTGGGTTTGGAAACCGTTTCTTCACTTAATCGCGTACCTAAACCTCCTGCAAGAATGACTGCTTTCATAAATTTATGTTTATTTAATGCCTATTGTTAACATACTAATCTATTTTTTATCGAATTAAATGGCTATAAGTTAATCCGTTTTGACAAAAAATTTTCATTGTCTCTGGCTCCCCTCTCCTCTGGAGAGGGGCTGGGGGTGAGGTCTAACTACTTATAAGCATCACTTCAAAGAACAATTAGTGCTTCAGTACCGTCCTATTATTTTTAACCGACTAACCGATTAACCGATTAATCTGGCTCCCCTCTCCTCTGGAGAGGGGCTGGGGGTGAGGTCTAACTACTTATAAAAGCATCCGAATAAAACGCATCCTCCGACAATCCATTTGCTATTGCTAACTCCCTGGAATCCTTGATCATGTTTTCGGAACCGCAAGCATACAGAACACTGTCTGCCAAATCAATTTCTTCGGAAAGAACAGCCTCTTGAACATGGCCTTTTGCTCCTTTCCAATCAGCATGGCTTCTACTCAATACTGGAACAAAACGAACCTTTATATTTTTTAAATCGGGCTTCCAAAACAAATCTTCTTCCGTTCGGCCACCAAAAAACAAATAGATGTTTTTGTCAATGAACTCACTACCATTTTCATCCATTTGTTCCAATAGGGCCTTGACAGGAGCGATGCCTGTTCCCGTTGCCAAAAAAACAACATTCTTTTTATTGGTTTTCCTGTAAAAAAAAGTACCTATAGGCCCTTCAATTCGCAACAAGTCATTCACTTTAGCTTCATTAAACAAATAGTGGCTAAACCGGCCCCCTTCATAATTCTTGATAAAAAAAACTAGATTGGAGGCGGAACTTGTGTTCGCAATGGAATAGCTCCTTTTGTAGTCGCCTTTAATAATATTGATGTATTGACCCGATAAATAGTTGAATGATGCATTGGGCGGAATTCGTAAATGCAACTCCATGACGTTGGAGGAAATCTTGGAAATGAAATCTATTTTGGACGGAACTGTTTTCACCTTCTCCAGCGAATACGCACTCAAATCTTCGACATCCAGTGTTAAATCAGATGTCGGGGTTCGAACACATGTCAAGATATAGCCTCTTGATTTTTCCTCCGCACTAAGTCCCGTTTCTTCCATCTTGGCTACTGAAGTCCCTTTGACAACCTTTGCCTTGCAAGACTGGCAACGACCCGTTTTACAACTGTAATCTAGGACAATGCTTTGCTTTTGGGCTCCATCCAAAAGGGTATCTCCTGAAGCACAAGAAAAATGAATATCGTTTTTCAGATTTATTCTAAACATTCTAATTTGTAATACTTTTTAAACAATTAACCAATTAAACCTTTAAACAATCTTAAACTTTCAAACTTCCCTCTTCCAACTTCTAACTTCCCTCTTCCAACCTCGTACCTCGTACTTCCAACTTCGTACCTCGTACCTCCAACTTCGTCCCCACTGCAATTGACAACCAACGAGAGCCACAAACAAAAGTCTTGAAAAAGGGGACTAAAAATAAAAGTCAATCAATCGATGGTAACAGCTAATTTTTGGGTTAACGGATTATTTGCAAACGATTAAACCTTTAAACAATTTTAAACCTTTAAACAATGGTAAACTTTTAAACAATCTTAAACCTTTAAACAATAGTAAACTTCCCCTAACCAAATCAATACAAAAAACCAAACAACCAAAGCGGTATGGTGTTTCCCATTCCGTATTCAACATCATCTACCACAAGATAGCTGTTATCTTGATTCCTAATTTGTCGCTTGCTTTTGGACTTGCCACCCACTTCAAATTGATATAGGTGATCTACCAAAAAATCAGTTCCATCAATATATTCTAGAATATGCTTCACGCTTAATTGATTTAAAAAAAAGGTTTCCCTTACATTGCCTATATTAGCGTGGTTGGGTGATAGCGCATATTGCAAATTGGTGTTTTCCAAAAATATTTTGTTGGGCTTTTGCAATTGCGTAATCCCCTTGGCATCTTTATATAAGTTTCTGGTAATATGGGCTTCCTCTAAAAAATACAAATAACTCACAAAAGTGTTCCTGTTTACCCCAATACGCTCGCTCAGTTTGGTGACATTGGGAACAAAAGGCACTGATTCCGAAATGATTTGCAACAATTGTTTTAATTTAGATACATAGGCTACATCCACTTTTCGCAACAATGGCAATTCTATTTCTAGAATCAGGTTTATGATTTCTTCTACCCTCTGAAAATAGAGTTCTGGAACTTCCTGAAAAAAAGGAAAATAACCTTGTTGTAAATACGCTGAAAAATTCTGTAACGGTCGTATTTGCGAATTAATTTCCCTGCCAATATCGGTATGCCTTTCAAGAATATCTTTTAAGCTGTAAACAGGCAACTGCAATCCCAATTTTAAATTTAAGTATTCGCGATAGGACAAGCCTTGCATGGTATAGACTATGGCACGCCTACTTAGATCGGCTCTCGCATTGAGAATTTCCAATAATGAGGAAGCGGTAAAAACAATTTTAAGTTCAGGATAATCGTCGTAGATATTTTTTAATTCCTGCGACCAATTGGGATATTTATGCACTTCATCCAAAAAAAGGAATTTACCTCCTTGTTTTACAAATTGGTCGACCAAGGAACTAATCGTATTGTCTGCAAACCAGATATTGTCCAAACTAACATATAAACTAGATTGATCAATAGGTATGTTTTTTTTGATGTATTGTAAAATCAAGGTCGTCTTGCCTACTCCTCTCGCTCCTTTTATCCCTATGAGTCGTGCCTCCCAACGAATCGTTTCCATTAAACTTCTGGTGAAATCCATTGGAGTGGCATCAATCTTACGAATATATTTTTCTTGTAATTCCTTCATAATTGCTTCCTTTGGATAGCAAAAATAATATTTTTTTGCTTACTCTAGCTATCAAAAACGATATTTAGAGTATTGAAATCATAATAAAACGAATAAATAACAAAATAATACAACTTTTACGGATTCAAATCAAAAAAAGACCAGAAAACCCTTTATAACCTCTTCCTGTTCCCTCTTCCAACTTCCCTCTTCCAACTTCCCTCTTCCAACTTCGTACCCATTGCAATTGACAACCAACGAGAGCCACAAACAAAAATCTTGAAAAAGGGGACTAAAAATAAAAGTCAATCAATCGATGGTAACAGCTAATTTTTGGGTTAACGGATTATTTACAAACGATTAAACCTTTAAACAATCTTAAACCTTTAAACAATCTTAAACCTTTAAACTTCTTCTAACTTCCAACTTCCCTCTTCCAACTTCGTACCTCGTACCTCGTACTTCTAACCTCGAGCTCTCTTCAAAATCTCCAAATCACTAGCCACCATCTCTTTAACCAATCCGGCCAGGTCATATTGTGGAACCCAACCCAATTTCTTGGACTTGCTTGGATCGCCAATCAACAAATCAACTTCTGTTGGACGGTAATATTGTGGATCCACTCGTACCACTACGGTACCTATTGGCAATTGGTATTCAGGGTTGTTGCAAGCGGCTATTTTGGCAATCTCGTTTTCATTTTCACCTTCGAAAGCCAATTCCACTCCTATTTCGGCAAAAGAGTAACGAACAAAATCACGAATATAAGTGGTTACTCCCGTGGCAATCACGTAGTCTTCCGCCTTGTCCTGTTGCAGGATTCTCCACATCGCTTCCACGTAATCTTTGGCGTGTCCCCAATCTCTTTGAGAATTCAAATTTCCTAGGTACAAACAATCTTGTTTCCCTAGAGCAATGGCTGCGGTGGCCATCGTAATCTTGCGGGTTACAAAAGTCTCCCCTCTTCTTGGCGATTCGTGGTTGAACAAGATGCCGTTGCAAGCATAGATGTCATAAGCTTCGCGGTAGTTTTTGGTAATCCAGAAGCCGTATATTTTGGCCACCCCATAAGGCGAACGCGGATAGAACGGCGAATTCTCGTCATAAAACCCTGCTGCATTCTTGTTTTCTGCCAAACCTCCGTACAATTCAGAAGTCGAAGCTTGGTAGATTCTCGTTTTCTTTTCAAGACCAAGAATTCGTACGGCCTCCAATATTCTCAAAGTGCCTATGCCGTCCACATTGGCCACATATTCCGGAGAATCAAAAGAAACCTTTACGTGCGACATCGCCCCAAGATTGTATATTTCGTCGGGTTGCACTTCCTGTATGATTCGGATGATATTCGTCGAATCGGTCAAATCGCCATAATGCAATTTAAAATTAACGTGATTCTCGTGTTGATCCACATACAAATGGTCAATGCGCTGGGTATTGAAAGAAGAAGCCCTTCGCTTCACCCCATGCACCATATAGCCTTTCTCTAATAATAATTCGGCCAAATAAGACCCGTCTTGACCCGTAATCCCTGTAACTAGGGCTGTTTTTTGTTTAGTATTGCTCATATTATTTTAATTGTTATGGCGAGCCAAAAGCAGTTAAGCTCGGTAATATAGTATTATTTAAGTGATTGCAAGCAAATCGTTAAATCATTAAGTCATTTTTTTTTTGTCATTTCGACCAACGGGAGAAATCACATCCATTGCTCACATCAGTTGCTCATCTAAGTTGCTCCTTCCCCTTGTCATTTCGACCAACGGGAGAAATCACATCCATTGCTCACCTTCGTTGCTCACCTTCGTTGCTCCCTTCCATTGCTCACCTAAGTTGCTCACATCCATTGCTCATCTAAGTTGCTCCCTTCCATTGCTTCCTAACCTTCCGTGTTATTTGTTATTTCCCGTGTCATTTGTTTTTTCCCGTGTCATTTCGACCAACGGGAGAAATCACATCCATTGCTCGCATCAGTTGCTCATCTAAGTTGCTCCTTCCCCTTGTCATTTCGACCAACGGGAGAAATCACATCCATTGCTCACATCCATTGCTCATCTAAGTTGCTCCAATCCTTAGCTCACATCCATTGCTCCCTACCCTCCCGTGTCATTTCGACCAACGGGAGAAATCACATCCATTGCTCATCTAAGTTGCTCCCTACCATTGCTCCCTACCCTCCCGTGTCATTTCGACCAACGGGAGAAATCACATCCATTGCTCATCTAAGTTGCTCCCTTCCATTGCTCCCTACCCTCCCGTGTCATTTCGACCAGCGGGAGAAATCACATCCATTGCTCACATCAGTTGCTCACATCAGTTGCTCATCTAAGTTGCTCTCGTTATGTGCTCACTTTTGGTGCTCTCGTTAACTGCTCTCGTTATGTGATTTCTCCTTCGTCGAAATGACAAAGTGATACTATACGATTAAACAGTTAAAACCCTTCCTCTACATCTTCACTTCCTTAAACGCATTCACGTTCTCCAAAAACCAGTCATAAGTCTTCTGGATTCCTTCCTCCAACTCCACTTTGTGTTTCCATCCCAACTCGTGCATTTTGGTCACATCCAATAATTTTCTTGGTGTTCCGTCCGGCTTGGACGAATCCCAGATAATTTCACCTTGATGGCCCGTTATTTTCTGGAGGGTTTCGGCCAATTGTTGGATGGTCAAATCCGTTCCTGTCCCTATATTGTATAAATAATCCGGCAAGCAGTTTTCCAAGGCAAAGACTACCGCTTCGGCCATGTCATCCACAAAAAGAAATTCCCGCATCGGTCTGCCGCTTCCCCAAAGGGTAACGGGAGCATTGTTGTTTTCCTTTGCTTCGTGGAATTTACGCATCATCGCCGGCAAAACGTGCGAGGTATTCAAATCAAAATTATCTTGTGTTCCGTACAAATTCGTGGGCATCAAACTCACATAGTCCTTTCCAAATTGTTTGCGAATCGCTTGACAGGCTTTTACCCCCGTAATCTTGGCGATGGCATACCATTCATTGGTAGGTTCCAAATCGCCCGTAAGCAAGTAGTCTTCTTTCAGGGGTTGGGGAGCCAATTTGGGATAAATGCAGGAACTGCCCAAAAAGATAAACTTTTCAATTCCTGCCTGCAAAGCCGAATCAATCAGGTTGTTCTGGATCTGCATGTTTTCCATGATAAATTGATAGGGATAATCATTGTTGGCCAAAATACCCCCCACTCGAGCCGCGGCGTCAATAACAACTTCCGGCTTTTCTTGGGCAAAATACGCTTTTACGGCTTGTTGGTTTCTCAAATCCAATAACGAACTCGATGCTCCAATCAAATTGGTGTATCCTTTGGCCGAAAGTGTTCTCCAGATGGCGGAACCCACCATGCCGTTGTGGCCTGCTATGTAAATTTTACTATTTTTATCCATAAAATTCTTAATTTATTAATTTAACAAGTAGGAATTGTTTTTTTTATTTACAGGATAAAACCCTCCAATTTAGACGACTATCCAAAAACCCGCACCATACTCAACGGCTTCGCCCTTCCAACTCACGGGTAGTGATCAGAAAAAGGATGAAATTTCAGTTTGCAAATATAGCTAAGTAGCATCGGTTTTGAAACCCAAACCTACTATTACTTACAAAAAATAACATAAAAGTTGGCAATTAAACAAGCTCGGATCCAACACCTCCATAAACCACTTGAATTGTCTTGATTGTCGAGTTCTCAGAATCCACAATTTAAAATTTCATTCCATCCTTTTAAAAAAGGGACAAAAGTGCAACCAAAAAAAACCACTTCTTTACGGCTTTCCTCATTTGCATGTGTTTTTATAAAAAAAAATACCCGCTCGGAAATCGCAGGGACGTCCAATACTTAAAAAAAAGGAAACTTTTATGGATTAGAAACACTCCAAAAACCCGTCGGCACTTGATTCGAAAATAAAAGAAACGCCCTTTTAGATTAAAGCCTTGTTTTTCTCTAAAAACATTGAACTAATACTGGCTTGTGGTCAACAGCACCAAGGTGCATGCCACTTCTACCTTGATGTCATTCAATTGCAGCAACTGGTAGAACTCCGGGTTTTCGGTGCCGGGATTAAAAATTACGCGTTTGGGTTTCGCTTCCACGATGTAATTGTAGTAATCACGTTGGCGAGCCGGGTTCAAATACAAAGTAACCGTGTCAATATTTTTGAGGGGAATGGCCTTGGTTTGAATTTTCACTCCCGCCACTTCGCCCGCATTTTGCCCAATGGCAAGAACCGGGTGTCCTTTTTCAACAAGCTTGGTGATGGCCATATAGGCATATCTATCTGGTTTCGTGCTCGCACCGAGAACCAATGTTTTTTTATTTTTCATTCCACAAAAGTACAAAAAACTACACTACCACAAACCTGGCCCACACAACTTTGTCCACGAATCATAAATCCAAACAGGCACCAACAATTTGCCCTAAAGACATGGATTATAAAATTTCATTATTTCGTGTCATTCCTCTTTTCCCGTGTAATTTCATTATTTCGTGTCATTTGTTTTTTCGTGTCATTCCCTTCTTCCTGTGTCATTCCCTTCTTCCGTGTCATTTGATTTTTTCGTGTCATTTGATTTTTTCGTGTCATTTCGACCAACGGGAGAAATCACATCCATTGCTCACCTAAGTTGCTCACATCTATTGCTCACGACTATCGCTCACATCCATTGCTCCAATCAATCACTCTCCACTCCAATATTTCATTTCTCTTGTCATTCCTCTTTTCCTGTGTCATTCCCTTCTTCCGTGTCATTTCATTATTTCGTGTCATTTGATTTTTTCGTGTCATTTCGACCAACGGGAGAAATCACATCCATTGCTCACCTAAGTTGCTCCAATCTGTTGCTCACGGCTATCACTCCCATCCCTCCCCGTGTCATTTCGACCAACGGGAGAAATCACATCCATTGCTCACCTAAGTTGCTCCAATCTGTTGCTCCAATCTGTTGCTCACGGCTATCACTCCCATCCCTCCCCGTGTCATTTCGACCAACGGGAGAAATCACATCCATTGCTCACCTTAGTTGCTCCCATCCATTGCCCACATCCCATTGCTCACCTAAGTTGCTCCTTCCATTGCTCCCTCCCTCCCGTGTCATTTCGACCAACGGGAGAAATCACATCCATTGCTCACCTAAGTTGCTCACATCTATTGCTCACGACTATCGCTCACATCCATTGCTCCAATCAATCACTCTCCACTCCAATATTTCATTTCTCTTGTCATTCCTCTTTTCCTGTGTCATTCCCTTCTTCCGTGTCATTTCATTATTTCGTGTCATTTGATTTTTTCGTGTCATTTCGACCAACGGGAGAAATCACATCCATTGCTCACCTAAGTTGCTCCAATCTGTTGCTCCAATCTGTTGCTCACGGCTATCACTCCCATCCCTCCCCGTGTCATTTCGACCAACGGGAGAAATCACATCCATTGCTCACCTAAGTTGCTCCAATCTGTTGCTCCAATCTGTTGCTCACGGCTATCACTCCCATCCCTCCCCGTGTCATTTCGACCAGCGGGAGAAATCACATCCATTGCTCACCTTTGTTGCTCACATCCATTGCTCACCTTAGTTGCTCCCATCCATTGCCCCCCTCCCGTGTCATTTCGACCAACGAGAGAAATCACATCCATTGCTCACCTAAGTTGCTCCAATCTGTTGCTCCAATCTGTTGCTCACGGCTATCACTCCCATCCCTCCCGTGTCATTTCGACCAACGGGAGAAATCACATCCATTGCTCACCTAAGTTGCTCACCTAAGTTGCTCACCTAAGTTGCTCACATCTATTGCTCACGACTATCGCTCACATCCATTGCTCACCTAAATTGCTCCTTGCATTACTCCCATCCCTCCCCGTGTCATTTCGACCAACGGGAGAAATCACATCCATTGCTCACCTAAGTTGCTCCAATCCTTAGCTCCCTTCCATTACTCCCATCCCTCCCGTGTCATTTCGACCAACGGGAGAAATCACATCCATTGCTCATCTAAGTTGCTCCAATCTATTGATCACCGCTATTACTCCTATCCATTGCTCAAATCAACCACGCCATCAATCAATCCAACAACACTTACCAACCGCGACTATTCCTCCTCTTTCGGCAAGAAAACCTCCGCCAGCATGCATCGGGCACTACCTCCACCGCAGGCTTCGATGGTATCCAGACTGGAACTCAAAATAGTCAGGTGTTCTTCGAGTTGGGCAATTTGCTTTTTGGTCAGGCTTTGATAGGCCGAACTGCTCATCACCAAATACCGTCTGTCATCCGTCCCAAGGACTTCAAGCATATTCCCGGCAAAACAGTTGACTTGGGCTTCGCTGATCAGGATAATTTCCTTTCCGTCGCCTCTCAAACTGTCCAAAACCATTTTTCTTTCTTTCTTGTCGTCGATGCTTTCGGCACAAATCACGGCAAAGGTATCCCCTATGCACAGCATCACGTTGGTGTGGTAAATCAATTTTCGTTCTCCATTCACGGTTTGGAAGGCTTCGAAAATCACTGGAGAATACTCAAAATCTTCACAGAATTCAATGAACAGCTCTTCATCGGCACGAGGCGACAAGGCGCAATAGGCTTTGCCGTTTTCCCGGTCCAAAACAACGCTGCCGGTACCTTCGAGATAAAAACCGTCTTCTTCGGCAGAAGTGTAATCCATGATTTCGTTGATGACAAAACCATGGTCTTCCAGAATATCCAAAACATCGTCGCGACGTTCCCCACGACGGTTCTCGGCAAACATGGGGTACAAAACCACGTCACCGTTTTCGTGGAAGGAAATCCAGTTGTTCGGAAAAATACTGTCGGGCGTGTCTGGAGACGGACTGTCGTCAACAACAATGACATTGACGCCCACAATTCGCAATTTAGTCACGAAGGCATCAAACTCTTCTTGCGCTTTGGCGTTCACGGTTGCTGGCGATAAAGTATCCAGCACTTGTTGGTAATAATTGTTTACGGCCGTTTGTTCGTTCATTCGGAACGCCACGGGACGAATCATCAAGACGGAGTTGGTAGTTTGGTTCATTTTATTTAGTTTAAAGTTTCAGGTCTAAAGTTCCAGGTTGAGCAACTTGAAACTTTAAACCTGAAACAATTATTTCTATTCTCTAATCAAAGGCAAGGTCGAACAGCGCAACAATCCTTCTTGCTTGGCGATTTCGGCGTATGGAATTTCTTCTACCACAAAACCATGGGCTCGCAGCCATTTATTGAGGCGCTTAAACTTTCTCTCGGAAACAACCACATCGGTAGCGATGGAAAAAACATTGGAATTCATGTCATACATTTCTTTTCTGGTGATATGAAACAGGTTTTCTGCCCCAAAAAGATGCACGAGAAAGAGGTAATCGGCTTCTTCACGAAAGCCTCTTTTGTAAATTATTGCTTTATTTTCGCCAACGGGTTGAAAACAACAATCCAGATGCAGGGCATTGTCCCGGGCATCAATTTTTGATTTTATCAAATCAAACTCCTTGACTTTTTTATCGGGAAACAATTCCTTGATGTAGCGCACCCCTTCCTGGTTTGTCCTGGCGGTGATATAATCCTTGTAATCACTCCCCTTATAGGTGCCTATAAAAATATAATCCTTCCACAGCATCACGTCACCGCCTTCAATATGTACCGCTTCGGGAGGACGAACCACTTTTTTGGGGTCAATTTGGTCAATGATGTATTGAATGGCATCCAATTCACGTTCCCTGTCCGGCAAAATATTCGATTTAACGAAAACATCGCCAATCACGAAACCAATGTCCCTCACAAATATCTGGTTGTAATTTTCTATTGGTTCCGGACGAAAAACGCTCACGCCATAGTGGCACAAAACCCGATGGAAGGCTTCCATTTCCAATACCATGTCCGCCTCTTTGGGATAGGTGCCCGCCAAGATATGCTCCAATGATTTGGGGTCATAGGCTTCCTCCCTCTTTGGGGTGGGGCCATTACTGCTCGCAGACCCCAGAACAACGGCACGCAGCCGGGAGGTTTCGTTATTGATGTTTAATTCCAGCATTTTCAATATGGGCTTTTACTTCGTCAGTTTGCGACGCTATTGTGCCAAAGATAAAAAAAGCCCCGCAAATGGCGGGGCTTTTTTCTATTGAAATTTATCGCTTGTCAAATTCCTTGAACGCTCTCAAAGGAGAACCGGTATAAACCTGTCTTGGTCTTCCTATTGGCTCTTTGTTCAGCCTCATTTCTTTCCATTGTGCTATCCAACCCGGCAATCGGCCTATGGCAAACATTACGGTAAACATGTCGGTCGGAATCCCCAATGCCCTGTAGATGATTCCAGAATAGAAATCTACGTTGGGATACAATTTTCTGGACACGAAATACTCGTCTTCCAGTGCTGCTTTTTCCAGTTTTTTGGCAATGGCCAAAATAGGATCGTCCACACCCAAGGTATTCAACACTTCGTCGGCCGCTTTTTTGATGATTCTGGCTCTTGGATCGAAATTTTTATAGACACGGTGACCAAAACCCATCAATCGAAAAGGATCGTTTTTGTCTTTGGCTTTGGCTATATACTTGTCGGCATCTCCACCATTGTTTTGGATTTCTTCCAGCATTTCAAGAACAGCCTGGTTGGCTCCTCCATGCAATGGTCCCCAAAGGGCCGAAATTCCTGCCGAAACCGAGGCAAACAACCCGGCATGTGACGAACCTACCATTCTCACTGTCGAAGTGGAACAGTTTTGCTCGTGATCGGCATGCAGGATAAACAATTTATCCAAAGCTTCCACAATCACTGGATTGGCTTTATAAGGCTCTGTCGGCAATTTAAACATCAATTGCATGAAATTCTCGACATATCCTATGGTATTGTCGTAATAATTCAAAGGATAACCCAAACTTTTTCTGTAGGTCCAGGATGCAATGACAAGGAATTTACCCATCAATTTACAAACCGCTTCATACAATTCGTCTTCATGCTCTGGATTAACCGCTTTTGGATTGAAAGCAATCAACGCACTGGTCAAGGCCGACAATACCCCCATTGGGTGGGCCGTCGTGGGGAAGCCGTCAATGATGCTTTTCATCTCCTCGTTAACCAAGGTGTATTTTCTGATATGCGCTTCAAATTCCTCCAATTGGGCAACCGTGGGCAATTCTCCAAAAATCAACAAAAAACACACTTCAAGGAAACCGGCCTTGTCTGCCAATTCTTCGATGGAATACCCTCTATAATGCAAAATCCCTTCTTCACCGTCAAGAAAAGTAATTTCGCTTTTGCAGGCGCCCGTGTTTTTATATCCTTGATCCAACGTGATTGCCCCTGATAAATCACGTAATTTGCTAATATCGATCGACATTTCGTTTTCGGTTCCAATAAATATTGGCAACTCGTATTTTTTGCCCTCAATTTCTAGTGTTGCTGTTTTTGACATAGTGTTTTTGGTAATAAATTATTATATAATAATTCTCCAAATCTAATCAATTCAAATGAAATTAAAAAATGAATTTCGCAAGGAAATTGTTAAAAGACATAAAAAAAGCCATTTACTTTACGTAAATGGCTTTTTAATAAAATTCGTGTGCTTATTTTACTTTAAAAGCATTTTTCCCAGGGAAATAAGCGGTATTTCCTAATTCTTCTTCAATTCTAATCAATTGATTGTATTTTGCCATACGATCAGAACGAGAAGCAGAACCTGTTTTGATTTGTCCACAGTTCAACGCTACTGCCAAATCGGCAATCGTGTTGTCTTCAGTTTCTCCTGAACGGTGAGACATTACAGAAGTATAACCTGCATTTTTAGCCATGTTTACGGCAGCAATAGTTTCAGTCAAAGTTCCAATTTGGTTTACTTTTACCAAGATGGAATTGGCGATTCCTTTTTCAATTCCAGTAGAAAGACGCTCAACATTAGTCACAAACAAATCATCACCTACCAATTGAACTTTGTCTCCAATTTTTTCAGTAAGCATTTTCCATCCGTCCCAGTCGTTTTCGTCCATACCGTCTTCGATGGAGATAATCGGATATTTAGCAGCTAATTCAGCCAAATACTCCACTTGCTCTGCAGAAGTCCTGATTTTTCCGGTAGCTCCTTCAAATTTAGTGTAATCGTATTTTCCGTTTTCATAGAACTCGGAGGAAGCACAGTCTAAAGCAACCATGATTTCGTCTCCAAAAGTATAACCTGCTTTTTCTACAGCCAATTTGATGGTATCCAAAGCATCTTCAGTTCCACCGGCCAAGTTTGGAGCAAATCCTCCTTCGTCACCAACGGCAGTACTCAATCCTCTGTCGTGCAACACTTTTTTAAGATTATGGAAAATTTCCGTTCCCATTTGCAAAGAATGTGTAAAAGAAGTCGCTTTTACAGGGAAAATCATAAATTCTTGGAAAGCGATAGGCGCATCAGAGTGAGAACCTCCATTGATGATGTTCATCATTGGAACTGGCAAAGTATTGGCAGAAACACCTCCTACGTATCTGTACAAAGGCAAACCTAGTTCATTGGCAGCCGCTTTGGCAACAGCAAGAGAAACACCAAGAATAGCGTTGGCACCAAGATTGGCTTTGTTTGGAGTACCGTCCAACTCAATCATCGTTTGGTCAATCAAGTTTTGTTCAAAAACCGATGTACCCACTAATTCTTCAGCAATAATAGTATTTACATTTTCAACCGCTTTTAAAACACCTTTTCCTAAGAAAGCTTTTCCTCCATCACGTAATTCAACTGCTTCGAATTTACCTGTTGATGCTCCTGATGGAACAGCAGCTCTTCCTATAACACCTGTTTCAGTAACTACATCTACTTCTATGGTAGGATTTCCTCTTGAATCGAAAATTTGTCTTGCGTGAATTTTGATAATAATACTCATTACTTTTAATTTTAAATTTTTGAAATATTTTTTTTGTCACACAAAGATATTATATCCTGTAATAATGATTTAATAAAAAAGACTAATGTTATTAACGAAAACGTTATAATTTGTTAAAAATAAAACCATTAGACTGTTAAAAAATCAATTTCGGCAAAATCCTTTTCCAATTTTCCGTTTTTGGCAAAAAAAGTCCAAAAAACAAGCCATACTTATTCTTGCCTCTCCCACCCAAATTGTCATTTTCAAAGCCATTCAAAAGGGACATAAAAATGCGCCACCTTTCTTTTTGACCCCAGCACAACCAAACACAAAACCACCCTGTCATGGATAGTGTATGGATAGTGTATGGATAGTGTATGGATAATGTATGGATAATGTATGGATAATGTATGGATAATGTATGGATAATGTATGGATAATGTATGGATAATGTATGGATAATGTATGGATAGTGTATGGATAGTGAATGGATAGTGTATGGATAGTGTATGGCTGTGGTACCCTTATGGTGACTTTGTAAGAAGATAGCAACTCCTGTTTAATCCATATTCCAGATTAAAAAAATTCCACTTATACATCTTAAAAAACAAAATCAAAAACTACTGATTATCAAATATATAACGTAACTTTATGGATGGTTTCAACCGTTAAAACTAAATTTTGGACTGCCCTGAATTCTTTTTGTTATTTAAACCAGAAATCGTATCATTCAAGAATCAAAACACAATGAAAACAACAAACCCAACCCTTTCCGTCAATTCCAACAAAGTGGCGGAATTATTGGGCAGAACTTCATCCGCACTCGAAAACAGCGAAGATTTAGATCCCTTGATGGATTATATCGGCGATGCTAAATATGTCCTGCTCGGAGAAGCCTCCCATGGAACCCATGAATATTACACTTGGCGAGCAAAAATTACCCAAAGACTGATTCAAGAAAAAGGGTTCGCCTTTGTGGCAGTCGAAGGGGATTGGCCGGACTGCTATCGATTGAATCGGTATGCAAAAGGCTACCTGAATTCCGGAAAAGACATTTACGAGGTCTTGAAAGACTTTAACCGTTGGCCAACATGGATGTGGGCCAATTGGGAAATAGCCGCATTCATTGACTGGCTCAAGACCTACAACACGGGAATCCCACGCGAAATGAAAGTGGGTTTCTACGGACTCGACGTTTACAGCTTCAGGGAATCAATGCAGTCCATTATCCAATACTTGCAAAAAAACGACCCGCAAGCACTTGAACTGGCCAAAAAAGTAATGGAATGTTTCGAACCTTACGGCCACGACGAAGGACAAACCTATGCTAGGGCTTCGGCCTTTGTACCGGAAATGTGCGAGAAGGACGTGATTAACCTGCTGACCGAAATAAGAAGCAGGGTCGAAAATTACAATTCCGATGCCGAAAACGTGATGAGCACGGAACAAAATGCCTTCGTGGCCAGAAATGCCGAAAAATACTATCGCGCCATGATCAAAAGAGGCGCCGCATCCTGGAACATCCGCGACGAACACATGGTCTCCACCCTGCAACGATTGATGAAATACCACGGCAATGCCGCCAAAACAGTGGTTTGGGAACACAACACCCACATTGGCGATGCCCGTGCCACGGATATGGCATCGGAAGGAATGGTCAATGTAGGCCAATTGCTGAGAGAACAATTTTCGAATGACGGAGTCGTGGCCGTGGGCTTTGGATCCTACAAAGGAAGCGTGGTTGCGGCAAGAAGTTGGGGCGCTGAAACCCGTAAAATAAAAATCCCCAATGCCGTCGAAGGAAGTTGGGAAAACGATTTCCATCAGGCAGCACAAGGAAAAAACCGATTGTTGCTGATGCACAAAATCAGGGAAGAAAAATGCGTGGCTTCCCCCATTGGACATCGCGCCATCGGCGTGGTCTACAATCCCGAACACGAAAGATTCGGAAACTACGTGCCGTCCATCATGCCAAAAAGATACGATGCCTTTATATTTCTTGACCAAACATCGGCCTTGCATCCCATACACCTTGAACCGGACGGAAACCAGGTTCCCGAAACCTATCCTTTTGGAATGTGATACCACTATGGCAGTTTAGCTTTTTTTTGCAACTATATTCCCGCAATCGCCCTTGTTCATTGCAAGCGAAACGCAGTGCAGCGCGGCAACCCGTCATTGCAAGGAGGAACGATGCGGCAACCTCCACCGCAATCGCCCTTGTCATTTCAACGAAGGAGAAATCACACAAGTTGCTCAAGTTTGTTGCTCAATCGTGCTGCTCTAATTATACATTTTCCCCATCACAGAAACAAACAAATAGCCATAATAGTTAACAAGAAAACGCGATAGTTAATTTCTAAAACTGAATCTCGCACATAGAACCTACAATTTTCAGGGCATTCGCTTTTAAAAGTTTCCGCCGCGAATTACACTAACAACACGAATTACAATTAGTTTTTAATGGCACAAATTCTTAAAAATAGATAAAATTCGTGCAATTCAATTTTAAATTTTGATAAAAAATTAGTGGCAATTAGTGTAATTCGTGGCTAACTTTATTTTTCTTTTTTAAAAGCGAATGCCCTGTACAATTTTTTTCAATTGGCATTTATAAATAGTACTTTTGCAAACTATTTATACAAATATGGGCTTTTTAGAAGAAATACAGCGAAGAAGAACTTTTGGGATTATTTCGCATCCCGATGCCGGTAAAACCACCTTGACAGAAAAACTGCTCCTTTTTGGAGGAGCCATCCAGGAAGCGGGTGCGGTAAAAAACAACAAAATCAAGAAAGGAGCAACGAGCGACTTCATGGAAATTGAACGCCAGAGGGGAATTTCGGTTTCAACCTCGGTTTTGGCATTCAATTATCAGGACAAAAAAATAAATATCCTCGACACGCCCGGACACAAGGATTTTGCCGAAGACACCTTCAGGACCCTAACCGCCGTAGACAGCGTGATTGTGGTGATTGACGTCGCCAAAGGGGTTGAGGAACAAACAGAAAAATTAGTCGCCGTGTGCCGACTCAGAAACATTCCCATAATTGTTTTCATCAACAAACTGGACAGAGAAGGAAAAGACGCTTTCGACTTGATGGACGAAGTGGAACAAAAACTGGGTCTTACGGTTACCCCGTTGAGTTTCCCCATCGGAATGGGATATGATTTTCAGGGAATCTACAATTTGTGGGAAGAAAACATCAACCTGTTTAGTGGTGACAGCCGCAAGAATATTGAGGAAACCATCGCTTTTTCGGATGTCAAAAGCCCCGAATTGGAGAAAATCATTGGCGAAAAACCGGCCTATAAATTAAGGGAAGAACTGGAATTGATTGATGAAGTCTATCCCAAATTTGACCGCCAGGATTATTTGGACGGAAAACTGCAACCCGTATTTTTCGGTTCGGCATTGAACAATTTCGGGGTTCGCGAACTCCTGGATTGTTTTGTCGAAATTGCGCCATCGCCAAGACCAAAAGATTCCGAAACCAGATTGGTGGATCCCAAAGAAGAAAAAATGACGGGATTTGTGTTTAAAATCCACGCCAACATGGACCCTAAACACCGGGATCGTTTGGCTTTTATCAAAATAGTTTCGGGTACTTTTGAAAGAAACAAACCTTATTACCACGTTCGCCAGAAAAAGAATTTAAAATTCTCGAGTCCGAATGCTTTCTTTGCCGAGAAAAAAGAAATTGTCGACATCTCTTATCCGGGAGATATTGTAGGCTTGCACGACACCGGAAATTTCAAGATTGGCGATACCTTGACCGAAGGCGAAGTGATGAGTTTCAAGGGAATTCCAAGCTTTTCGCCGGAACATTTCAGGTACATCAACAATGCCGATCCAATGAAAGCCAAACAACTCGACAAAGGAATCGACCAATTAATGGACGAAGGTGTGGCTCAATTGTTTACACTGGAAATGAACAACAGAAAAATAATTGGAACCGTGGGTGCACTGCAATACGAAGTAATCCAATACCGACTGGAACACGAATATGGCGCCAAGTGCACCTATGAAAACTTCCCCGTTCACAAAGCCTGTTGGGTAAAACCCAATGACCCCAAAAGCGAAGAGTTCAAGGAATTCAGGAGAATCAAACAAAAATTCTTGGCCCACGACAAATACGGCCAGTTGGTATTCCTCGCCGATTCGGATTTTACGATCCAAATGACCCAAAACAAATACCCGAACGTGAAGTTGTTCTTTACCTCGGAATTTGAGTAAAATTTTAGACCCCCGAAACTTTTTGACCGACAGGAACAAAAAACACCATTCTGGGCTTTAAAACACAAAAATCGGCTTCAAAATTTGAAGCCGATTTTTTTATTGCAAAACAACACTTTTCTTTTACTGCAATTTAGAAACCATAAAAGGGAGAATAGCTATCGTTCTTTTAGGTCAAGAGTAAGGATGAGCATATATATAGCAACTGTATAGTAACTGTATAGTAACCTTATAGCAAGTATATAATAACTCATATACGTCCCAAACTTCTGGTAAATAACTAAAACAAGGACTTGTGATGACTAACTCGCTTAGTTTTGACCAAAATGAAATCCTGGTTCCTGCAATCCTTTTGTTTTGTAATAATAATTCAATTGCTCTCTTTTAACCGCATTTACAGTGGAAACACTCACGCTTTTCACCTCCAAGGAGACCTTTTTCCTAAAAACAGTCCCGTCTTTCAAGCCTATCGTCAATCCATATCTTTTGTAATTATATGTTTTTACAAAAACGGGGATAATCGCAAACAAGACCACAAATACCACTTTCTCGAGTACTACGTATTGAATGGATACAAAAACAAGAAGAAAGGGAAATAAAATAAACAAAAATTCCCGTAGGGGTCTTAACTTGCGCACCTTTATATAAATCTTGTCCAGTTCCAAAAATGAAATTTCTATTTTTTTTTCATTTTTTAAATTTAAAACAATTCCGTTTTCAACTAAAGTCAATGCGTCGAATGTTGTACTAATAGCCATGGTTACGTTTGTTTTGTATTTATTATTATTCAATGAGGTCAAATTTGTTGACTAATTCCATTTGTTTTTCAATAAAAAGAATAAAAAACCCCTGCCCATAAGAAACAGGGTTTCTAAATTCGATATGATAACTATATCATATTCTTAACTATTTATTTTTCTTTTTTGAATAGACCTGAACTGGATATGCAAATACCAGCATACCTATAAGTACCCTTTTGCCAGCCATTACTATCATCCGCCGCCTGAGTACCAGCACCTCTAGAATTTACATAAATCGCTCCTTTTGCAGCAAGAGACGTACTTGATTTCAATAATATTGTACAGTATAATTGGATCCAAGAGCGACCCCGTCTCCACCCGAAAGAGCAGGACTCAATACTGGACTCACAATATATTTTCCAGTACTTGTTCCTATATTAATAAAATTAACATATTTAGAACCAGAACACGCATTAACACCGCTTGCTATTGTTGACGTTGATAGATTCACACTATCATAAGACCATTTAGCAACATCTGGAGTAGTTTGAGTTAGAGCACTAGCAGGATATAAAAGTGCATTTTCAAATCCACCGCCAAATTGACCTGTTCCTATAAATTGCTTCCCCAGCCCATCTGGGCACCAGTTAACAATAGCACAAAAAGCGACAATCACCTGATTGTTCTTTTGCATTTTGCCAGATTAAAATCTTGCGTAATTTTACTCCTAAAAAATAATTTTGGTTGGTTAATAAATTTAAATATGTGGTTTTGGCTATTGTTCAAAAAATAATATTGTAAAATCTCAAAAGCAATGTAAATGTACGTTTGGGGTTATACATCTAATTCCTTCAAAACTTATTTTAAAAACGCATAAAAAAAACAATCGCAACTATGTAATCGATTGCACAAACGTATATAATTAATTTGTAATTATCAAATAAAAAACACATTATTTAAAAAAATCAAGTTTTTTTTCTTGTTACTAAAAAAATACATAGACATTTACGGATTATTACAATTGTTGAATTAGCAAAATCAGGAATAAAATAAGATAAAACAAAAAACAAAAAATCGATTACATCTTATACCATTTAGAAATATAAAATAATCCAATTCTTGCTACCTCTCCTTCGGAGAGGGTTGGGAGAGGTTAAACAAAAAAACTATTTTATATTTCTAAATGGCATTAATATGGAATTACAAAAGAAGCATTAAAAGACACAACTACTCATTCAAACAAGCTCTAATAAAAAATAGAACTCAACTATACAGCCACTGCATAAAAAACAACAGTAGCCATTCAAATCATTTGTAAACAGCATTAGCAGATAAATTTCAAAAAAAACGCCAATTCACTGAATTGGCGTTTTTATATAATTGTGTCGTTTTTATCTTAAACCACGGTACTCTCGAAGTTTACCGCTTTTTTCAAAAAAGCCTTAATCAATAAACGATTGGGAGCTGTACCGGAAGTCATAAATTGTTTTTTTGCAGTTGTGCCTGCCGGTACGGCGGTAGCATTTGGGGTTTGTTTTGAACCCATAAACCAAAGAACAAAATTCATGTTGGAAGCACTGGAAGCAGCTTCTTGTTTTATTGCATTGATTTCGATATTGTTATTTACAATTTCATTATTTTCTATTGATGCCTTTTGCTCATCACTATTTCCTATTGATGATTGACCAAAAACAGCAACATTAGACATTAAAACAAAAAACAATACCATAATAATAGCACTCTTAATTTTGTTATCGCTTTGTTTAGAAAAATTATTCATATTGTTTTTTTATCTAGAAACAAATTGTATCTCTTATCTGATTTCAAAACTAAACGAATCGTTTTCTATTGGGAAATATTTTCGACAAAGCACCACAATACTCGTTTAAAACACAAAAAAAAGAATTAATAACCTCTACAAAACAGCACTTTAACAACATCCCTGCCTTTGTTGACATCAAAAAAAAGGCTCCATTTCTGGAGCCTTTTTCTATAATTATGCTTGTCCCGGAGGACCAAAATTCAATGGTATTGGAGGTTGTTCGGTGTCTTTAATTTCGCCGTGGGCGACTTCAAAACGGTGAATGTTTTCTCCAATGGCCCTTAACAGCCTTTTGGCATGTTGTGGCGTCAAGACAATTCTTGATTTCACTTTAGCCTTTGGAATACCAGGCATGATACTTACAAAATCTAAAACAAATTCAGAAGACGAATGATTAATTATGGCTAAATTGGAGTAAACCCCTTCGGCTGTTTTCTCATCCAACTCAATGTCGATTTGTTCGTGTTGTTTTGAATTATTCATAACTTAGTATATGTATTCCTCTTTATTGGCCATCATTTCGTGGTAATCTTCATTCGAACCTACAATTGTATTGTCGTATTCTCTCATACCTGTTCCAGCAGGAATTCTATGACCTACAATTACATTTTCTTTCAATCCTTCCAAATAATCGATTTTACCTGCTACTGCAGCTTCGTTCAATACTTTGGTAGTTTCCTGGAATGATGCAGCCGAGATAAATGATTTCGTTTGAAGCGATGCTCTTGTAATACCTTGTAATACAGGAGTTGCAGTTGCCGTGATAACATCACGAGCTACAACAAGATTTTTGTCCGTACGTTTCAATAATGAATTTTCATCACGCAATTCACGAGGAGAAATAATCTGTCCTGGTTTCAAGTTAGCAGAATCTCCAGCATCTTCAACCACTTTCATTCCGTATAATTTATCGTTTTCAACGATAAAATCTTTGGTATGAATCAATTGATCTTCTAAGAATAACGTATCTCCTGGATCTTGAACTCTTACTTTACGCATCATTTGACGGATAACAACTTCAAAGTGTTTGTCGTTGATTTTTACCCCTTGCAAACGGTATACTTCTTGAATTTCGTTTACCAAATACTGTTGAACAGCAGCTGGACCTTGAATTCTCAAAATATCTTCTGGAGTGATGGCACCATCAGACAATGGCACACCCGCTCTTACGAAGTCATTTTCTTGTACCAAGATTTGACTAGAAAGTTTCACCAAGTATTTCTTAACCTCACCAAATTTAGATTCGATAACAATCTCACGGTTACCTCTTTTGATTTTTCCAAAAGAAACCACACCATCGATTTCAGAAACTACTGCTGGATTTGAAGGGTTACGAGCTTCAAGCAACTCGGTAATTCTTGGTAAACCTCCCGTAATATCTCCTGATTTAGAAGAACGACGCGGAATTTTAACCAATACTTTACCGGCTTTAATTTTCTCGCCGTTGTCAACCATCAAGTGGGCTCCAACCGGCAAGTTATAAGAACGAATCAATTCACCGTCTTTACCGTAAACCAATAAAGTTGGGATTAATTTTTTGGCTCTAGACTCAGAAATTACTTTTTCCTGGAAACCGGTTTGCTCATCAATTTCAACCATGAATGATTGACCTTGCTCTAAATCTTCGTAAGCAATTTTACCAGTAAATTCAGAAACAATAACTCCATTATATGGATCCCATTTACAAATCACGGTTCCTTTAGTTACTGATTCGCCATCTTTAACAAAGATGCTGGAACCGTAAGGAATGTTGTTTGTACTTAACAAGATTCCAGTTTTTTCATCAACTAATTTCAATTCAGTAGAACGAGAAACTACGATATCAACCGAATTTCCTTCTCCATCTTCACCTTTAACAGTTTTTAAATCTTCGATTTCTAGTTTACCATTAAATCTTGTAATGATGCTGGACTCTTCAGAAATACCTCCTGCAACCCCTCCAACGTGGAAAGTACGCAATGTCAACTGTGTTCCCGGTTCTCCAATGGATTGAGCGGCAATTACACCCACTGCTTCTCCTTTTTGGGTCATTTTACCTGTTGCCAAGTTTCTACCGTAACATTTTGCACAAATACCTTTTGTGGCTTCACAAGTTAATGGAGAACGAACCTCTAATTTTTCAATTGGAGAAGCCTCGATTACTTTCACGTAAGATTCAGTTATTTGTTCACCTGCTGCAATGATAAGCTCATTTGTCAAAGGATTGATAACATCTTGCAATGCCACACGTCCCAAGATTCTTTCGCCTAAAGTTTCCACGATTTCTTCGTTCTTTTTCAATGCTGAAACTTCAACACCTCTTAAAGTACCACAATCAACAGTGTTCACGATTACATCTTGAGAAACGTCGTGCAATCTTCTGGTCAAGTAACCCGCATCGGCCGTTTTCAAAGCCGTATCCGCAAGACCTTTACGAGCACCGTGAGTAGAAATAAAGTACTCCAAAATCGAAAGACCTTCCTTAAAGTTGGAAAGAATCGGGTTTTCAATAATTTCTCCACCACCAGCAGTAGATTTTTTTGGCTTAGCCATCAAACCACGCATACCAGTTAACTGACGAATTTGCTCTTTGGAACCCCTCGCTCCAGAATCAAGCATCATGTACACCGAGTTGAAACCTTGTTGGTCTTCTCTAATGTTTTTCATTGCTGCTTCTGTAAGCTGTGCATTTGTTGAAGTCCATACGTCAATAACTTGGTTGTAACGTTCGTTATTGGTAATAAGACCCATATTATAATTCGCAGAAATACCTTCAACTTGCTCTCTGGCATCTGCAATCAATTTTGGTTTTTGGTCTGGAATTCTAATATCTCCCAATGAGAATGACAATCCACCTTTGAAGGCAAATTTATACCCCATATCTTTCATATTGTCCAAGAAGGCAGCCGTTGTAGGTACATTGGTCACGCTTAAAACGTGTCCGATAATGTCTCTCAAGTTTTTCTTGGTCAATACATCATTGATATAACCCGCAGCTTCTGGAACCACTTCGTTAAACAAAATACGACCAGCTGTTGTTTGGATAATTTGGTAAACCAATTCTCCTGCTTCATTATAATCTTTTGCACGAATTTTTACTCGAGCATTCAATTCTAATTGACCTTCATTCAAGGCAATATTCACTTCTTCTGCAGAATAAAAAGTTAAGCCTTCACCTAAAATTTTATGTTCTGGAGTAGACAAGCGCTCTTTGGTCATATAATATAGACCAAGTACCATGTCTTGAGAAGGTACCGTAATCGGAGCACCATTCGCAGGATTCAAGATATTGTGAGAAGCCAACATCAACAATTGTGCTTCCAAAATAGCTTCTGGTCCTAACGGCAAGTGAACTGCCATCTGATCCCCATCAAAATCCGCGTTGAACGCCGTACAAACTAAAGGGTGCAATTGGATTGCTTTTCCTTCAATTAATTTTGGTTGGAATGCTTGAATACCTAATCTGTGCAAAGTAGGAGCACGATTCAGCATTATTGGGTGTCCTTTAATTACATTTTCAAGAATATCCCAAACTACTGGCTCTTTTTTGTCGATTATTTTCTTGGCCGATTTAACTGTTTTTACAATTCCTCTTTCTATCAATTTACGGATAACGAAAGGTTTGTAAAGTTCAGCTGCCATATCTTTAGGGATACCACATTCGAACAATTTCAATTCCGGTCCAACAACAATTACCGAACGAGCAGAATAATCCACACGTTTACCAAGCAAGTTTTGACGGAAACGACCTTGTTTTCCTTTTAGGGAATCCGAAAGTGATTTCAATGGACGATTTGATTCTGTTTTTACAGCCGATGCTTTACGAGTATTATCGAAAAGTGAATCTACTGATTCTTGCAACATACGTTTTTCGTTTCTCAAGATTACTTCAGGAGCTTTAATCTCCATTAATCTTTTCAAACGGTTGTTACGGATAATTACACGACGGTATAAATCATTTAAATCTGAAGTTGCGAAACGACCTCCATCAAGCGGCACCAATGGACGCAATTCTGGCGGAATAACTGGCACCACTTTCATAATCATCCACTCAGGACGATTCTCGCGGTTCAAGTTAGATTCACGGAAAGATTCAACAACTTGTAATCTTTTTAACGCTTCTGTTTTACGTTGTTTAGACGTTTCGTTATTAGCTGAGTGACGCAATTGATAAGACAACTCATCTAAGTCGATACGAGCCAATAAATCCATAATACATTCTGCTCCCATTTTGGCAACAAATTTATTTGGATCGAAATCATCTAAATATTGGTTGTCGGCAGGAAGAGTATCCAAAATATTCAAATATTCTTCTTCTGTCAAGAAATCCAATCTTTTTACCGATTCCCCTTCTGGAGTTTTGGCAATACCTGCTTGAATTACAACATATCTTTCATAATAGATAATCATGTCTAATTTCTTGGACGGAAGACCTAAAATGTAACCAATTTTATTTGGAAGGGAACGGAAATACCAGATGTGGGCAATTGGCACAACAAGATTAATGTGTCCAACTCTGTCTCTACGTACTTTTTTCTCGGTAACTTCAACACCACAACGATCACAAATGATTCCTTTGTAGCGAATTCTTTTATATTTACCACAAGCACATTCAAAATCTTTTACTGGCCCAAAAATTCTTTCGCAGAAAAGTCCGTCACGCTCTGGTTTGTGAGTTCTGTAATTAATAGTTTCCGGCTTTAATACTTCACCTCTTGATTCTTTCAAGATAGATTCAGGAGAAGCTAGTCCTATCGAAATTTTGTTGAATCTTTTTACAGGATTCTTGTCTTTATTATTATTCCTATTGTTCATCATAGTTTTTACTATTGATTTATTTGCAATTAAAAATTGATTTTGTACAAACGTTGCACTGCAACGCCTCTGCCCTCGGATTACTTCTCTAAACTTCAACTAATTTTTGAAGTGCTAATTATATAAGATTATATAAAAAATCGGAACGGATTACGGGTTATAAATCCTAAAACTATTATAAAAACCAACGTAGAGACGTTGCAGTGCAACGTCTCTACAGATTGGAAATTTTTATTTATTCTTCTAAACGAATGTCAAGACCAAGACCTTTCAATTCATGCATCAATACATTGAATGATTCAGGCAATCCTGGTTCTGGCATAGACTCTCCCTTAACGATTGCTTCGTAAGTTTTGGCTCTACCAATTACGTCATCCGATTTAACGGTCAATATTTCACGAAGTGTACTTGATGCTCCATAAGCTTCAAGTGCCCAAACCTCCATCTCTCCAAAACGCTGACCTCCAAATTGAGCTTTACCACCCAATGGTTGTTGCGTAATCAATGAGTATGGCCCTATCGAACGTGCGTGCATTTTATCGTCAACCATGTGACCCAATTTCAACATATAGATTACTCCAACTGTTGCTGCTTGGTGGAAACGTTCTCCAGTTCCTCCGTCATAAAGATGTGTATGCCCAAAACGTGGAATTCCAGCTTCGTCAGTCAATTCGTTGATTTGATCCAGAGAAGCACCATCAAAAATTGGAGTGGCAAATTTTCTACCCAAGTTCATTCCAGCCCAACCTAAAACCGTTTCGTAAATTTGACCAATGTTCATACGCGAAGGCACCCCAAGTGGGTTCAACACGATATCAACCGGTGTTCCATCTTCCAAGAAAGGCATGTCTTCATGACGAACAATACGAGCAACAATACCTTTGTTACCGTGACGTCCCGCCATTTTATCTCCAACTTTCAGTTTACGTTTTTTGGCAACATATACTTTAGCCAATTTCAAGATTCCTGACGGCAATTCATCACCAACGGTAATCGTGAATTTTTCTCTACGCAATGAACCTTGCAAATCGTTCAACTTAATTTTATAGTTATGAATTAAATCATTAACCATGGTATTAGTTACGTCATCAGCAACCCATTGACCTTTGCTTAAGTGTGCGAAATCTTCAACTGCATAAAGCATTTTTTGAGTGTATTTTTTACCTTTTGGCAATACTTCTTCACCCAAATCATTCATAACACCTTGAGATGTTTTACCATTAACGATCAAGAAAAGTTTCTCAATTAATTTGTCTTTTAATTCAACAAATTTAACTTCGAATTCCATTTCCAAAGCGCCTAAAGCATCTTTATCTTGGGTACGTTTGCGTTTATCTTTTACAGCTCTTGCGAACAATTTTTTGTCCAAAACAACACCGTGTAGAGATGGAGACGCTTTCAATGAAGCATCTTTCACGTCACCTGCTTTATCCCCGAAGATGGCACGAAGCAATTTCTCTTCCGGAGTAGGATCTGATTCCCCTTTTGGCGTGATTTTACCGATAAGAATGTCACCAGGTTTTACCTCGGCACCAATTCTGATCATACCATTTTCATCTAAATCTTTAGTAGCTTCTTCAGAAACGTTTGGAATATCATTCGTTAATTCTTCGTTACCCAATTTAGTATCTCTAACTTCCAATGAATAATCATCAACGTGAATAGAGGTAAAAATATCGTCACGAACTACTTTTTCAGAAATAACAATCGCATCCTCGAAGTTGTATCCTTTCCATGGCATAAACGCCACTTTTAGGTTACGACCTAAAGCCAACTCCCCATTTTGGGTAGCATAACCTTCCGACAATACTTGTCCAAGAACTACTCTGTCTCCTTTTCTTACGATAGGTTTCAAGTTTATACTTGTACTTTGATTGGTTTTTCTAAATTTAATTAGATTGTATGTTTTCTCATCTTCTTCAAAACTTACCATTCTTTCTTCTTCAGAACGATCGTATTTGATGGTGATGATGTTTGCATCTACGTATTCAACAGTTCCAGGTCCTTCGGCATTAATCAATACTCTGGAATCTGAAGCCACTTGACGCTCCAACCCTGTTCCAACAATAGGAGCTTCTGGACGCAACAATGGTACGGCTTGACGCATCATGTTTGATCCCATCAGCGCTCTATTCGCATCATCATGTTCCAAGAAAGGAATTAATGAAGCTGAAATCGAAGCAATTTGGTTTGGCGCAACGTCAGCATAATCCACTTTTGATGGATCAATTACCGGGAAATCTCCCTCTTGACGGGCAATTACGTTATCGGCTAGAATTTTTCCTGTAGCATCCATTTCGATGTTTGCCTGAGAAATCATCATTCCTTCTTCTTCTTCTGCGCTCAAGTAAACTGGAGTAGATTCTAAATCCACCACTCCATTAGTTACTTTACGGTAAGGTGTTTCAATGAAACCCATTCCGTTAACTTTGGCATAAACACCCAAAGATGAAATCAAACCAATGTTTGGTCCCTCTGGAGTTTCAATTGGACATAAACGTCCGTAGTGCGTATAGTGAACGTCACGAACCTCAAATCCAGCTCTTTCTCTCGAAAGTCCACCTGGTCCAAGTGCAGATAATCTTCTTTTGTGCGTAATCTCGGCTAATGGATTCGTTTGATCCATAAACTGGGACAACTGGTTCGTTCCAAAGAAAGAGTTGATAACAGATGATAATGTTTTGGCATTAATCAAATCTATTGGTGTAAACACCTCGTTATCCCTAACGTTCATTCTCTCGCGAATGGTTCTAGCCATACGAGCCAAACCTACACCAAATTGTTGAGAAAGTTGTTCTCCAACTGTTCTAACACGACGGTTTGACAAGTGATCGATATCATCAATATCTGCTTTCGCATTAATCAACTCAATCAAATATTTCACAATGGTAATGATATCTTCTTTGGTAAGCACTTGCTTTTCCATTGGAGTATCAAGATTCAGTTTTTTGTTAATTCTATAACGACCTACTTCACCTAAGTTGTAACGTTGGTCAGAGAAGAATAATTTATCAATAATACCACGAGCAGTTTCTTCATCAGGCGGTTCTGCGTTACGCAATTGTCTGTAGATGTGCTCAACGGCTTCTTTTTCAGAATTGGTTGGGTCTTTTTGTAGCGTGTTGTGGATGATGGAATAATCAACTGCATTATTGTCTTCCTTGTGCAACAAAATAGATTTAACGTTAGAATCGATGATTTCTTCCACGTTATCTTTGTCGATAATGGTGTCACGGTCAAGGATTATTTCGTTACGTTCGATAGAAACAACTTCGCCGGTATCTTCATCCACGAAATCTTCATGCCAAGTGTTCAAAACACGAGCGGCTAATTTTCTACCAATATATTTTTTAAGACCTGTTTTAGAAACTTTAATTTCCTCGGCAAGGTCGAAAATCTCAAGGATATCCTTGTCTCTTTCGAAACCGATAGCACGGAATAAAGTAGTTACAGGTAATTTTTTCTTTCTGTCGATATAAGCATACATTACGCTGTTGATATCGGTTGAAAATTCTATCCAAGATCCTTTGAAAGGAATTACCCTGGCAGAATATAATTTTGTTCCATTTGCATGGAATGATTGTCCAAAGAAAACCCCAGGAGAACGGTGCAATTGAGAAACAACAACACGCTCGGCGCCATTGATCACAAAAGTACCACTAGGAGTCATGTAAGGAATTGTACCAAGATAAACATCCTGAACAATAGTTTCAAAATCTTCGTGTTCCGGATCTGTACAATATAGTTTCAACCTTGCTTTTAAAGGTACGCTATAGGTAAGACCTCTTTCTATACATTCTTGAATGGTGTAACGAGGTGGATCTACAAAATAATCCAGGAATTCCAATACAAAGTTGTTTCTTGTATCCGTGATTGGAAAGTTTTCCATGAAGGTATTGTACAACCCTTCGTCGCCTCTTTCATCAGATTTAGTTTCTAATTGAAAAAAATCTTTAAACGATTTAACCTGAACATCCAAGAAATCCGGATATTGAGGAATGTTTTTTGTTGAGGCAAAATTCAATCTTTCAGTTTGATTTGATAGCATCAATTGACAAAATTTTGATTAGAAAAGTAATTTTTTGTGTACAAATTATATTTAATTTATACGGAAATTTTTAACCATTACATCTTTAAAAACCAATTCCAAGATAACTACTTTCTTATTATCTGTTAATTTTTTTTCCTCGTAATGGATAAAAAAGCATTCTATTTATTGCGCTATATTATTCTAAAACAATACAGACTTTTATTATACGAAAAATGGTTTAGGCCATTGGGCGACAAAACCCAAGACCTAAACCTTATTCTAAAACTGGTTGAGAATTATTTTAATTCAACAACAGCTCCAGCTTCTTCTAAAGATTTTTTCAAACCTTCTGCTTCTTCTTTAGAAACACCTTCTTTTACATTAGCAGGTGCGCTATCAACTACATCTTTAGCTTCTTTCAAACCTAAACCTGTAAGTTCTTTTACTAATTTCACAACTGCCAATTTAGAAGCACCAGCTTCTTTCAATACAACTGTAAATTCTGTTTGTACTTCTTCAGCAGCAGCTTCTCCACCACCTGAAACTACTACAGCTGCAGCAGCTGGTTCGATTCCGTACTCATCTTTTAATATTGTTGCTAATTCGTTAACTTCTTTTACTGTTAGGTTAACCAATTGTTCTGCGAATTGTTTCAAATCTGCCATTTTTTCTATCGTTTTAAAATGATTTGTAAAATATAATTTATTTATTGTGCGCTATTTTAAGCAACAAGGAAATAAAATTCCCTGTTTTGAGTATTATGCCTCAACTTCTTCGCTGTTTGCGAATTGGTTTTGTAAAGCAGAAATAACTCTTTGTGCTGGTGATTGCAATAATCCAATGATTTCGCCGATAAGCTCTTCTTTAGATTTGATAGTAGCCAAAGCTTCTAATTGATCATCTCCAATGTAAATTTCAGAATTGATGTAAGCTCCTTTTAAAACAGGCTTATCTGATTTTTTTCTGAAATCTTTGATTATTTTTCCAGGTGCATTTGCAACATCTGAAATAAAGATAGCACTGTTTCCTGTTAATACAGAAGGCAAGTCTCCATAATCATTAGCTGAAGCTTCCATTGCTTTTGCAAGCAAAGTATTCTTAACAACTTCTAATTTAATACCTGCTTTGAAACAAGCTCTTCTCAAGTTTGAAGTTGTTTCTGCATTTAATCCAGAAATATCAGATACATAAATAATATTTGTACCAGCTAACTGTGCAGTTAAATCTTCAATCGCGATTGATTTTTCTTCTCTAGTCATACTAAAAATTTTTAACTACCAATTATACTGCTTTAGGATCCAAAGCAATAGCCGGACTCATTGTGCTTGTAAGGTGAATACCTTTGATGTATGTACCTTTAGCAGCAGTTGGTTTAAGTTTGATTAATGTTTGAATAATTTCGTGTGCGTTGTCATAAATTTGTTCAGCTCCAAAAGAAACTTTACCAATTCCTGCGTGCACGATACCAGTTTTATCAACTTTAAAGTCAATTTTACCAGCTTTTACCTCTGCAACAGCTTTTGCAACGTCCATGGTTACAGTACCTGTTTTAGGGTTTGGCATTAAACCTCTAGGTCCTAAAATACGACCTAATGGACCTAATTTACCCATTACGGCAGGCATAGTGATGATCACGTCAACATCTGTCCAACCGTCTTTAATTTTTTGAAGGTATTCGTCAAGACCTACATAGTCTGCACCAGCTTCTTTAGCTTCCGCTTCTTTGTCTGGAGTAACCAATGCCAATACTTTTACATCTTTACCTGTTCCGTGAGGCAATGTTACCACACCTCTCACCATTTGATTCGCTTTTCTTGGATCTACACCCAAACGTACCGCGATATCAACAGACTCGTCAAATTTTGCTGAAGCTATAGCTTTGATTAATGCTGATGCATCTTTCAAAGAGTATAGTTTGTTCTTTTCAATTTTTGAAGCAGCCTCTTTTTGCTTTTTTGTCAATTTTGCCATGTCTTAAGCTTGTTTTAGAGGAGAATCTCCAGTTACAGTTATACCCATAGATCTAGCCGTTCCTGCGATCATGCTCATAGCAGACTCGATTGTGAATGCATTTAAATCAACCATCTTGTCTTCCGCGATTGTTTTGATAACATCCCAAGTAACGCTAGCTACTTTCTTACGATTTGGTTCTCCTGAACCAGATTTAAGCTTTGCCGCGTCCATTAATTGAACAGCAGCTGGTGGTGTTTTTACAACAAAATCGAAAGATTTGTCTTTATACACTGTAATTTGCACTGGGCAAACTTTACCTGGTTTATCTTGGGTTCTAGCATTAAATTGCTTACAGAACTCCATGATATTAACACCAGCAGCACCTAAAGCAGGTCCAACCGGTGGCGACGGGTTCGCAGCACCTCCCTTAACTTGTAGTTTAACTACTTTACTAATCTCTTTAGCCATTTTTTAAAAATTTAACACACTACCATTGGAAGCGATAATGTGGTTTATTATATATGTAACAAAAATTATACTTTTTCAACTTGCATAAACCCTAATTCCAACGGTGTTTTTCTTCCGAAAATTTTCACCATTACTTCTAGTTTACGCTTTTCTTCATTAATTTTTTCAACAGTTCCATTGAATCCATTGAAAGGACCATCAATAACCTTAATTGTTTCTCCCAAATTAAATGGTACTGAACGCGTATCGGTATTTACCGCCAATTCATCTACTTTACCCAACATTCTGTTTACTTCAGAAAGTCTCAATGGCACAGGTTCTCCTCCTTTAGTTTCACCTAAAAAACCAATTACACTTGTTATAGACTTGATAATATGTGGAATTTCACCAACAAGATTGGCTTCGATCATTACATAACCCGGAAAATAAACTTTATCCTTGGCTAATTTTTTTCCGTCTTTTACAGTAACTATTTTCTCGGTAGGAACCAAAACTTGCGAAACATAATCACCCATTCCTAATCTCGCGATTTCGGTTTCGATGTATGCTTTCACTTTATTTTCCTGTCCGCTCACTGCTCGAACGACGTACCATTTTTTTAAATTATTATCTGCCATAACAAAAAAATTACGCTTTTATCCAGGTGAAAAATTTCTCTAATAAATTCGCAAACATTTCATCTACTCCCCAAGTTGCCAAAGCAAACAGTACAGAAAAAACGGCAACAACAATAGTTAAACGTTGTACTTCAGCCCATTCTGGCCAAGTAACATTTGATTTTAATTCTTCAAACGCTTCAGATATGTAATTAACAACTTTTGTCATTATGATTTATTTTATTTGCACGGGCGGAGGGATTCGAACCCCCATCAACGGTTTTGGAGACCGCTATTCTACCCTTGAACTACGCCCGTTCGTGTTAATAAAAACCAGTAACGCCTTGAGGGCATTACTGGCTAATAATTAGTATTATAAATTAAGCTACAATCTCAGTTACCTGACCTGCACCTACAGTTCTACCACCTTCACGGATAGCAAAACGCAAACCAACATTCATTGCAATTGGGCTTAACAAAGCTACATTAATAGTTAAGTTGTCTCCTGGCATAACCATCTCAACACCTTCTGGTAAAGTAATAACACCTGTTACGTCAGTTGTACGAACGTAGAACTGTGGACGGTAGTTATTGTGGAATGGTGTGTGACGACCACCTTCTTCTTTTTTCAAGATATAAACCTCAGCTTTGAAAGTAGCGTGTGGTTTTACTGATCCTGGCTTAATGATAACCATTCCTCTTTTGATAGATTCTTTATCAATACCTCTCAACAACAAACCTACGTTATCTCCAGCTTCACCTCTATCAAGGATTTTACGGAACATCTCAACTCCTGTAATAGTAGAAGTCAATTTTTCAGCTCCCATACCAATGATTTCAACAGCATCTCCTGTATTGGCAATACCAGTTTCGATACGACCTGTAGCAACAGTTCCACGACCAGTGATTGTAAATACATCCTCAACTGGCATCAAGAATGGTTTTTCAGTATCACGTACTGGCTCTTCAATCCAACTATCAACAGCTTCCATCAATTCAAGAATTTTAGGAACCCAAGCTGGATCATTATTCAATCCACCTAAAGCTGAACCTTGGATAACTGGACAGTTATCTCCATCATATTCATAGAAAGACAATAAGTCCCTGATTTCCATTTCAACAAGTTCCAACAACTCAGCATCATCAACCATGTCCACTTTGTTCATGAAAACTACCATTCTAGGAATACCTACTTGGCGACCTAAAAGGATGTGCTCACGTGTTTGAGGCATTGGTCCGTCTGTAGCAGCTACAACAAGGATAGCACCGTCCATTTGAGCAGCACCAGTAACCATGTTTTTTACGTAATCCGCGTGACCAGGACAGTCAACGTGTGCGTAGTGACGGTTAGCAGTTTCATACTCAACGTGTGATGTATTAATTGTAATACCTCTTTCTTTTTCTTCTGGAGCATTATCAATTTGATCAAATGATTTTGCTTGACAGTAACCAGCATCAGATAACACTTTTGTGATTGCTGCTGTTAAAGTAGTTTTACCGTGATCTACGTGTCCGATCGTACCAATATTTAAGTGTGGTTTCGAACGGTTAAAGGTTTCTTTTGCCATTTTACTTAATTTTTAATCTAGTTTATATATTTATTTCAATTTCCTACTTAATTGAGCCAACTACGGGAATTGAACCCGTGACCTCTTCCTTACCAAGGAAGCACTCTACCTCTGAGCTAAGTCGGCAGAATCCTTGACTTGAGAGTTTAGATTTTAGATTCTTTACAATCTACAAATCAAAATCCGCAATCTAAAATTAATTCTTGTGGGGAGAGCAGGATTCGAACCTGCGAAGTTCACACAGCAGATTTACAGTCTGCCCTCGTTGGCCGCTTGAGTATCTCCCCAACTTTTTCTATTAAAACTTTCGCCTTTTGAGCCGGCGGAGGGACTCGAACCCACGACCTGCTGATTACAAATCAGCTGCTCTAGCCAACTGAGCTACGCTGGCAATATCAATAAAAAAAGTCCGCTATTTCTAACGGACTGCAAATGTAGAAATTTTATCTCTCAATCAAAACATTTTTTTAAAAAAATTTGATATTAAATATGATCTCTTATTTTTTCTTTCCTTTTTACCAACAAACGCTCCAAGGATTCTGCCGAAAGCTCCACTGCTTCCTCAAAAGTCTTGCACTGTTTCTTTACCAAAAAATCATCACCCGGCACATTAATTTTGATTTCGACAAATTTGTTTTCTTTATCACTCGTCTTTTCCACCTTCAAAAAAACTTCTGACGACACTATTTTGTCGTAATACTTTTCCAATCTGTCCAATCTTTCTTGAACGAAATCCACTAGTTTTCTGTCAACAGTAAAATTGACTGCTTGAACATTTACCTTCATAATCAAAATTTTTATTGGTTAAACATTATTAGAATTATTTTTGATTTCTTGGATGCGCCTCTTCATAAACCTTTTTTAGTTCCGACAAACTACTGTGGGTATAGATTTGTGTTGACGCCAAACTCGAATGTCCCAATAATTCTTTCACTGAATTTAAATCGGCTCCGTTGTTCAATAAATGAGTCGCAAATGTATGTCTTAACATATGCGGGCTTCGCTTTATCTTTTCGGAGACAGTACTAAAGTACGTATTTATTAATCGATACACAAAGGATTCATTCAATTTTAACCCTTTTTTAGTGAGAAAAAAAAAGTCGTTATACGTAACCGTCTCTAAACGTGTTCTTTCGTTAAAATACAGAATTAGCTGCCCAGAAACAATTGGCAACAGCGGAATAATCCTTTCTTTATTTCTTTTGCCAAGAACTTTTATTGTGTTACCCAACACATTCACATTGCCTATTTTCAGATGAATTAATTCGGCTCTCCTGATTCCGGCGGTGTAAAACAAGTCAATTATAAGCTTGTTCCGTATTTCTTCAAAGCCTACTGGATTTTGCATTTGATTCAAAACATCCACGACTTCCTTCTCCGAAAAGGGGATTTGAAGTGTGCTGGAAGTCTTTAATGCTTTATGTTTCAGCAACGGACTTACCTCTATCTGCTTCGTTTTCAACAGAAATTTATAATATGCTTTTAACGATTGCATTTTTCTATTCACCGAAACATTCGATATACCATCATCTACAAGCGAAACGATCCAAGTCCTGATTTGACTGTAGTTTGCTTGGTCGATATTTTCTTGATGGAATTGATTTTTATTGAACGACTCGAAGAAACAAATGTCATTCAAATACGCATTTACGGTATGAGGAGAATATTTTTTCTCCAATTCTAGATAATCTCTAAATGCGTCCTTATTATTAGCCATAAAAAAACCGTTAGTATCAAAGGTATTAAACTTTAATGACTAACGGTACTTTATTGCAACAGAAAATAATTAACTATTCTCGATGTTGTCTCTCATGTTTTGGATATAAGCCGCTTTTTGAATTTTGGCTCTGTTGGTAACTGATGGTTTTATAAAAGCAGTACGCGCTCTTAGTTGACGAACAGTTCCAGTTTTGTCGAATTTTCTTTTATAGCGCTTTAATGCTCTATCGATATTTTCTCCGTCTTTAATTGGTATAATTAACATAATTTTATCACCTCCTCTCGTTAAGGGCGCAAAAGTAAAAAATAATTATGAATTACGAGTTACAAATGGCGAATTATTTTATGCAATAAAAAAAATAGTTCACCCACCCATAAAATAAATTGAATGAAAAAAGCCCAGTTGCAATTTCTTATTGATTCGAACGCCATACAACTGCTTTCGTTTGGTCAAACCTTTATTATACCTATAAGAATCCATTAGAAAGGTTTTATTACCATTTAATCTAAATAGATTTTATAGTTTTTTTATATTAACTCTATAAAAAGTATTGTTCTTATAGATTCAATATAGATTGAGTATAGACTCACTATAGAGTCAATAAGCATAATCCCTATCTAAAATAGACCTTTAGGAAGAAGAAATGAGCCTGGCACAGGGTGCTGGCAGTAGAATTAACAACAAAAGCAACCCTTTTTAGGAGTTGCTTTTTATTTTGAATTTTTGAATTATAAATTTTGAACTATTTTATAGCTGTTTTTTGAATCAAAGCCACAAAGAGGATTAATAATGCTATTGGTATTCCTAAAAGACCAAACCCAGCAAATGGAGTCAAAACAAACGACAATAAAAATTCAGAACCGACACACAATAAAGTCAATTGCCAAAACTTTAAATCAATCCAATCAGACAAAGCCGAAACACCATATTTAATTTGAAAAAACAAAGGAATCAATAGAATTAGTATTATAAAAATCATTATCTAAATAATTTTAATTACTACTATTATATCCTAAAAATTTATTTCAATATATTCCTCGAAATCACCAATTTTTGAATTTCAGTAGTCCCTTCTCCAATGGTGCACAGTTTAGAATCTCGAAAGAATTTCTCTACGGGATAATCTTTTGTATAACCGTAACCACCGTGAATTTGAATAGCATCAGTCGAAACTTTCACACAAACTTCAGAAGAATACATTTTGCTCATTGCACCGAGGGTTGTCATATTGCGACTTTTATTTTTCAAGAAGGCCGCTTTGTGCAACAACAATTCTGAGGCTTCGATTTCGGTAGCCATATCGGCAAGTTTGAACGCTATTGCTTGAAATTCACTTATCGCTTTACCAAACTGATGTCTTTCTTTCGAATATTTTAAGGAAGCTTCATAAGCACCTTTGGCAATCCCTAATGATAGTGCTCCTATGGAAATTCTTCCGCCATCCAAAATTTTCATCGATTGAATAAAACCTTCCCCTACTTCTCCCAATCTATTGGCATCTGGAATTCGGCAATTATCAAAGAATAATTCAGCAGTTTCGCTGGCGCGCATTCCTAATTTATTAGCTTTTTTTCCTGAAGTAAATCCCGGCATTCCTTTTTCGAAAACAAAAGCCGTCATTCCTCTAGAATCACCTTTGTTTCCGGTACGCACAATCACTACGGCAATTTCGCCTGAAATTCCGTGTGTAATAAAATTTTTGGAACCGTTTACAATCCAATAATCACCATCTTTTACAGCCGTCGTATTCATTCCTCCTGCGTCAGAGCCTGTGCCATGCTCGGTCAATCCCCAAGCACCAATATGCTCGCCAGAAGCTAATTTTGGAATCCATTTTTTCTTTTGTTCTTCGTTTCCAAAAGTCAAAATATGATTCGTACATAATGAATTATGCGCTGCCACCGATAAACCTATAGATGGATCTACTTTTGAAATTTCCTCAACAACTGCAATATATTCGTGATATCCTAGACCTGAACCACCGAGTTCTTCAGGAACTAAAACGCCCATAAAACCCATTTTGCCCATTTTTTTAAATAATGGAACCGGGAATTTTTGAGATTCATCCCACTCCATAATATGTGGTCTAATATATTTTTCTGCAAAATCTCTTGCAGATTCGGCTATCATTGTTTGCGTTTCGCTATAGTCAAAGTTCATTGTAAAAAGGGTAAGAATTTTAAAAGTTCAAATATAAGGCTATAATTTTTGCCTTTTCAATAGACAAACCTTTAATTTTTGTTAAATCGTCAACATTTTTAAAATCGCCATTCATGCTTCTGAAAGTCACAATCTGCTTGGCAAGTTGATAATTGAAATACGGAAACTGGGATAATTCCTTTATGGACGCATTATTTATGTCCACTTTTTTCACGTTGGGAAGCACCGCAACTTTAAAATGGGAATTCAAATTTTCGATGACTTCAGGCGATAATCCCCAAACATCTTTCATTTGTTCCATAGAAACAAAACCGCCAAGATTTTCCTTGAATTTCAAAATCCGAAGCGAAATTGCCTCACCAATTCCATAAATCTTTATTAAATCTTCTTGGGTTGCTTGATTGATGTCAATAATGGTAATTTTCTCCTTTTTGGCGAAAGCCATATTGGAATAGTTTTTATACTCTTTGAATTGCTTCTTGTGCTGCACCCAATCCGGAAATTTAAAATAAGGAGAAATAGCATTCAACAAAGAATCTGAAACTTTGGTCACAGCTTGAAATTCTTCGGGTGAATTCACGTATTTGTTTTGTTTTCGAAAAGCCAAAAGTCGGTCGATTTCCGGAACCGACATTCCGAGTTTATAGCATTTATAATCCGAAATGAAATTGGGGTTGAATGGATAAATCTTCGGAACATAATTAAGCTTATCCTGTTTCATCGAATCAATTTGTGGTTGCAAGGAAAGCCACTTCTGCTTTTCGGGAGAATCATTAGAAACAGAACTAAAATCAACAAAAAAATAAGCCAATTGCAAAGCAATGATTATCGCAAACAATAGAAAAATCCCAACGCGTTGTCCGCGTGAAAACGTAAAAGAAGATTTTATTGTTTTAAAATTCATTCAGAAAACACTTTTCAAAATATAAATATAAGAAATATTCTATGAAAAAAAACATTTCTCTTAAGAAAAAAAAATAAAAACAATTTTAAAAATGAAGTTTTCCTAATAGTTACTGCGTTAAAAAAACAATATATTTGGAACATATTAACAGTAACTCGAAATAAGTATGTCTATTTGGAAAAGAAAACCATTAAACCAGCTTTTGGCAGAAGCTGCCGATTCTGAAAAAGGATTGAAGAAAACATTAAGCGCATCAGGATTGGTTGCCCTTGGAGTTGGTGCCATTATCGGTGCTGGATTATTTTCCATAACCGGATTGGCCGCATCGGCAAATGCAGGTCCTGCCATAACCATTTCCTTTCTTGTAGCCGCATTTGGCTGTGTTTTTGCCGGTTTATGTTATGCCGAATTCTCCTCGATGATTCCGGTTGCGGGAAGTGCCTACACTTATTCTTTTGCCACAATGGGCGAATTTGTTGCCTGGATTATTGGCTGGGATTTAGTTCTGGAATATGCCGTGGGAGCAGCAACGGTTTCCATTAGTTGGTCCCGGTATTTAGGGAAATTTTTAGAAGGCTACGGCATTCATATCCCGGATGCCTATTTACTTTCGCCTTTTGAAGGTGGCATCATCAATGTTCCTGCCGTTTTAATTGTCATGATAATGTCTTTCCTTTTAATACGCGGAACCCAGGAATCCTCTTTTGTAAATGGAATTATCGTTTTACTTAAAGTATCGGTGGTTTTAGTATTTATCGCCGTAGGATGGCAATACATCAGACCCGAAAATTACACTCCGTATATTCCCGAAAATACCGGAAATTTTGGAGAATTTGGATTCTCCGGAATCATCAGGGCAGCAGCCATCGTGTTTTTTGCCTACATTGGTTTTGATGCCGTTTCGACAGCGGCACAGGAAGCCAAGAATCCTAAAAGAGACATGCCGATTGGGATATTGTTGTCCTTGGGAATTTGCACGGTGCTTTACATTTTATTTGCCCACGTGATGACTGGAGTCGTAAATTACCAAGCCTTTGCAGGAAAAGACGGAATTGCACCCGTTGCCGTTGCCGTTGAAGCGATGGGAAATGCTGGCCCTGACGGAATGATCACTCCGGCTTATCCTTGGCTAAACAATGCTATTTTATTGGCTATTCTAGGCGGTTATTCTTCCGTAATTTTAGTGATGCTGATGGGGCAAAGCAGGGTGTTTTTCTCCATGAGTAAAGACGGCTTGATGCCAAAAGTTTTTTCGGAAGTGCATCCAAAATTCAGGACTCCGGCCAAAAACAACTTGTTGTTCATGATCATCGTGAGCCTTTTTGCCGCTTTTGTTCCCGCAAGAGTTGTTGGAGAAATGACCAGCATTGGAACTTTATTTGCCTTCATTCTGGTTTGTGTGGGAGTCCTTATCATGCGTAAAAAAATGCCGGAGGCACCAAGAGGTTTCAAAACGCCTTTTGTTCCCTTTGTACCCATTGCCGGTATTGCCGTTTGTCTTTTCATGATGGTGTTTTTACCTTTAGACACCTGGATTCGTCTTATCGTTTGGATGATGATTGGATTTGATTTGTACTTGTTCTACGGAATGAAAAACAGCCATTTGAATAAAGGTCATTTTAGTTTGAATAGCTACAAAACCGTTGCGGCTTCAGGCTTGGGAATGGTATTGGCACTTATAGTGATTGCTTTTATTCACCACAACGACCCTACTATAGACGACCATTTCTTGTTCTATTTTTCGTTATTTTTTGCGGCTTTGCATGCTTTGATTTATGCTTACAGCTTCAAGAAATCAAGATTGGCAATCTAAATTCTAAACTAAAAAGGGATTATAAAGCAAAACTACTTTATAATCCCTTTTATATATTTTTAAAAGTTGGTTACAAATCAAAAACCGAAGTCCTTTTGGCTCGAACCAAATCCTTCAATCGAATCCAGAAAGCCAGCGTTAAATAAACGCCAAACCACAATCCAGCCGTGACAAACGAAATATAAATAAAAAACAAACGCACGCTGGTCACGCGCATTCCCAATTTATCGGCAAGACGGGAGGAAACATGAAAGCCATATTTTTCAAAAAAATACTTGAGTTGTATTACTGCTGACATATTTTGAAGTTTGAAGCAAAATTACACAATTCTAGAATCAACGAATTGCCAAATCAACTTTTTTTCAATAATTCTGTTCCGATGGCACAATCCAGGCAACGACTCTTATTGCAATACTCGTTTTTGAGCTGCAACAAGGATTGGGATTCAAATGCATTCCTTGATTTTATTCCAAAAGAACTGAATTTGTCCATAATTGCATTTTTTTCAGGAGCCACGTCCTCTAAAATCTGGATTAAGTCTTCCGAAATCTCTCTTCCTCGACTTTTGGCATAAGCAAATTGAAGCGGGATGATGGTATTAATCATGATTAAATCAATAAAGGATTTGGAAAGATGTTTCTTCTTTTTGGGACTTTCTTTATCAAACTGATAGTGACTTTGCCAATAATCCGAAGCCGAAATATCGAAGGTTTCGTAAATAGCTTGTATCGAAGTCAAAACGCTTATTTTTGAAAACAAATTTTGCTGACCGTGATATAAACCAGCCAATTGCGACAATCGAATCGTTGGGAAATTATCGGGACGGTGCTTGAAAAACTGGACTGGCTCAATGATTTTTTTCTCCAATTGGTATTTGTGCAACAAATAAAAATATCGGAATTTCAAATCCTTGAAATAGTTGTCTTCTTTTTCAGAATCCAATAAACCGGCATTTCCCAAAAGCAAGGCTTCCAAATTTTCGCCTTCGAAACTTTCTTTGCGTATAATGGAAAAAGGGATGGATTGGGCGATTTTCAAAAAGATTTCGCCATTGGCATTCAAGCCGAAATTCTTGGCCAAAAGACAAAACAAAACCCCTTCCCAATCGTGGTTGGTTTGTTCCAATAATTCGAAAATCGGATTTGATTTTCTTTCCAATCTTTCAAAAAACAAACGTTCCTGCCAATTCTTTACTATAAATTGCGGGATTTCCGCCAATTGCTTCTCGCAAAAAATCCAGGACTTTGGAGTTGTCAAGGATTGATAATTGGAGATTGTTTCTGTATCGACGTATTTCTTGAGTTCCAGAACCGGGATTTCGGTATTATTTTTCCTGAAAATTTCGGTGTCGTGTTCCCAAACCACGTGCAGGATTACGTTTTCATAGGCTTCGTCTCGTTCATGATGATGCACATACCAATCCGAGGATTTTAGATGGATTTCCACATTTCCAGCCCACTTTTGATTCCCAATGGAAATTTGTGCATTGAAAAAATCGGGACCGGCGAGTTCTAAATACTGTCCCACATTGATGATGGTGATTTCCTCTCCGTTGAAAGTTTTTAGATTCAAGGTGTCGAACTTCTTGAATTTCCAGAGGTAATGGAGAAAATCTTCTTTCATTTTCAGACTTTTAGATTGAATACTAAAGTAATGAAAAAATATAACTGTGAGAAATTTATCTCAGCAAATATAATTTGGCGCAAGCCCGAGCATCAGACAAGGCTTCGTGGTGGTTTAATTTAATATTCATTTCGCGACAGCAATCACTCAATTTGGTTGGTTTTAGTCCTTTGGCTTTGTAAATTTTTACGGTGCATTCCCATCTGGAGCCAATATTCAACTCTTCATAATCCAAGCCGTAAAGCGCCATTGATTTGACCAAAACATTACGGTCGAAACTCTCGTTATGAGCCACAACAATCCTGTTTTGGAGTCGTTTTTTAATTTCGGGATACACTTGGGCAAAGGTTTTTGCGTTCACCGTGTCTCGTGGATAAATTCCGTGAACCGCTATTGTAAAATGTGAATATTCGTTTTTTGGCGGCTTGATTAAGGTGACATATTCGTCAACAACAACTCCGTTTTCTACGGTAACGATTCCAACAGAACAGGGATGATAGGCCGTGGCGGTTTCAAAATCTATGGCAGTGAAGGTCATTATATATTAGATTTACAATATTGGATTTACAAATCTAACAGTATTTGCACAAGATTAAAAGATTCAACAGCATTCTTTTTATTTTAAAACAAAAAAATCCGCCCTAAGGCGGATTTAAACAAACTGTATATCAAATGAATTTATTGATTTGGGAAACCATAATTATTAGACACTTTCCCTCCTGACACCCTAATAGTTTCAGCAGGAATCGCTACTAAATACAGAGGCGAATAATTAGCAGTGAAATCCGCAGGAAGATATCCTCCAAACACTCCGTTAACATTTACTTCCCATGGTTTAGTTACGTCACTAACAAGATCTACTCCATAATTTACTTTCTTGTAACCCGCTGCTATGGCAGCTGTAGCTTCTGTAGAAGTCAAAGGTTTGAATAATCCTTTTATTGCCAACATTGTTTTCTTTAATGTTGTTGTCGAAGGAGCTACCCAATCCGTGGCTGTACCTCTCCAACCTGGAAACAATAGCGGATACAATGGATCGGTTTCAGAAACATAAGTATTACCTGTTAAAATATCGTTTAATCCTAAAGCTTGAGCGTCTGTTAGTTTAACATCTTTAGTATAGATATAATCAGAAATCACGTTGCCATTTGGAAAAGTATAAGAACCACTGGCACGAAGCGCATCGGCCATAGCCGTCATTTGAGATTGAAGTTCATTTACTTTTTTACCTAAAAGTCCCCAACGAACCAAATCCATTTTACGTTGACCTTCTCCACCTAGCTCAAAAGCTCTTTCGTCTTGAATGGCTGCCAAAAGTGTTGCCCCAGATTTGCTGTTTACGTAGGTTGTGGTCTTTGCAGTATATTCAGGATCTGTTGATAAAAATGCACGCTTACGAACTTTTAATAATTCAGCTTTAGCATTGGCATCGTCACCCAAAACAGAATAGGTTTCTGCCAACAACAATATCATGTCTCCCAAACGCATATAAGGCGCATTGATACCTGTAATTCTCTGCTTAATGGCATTGGTTTTGTCTGTCATACGAGAATAATCCCATTTGTTTAGTGACAAACCTCCACCTGCAATAGTACTTCCTTTTTTGAATGAAATCATTTTTTCGTCTGCGGATCCACCTAAGCCTGTTGTAGTAACCGTTACATCACGTCTTAAATCTTTATTGTCAAACATTCCAAAGTAATAAGTTGGAAAAAAACGCATTTGTCCATAGGCTTTTGGCGGATAAGCTGTACCACCTCCTCCAGAAGGACGACCAAATGCATATGGACGTTCAGTAGTAGTTACACCCGCAATTTGACTTACTTCAAAAATCATTTCAGGGCTAAATTTATAATCCATACCTGCTTGAAAAACAGCTTGAAAAGGGTTACTAAATTTTGCTGATGGAGTTCTTGAATCAGTAGTTACCAAAGTAGCATTACCAGAATACACTAGTTTTTTTAAATAAGTATTTGCCATTGTGTAATAGGTTTTATAATCTGACCTACGCACCATTTTCCCTCTAGTTGGATGGGATTGCAATACCTCTCCATCACCTGTATAACTAGGAGGACGAAGCGCATACCCACCACGAATTAATGCTAAACGCCCGATTAGTCCTTGAACATATTCTTGAGTCATGCGAGTTGCAGCAGTGGTGTTTGCTTTTGTATTTAATTTATACATCAAAGGCTCTACCTTAATAAGATTAGCCAATTCTCCTTCTTGAATGATGCTACGATCTGTAACGACTGCTTCTTTATAATCAGCTTCAGATGTAATAGGTTTTGTAAAATAAATTACATCTCCCCAGTTTCTGGTCAATTCAAAATACATAGTGGCACGAATAGCAATAGCTTCACCATATAAATGAGTCAAATCAGATGGCTTTGTTTTATCTGCAGCAATATATGCCGCATTTTTTTCGAATGCATCAATAATTACATTACAGCGACCAATTGTCCTATACATTCCATTCCAGGCATCTGGCGGATTATCAGTAGCTGTTGGCGGCTTAAAATATAAGTTCTCTCCGTTGTAACGACCTGAATTAGACGTTAGTTCTGGCCCCAACTCAATGTCTGAACCTACACCTGTAACTTCATAAAACAATCTGTTGGAGTGAATTCCAGATTCAACGCTTAATAAATCATAAGCCCCAAGTAGAGCTTTATCGGCTTCGGACACTGATTGAAACACAAATTCAGAGTCATATTTTGAATCGGATTGTACTTCAAGATAATCTTGACAAGATGAAAACATCAGGATTGACAAGAAACTCAGGCATATTATTTTTCTTTTCATTATTATATATTTTTTAAATTAATTGTCAGATTTAAAATTTCACATTTACTCCAAGAGTAAAAGTACGCGCTTTAGGGTAAGCTCCAAAATCCATTCCAGGAGTTGGATAATCACCATTTCTACCATTCCCTGCATCAACTTCAGGGTCATATCCTGTATATTTCGTCCACAACCAAGCATTGATTACAGTTGCATATATTCTAAAGTTTTGCATTCCAATTTTTTCTGAGACATCATTAGGCAAAGTATATCCTAAAGTTACATTATTCAGCCTAATAAATGAACCATCTTCAATTCCATCAGAATGTACTACTGCTTTTTCGTGAAAAGGCATATAAGTCGTAGCATTCACGTTTAATGCATCTAAAGCTGCAGGATCATAAATCCGTACTAAATCTCCACTCGTGTTGACATCAAATAATGTATAAGCATTTTCGGAAGAAGTACTGAAATTACGAAAAGGAGCTTTATTTCCAAAAGAATTGGCTAATTTGTTAGCATTGTAAATATCATTACCATACGAACCGTTAAATCCTAACATTAAATCAAACGTTTTATAAGATGCATTAATATTAAACCCTCCCGTGAATTTTGGAGTAGTATTCCCTATAACTGCAAGGTCATCAATTTCATTAATATTAGTGGCACTACTTGTGGCACCCAATTTCTCTAATTTTAACATCCCGGGAATGGCACCAGAACCACCAACATTACCCAAAACCCCAATTGAATTAGGCACTCCGGCTTTAAGAGTATATACTTTGGTAGTAGCATTGTAATCAAAATCAGCAGTTGTATAGAATCCAGCATATTTATATCCACGAATTAATCCTACTGGCTCTCCTACTTTAAATCCATAATCCCCACCTGTTGGCTGCATTGTTGACGATCCCCAACCACTGGTATAATAATTAGAGTTTACACCCTCTGCTAATTCCTCGACTTCATTTCTGTTGATAGAGATGTTCATACTGGCCGATAATTTAAAATCATCTTTTCTAATAATATCACCTCCAACAGAAAACTCAAGTCCTGTGTTACGAGTCTGCCCTATATTTGCCATTTGATCTTTATATCCTGTATAGGGAGGCAAGGAATTTATCATTAAAAGATCTTTAGTAGTGTTCCAATACACATCAACTGTACCGTACAATCTATTGTCAAAGAACCCATAATCAAGACCTAAATTTCTAGTGATAGTAGTTTCCCATTTCAAATTGGGATTTACCAATCGAGTAGATGCTGGAACAGAAATAGGATTTGGTATATTATTATAACCATAACCCGATGCACCTTTCCATTCGTCTCTCCATAATCCTGACGAAATTTGATCGTTACCAACCATACCATAACTCAAACGAAACTTAAGGTCGCTCACTGTTTTTGAATCTTTTAAGAATGATTCATCAGAAACTCTCCACGCAAATGCTCCTGCGGGAAAATACCCCCATCTATTAGCTTCTGGAAAGTTACTTGATCCATCGGCACGCATTGTAAAAGTAAATAAATATTTATCCTTTAGAGCGTAGTTCATACGAGTAAAAAATGAAGATGTTCTTCCTGGATCTTTTTCATCTGAATCAATTCTCAATTCAGCTTGATTTCCAAACTGATCCATTCCTGCAAATGCTCTATTATAATCAAAAGAAATTGGAAATCTTGTTCCTGACATAAAAGTTCTTTCGCCGTCAGTACCATTCATCTCTTGCCCTAATAACACATCCAATTTATGATTTTCCCCTAGTTTTAGAAATTTATAATTAGCGGTATTCACAAAACGATAGCGAGTGTCATAATCCTTGGTAATTGAAGCATCACCGCCATAAACTCCAACAGTATTTTTAGCAAATTGACCTGTAAATTGATAACGAGAACTATAGTTTTTAGCAGCACTATATTCTGAGCGTAATGTCAAGGCATCATTTACATTCCAAGTAAGCGCAATATTTCCTCTGTAATTTTGACGCAATGTTTTATCGTGAATATCTTTTATCGTTTTTATCGGATCATACTCTGGCTTAATAAAATTTTCATAATTACCTAAATCAGTATCAGTACCTAATGGAGTCACTGGTGTGTATGCCAATGATCTTGTCAACCAAGACCCTACTGAATTCGTCTGGGTTTCGCTTCCAAAAACTTCCTGACCACTATAATACATATCTCCTTCAAATGTAAGGTCTTTTGCAATTTCACTTTTTATTTTAGCCAAGATATTAGTTCTTTTATAGTAAGATTCAATCTTCAAACCATTATCATCTAAATTATCAAAAGATATACTGTATTTCGTTTTTTCATTCCCTCCAGTAATTGTTATATTATGATTAGTCGCCGTAGTAGTACGAAGCACCTCTTTTTCTAGATCTCTATAGGGAGCTGTTTTGTATGCATTAATTCCTTCTGGATTTAAGTTGCTATACTTAGTTCCGAGTCCATATTCACTTGCCCAAGCATCACCAGACCCCATTAGGGTACCAAAATCCCAATTCATTTTCACAAAATCATAACCGCCCAAAGCGCCTAAATAATTCGAAGGTGTTTTAATTTGTGTATTTCCATTATAAGTAATGCTTATTTTACCTCCAGATGGCGCTTTAGTAGTTACAAGAACAACCCCATTAGCACCACGCGCTCCATAAATAGCAGTGGAAGCTGCATCTTTCAAAATATCTATACTTGCGATTTGAGAAGCAGGAATATCATTAATATTACTTACAGGAAATCCATCAACAATGAATAACGGATCATTACTTTGAGTAATCGAACCACCTCCACGTACTCTAATGGACACTTTTGCATCAGGACGACCATCCATTGCTACAACAGTAACCCCGGCCACTTTACCTTGCATAGCTGTCGCAATATTTGATACAGGATACGAAGCAAGCTCCTTTCCTTTTACTGACCCAACAGAACCAGTAACATCTTTTCTTTTTGAAGTACCATACCCCACTACAACTATTTCGTCTAATTGATTACTTTCTTCTGTTAAACTTACATTAATTTTAGTTTTTCCACTTACCGGCATCTGAACTGTTTTATAGCCTACAAAGCTGAATACCAGAACATCAGAAGGCTTAGCACTGATAACGTAATTCCCGTCAAAATCAGCCGAGACTGCATTCATGGTACCTTTGACAAGTACCGAAACACCTGGCAAAGGGGTTCCTAACTTAGCATCGGTTACGATACCTTTTACATTTATTGCTTGTTGTGCATAAATTGGCATACAGAGTAATATTCCCAATAAAAGGAAATAATAACTTACTCTCATTTTCTTTTTTTTCATATTGATTAATTAGTTGGTTGGTTAAAAAAGGTTGATTTTCTATGTAATGACATAGTTTAAATTAAAAAGTGATTTTGTTTTTTTCAATAGCGATATAGTTTTTAAATTATTAATTAGATCTATTTCCCGAACTACAAACTCCACAAAAAAGAATATTTGCATTTTTTTAACAATATCATGACTCAAATCACACTTGAACAAGTTTAATTTAAACAATAACAATAAATCTTCATACAAGTGTAAAAAATACACTCTAAACCTATTGCCAAATAAAAGTGTAATCGATTGCGCAAACCTAAATAATAATTTTAATCTTACCAAAAAAAAACCAATTAAATTATTATAAACACAAAAAATATCATAATTTATTCATCATATGTGAATTTAGAAAAAAACGTAATAAAGCCTTTTATGCTTATAAAAAGCCAATTTCTTTAGTCCAAAAAAAAGCCCGCAAGGTTTAAAACCCTGCAGACCCATTCCATTCATCTCAAAATTATCTAACAAAAACTAATAATAGTCGAAATGAATTACTCGACAGCAAATTAAAAAGCTATCTCATAAACGTCGCAACTGATATAATCCAACAAACGCTCCCTGTACAATTCTTCGTCATAAAACTGTTCCGGCCAGAAAGTCGAAGAATAAAAATACATTAACTCAAACACGTCTTTATGCTCGGTAGCCAAAACATCCAAATATTTTATGTACCGATCATGGCAAAAATATTCTTCGCCATAATTTGTAACAGCTTCAGACAAAGCCCTTTTTTGCATTGGAAAACCATCTACTTCATAGCCTTTCTCAACACAATAATCAGATATTGTTTGAACCACATAACTTTCATGGATTTCTCCATATTTAAAACAATCCAAGCAGTCGCCAATAACATCCCAAACTTCATGGATTTCCAAAATTCTGTTTTTAACTGATTCTATTTCCATTTTTGATTAATTTTTATTTTTCCCAAAAATATACAAGTCAAAAATTGCTATTTTACGGTTTTCCTCATTTTGAGTGTTTTTTTTGAAAAAAAAATTTAACATAAAAAAAAGCTTACAAGGACTTAAGTCCTTGTAAGCTAATACTTTTATTTATTTACTATTTTATTCTTTTGACTTTATCATTAAACCAAAAACAGAAGAATTAATTTGCTTTTTTTTTAAAATAATATTTTTTTTGACAAAAAAAGCCAAATTAATCTTTACCAAATTCCACATTTCAGTTTTATTGGAAGAAATTCCAGACCACACCAAATCGAATCATGAAATCATGATACGGATTATTGGGATCCGAATAAAAATTATTTCCTGAAAAGGAGGAATTAAAATGTTCCGCTATCAAGTAAACCCTGGTTCTTTGAATTCGGGCATTAAAGAAAAAATCCAAATTGGCAAAATTACCTATTTCTTTCTTGTTCTGAACAAAAAACTCGCCAACTACCGGATTGTATTGGTTAGCATAATAATTAGTGAAATAATTAAAAGTTAAACCTGTTTGAAAAAACAAGGATTTATGGAACATTTCCTGAGAAAAATAAAGCGTGTTTCTGGTCAAGAACTCCGGAACATTGAGAATTGCCTCTGATTGATCTACTTTTTGATAGAGAATCGTATTATCTAACGCCAATTTCCAAAAAGTGAATTCTTTGCTGGCTTTAACCGATAAATAATTGATAACACCACTATATTGAGCTGGATTCACTATTTGTTGACTCAACGCTATTTGTTCTGGCGTGGAAATATCGGCAAAATACAAATGATCATTAAACGTCGAATATTGAACGGAGGCTTCAATCCACGGAGTCGTGGCATTGACAATGATGGAATTTATTTTTTCGTTCTTTAAATCATTCGACCAATTGTAATTTACGTAACTGCTTTGGTATAAATTATAGTTGGTATTGGGTAGTTTGTTCATGTTTTGGTACTGAAATGAAAACTGTGTTTCATCATTCCAATCATATTGTATCTTGGCATCCAAATCAGACAAAGATTGATTCGAGATTGATCTTGAAAGACCAAATTTACCGGTCCATTTGTTTTTTCGATAGTCATATTGACCTCCAACACTGTTGATTCTTTGGCTAATAGAACTTGGAATGGTTTTTTTGTTAATGGAACCAGGAATGTCCAAAATCAATATTTGGTTGTAATAATAGTTATGAAAGAAATCGTCGGCAAAAAACTGGAACTTCCCCAAGATGGTATTCTCATAAGTAAGCCCCACTTTATTATAGGTTTTATTGTAATGGGTTTGGTCATTTATCCCGCTGGTTTTGTAAGATTCCCCAAATCGGTATACATAAGAACTCCCCACGGTGGAAGTAACCGTGGCCTGATTGTATTCGAAATATTTATTTTCGTAATTGAATTGATGGTTTACATATAAATTATTGTTCCCCTCGGTCGGATTGATTCTAAAAAGATGGTCCAGAAACACCCGCTTTCCTTTCAAAAACGATTTTGCATCCGTCAAATACACTTCTAACCTGTCCCTATTTATAAAATCCGGATCTCCACTTTCAAAATCTTCGGTTGTGGTAATTCCTCCATTCTCTTCATTCATGATGTCATAAGAAACGAAGTGGGCATTGGCAAAATACCTTTTGTTTTTAGTATTATAACTTGTAGTGAATCTAAAACTTCCTGTACTCGCCATTTGGTTAACGTATCTTCCTTCTGAGTGCAACCCTTTGTAAGCAATTGAAAAATTGAGCCTTGGAGTCAAATTTAACGTAAAAAAAGCATCCACGTTTTGCCCTTGTTTCATCACGGTTTTAAAATACAATTCGGTAACGGGAGTTGCCACGGAACTGTAACGGATTTGGTTGGCTTCCAAAAAACTAAAATGCTTGGCCTTGAATCCAAATTCCGGAAGTGGCGAAAATTTATTCAAACTGTATTGCAAGGTGTTATAGGTTTGTCCCTCATTCGAAAAAGGCATCAATCCAAAAATGTCTTTTCGCAAATAATTATAACTGTACAGTTTTTTTATGGTAAGCGAAGTGTCTATATAGGTGGTGTCGCGTTCCAAAGTAATCACTCGATACATATCTATGGTGGCTACTTTTTCTTTCTTCTTTTTAATCGAATCCGTGCTGTTGTATTCGCTGTCAAAACCCAAAAGATTCGTGATTTTTTGTTGAGAGAACAAGGATATTGGCAATACTAAAAAACACAAGAAAAAGAAATTCCTCATTTGAAGCGGTATATGATTAGGCAATTATTCGATAATTTTAATAAAGCAAAGGTAAATGAAAAAACACATAAATAAAAAAAGGCTTTGATTTATGGGAATGTTTTGGGAAATAGAAATTTGACACGCTTTTTTGAATATTTTTTTGCAATATTTGTTGTTCCAATACCAGTAATATGTTGCTCACCAATTTCTCCAATTTCCTCCTAGAAACAGGCACCGATGAAGCCGGCCGTGGCTGTCTTGCCGGACCAGTAACGGCGGCCGCAGTAATTCTTCCACCCGATTTTGAAAATATAATTTTAAACGACAGCAAGCAATTATCCGAGAAAACCAGGGAAAAACTCCGCCCAATTATCGAAGAATACGCTGTTTCGTTTGCCGTAACCCATTTGCATCCAAAAGAAATTGACGAAATCAATATCCTGAATGCTTCGATGAAAGGAATGCAGGAATGCATTTTAAAACTAAACCAAACTCCCGAATTCATCATCGTGGATGGCAACAGAGCATTGAATGCCAAATTGGGTTTAAAAACCACTTTTGGAAAACGGTTTACAAAAGAAGAAATCGAATTATTAAAATCAATCCCCAATCAAAGTATCATAAAAGGAGATTCGAAATATTTGAGTATTGCAGCCGCTTCCGTTTTGGCAAAAACCTATCGCGATGAATACATGAATGCCATTCACGAAGAATTCCCAATGTACAATTGGAAACAAAACAAAGGCTATCCAACACTTGAACATCGTGAAGCCATCCGAAAATATGGCACTACAAAATACCATCGAATGAGTTTTCGATTATTGCCGGAACAGTTGAAATTTGATTTATGATTTTTTACCGCTAAGACGCAAGGGCGCAAAGTTTTCAATTAATATTTAACAAAAAAATCCGTGATAATCTGTTAAATCCGTTTCATCTGTGGACAATTATAAAGTCACAAATTCCGCTTCAAACAATTGAGTCAAGTGCTTGATAATTTTTGCTTTCACTTCGGCTTCATCCACTTTTTCGACTCCGAGTTCCACGTTTAAGGAAGTCACCGCTTTTCCGCGAATACCGCAGGGAATAATGTTGTCGAAATAACCCAAATCGACATTGACATTCAATGCAAAACCGTGCATCGTCACCCAACGGGAAGCGCGAACGCCCATCGCGCAAATTTTCCTTGCAAATGGTGTTCCCGCTCCGAGCCAAACGCCTGTTTCGCCTTCGCTTCGTCCGCATTCCAATCCGTATTCTTGTAAAGTCAGGATTATGGATTCTTCCAGAAAACGCAGGTATTTATGGATGTCGGTAAAGAAATTTTCCAAATCCAGAATAGGATAGCCCACGATTTGTCCGGGGCCGTGATAGGTAATGTCGCCACCACGATTGATTTTGTAGAAAGTCGCTCCTTTGGCTTCGAGTTGTTTTTCGTTCAGCAATAGGTTTTCCAAATCACCACTTTTTCCCAAAGTATAAACGTGCGGATGTTCTACGAAAAGCAGGAAGTTGGGAGTTGGGAGTTGGGAGTTAGCATTTCGGTTCTTGATTTTCAAATCGACAATGCCTTTGAAAATTTCTTCTTGGTATTCCCAAGTGGTTTTATAATCCTGAAGTCCTAAATCTTGCAGTTGGATGGTTTTGTTCATTTTTTCTTATTCAAATTCAACTTTAAATCCCAATTGTTCACTACTCGCTTTTAAATTTTCTATAGGAATTTCAACAACAAAACTTTTTTTGTCTTCTGAAATTTTGGCATCTTTTAAAGAAACGCTTTTTATCTTTTTTGGAAAATGATATTCTAAAGAATATTTACATTCTTTAAACATCTCATCCATCTTTTTGGAAAATTCATCTTGAAATGTATTTCCGTTTTTATCTTTTGACTTGTTCTCGTCTGCATTTGGCACAGTTGCAGTTACTTTCTTGACAAAGAACTTTCCGTCATAACTAAAACTAGTGTTGCTTTTGTCTTCGCTACCATCCGTTTTCAAGCTGTTTTTAGGAACTTTTTTATCGGTTAAAGACAAGAGCATAGCCGCTTTGGTTGGCGAAACCATGTTTTTTAGACTATCGGTAGTTGGAAAATCAAATTCCATTTCATAGCTAAATTCTTTTTGTTTTTCGTTGACTTTTAGCTTAATTCTAAACATTTCAAGCAACTTAAACTGTTGTTTTTGCACATCAGACAATTTGGCAATACTGTCTTTCATTGGCTTCATTAATTCTTTAAAAGTAAAAACAGAATCTATCACTTTAGGAACCTTGGTTGAATCCGTAGATTTGCCCATTTTCATTAATGCCGACATATCAAAACCATACGAAAAAGTACCTGAACCGTCTTCTTTCAAAACCATTTTTTCCTTCATTGTACAACTCATCATTGTAAAAAGAAGCAAAAAACAAACTGCTATTCTTGTCATCCGTTTTTTTTTCAAAGATACAAACTCTACTTTAAATCTATAAGGCTGATGCAAAAACAAAAAATTATTGCTTAGCAACGACATCCTTTTGTAGGGACGGGTTTCTGTACAGACGGGTTTGAAACCCGTCTCTACCGAAAAATCTAAAATCTGCACTCTGAAATCTGCAATCTATTTGTTATCTTTGCGCTCTTAAAAATCAGAACCTAATGGCATTATCCGAACAAGAAATTATCCGAAGAGAAAAACTACAAGGCTTGCGTAATTTGGGAATCAACCCTTATCCTGCCGATCTTTTTCCTGTAAATCATACTTCAAAACAAATAAAAGAAAGCTTTGAGGAAGGCAAGAAGGTGATTGTTGCCGGGCGTTTGATGAGTGTGAGAGATCAAGGAAAAGCTTGTTTTGCCGAATTGCAGGATAGCGAAGGACGTATTCAATTGTACGTGAACCGTGATGTTTTGTGTTTGGAAGAAGATAAAACTTTATACAATCAAGTGTTCAAGAAATTGACCGATTTGGGTGATTTTATTGGTATTGAAGGCGAATTATTCATTACAAAAGTGGGTGCGCAATGTATTCGCGTGGATGGATTTACGTTTTTGAGTAAAACTTTGCGTCCGTTGCCATTGCCTAAAGTGGATGAAGACGGAAAAGTACACGATGCTTTTAACGATGCCGAATTGCGTTACAGAATGCGTTACGTGGATTTGACGGTGAATCAAAATGTAAAAGAGACTTTTATCAAGAGAACAAAATTGTTCAATGCAATGCGTGGTTTCTTTAATGATGCTGGTTATCTTGAAGTAGAAACTCCGGTTTTGCAATCGATTCCCGGTGGTGCTGCCGCTCGTCCGTTTATTACGCATCATAATTCATTGGACATTCCGCTTTACATGCGTATTGCGAATGAATTATATTTGAAAAGATTAATTGTGGGTGGTTTTGACGGTGTGTATGAGTTTTCGAAAAACTTCCGTAACGAAGGAATGGACAGAACGCACAACCCGGAATTTACCGCAATGGAAATATATGTAGCCTACAAAGACTACAACTGGATGATGGATTTTACCGAAAACTTGTTGGAACATTGTGCTATTGGCGTAAATGGAACTAGCGAGGCTACTTTTGGAGAACATAAAATTAGTTTCAAAGCTCCTTATGCTCGCGTTACGATGACAGATTCTATCAAACATTTTACTGGTTTTGATATTTCTGGCAAAAGCGAAGCGGAACTTTTTGAAGCTGCTCGCGGAATGGGAATTGATGTGGATAACACGATGGGAAAAGGAAAATTGATTGATGAGATTTTCGGTGCAAAATGCGAAGAAAATTATATTCAACCAACGTTTATTACCGATTATCCAAAGGAAATGTCGCCGCTTTGTAAAGAACACCGCGACAATCCAGATTTGACAGAGCGTTTTGAATTGATGGTTTGTGGTAAAGAAGTTGCCAATGCCTATTCTGAATTGAATGACCCAATTGATCAAAGAGAACGTTTTGAAGACCAAATGCGTCTGTCTGAAAAAGGAGATGACGAAGCTACCGGAACGATTGATGAGGATTTCTTGAGAGCATTGGAATACGGTATGCCACCAACTTCTGGGTTGGGAATTGGAATGGATCGTTTGATGATGTTCTTGACCAATAATGCCTCTATTCAGGAAGTGTTGTTTTTCCCTCAGATGCGTCCGGAGAAAAAACAGGTTCAACTAGAAGAAGATGAAAAACTAATTGTTGCTATTTTGCAAGCTAACGGCAATCAATTGGAATTTGGTTCACTAAAAATCAAATCGGAATTGAGCGGCAAGAAATGGGACAAAGCAATGAAAAATCTTTCTGTTCTTGGAATGACGGAAGTGGTTGTTGAAGGTGAAGCAAAAGCTTGCCGATTGAAAGAATAATATTCTACATAAAAACATAATTTTACAAAAGGAACTCAATTGGGTTCCTTTGTATTATAAATTATTTCCTTAATTTTGAAAAATGGAAAGAGCAAAACTTATTGTTAAAAATTTCGGACCTCTAAAAGATATTGAAATCGAAGTTAGAGAAATGGTAGCTTTAATTGGAGCACAAGCTTCCGGGAAGAGTACTTTGGCTAAATTACTTTCTATATTGGAAGATGAGGATTTTAGAAGAGATGAAAAAAATACTTTTGAAGATGAGTTGAAAAAATATAACATCCTATCTTATTTAAAAAAAGACACTTATATAAGTTATGATAATATAAATCATTTTAAAACAAGTCCATTTTCATTTGATTATGAAAATGGCTCTTTTTCAAAAGGCACGCCACAACGTTTTTTGTCTTTTATAAAGGATGCCAACAATGATTCAAGTAATGATAAAAATAAAATAAAAAACACTTTAAAAACAGCCTTATCTGCAGCTTTAAATGAACTATTTATAACAGATTCGATTATTTTTTCAAATATTGTTACTAATGAAATTGAAAAAAATAAGATTAAAAGTTTAATTCTAAAAAAACAAATTAAAAGCTTCAAGCCTGACGAAAATACAGCAGATGAATTACTAGAAATACTAGAGAAAGAAAAATCCATTAACAATTACATTGAGTTATTTGAAAAAATCATACAAAATTTTCCAAACCTATATCTTTTCGACTCTATCTATATCCCATCAGAAAGAAGTTTTCTTCATTTAATTGCAGAGAACTCCCTAGGACTGCTAAACAACAATGTTTTAATCCCTAAACATTTATTAAATTCAGGACAAGAATATCAAAAAGCAATTCAAACCATTAAAGAATTACCTTTGGATATTATTGATAAGAAAATTAAATATAAAAGAGAAGGCAAAACCTCATATATCTATCATAATGAAACAGAAAAAGTTGATTTATTAGAATCAGCTTCTGGATTGCAATCTGTTGTTCCTATTTTGCTATTAGTCGAATATTCTAAATCATTAAAGGAAAAATACAACTTCAATTTTGTTGTCGAAGAACCTGAACTCAACTTATATCCAAAAGCGCAACACGAATTGATTAAATATTTGGTTAAAAACTGTTTGTTTGATAGAAAAAATTTAATTCTAACTACTCATAGTCCATTTGTTTTGGCATCTATTAACAATTTGCTTTTGGCTTTTGATAAAGGAAAAACAAAACCAAAAGAAGTCAACAAAATCATTAAAAAAGAATCTTGGCTTGACCCAAAAAACTTTATTGCTTATGAATTGAAAAATGGAAAAGCTAAAAAAATAATGAATGATAAATTGGGACAAATCAACGAAAATATGATTGATAATGTTTCGGATTCTTTTTCAGATGAATTTGATAAATTATTGGATTTATGATAAATCAACTTCGAGAAGCTTTTCCTCAAATTGAAGTTGATTGTCTAACTACTATTACAGACAAACATACTTTTGTTTTTGAAGATCAAATTTTAAAAAAAGGAGTTTTTGTAAATGCTAGTGAAAAGTATCATTTGCATATACAAAACAATATAAACTCCCAATATCATTTTATTCAAAATGATGATTGCGTTATGAAAAGCGTAAAAGGCGGACAATGTGATTATGTGATTTTCAATGATTTTTGCATCTATTTTACTGAAATAAAAGCCACAAAAGAGAATTTATCAGTACGTCGAAAAGAAGGATTAAAACAATTAGAAAACACAATTAAATTTTATTTAAAAAAAATTGAATCTATTAATCTTGAAAGTAAAAATGCTATAATTTGCTTTGACAACAAGAAAAGAATTGCTCCACAAGCAAGTGTATCAACTAAAAGAAAAGAATTCAAAATTAAATATCAAATAAATCTCCAAGAAGGAAATTATATTTCGTTTGACTAATAACAAAAAAGAACTTCGTTTGAAGTTCTTTTTTGTTATCCCCCAATCTTTATCATACTTCTGTTCTGGGAAAACAATTCCGGGTCTTGAAATTTGGCATCATCATCCATTCCACCTCGCATAGCGTGTTTGGATTTTATGTTTTGAAAAATGAGCGGTTCAATGGATTCTCCTGCTCTTAAAGTATCCAGCAAAGAAGTTTCAGTATTTGAGAACAAACAATTTTTTAGTTTTCCATCGGCAGTTAAACGGATGCGATTGCAGGTACTACAAAACGGATTGGTAACCGAGCTAATTACCGAGAAACTTCCTTTATACGACTCGATTTTGTGGTTTTTGGAAGTATCGTTGGGTTTATCCTGAATTCGTTTTACGTTTGGACTGAAATAAAAACTTTCCACTTGCGTCATAATTTCAGCATAAGAAACCAATTTTTCCTTGTTCCATTGATTGCCGTCAAAAGGCATAAATTCTATGAAACGAATTTGGAGGTTTCGGTCTTTGGTCATTTCGATAAAATCGATGATTTCGTTATCGTTAAAACCTTTAATCATCACGACATTCAGTTTTACCTGAAACCCATTGGCGTCAAGCAAATCCAAGTTTTCCCATAGTTTATCGAAATAATTTCTACGGGTAATTTGGTTGAACTTGTCTTTTTGCAAGCTGTCAATACTTACATTCAAGGTTTTGATTCCAGCTTCTTTAAAAGTCTCAATGAATTCGTGAACCAAAATCCCGTTGGTGGTCAAAGTCAGTTCGACTCCTAATTTTCCCAAACGCTGGATGATTTGCTTGGCATCTCTTCGTACCAAGGGCTCTCCACCTGTTAATCTGATTTTGGTTACGCCCAGATTGACGAAAGTTTGGGCAATGGCAACAATTTCATCTGCAGTCATTAGATGTGCTCTCGGCGTGAGCGCAATTCCCTCGGCGGGCATACAATACGTACATCTCAAATTACAGTGTTCCGTAATCGAAATGCGCAAGTAATTGTGCCCTCTGCCGTGAGTATCCTGCATTTGAATTGTTTTATTTTCCGTGGTTGAAACCATTTAGTATTTTGAATAAATGTAATATCGATGGAAAAACAGCGTCCATCGATTCGCTTGCGCCTGCCGTTGAACCCGGCAAAGCCATTATCAAGGTATTGCCTTTGAAACCGACCACGCTTCTGGACAACATTGCGTAAGGTGTTCTGTCCTGACCGTAGGAACGAATGGCTTCTTCTATTCCGGGAATGCGTCGATCCAACAGAGGAATAACCGCTTCCGGAGTGACATCTCTATTCGACAAACCTGTTCCTCCTGTAATGATTACTAAATCTTTGTTGGCTGTGCACAATTTATTTATAGTTTCCTGAATATCGGCTACCTCATCAGGAATTACCGTGTAACTTGACACGCTTAATCCCAGATTTTTGATTTTATCCGAGATTACTTTTCCTGCTCTGTCTTCTTTTTTTCCGGCAGCTACAGAATCAGAACAAACCATTACTGCAACCGACAAATCCAATTTTTCTTTGACTCCAAAATCCGATTTCCCTCCTTTTTTGTACAATAATTTTATGGTCGAAATCTCTACTTGCTTGTCGATGGGTTTCAGCATGTCGTACATCGTCAAAGCCACAATCGAAGCACCGTGCATCGCTTCAACCTCAACGCCTGTTCTGTAAATAGCTTTCACCGTCACTTCAATCAAAACTGAATCTTCGAGTAATTCAAACTGAATTCCTGTAAACTCAATCGGCATTGGATGACAATCCGGAATAGAATTCGAAGTGTTTTTTACGGCGAATAAACCGGCTGTTCTGGATACTTCCAGCACGTTTCCTTTTGGAACGGTATTGCTTAAAATTGCCCGCATCGTAGCCTGTGAACCCACTTTCACGATGGCCTGAGCCGTTGCAGTGCGTTGGGTAATTATTTTGTGTGTGATATCTACCATAGAAAGTTAGAAGTTGGGAGTTAGAAATTGTTGTTAATTTTCTATTTGGGGGTTGGAGTGTTTACTTTCCAAGAATAAGTTTCGTCTTCAAAAAGCTCTTTCCCGAAAACGGGTGCTTTTTCTTTTATGGCTTCCACCAAAAACTCCAAAGCTTCATAAACCACTTTGCGTCTTGGTGCCGAAACAAAAACGAACAAACAAATTTCTCCTGTTTTTACCAAACCTAAACTGTGGTAAATGTGCAAACAAGACAAATCATATTTAGCGAAAGCCGCTTCCCTGATTTCATAGAAACTTTGTTCTGCCATTTCTTCGTAAGCCGTATATTCGATTGCAGCAACCGTTTTTCCTTCAATAACATCAGCACGAACTTGACCCAGAAAAATATTGTGTGCACCAATGGTAGTTTTACTTTGATGCTTGGCAATAGAATTCCCGATGAATTCCGATGTTATTTGTCCCTGAATAAAGGAGTTTTTCTTCCCCACCCCAGCCCTCCCCGAAGGGGAGGGAGCCGAGACTGGAACTGTGTTTTCTTTTTTTGACATCATTGTTATATTTATCCTCACCCCAGCCCTCTCCAAAGGAGAGGGAGCCGAGTCCTGAAAATTTCAAGTTACTTATTTCTTTGTTTTTTCTTTGTAATTGTCATTGCTATTGCAATTGATTTTTCAGGGATTCGATGCCTTTCCCTAAATGGAAAACACCGACGAATCCTGATTTTTTTAGATAATTCAAAGCGGTTTGACTGCGTTGACCCGTTTGACAAAATACAACGATTTCTTGGTTTTTATCCAATTTCTTGCTGTACTCTCTTAATTCACTCAAAGGAATCTGAATTACATTCTTACCTTTAAACTCGGGACTTTCATCCGATTCCCGAACGTCGATAACCACTATTCCCATCTGGTTGCATTTTTCTAAAAACGCTTCGGGGCTTAAACTTTCATTTGTTTTTTTATGATGCAAAAGCTGGCTTCCGTTGATGAATCCCTTTTCAATTGCTTTTGGATTCCTGGCAAAATCAATAATTTGCGTTTGAAAATGGAGGGCATCGTAAATCAATAATTTACCTGATAGAACTGTGCCCATTTCTAAAATTATTTTCAAAACTTCGGTAGCTTGTAATGTACCCAACGTATTTGGCAAAACTCCCAAAACTCCTGATTCCACACAATTGGGAACAGCATTCAAATTTTCCTGTTCGGGAAACAAACAGCGATAACTTGGGCCGTTTTTATAATTAAAAACCGAAACCTGTCCTTCAAATTTGTAAATCGAAGCATAAACTACCGGAATCTTTTTGACCAAGGCCACATCATTTATCAAATAACGAATGGCAAGCGTATCGGTGCAATCGACAATTATTTGGTAATCCTTAACTATTTCGGAGGTATTTTGAGTACTGAAAAATTCAGGATATACGTTTACTTTTATTTCCGGATTCAATTCCAAAATAGCTTTTTTGGCTACTTCAACTTTGCTCTTGCCACAATCTTTCAAAGTATAAAGTAATTGACGATGCAAATTGGTTTCGTCCACCACGTCACCATCCACAATTCCTATGGTTCCCACTCCTGCAGCGGCTAAATTCTGCAAAACAGGACAGCCCAAACCACCCGCTCCAATTACCAAAACGCTTGCATTTTGTAATTTTAGCTGACCGGCTTCCCCAATTTCTGCAAGGGCAATTTGTCTGGAATATCTTGTCATCGTTTAAAAGTTTAAGAGTTTAAAAGTTTAAGGGTTGGGTTTTAAACAATTTTAAACCCTTAAACAAATTTTACCCTCCCGCAAAAGGCGGCAAAAAAGCAATCACGTCCTGGTCTTTTATGTTGTAATCCAGGCTAGTCATTACTTGGTTAACCGCGATGGAATAGTTGGTGTTTTTCAGTTCTTGGTAAGCGGTTTCCATTTTTGATTTCAAAAAAGAAACTGACATATTATTTTCTTCCACAGAAAAAACCTCCTCTTTTTTTTGGGTAATATCGACTAGTAAACCGAAATATTTAAGGGTTATGGTCATTTCTGTATTTTTTTATAATCTTCTTCCGTGTTAATATTTTGAAGTTGGTTACTCCATTTTTCGGGAACCGTCAAGGTTTGGGGATGCACTTCGGCAATAACGTCGCGCAATTTCAATTGGTTTCCAGCTAGATGCTCGCCCAACAGGGTTCGCAAAGCACGATCGTAAACAGCAACCAATGGACTCGGTTTTTCATTGACTTGAACTTGCGTAATCAGATACGAATCATCGTGATTATCGACCAACCATTGCACCAATTCAGTTGTAACCAAAGGCACATCGACACTCAATACTAGATTGAATTTGGTTTTTGATTGCTTCAAAGCCGTGTACAATCCACCAACTGGGCCTTTATCCGAAATTAAATCTTCTATTCGGTTATAGCCAAAAGCATCATAATCCGCATTCGAGGAAACGACCACAATATTGTCGCCAAAAATCGGTTTCATTGCTTCGTAAATATGCGTTATAAACGGTTTTCCGTTCAAGGGCAACATTCCTTTGTCGGTTCCCATGCGTTGGCTTTTTCCGCCTGCCAAAATAATTCCCGTGAAATTTTCCATTATGCCGTGGTATATAATTTAACTATTGCAATTCCGATAACCGCCGACAAAACATAGCGCAACGATTTCGTATTAAATTTTGTGCTTCCGTAATAAGCGCCCAAAGTTCCTCCGATGAAAACCACGCCAATCAACACCAAGGAAGATTCAGGCAGGATTCCGCCTTGGGAAACAAAACCAAAAAGTCCCGATATGGAGTTGGTCAAAATAAACAAGGCCGAGACTGCCGCCGCTTGTTTCATTGTTGCCCAACCGAACAGCAGCAAAACGGGACTCAAAATAATGCCTCCGCCAATGCCCAACAACCCGGACAAAAACCCAATCAATGCTCCAAATCCCAATGCCAACGGCAGGTTAATTTCCTTAAGCGTATTTTTTTCTTTACCAAAAAATCCCAGTAGTCGCAATACCGCAAAAACCAAGACTGTGGCCAAAATAATTTTATAGTAAAAAGCGTCAATTTTTAAATATCCGCCCACAAACGAAAACGGAATCGAAGTCAGCGCGAAAGGATAAAACAAGTTCCATTTGAAATTTTTCTCCCGGTAATAAAAATAAAAAGAAACCGATGAAACCAAGATATTCAACACCAAAGCCGTTGGTTTCATGTACGTCATCGGGAACGAAAACGCACTCATCAATGCCAGATAACCGCTGGCTCCGCCGTGTCCGACACTCGCGTACAAGAAAGCGACTATTGGCAACAACAGCAGCAACAAAGGCATTCCCAACAAATCTGCAACGGTCATAGTGCATGTTTTTTAAGTTCTGCGTCCAAAAATTCCCAGCATTCAGCATTGATGGCTTCAAAAGAGGCTATCAACGATTTTCCATAGGGCGTCAAAACCGTGCCTCCACCTTTGTTTCCGCCAATTTGGGTTTCCACCAGCGGTTCTTTCGAGGCTTTGTTTGACGTATCGACCATTTTCCAAGCTTTTTGATAGGAAATATTCATCTCCTTCGCTGCCTTATTGAGCGAACCCGTGGCCTCAATTAATTTCAATAATTGAATACGTCCTTCGCTAAGAATAATTCCTTGCTCGGTTTCGATCCAGATTTTGCTCTTGATTTTCAATGGAAATAGTTTCGTTATACTTTTGCAAACATAACGAAATATTTATTTCCACAAAAGATAAATGACTCTTTTTTTAAAGTTGTAGTTGACATCCAAAGTCGAATGAGTTGAACCCGCAATAGAAAGGACAAAGAAGCGGCAAATAAATGGGGAATTATCCTGATTATTTGTATCAAGCCGTTGGTTGTAATTCCTTGAAGCGAAAACTATTGTTTAGTCATTGGTAAATAAATTGTAGTCCAGTAATGAATCAGCATTATTTTAAGGTTGTCACATAGTTACTATATACTTACTATAAAGTTACTATAAGGTTACTATATATATGCTCTATCCATACTCTTGCCATACTCTATCCATACAGATGTGCCGTCCTTAAATAAGATGATTATTTCTTCATTTCAAAAACAAAATAATTACACCCAATGAATTTTGTAATAAAACATTTATATATTTGAGACAAAATAAAACAAGATGATTATCCTGCCTAATGGATCCGAAAATGGTGGGATTTGCATTATTTTATCATAGGTACAAGTTAGACAGCAACAAGCTGAAAACAACACAAACTAAATTACAACGACTATTCTCAAAAATAATGTTTAAAAACATAGCTCTACTTCTACTTTTTCTATCTTTTCAATGCATCGATGCCCAAATAACATTAACCAACAATGTTGGAACAACACTCATTAAGACAGATATGTACTCTTGTCTAGAAGATGAAAATTGGGGCAGAGTATTTAATTTGTCGGATTTTGGCATAGCTCCAAATGAACAATTTATTATCAAATCAGGACAGATTGGAATTGCTAAATCAGATATTGGTGCAAAGTTGTATTTTTCGGTTTACATCGTTGATGAAAGATTTCCCGATATCTATAATTCTTATTTTGAAAAGCCTTTACTGGGAACTCGAGGAGTTATAGCTACTAAAACCATTGATGGAAATCCCGAAATTATGCAATTAGATTTTGAGGAACCCCTCATAGTTCCCGCAGGCGTTGAAAAAATATTGGTCACAGTAAATAAGGGAATGGACTATACTAATTACACATCTGCTAAAGTTTTTATCGCTGGTACACAAGAAGAAAAAGGAGATTCCTGGTATAGAGGTTGTGAAAAAAACTATCTTTTAGCTCCAACAACAGATTTAACTATTCCTGTTCCCAATGCCAACTTTTATATAACCGTAACTGGTGAGGCATTTGATTCAAAAAGCTCTGGTTCTGTAACCCGAATCTCCCACAACACATGTGATGATTTAGTGAAAACTGATATGTATGGCTGTTATGGAACCACATACTATTGGGCTAGAGATTTTAACTTAAAAGATTTTGGCATATCGCCTAATGAAGAATATGTAGTAACTTCTGGGCAAGTTGGGGTTAATAATACAGCATGGGGTGCCACCGTTAGTTTTAATTTCTATAAAATAGATACTAATTTCCCCTCTTCTTTTTCGGAAACAGATTTAATTGGCAGTAGCCAAACCATAGATATTCCTCCAGCCATAGGCCATGATTCTCAAATAATTCAAATAGATTTTAACACCCCAATTATAATACCTGCAGGTGTTGAAAGAATACTAGTTGAAGTTGAAAAAGGCAGCAACCCTATATTAGGTGGTGGATCAACAGTTGCCATGATAGCAGGTTCAACACAAGACAATGGTGCTTCTTGGTTTAAAGGCTGTAGTCGTTCCCCCAATATTGGATATAATGAATATTTCTCTACTGCTGATGTTGGAATACCAAATGCCAATTTTTACATCAATGTAACTGGAAATGTAAAAAATGTTTCTACTCATTTTGAAATGAATATTTCAAATATTTGTTCTGACTTTTTAAAGGAATTCAGTGTTGACGATCAAACAAAAATTGCTTCAATAGTATGGGATTTTGGAGATCCAACCTCAGGAACAGCCAATACTTCCACAGACTTATCCCCTTTTCACGATTTTTCAGAAGATGGCACCTATACAATTACCGCCACCGTTACTGCAAAAGACGGAACAGTTGAAAATTTAAGCGAAACAATCGATGTAAAAGAGCCTCCAAAGGCATACGGAATCAACACTATTTACGCGTGTGAAAACAGTTCCAACACCGGTTTTTCAACCTCTTTTGACACTTCGACTATTTCCCAACAAGTTTTAGGTGGACAAATTGACAAAGTTGTTACTTTCATAGATGGCAAGGGTAAAAAACACAGTTCATTACCGAATCCGTTCACTAACACCATAAAAGACAGAGAGACCATAACAGTAAGAGTAAGTCATAAAGACAACTTTTGCTGTTATTCCGAAACCAGTTTTGATTTAATTGTCAATCCTTTACCAAGCATTGCAACAGTTAAAGACTTGAATGTATGTGATGACAACAATGATGGATACTCAACGTTCCATCTTAATCAAGTTAATTCGAATATCGTTGGTAGTCAAACAAATTTAAAAGTTGAATTTTATCATCAAAATGGGGCCATAATCCTTGATTCGGCATTGGGTTCAGTTATAAATTTAGTTAAAAATGAAGAAATAATAACGGTAAAAGTTAAAAACCTTGATACCAATTGCACTTCAGAAACCACTTTTAAATTAATCGTAAATCCTTTACCAATTGCGAATTCCTTGAATAAAATAACTGGATGCGATGACAACAACGATGGCATTTCCGAGTTTTTCGACACTTCAAATATTGAAGCTCTAGTTCTAGGAAACCAAACAGGAATGGTAGTATCTTATTTTGACACTAATGGAAATCAACTTCCAAGTCCTTTACCAAATCCTTATACAAATGCTGTTCCTAATCAAGAAACCATAACCGTAAGAGTTTCTAAACCACAAACAACTTGTTATGCTGAAACATCATTAATTTTAGCAACATCCACTAAACCATTGATCAATCAACCTCAACCTTTATACGCTTGCGATGAGGGCAACGGATTTTCTCATTTCGACACTTCAATAATTGAAAGTCAAATAATTGGCCATCAAACAGGCTTGCTCCTATCTTATTCAGATGAAAATGGAAACAAATTACCAAGTCCACTACCAATAAATTACCAAAATACTGTCGCATGGTCTCAAACAATCCATGTTAAAGTTGAAAATCAATTCAATCCATTATGTTTTACCGAAACCAGCTTCAAATTGATTGTAAATGAGTTACCCAAGATTAATTTAGAAAACGACTATTTTTTATGTGATTTAGAACCCTCATTACATATTGCCACAGACCCCAATTTTGATTCTTGGGAATGGCAATATAAAGGCAATACGGTAATTTCCAATTCCTTTGAAGCAAATTTAATGGAGGCAGGATCCTATACACTTCGAGTGTCTAAAATGAGTAATGGAATAACTTGTGAAAATTCATTTTCATTTAACTTGACACGTTCCGCTTTACCCCAAATTCAACGAGTAAACTATGGTGAATTAGGCCATAATTACATTGAGATAATAGCTACCGGTGATGGGAATTTTGAATATTCAATAGATAACATCAATTATCAAGACAGTAATTATTTTACAAACATCGAAGGAGGAATCTACACTGTTTTTGCAAGGGATAAAGAAGGTTGTGGAGAAGATTCTTCAGAAGTAACCATCATGGACTATCCCAAATTCTTTACTCCAAACGATGATGGTTTTAATGACTATTGGCAAATCAAGGGGATTTCAAAATTTCCAAACTCAAAAATATTCATCTATGACCGATATGGAAAACTATTAAAACAACTATCGGCAAACAGTTTAGGCTGGGATGGATTTTATACCGGAAAGAAAATGAATCCAAGCGATTACTGGTTTAAAGTCGACACAGGAGATGGAAAAAATTTTTCTGGCCATTTTACCTTGAAAAGATAAAGCCACGCCCTCTTCTCTAACCATTTGGATATTTGGTAGAATTAGCTTTTTTAATCCTATTTCCGTTTAGACAAAAAAAAACAACCACATATAAAAAACCACAAAAATGAAAAACACCATACTCCTCTTGTCCTGTTTGTTTGTCATCAACGTCTTTTCGCAAGACAAAAAACCCTTGAGGAAGTCATCGATTTTTACAACAAAGGAGGCGGAAGAGGATTGGGTTTTTCATTGGAAAACCAAACCTTGCCCGAAGACCAATTGAATTTAACCGAGAAAGAAAAAAAGCAGCTTATTGCTTTCATGAAAACCTTGACGGATAAAAAGTTTAACTATTGATTTTTCGATATTCTTTAAAAAATTGGGCTTTTATTAGCCCTTTTTTATTGGCGTTAAAACACAATTGCAATTTGTAAGAAAAAATGAATATATTTGAAGAACAATAAATATGGAATTCATCATATCTAATTCGTATTTCACATAATTTGGCATACAAACCACATAGCCAACAGTTACTTTATAAAAAAATGAGATAAATGAGATTTTTTAGAAAAAAAACAGATTACCAAAAACAACTTGAAGATTTAGAAAGGTCTAAAAAAGAACTAATTTCTGTTAATGAAAAAAATCTCGAACTTGCAGTAAATGATATAAACTCTACAAGAGAATTTTATGAAAAAATGAGGAATCATGGAATTCGCAGATTTGATAATTTTTTGAATTTGTGCCTGATATCATCAATAACAAATACTGACATTTCAATTCTTACTCAAAATATTCGTTTAGCAAAACATAGATTTGAAAAACTTTTATTTGCCAGAATGTTAGCTATGATTATAATTGAATACCTAAAAGATATAAATGATTTATTAGGATTTAAATTAATTGGAGAATTAAACTCAAATAATTATAAAGAATTCGTTCCAATAATTAAAGACTTAAACAGTAAATACGCTAGTGTGAGAAAAAAGCATGAAACCTTATTAAATAATATAAGAAATAATGTGTCAGCACATAAAACTAAAGAAGCGTTAAATTTAGTTCAATACATTTACAATATTGATACTGATGAAATTTTTCAAATTGGTTTAGAAATTATGCAAATAAATATTCAACTAACTAATGAAGGAACTAATTTAATGTATAAAATGATAGCCGAAGCAGAGGAAAACAAAAAAAACAGCCATTAGCCTACTTTTTTTCGTATTTGGTTTTTAATAATTCCTTGGCTTACGCTAGTATCACAGAGCTAGTCCGAGCGTCCCGCTCGTGCCCATTAACAACAATTAAACACTATTAAGCCCAACCAATATGAAAAAAACCGCTCTCCTTTTCTCCATTTCACTACTATTAAACTGCGGCTATTTATTAGCGCAAAGCAATCCAGAAACACCTTTATATCCCAACGGTATCGAGAAAAACCCAGTAAGTCATCCCAATCCAGAAACGGTGGTGGATTCGGTGATTAATCCGCTTTCGTTATCGCACAAAAACAGGGTTATCAGCAATATTTCGATTGCAACCTATCAATTGTTCCCGGCTTCGGAGGCGAACAACAAACACATTGGCGTGGTGATTTTTCCCGGTGGCGGTTTGACCACCAATTGGGTGGACAAAGAAGGAACTGATATTGCGATTTGGCTTTCCGGGCAAGGCATCAACTGCATGGTCGTGAAATATAGAACCAACCGAAAAGATGAAAAAGGAGATATGATTATCAATATGGATGATTATAAAGGGGCCATTTATCAGGATGCGAGAACAGGCATTTTGAAAATGAAAGAATTGGCAGCAAGCCTAAAAATAGACCAAGACAAAATCGGAATTCTGGGCTTTTCGGCAGGAGGTTGGTTGAGCGAGCGCATCGCCATCAAATCTACCGAAGCCAAGGAACCCATAGATTGGAAACCCGCCTTTGTGGGTTTAATTTATCACGGGAACACACTCAGCAACTTCAAAAAAATTGACAACGTGGCTGCGTTGCCTCCTGTTTTTATGGCCGTGGCTCGTGACGACAAAAAAATGCCGATGAAAGAACTTATTCCCGGTTTGGCCGCCGTCGTTGCCGAAGTGAATAAATCAGAATTGCATATTTACTCCAAGGGCGATCACGGTTTTGGATTGGCCTATGACAAAGGACATTCGGTTTCCCAATGGAAAGACAGTTTTTATAGTTGGCTGCTGGATATTTACAATAAATAATTATCTCTATTATCTTTGTCAAAGTTTGAAACTTTGACAAAGATGGTATCATAAAAAAAGACTGCCCAAAAATTGAACAGTCTTTTTTTATGTCTTGACGAAACGGTTTATGCCCTAAACAAAGCAGGTTTGTTGAAGTTGTAAACAATCTGGTCGTGAGGAACTAATTCACCCACTGTTTTTTCTGATGCAGCATCAAACGTGATGTGATTGTGTTTTCTGAACAAATAAATTTCTTTTAAACAATTGGACAAACTTTGGTGAATTTCTGTCGTAAAAAGCGGCACTTGATTGGCTCCTTTATCGCCCACATACAAAAAAAGTTCATAATTGGAACTTGTCTTCGACAAATTACCTCCGTTAATTTTTATCGTAAACATGGTCGATTTTCCATCTTTTTTACCTTGATACTGTACTATCATACTATTGAATATTAAAATGTTATTGAATTAAATTTCATTCTATTTACTAAATGCTAAGTTAAGGCTAAAATTATGACAAAATAAAAAAACTCTCCTTAAAATTACATTGTCAAGTGCAAATTAATTATTAGAAATTTACAACAAGTACACTTCCACTTTATCGCCTTTCTTCAGTTCATAAGTCCCATCTGGCACATAAACCAATCCGTTGGAAACTGCAAAAGAATTCAACATCGAGGAAGCTTGATGCGACAGGACATTCACTTCGTCGTTGACAATATTCGCTTTCAAAAACTGGCTTCGGGTGTTTCGAACCAAATAATCGTGGC